>JAHHHB010000021.1 GCA_019359545.1 Desmonostoc geniculatum HA4340-LM1 | reverse complement strand
CCTGAACCTGGCGGGTAGGACTTTCACCTACATCTAGTTGAGAGTTCAACTCTTGCGAGTTGGTGAGTTTATTTGCGGGCTGGATACCGGGATTCACTCACAACGAATCGCACGGGGATTCGGCAAAAAAAATAGAATAGTCGCGGACTAGTTAACTATCGGCGTTGCTGAATCAAGATATGAATTTACAATTTACGGCTATGTAGAGACGTAGCAATGCTACGTCTTTACAAGGATTTGGCATTAAATGACAAAATGTAGACAAACATAATTCATGACCAAATTCAGCAACGCCTAACTATCTATATAGGTTCTAATTTAGCAAAATACCAGGCGCACAGAAAATAAAACCGAACCTTGCCAATGTCCAGCTTAATCGGTTTGTACAAGGGCGATCGCAGTTTTGCATATCGATCGCAAATTGGATGAAAACTTGATTGTGTTGGGTTGATTATTCTATTGGGGCGATCGTTTCTCTAATTTGAGTGATATCATATCAAATTAAATAGCCTTAGTAATATAACTAACCCTACCCTCTCTCAGGGGTGGGGTTTTTTACGTCAGTAGGGGCTTTAGTCAAATGTGAAATTATGCAAACACAAATTTAAGAGCATTGGCATCAGTTTACAGGATAAATGCAGGTAAAATCGCCTAAATTGTCCAGAAAAACTTGATTTAGTAATCGCAAAAGCTGCTTTTCATATCGCAAAAGCTGCTTTTCATGTCGCAAAAGCTGCTTTTCATGTCACAAAAGCTGCTTTTCATGTCACAAAAGCTGCTTTTCATGTCACAAAAGCTGCTTTTCATGTCACAAAAGTTAGTTTAGGGACTTCCAATGAAAAAAACGGCGTTGCATAAATGCGAGAAGCTCCGCGAAGGTAGGGTAGTACTGCTGTCATTGGTGTCAACTTACAGCAGTTTTCATCTATTTGAACCACATTTGTTGTAACGGTACAGCATTGCTGTGCCCCTACCTTGTGGTCTTTTTACCTGAAAATAGCTGTAAGGTGAAGTTTAATAAAGTTAATTATCTTTTTGACTTTACCGATTCTCCACTCCCTACTCTCCTAAATTGCTACATTGAAAAATAAGTAAACATTAGTACTTATCATACTGAATATCGGTTATAAAACGAATTGACGATTGTGAAACTAGAAAATGAAACGTTCAAATCGCCTTGCTTGGATGGGAGCGATCGCAATTGCAGCGATCGTTTTGCTGAGTTTGATTGCTGCTCCTAATAATAGTAAAGTTAATAGTGGCTCTACTTATAATCGTGCCCCTAATGGCTATGGTGCCTGGTACGCCTTCATGCAAGAGCAAGGGATTTCTATCAAGCGCTGGCAAAAGCCTTTTAGGGAAATTCAGCCAGACAACAGCCGGGTTACCTTTTTACAAATCAGCAGCTATCCCAGAAATACAAACCTTGATAGTCAAGAACGTGAATGGGTAGAAAAAGGAAATACTTTGGTAATTTTAGGTGTTCGGGGGCGAGTTACAGAGGCAAACTTTAGCACTCTGCAAAAATCTCCCCAAGGCGATATTAAAATTGACACGCGCAGACGAAATAAAAAAATTAACCAAAAGCAAATTGATTTAGGCGATCGCTTTGGTGCTATTGTCTGGCAAGAAAAATATAAGCAAGGCAACGTAATTTTTTCTACCACTCCTTATTTAGCCGCCAACGCCTACCAAGATAATTTAAGTAATTTTCGGTATTTAGCTGATTTAGTCAAGAAAAACGGTAACATAATACTTGTCGATGAATACATCCACGGCTATAAAGATGCGGATGTCAGGGAGAAAGAAAGGGAAGGAAATTTATCTAGTTTTTTTGCTAAAACTCCTTTATTTCCAATATTTATCCAAGTAGGTATCCTACTATTGGCGCTGATTTGGGCGCAGAATCGCCGTTTTGGCAAACCAGTAGCTTTAGATACACCAGTTGCAGACAACAGCGAGGCATACATCCAAGCTTTAGCCGGAGTCTTGCAAAAAGCTGATACCACCGATTTTGTGATGGAAATGGTGGGTAAACAAGAACAATTGCAACTGCAAAAAGCCTTAGGATTAGGGCAAATACCCCTAGAACACCAAGCCTTGCTGAATGTCTGGGTAGAAAAAACAGGTGCAAGTGCCGCAGAACTAGATGCAGTTTTAAAGCTGCGATCGCACAAACAACCCATGAGTGAACAAGAGCTGTTAAGCTGGTTGGGAAAATGGCGAACCATTAGATTGAAGAAGAATTCAGAATTCAGAATTCAGAATTCAGAATTAATATAGTGGGGGATTGGGACTTACTACTTTGTTGTTGACCACAAAATTGAAAATTTTTGTGTGATGCTTCACCATTTATTGTTCTGCCACTCGGACTCCACTACCCAACTGAATCAAGACGACTGACGCCTTTATTCTTTCTGGTTAATTCATAATTCCTACAAATGACAAATGACAAATGACAAATGACAAATTAATAATATTATGAGCGAAACCCATCCTATTTTAATTCGCCTTGGTCAGAGTATTAACCAAGTAATTGTCGGACAATCTAGCCTCATCCAACAACTTTTAGTAGCGCTGCTAGCTGGTGGACACATAATTTTAGAAGGAGTACCGGGTACTGGTAAAACTCTTTTAGTAAAAGTATTAGCACAGTTAATTCAAGGGGAATTTCGCCGAATTCAACTAACACCAGATGTCTTACCGTCAGATATTACTGGTACAAACATTTTTGACTTGAATAGCCGCAATTTCACTTTAAAAAAAGGGCCAATATTTACCGAAGTCTTGCTAGCAGATGAAATTAACCGTACTCCCCCCAAAACACAAGCGGCGCTGTTAGAAGCGATGGAAGAGATGCAGGTAACGTTAGATGGTGAAAGTTTACCGTTGCCGGATTTATTTTGGGTGATTGCAACCCAAAATTCCTTAGAATTTGAGGGAACTTATCCTTTACCAGAAGCGCAGTTAGACAGATTTTTGTTTAAACTGGTGGTAGATTATCCTGACCAAGCCGCTGAAAAGCAAATGTTGCTCAATCGTCAGGCGGGGTTTGCAGCAAGGCGCTTGGATATTAATCGTTTGAAACCTGTAGCCACAGTAGCCGACATTTTGCAAGCACGACAAGCAGTCAAAGAAGTTAAAGTATCAGAGGCGATCGTTGATTATTTGTTAGCCTTGGTGAGAACATCGCGTCAATATCCCGATTTAACTTTGGGTGCATCGCCCCGCGCCGCTGGTGCTTGGTTGCAGACATCTCAAGCCTTAGCGTGGTTAACAGGAAGGGATTTTGTGACACCAGATGATGTCAAAGCAGTTGCATCGCCGCTGCTACGTCATCGACTGATTTTGAAACCAGAAGCCATGCTGGATGGTTTACAAATTGACGCGGTAATTGCGTCGGTAATTAATCAAGTGCCGGTTCCAAGGTGATACGATTTTAGATTTTGGATTTTGGATTGCGAATCGTCTTTTTGATGTGGGTTTTGTGAATCCATTTTTAGGTAAAGAAACCGGATTGTAGGGGCACAGCAGTGCTGTGCCCTTATGACTTGCTGATTGGGTTGAATTTGGACTTTGAACAAAAAACGAGGGTTTGATGAAGAACTTTGCTAATACCGTTTCTTTGGGAAGCTGCGCCAAATCTGAGCTTTTTTTTCAACGCAAAGGTACGCGGAGGTTAACGCAAAGGTACGCGGAGGTTTTTGAAACATAATTCGCTATGTCCGAGAATAATTAGGCGCATCTTCATAGAATAGAGAATTGGTATAACATCTCTTTAAGAGGATGTTTGAAAAGTCATGATTGATGTGTCAAATATTTTTTTACCCCTCCCTAACCCTCCCCTTATAAAGGGGAGGGAACCAGATTTCGTTGTTTCCCCCCTTTATAAGGGGGGACTAAGGGGGGTAACAACGCAATTAAAATCACAGTCAATCACTTTTCAAACAACCTCTAAGGTTTTTACGCTCAAAACTTTGGCACTACCTACAATTAAGCCAAATATTTGGTATTCCACCCATAGGCTTAGCGCGTCCTAAACATCGCTCAAGCACGTTAAAATACAAACAAAATTAATTTGTTATTTATTAAACCCTAATTTAATTATGAGTCAAATGGAAAACATTCAAGCTGAGTACGAAAAGTTTCCGGAGCAATTTGAAAGTATAATCATTAGTACTGTTAGCGCAGAGGGAATACCTAATGCTAGTTATGCTCCCTTTGTGATGGATGATGCCAAAAATATCTACATTTATGTCAGTGGTCTTGCAACTCATACCACAAATCTCTATGCCAATCCTCATGTTAGTGTTTTGTTTATTGAGGATGAAGCCAAGAGTAACCAAATTTTTGGTCGCAGCCGTTTGAGTTTTGATTGTACGGCAACTTTGATAGAGCGCGAAACAGACAAGTGGAATCAAATTGTTGAACAATTTCAAGGTCGATTTGGTCAAATTATAGAAGTTTTACGCGGCTTGTCTGATTTTCGGATTTTCCAGCTAACTCCCCGTGAAGGTCGTTTTGTAATAGGTTTTGGGGCAATTTATAATATTAGTGGTGATAACGTTTATCAACTTGTTCAAGTTACACCAGATAGTAACCAAAAGCCAGGATGATTTAGAAGTTATGAATTAGGAATTATGAACGATTCAATTAAACTAAATTTTTTAATTTTATGCTTAAGTTTCAACCTCCTGGCTTTGGACATAAAGTAATCCATACATCCTTGGGGGCAATGGTTTACTATACCCAAACGAATGCACCTTGGGCAATTTCTGACATTGAAAATTTACGCCCACTTGTGTTTCTGCATAACTTTGGTGGTGGCGCATCTGCCTATGAATGGTCTAAAGTTTACCCGGCTTTTGCCTCAAATTACCAAATTTTAGCGCCTGATTTAATCGGTTGGGGAGAATCAGCTCATCCAGTCAGAGATTACCAAATTAGGGATTATCTGGGTGCGATCGCCGATTTTATCATCCAAACCTGCCATCAGCCCGTGACAGTAGTAGCCTCGTCCCTCACAGCGGCTTTTGCTATCCGCCTAGCCATTACCCAACCGAATTTATTCCAAAGATTATTTTTGGTGTGTCCCTCTGGATTTGATGACTTTGGACAGGGTGCCGGACGCAGACTTCCGCTTTCGGTAATTAATACACCTCTGCTAAACGATTTTATTTATATTCTTGGTGCTGAAAATGAAATTGCAGTCCGAAATTTTTTAGAAAGTTTTCTCTTTGCCAAATCACAACGAGTATCCCAAGAAATGGTAGAAGCTTATTTAACTTCTGCACAGCAACCTAATGCCAAGTTTGCCGCGTTGGCATTTTTACGGGGTGACCTTTATTTTGATTTAAGTTTATATCTTCAACAATTAACAATTCCCACGGTAATGTTTTGGGGAGAAAAAGCACAATTTACTAACATCAAACTAGGACGACGATTGGCAAATTTAAATACAAATGCGATTCAAAAATTTTACGCGATCGCCGATGCCGGAGTCTTACCTCATTTAGAAGTACCAGAGGTTGTCATTGGTTTGTTGCAGCGATATCTTGGGTAACTGGGGATGGGGAAGATGAGGGGGCAGGGGGGCAGGGGGGGGCAGGGGAGGCAGGGGAGGCAGGGGAGGCAGGGGAGCAGGGGGGCAGGGGAGGCAGGGGAGGCAGGGGGGCAGGGGAGGCAGGGGAGCAGGGGGGCAGGGGGGCAGGGGAGGCAGGGGGGCAGGGGAGGCAGGGGAGGCAGGGGGAGAAATAACCAATGACTAATGACTAACGACTAATGACTAATGACTAACTGTGCATTTAATGCTTTAGTAATGCGATCGCTAGAAACTTGTAGGTGGGCTAAGGTGTAAATATCGATGTTTTCACTGAGTTGTTTGAGTCTGACATCTATGGCTTTTTGCAGTTGTCGCAATTCATACCACGCCAGTGTCCGACCATCTTCAGGGGCATCAGTAGTATGCAACATCATCCCTAGCAAAATATTCAGATATTCTTGTTGCAATGAACGCCGGATGCTAGAAATCGGCTGGAATTCTCCAGGGGTTAAAACTTCTGTCCAGATGCTTGTTTGTAGGGTGTCCAACAATTCTGGAATGGTGAGTGCTTCCCCAGGCTGGGTTTTTAATTCTATATCTTGTAAACGATTTAAGCGATCGCCATCTAATAGCGATCGCAGTATAGCGCTTTGGAAATTCAAAATGCGATCGTGAATCGGATAATCAAGGCGATAATTAGGTACAAAACTACCCCAATGTTGCCAACGCGATGGTGCTAACTGATTCAATAATTGCGGTGAAAAATTAAAAGCATTTTCACTAAATACATATTCTTGTAATTTAGTCAATGCTTGACGTTGTTTTAATAGTGAAACTGGTACAAATGCCCAGGAAGTATCATCACCAACATGAAGACGCCGAAACGATTGCCCGCCAATATATTGAGAGAACAATTTAGCATTACTAAAATAATATAGAAGTACTCTATGGAATAAAACACGCAGGTTACTATAACTTTCTCCTGGTGATAAATAACCTTTTTCAAGGCGCTGCCACATGACGCGGGCATTATCCATTTGCCACTGGGAATAAACTAGCACATCATTACTCATATCCCAAACATTTGCTAAGGGATTTATGTCTGAAATATCTTCATCTGTTGCGTAAGATAATTCTGGTTGAGGTGATGCCAAGGCAATCTTTTCCAAAAAACTTTTTTCCATTTCTGGAATCATTGGCTCAATTTTTGCCGATGGATTTATTTTATAACCATACTCAATTGCCCATTCGTCGTAAGGGCCAATAATCTCTGCAAAATAGTCACCTTGCTGTACTCCCGGTGGTGCTACATTCACGGGTAGATAGTCCATCACCGAACCCACTAAACCTTTAGTGTGAGTAATTTCAGTGTTATTTAACTCTTCGGGTGCTAACATAGTGCTGCCGTGAAAATTATGCCGCAAACCAAGAGTATGACCGACTTCATGAGCAATGAGAGAACGCAAATATTGATGCACATATTCTTGCATGGTTTCACTATTTGGTGTCGCGTTTTGCAAAATTGACAACGCCAGCGCCCCCATACTTGCCTGATTTACAAACCCCTTACTATAGCAAACATCAGAATTCTTTTGTGAACTCAACCCTTGAGAGTTACTACCATCCAACTGTAAACCGCCACCCATCACCTTCTTTCCCCACTCCCTATCTTTGCATTCCGAGCCTAAAGTAATGTTTTTATTCCCAAATTCCTTGTTGTTCGATTCCACATAGGTGTGATATGTTTGACGAATTGAGCGCACCATATTGGCATCCACCATAATATCTGCATCCAATATTTCTCCGGTGAATGGGTTGACGCGAGTCGGTCCTTTGGCAAAACCTCCATCCAGAGAATTAAACCAGCGAATAGTGTTGTAGCGCACATCTCCTGGTTGCCAATCAGCATCATCTGGCATTTGTTGTACTTCAATGGCATTTTGAAATCCGGCTTTTTCAAATGCTTTGTTCCACATTAAAACACCTTCACGAATTGCATCCCGATACTCTAATGGCACAGCATTTTCAATCCAAAATACAATTGCTTTTTTGGGTGGAGATAAAGAAGCGTTAGGATTAGATGGTTCTAAATGCCAACGATTAATGTAACGGACAAATTCTTCTTCAAGGTTATTGTGAGAAAAATTTTGCAAGGCAGTAATAAAATATCCCACTCTGTCATCGGCGAGTCTGGGAATATAACCGTTGTTTTCTCTTAGCTGGGAAAAACTGTAATGTACCTTGAGACTTAGTGCCCTGCTATCGGGTACGGTGACTAAATTTGCTCCTTCTAATGAGGAAAAGCCGTAAATAGAATCAATCTCTATATTTTCGGGGAAGCTGTTAACATCACCAAAATAAGACTTGGTTCGGTCCAAATGATAATCAGCCTGTAAAGAGTATTTTAATAAGGTAGTTAATCCGGGAAAGTCCTGCATTAACAAGTCATCCAAGTCAATCAAAATATTTTTACTAAAGGGATGAATACCATCTATGTCGAGTGAATAAAGAACTGAATCGCTAAATGAACGAGCAAGCGATCGCTGTTCTGAAATACTTTCTGTGCGGAATTTTACATTCCGCACAACAAAATGCAATTTGTTGTTGATTCGTCGAAAATAAAACAGAAAATCAGCAAGTGGTAACCCGCTATAAATTCCACTTTCGCCAACGCCAGATTCTAATGTTACTGTGGCTAAATAGTTTTTATTTAACTGCTCTGGTTTAATTTCTAAGTAAATTTTACCGCAGTCATCACCGCAATAAAGTGTGAAGAGTCCCTCTAGTTTATCTGACCTTTTGACTATTTCACTAAATCGGTGAAAATATTCTTTTCTACTGCTGCTAAAATTATTGTCAGCACTCGCTAAATTTTCAATTACTGGGAGCGCATTCAATGACTGCACATCAATATTTTCAAGTTGATTAGCTTCTGCGTAATCCATCACTAGTAACAAGTTCCACAGTAAAACTAAAAAGATTGCTAATTTACCGACCCAGTATTTCATCCTTTGGCTTTCCACCTTAAGCAGTTATCGTGTTGAGCAAAACGTTAACTAATGTGTAGATAGCCTAAAACTAGTGTGGCTTTTGATTGCTATTAGTAATTCTTCAGGAATTATGCGTTTTCCAGAAGAAATTAGACATGAAATATCTAGATCTGAAGATAGATAATTTCTATATCTAAAGACACATGTTTTTTTAGACTATATATTGTATTTAAGGGCAAATGTAACACTAAAATTGTATTGAGTGCTACATTTGGTATGGTAAGAAATCTCAAGCATGAGTTATGGAAATGTGGTTACGCTAGTAAAATCAGCCTATTTCCAAAGTATTGTTGCCAATTTCACCCATTGCTACCTTAGTGCGCTGCCATCAGACTTTCTTTTGTGGTAGATTCTGGGTGTAGCAAGCTTGAAGAGTATTTTCCAGGAATAGAAAGAGAAGTCGAAGCTAAGGAAAAACCCAAGATTTCGTTTATTTTCAAAATCATAAAACAGGAGTCAGAATACAGAATTCAGAATTCACAATTCAGAATTCAGAATTGGTGAATACTCTACCCATAAAGCTATAGAGTTTTAAGGCGAGAATATTTTAATTTTTTTCGCCCAGCATCCCACTCGCTTTTAACCAATATTCGTCACCCACTCGTACAGAATTCATACGCTCATTCTGACGCCTTGGTGGAGCGTCTCCGGCTCCGCTCCTGAGTTCGGGATTTTTCTTATAAATTATTGTTCTTTTCTTGAACATATGGCGCTGCTTAATCATTTGTGAACAACGAGAACCCCGACTTCTTAAATAAATCCCGTTTCTAAATCTTGTGATTTGCAATCAAATCACATCTTCCCCAGGATTTAAAAAGCTTTAATTTTTCACAAATGAGATATGTCTTTTGTTAGAAGGATAATTATTTTTTTATAGTTAGTCTTTATCTGTACTGAAAAAAGCAACTTCATTCCCATGACAAATTTGATTTCTCAAGCAACTAATCATATCAGTTCCTTGCTTAAAGGACTTCAGGTAAAACGTTTTTTAGCTGTTGTCTTAGTTGGTTTTCTGGTACTAACGACAAATATGGCTTCTGGGTACAGTAATCAAGACTTAAGTGACAGAGTTCGTCAACAGGTACAACAAGATGATTCTCGAAGACCGAAAACAACAGGGGAGTGGAATAAAGAAGCTCGTGAAACAGAAGGCTCTCCTGGTAAACGACTTCAGAAAATTGGAGAAGAGTCAGCAGAAGCCTTTAAACAATTTGGCTCAGGATATGTAGAGGGTGCCCAGAAAACTGCTCGTGATGTACAAGATAATGCAGCACAAGCTGGGAAAGATGTCTCTAAGCAACTTAAACGCTAAATCTTGTGTAAAAACTGCTACATTTAGAGCTTTTTAGTGCGATAAAATACATTGTGCGTGTCGAGGTACAGCAATGCTGTGCCTCGACACCCGTTCTATTTATAACTAAAATTTAGGTAAAAGATACCTGATTACGGAAGCAGCTAGGAAGTAAAATCTGGTATTGATTTTTCTGAATTTTGTTGGATGGATCTGCACTCCAAAATCTAGATTCATCCCAAATAAGTTAGTTAAATAAATTTAGATAATATCCTAGCAAGTTGAGCATAAAAAAACTTATTTATATCAAGGTTATTATTTGTTATTATAAAGTAGCAAAGGACACTTGTTACAAATGTACCAGTGATTAACCTACGAGTTAACCGTACATGTAATTATAAAAATTGCTACTCACAATTTTTGTATAATAGTTAAATTTTTACTCGAATTAAGAAAAGTCTTTTCTAAAATTAAGAGGCTTTGAGTTTTGATTTTTCCTTAGTAGGTAAGGAATATTTTGCCATTGTTTTTTTCAGATGAAGTGAAAATTTAAGTAGGTAACGAGTACTTATAGGCGATCGCAAATTACTGTAAATATAATTAATAGTTATGTTTATTTGCACCCACTTAGTTGGCAGCCTCAGTAAAAATTATGGTAATCTTTGCTACTATCAAATCAGTAAAAAATAACATTCAAATAACAGTTGAGTAAGCGTTTGAAAACATGGAACAATAAAGACACACTGAAGGTAGTTAACAAAGAAGTAGATCAATAATTAGCGATATGAAACAACTTAAGGGCACGCGAAAGCGGGGACTTGTGCTAACTCCTACTGGGTTACAGCGATTGCAAGCGGCGATTTTAGCTGTGGAAAAGGCACAAAATAAGGGCGATCGCTTTACTCTACAAGATCTACGGGTTCGGATGAATGTTTCTACTAAAACTCTCAGCCGACTATGGTCGTTGAATAGAGGCGTAGACCAAAAAACCCTAAAATTGTGCTTTAGTGCCTTTAACCTAGAATTACGCAGTGAAGACTATACAATCCTAAGCGAACCGAATAATACTGAAAACTCTAAAAGTTCCTCACTGAGTCTAGATACAGAAGAAGTAAATTTATCGCAGTCTTTATACTTAGAATCATTTATTACCCAAGACCGCGAGCAATTTGAAAATCTTTGGTCGTATCCAGATGGCCCGGTGCCTCTAGATTCGCCCTTTTATGTCGATCGCCCCCCCATTGAAGAACTAGTTTATCGAGAAGTCACTCAACCAGGTTCTCTAATCTGGATTCGAGCGCCAAGAGAGATGGGTAAAAGCTCTCTGGTGCTGCGGTTATTAGCTTTTGCACAGATGCAAGGTTATCGCACGGTGAACTTGAATTGTAACCAAATCGATGCCAGCTGTCTGACAGACTTAAATAAACTTTTGCGTTCTCTTTGCTGGCGAATTGCAACAGAATTAGGCATTGATCCGAAGCTAGATGATAGCTGGAATGATGACATAGGTTCTAAATTGAGTTGCACTTTATACTTGCAATCTTATTTACTCAAGCAGAGCGAAAGCCCAGTGGTTTTTGTATTGAATGAGATTGACAGCTTTTTTGAACATCCT
Organism: Desmonostoc geniculatum HA4340-LM1; assembly: GCA_019359545.1. Classification (GTDB taxonomy): domain Bacteria; phylum Cyanobacteriota; class Cyanobacteriia; order Cyanobacteriales; family Nostocaceae; genus Nostoc; species Nostoc geniculatum. The sequence goes on along the minus strand of JAHHHB010000021.1, from coordinate 72,516 downwards.
CAAATTGCTCAGGAGTTGTTTGCTTGCTTACGCTCTTGGTATGAAGCAGCACGACAAGACATCAACTTGCAGAAGCTGAGGCTAGTGGTGGTTTACTCCACGGATGTCTATGTCTGGCAAGATATCAACCACTCGCCATTGAATATAGGGCTACCTATCCGCCTAAGTGAATTTACTAAAGAGCAAGTAGAGTATTTAGCCAGACGACATGGGTTAAACTGGTCTTCTGGAAACGAGGTGACGCGATTGATGTCGCTGGTGGGGGGACATCCAGCACTGATTCGGATTGGTTTGTATTATCTATGCTGCCAAGGAATCACCTTAAAAAATCTGATAGAAGAGGCGATCGCTAATGGTGGCATCTACCGCTATCATTTATGGCGACACTGGTCAATTCTGCAAGAAAAACCCAATTTAGCAAAGGCGTATGCTGAAGTTGTCACCAGAAAGCAAAACCTTTCTCTCAATCCTGCTGATGCTTATAAACTCGAAAGCTTGGGCTTGATTCGCTATCAGAGCGATCGCATCTTACCGCGTTGCGAACTCTATCGCGCTTACTTTGAAAAACAACTATCCACATTTTTTGAATGATGAGGCTGGAAGGCAAAAGTAAAAATAGAAAAGTGAAAACAAAGAAGTCTGATTTCGTAGGCTTTTTAGCTATCTCACATGCTAAGTTTATTTGCGCCCTGATGTCAGATTACTGGTTCGCTAAAATAGACGAACCATTTAAAATCGTTGAAAAACCTACCCTATAAACTTTTTACCTTTTATTTTTTACTTTTGCCTTTGGGTAGTACCTATTTATATATCAATCGGCCTTCGACATCACTATTAAGAAGTTGGTGAGAGCTAAAGTATTCCTCAAGAACATTCTGGGCAGATGTTGTGACTACTTTTGCATCGCCTAATTTTGTCAATTCTTCAGGGGTTATGCCTAGACATACAGTTGAGCTTTTGTAAAAATATTCCTGTAGACAAATGGTGTATTGCTTATCTGCCTGTAGAGGAGTTTCATTAATAGTTAAAGACTCAAGGCTTTTTTCTACATCATTGTAAACTGCCTTAATACCTTTATTTACCTGAAAACATTGACTTTCACCTGGTTTTCTGTTTTCTGCTCTCATGATATGTGTAAATATCTGAGTGAGTTGTTGACCAGTAACTTTAAGTCTAAAAAGTGGACCGTCATAAGGGTAAGCTCCTTTAAGATCGCTCAATGTAACTAAAGGACCTAACTGCTTTACACGTATTGAACCACTTGCTACCAAGACTACATCAGACATCACTGATTCAGCCAAACTATCAGTAATTAAGTTACCCAATTCAGTTTCTACTTCACGCTGAGGATGGGTTAATTGACGTGTTAATCGGCAAATCAGTCGATTATATTTGCGGTCTACCTCTTCTTTGAAAATATTAATAAACTTTTCGAGTTCGGCATCTGGCTCTGCAAGATTTTTATCCACAGGGATGAGTTGCCACTTCCACTCAACAATGCTGTTAGTATCGTCGTCCACCGTAATATCGAAACGTCCAATTTGGTCTGTACCAACTCCTGCTTGTGTAATCAAAATGTTATTGACTTGGGCTGGTTGTTCTAAAAATGTATGAGAGTGCCCACCAATGATCATATCTACACCCCAGACCGGATCTAGCATTGCAGCTAGTTTTTGATCTTGTTCAAAACCGATATGTGTCAGGAGAATTGTTAGATCGATATCATCATTTTTGTATGCATCGCAAATCTTACCTACTTCTGCTGCGGCATCTTCCAAACTGACAAATGTACCAATACTCGTGTCAAGTCTTAAGGAGTTAAGCACTTCTTCAGTTACAATTCCGATGAACATAATATCAAATCCATCTACATTTAGGATTAGATAAGGATTCATCAATCGTTTATTGTACTTTTTAATATACAAATTGGCATTGACGATGGGAAAATTCGCCATCTTTTCCAAGAAAAGTAAGTGAGGAAAACCGTAATCTAATTCGTGGTTTCCTAAAGTTACTACGTCAGGAGCGAGGTAATTCATGATTTCTATGGTTGAAATACCTTTGTATTCAGTATCAATCATAGATCCTTGAACCATATCGCCAGAAATGACAAAAAGTGTATTTTTCTCTTCTTGACGCACCTTATTCAGATATCCTGAGAGCAGCGACAGCCCACCAATTAGATGACCCTCGGCACCCTTAGCTTCTGCCAAAAAGTCTCCATGCATATCATTGGAATGTAAAATCGTAAACTTTTTGAACCGCTCTGTAGTCGTTGTCATCGTTTTTTACCTCAAAGAATTAACCCGATCGCTATGAGAATTTAAGCAATAATGGCTATCGGATCATATCACGCCGATCGATCTAACTTAGCAATAGCCTTGTTATATTCTGTTTACATTTCTTTAATTCCAGTTACATCCATTTTAATTACTGTAATCAAAGGGTCAGATTATCCGCATTCTGGTTATTAGATTTAAGGAGCGATCGCTCGTTATTAATTCAGCTAATTTAACTATACAAACGATCGATTTTGATTGACATTTTGAGTAGTTTCAGCTTGAGTTAGCAAAGCGATCGCAGCGCAACAAAGTAAGTTAGCACAATCAAATAAAACTATCTGAATAAAAATGCAGTAGACTGAAACCCTGATATATATTGCCTGTTACCTGATTCAAATGACAATTGTTGACACCAACTTATAATTAACTAGCTAACCAATAAAGCTGATATTCCTCAATTAAAAATGTTCCATTATTAGAAGACATTTTGAAAAAAAAGTAATAATATCCTGGCTCCCAAATACTAAATTCTTGCTCCTGTTCTTGAACCTTAGCCGTCGAACCACCATTGGGAATAGTCATGCTAGCAACCTGTATTTGAGCCTCCGCTTTCATTAAAAAAACTTCCAGCAAACAGAACCCTTTTAGCTCAGCAGAATAACGTATTTTGAATCTGATTTTACCTCCATCTCGTAGGGTTTTTTGAACAGAAAAATTTTGAGTTTTAATGGTATTGCCAGACAATGTAATGCCTGTACCTTGTGTTAATATTTGAGTTGTTCTTTGGTTTAATGAAGTCATGACTTTTACTCCTAAGAAGAGAGAGGGAATTGAGATATACGACTCGTATTTGATTTGTGAACTTAATTTTTAACTAGGAAACGGCAGACAGTAAATAGGCAATAGACAAAGTTACAATAGATAAAAATGAATTATCTCTTGCCTATTGCGGAAATAAGTAGGTCATTTCTGACCAAATAAAATCGGATTCCTGTAATTGGGATGCCGTCAAATGTCTTTTGTGTTGACAAGTTTGTATCTTCGCATCATTGCTAATAAAAGGCAATGCCAGAGCGGACATTTAAAAAATAGTTAAAAAGACAGTTAAGACAGTTAAGACATTTAAGACAGTTAAGACAGTTAAGACATTTAAGACATTTAAGGCATAAATTGGCGATTATGTGATTACCAATGTGCTTAAATTTCAAAACAAAAATAAATGAAGATTTTTGCTAAATTAAGATAGCAATGAAAGATTTATTCCGAAAAAACTTGGGTTAGCAAATAGCAGATTTCACTATTAAAAGTAACAGATTTTACTACGCTGATTTCAATAAATATTTATAATTATTTAATGATTCTGATTCAAAACTAAATTAGGGACTTCCAAAAATGAGATACCAAGTTGGCGGTAGTCTCCACAGTGACGATCGCACGTACATTGTGCGTCAAGCAGATAGCAAACTTTATTAAAGGCTTTCAAAAACTGAAGGGTTAATTCGCCGAAGTATGAAAAAGTCTAGGAATTCGCTTTTTGCAGAAGCGGAGGAAAGGTTGCATATATTTTAGGCTGTGCGACCAATTTTGTCCTGCCTAATCTATCTGATTCAGTTAGCCAATAGCGGCTATCCCTTTCCTTTTGACGATGAAGGCAATCCCTACCGTGCTAACTTGCGGGGGCCAGATTACATGCGCTTCATGCGCCAAAGAGCGATCGCAGCTGGTGTACGCATTCTTGACCATCATCCCGCACTGGAACTACTTTGGGCGGATGGTGCGATCGCAGGTGCGGCAGGTATTCATCCAGGCGAAGGTCGTAATGCCGTGCGGGCAAGGGAAGCGGCCGCAATGACAGCCACAGCTCGCTGGATTTGGGCGAGTGCAGCGGCACGCCAGGAAAGCTGAGGAATGCACCGACGCACGGATTTCACAACAACCGATGTGCAACAAACACGGCGAATCTTGACCGCTGGTGTTGATGATGTCGTGGTTGTTGCCGAACAAAAACAGTGGAAAGAGGTAGCGTATTGATCGAAATTGTGAATGGCGATCGCTGTATTGGATGTGATATCTGCGTAAAAGTTTGCCCACGCGATGTATTCGATTCTGGAGCCGACGGATTAGCCGTAATTGCTCGTAAGTCAGATTGTCAGACTTGCTTTTTGTGTGAACTGTATTGTCCTGTGGATGCTCTTTATGTGTCGCCTCACGCCGAAGTCGACGATCGAGTTGACTCCGAAGAGTTAATTGCCCAAAACTTGCTAGGTAGTTACACCCGTCACATGGGTTGGTCTCGCGGGAAAATGGGAGGAACTGACAAAGATCCAACTCGACAACTTAGGGGTTTCAACAGAGTAGGACGGGAGAATGAGAAAGTCACACCAGAGGCAGAGGGACAGGGGGCAGGGGGCAGAGGGTAAATCCCTGTTATTTGGATACAAAATCTGGTAGGGTAGCACAGCTGTGCTACCCTACGAGTTGACTTAGGACTCAGAACTGGAGACTTGAGAAAGTTTACCTGTGAATACCCGTTCAGCTGGGCCTGTCATGTAAATTCGTTGGTCGATTTCTGACCATTCAATTTGTAATAGCCCCCCTGGTAATTCTACAGTGGCAGTGCGATCGCATTTTCCAGTTAACACACCAGCCACCAAAGAAGCACAAGCACCAGTACCACAAGCCAAGGTAATCCCTGCGCCTCGTTCCCAGACGCGCATTTTCAGATAATCGTGGCGCACTACTTGAATAAATTCAGTATTTGTGCGTTGGGGAAAAACTGGGTGATGCTCAAATTTTGGGCCTATGGTTTCTAGCTCAATTGCGGCGACATCTTCCACAAAGGTAATGCAGTGAGGATTTCCCATACTTACACAGGTGACTTCCCAAGTTTGCCCTGCCACTTCTAAGGGCTGATTAATGACTTTTTCTTGGGCGGGTGTAAGGGTAGTAGGAATTTCAGCAGCAAGTAACCTGGGTGAACCCATATCTACCTTCACTTGACCATTAGGTAGAATTTGGGGTGTAATCACACCAGCCAGGGTATGAATGCGATATGAGTCTTGATTGCGGGATTCACCCTCTAAGTCTGCCAAAAAGCCGGCTAAACAGCGAATGCCGTTACCACACATTTCTGGTTCCGAACCATCGGAGTTGAAAATCCGCATGGTGTAATCAGTGCCCTTTTCGCCAGGTAGGGCAAAAATTACACCATCAGCACCGATACCAAAATGGCGATCGCACAACTTAATAGCTTCCTCTGGAGTCACTACAGGCAAAGAAGACGAGCGATTGTCAATCAGAATAAAGTCGTTGCCTAGACCATGATACTTAGTAAATTCGATTGCCATTTGCAAAATCAATAAATTATATTTGTGTTTTGTCATTGGTCACTTGTCTTTTGTCATTTGTGAATAACCAATGCCCAATGCCCAATGACCAATGACCAATGACCAATGACTAATGACTAATGACTATGATTACTGAATTTGACACCTCTTTGCCTAGTATTAGACAAGTTCAAAGCCTGATTAAACAAACAACCCCAGCAGAGTTCAAGTTGCTGACTGGCGATGTAATCACAGGGAGGATTTTATGGCAAGACCCACATTGTGTATGCATTGTAGATGAAAACAGCCAGCAAACCACTATTTGGAAACAAGCGATCGCTTATATTAAACCAAAAACTTAAGATTCAATGAAGAGGGCTTGAACTAATGGTCTTCAATCAGGTAACGGTTGAATTCCTACCTGATTGATTCTGATTTATGAATTCTGACTTCTGAATTCTTTTTCAAATATTTACCTGTAAACCCATGTCTGTCAGCAAGATCGCAGTTTTGGGTTAATGGGCTTCTATGGTTGTATTGAACTAATAAACATCATCATGAGTACCAACATCCAGCAAAAGAACAACTTGTTCTCCACTCTCATCATCAGTTTGCAGTGAGAATACTATGCGGCAATCATATCCACAAGAACAGGAGAGTAAACTTGATAGCTTGCCATCTAGCTTGTGAGTACCCAAGTTAGCAGCAAATATATCATTCTCCATAGCGGTAATAGTTTCTTCTATTCTGGTTTGTAAGTCAGGATTACGACGAGCAAATTTTCGGAAAGCTCTTTTAAACTTACTACTGACAACTAATCTATACATCAGCAGGATTTGGGTTGTTGAGATATTCCCTTAATTCTTGAATTGTTTGGGCAGCAGTTTGGACTTTGAGCCTACCTGCTTGGAATTCAGCAATGGAAACTGCTGCATCTGAGACAATTTGATCGCGCCGACTTTCAATAATTCGCTTTTTGAGAATTTGTACCAGGATTTCTTGCTGCTCTAAAGGAAGAGTCATTGCCGCATCTAAAACTTTATCTAGATTACTCAATTGCTTTATCCTCTAACTATTTCTGTCGATCGCACAACTCTTAATATATCTCAAAGGATTATCACCTACTAATTAATAAAGATGGTGTGCGATCGCTCCTGGATAAACTAAAGTGAAATGCGATTGCTATGAACTTAAGTATAAATTGACAAGTATTTCCAGCGATCGCACTTTCCAATCAGCAGTTGAGAAACTTATAAGTAATCTCACTCATTCCGTCACAGTATCGGCAGGTAAAAACTCTTTCAACGCTTCTGTTTCCCCAGCTTTCACCACGGGGAGAGAAAGGGGTACTGAATTTGGGAGGCCAAATAACTGTTCTAGTTGACTCAAACCTGTCAAATTACCGCACAACAATAGTTGGTCACCCATTCGCAAATCCATGCTCTCATCGGGATAGCGGATAAATTTACCATCGCGCCGGATTGCTTGCACTTGTACGCCGTATTGTTTGCTAATACCCAAATCTGCAAGAGTTTTAGCCAGCATTGGAGAGTCAGTATTCACTGTCAACCACTGACAAGCACTATTTTCTCCGGGAATAGCTGCTTGTCCCTTAGCGAATTCTGCTAAAGCTGCCACTTCTTCATCTGCTCCTACTACCAGCAAGCGATCGCCATCTTCTAAACGAGTTTGATTACTGGGATAATCGATTTCATCGCCGTTAGCACGGCGAATTGCCATCAAAGTTGCTCCCGTTAGATAGCGCATATCGGCTTCTTCTAAACTCATGCCAATTAAAGGCGAACCAGATGGTAGAGGATACCAGCGCTGATTTAAATCCTGAGTTGCTTGGCGCAAATCGTAGGCAACTTGAGTAGCAGAACGTTCTGGTCGCAACTCTAAATAATGATCGTTGCGGATTTGCTGCATTTCCCGTTGGACTACAGCTTGGGAAAAGCCTAAGCCAGTTAATAAATGAGTGACCATTTCTAAACTGGCTTCAAACTCTGGTTGCACCACTTCTCTGGCTCCCAGTTGATACAGCACTTCAATATCTCTGTTGTGGGTAGCGCGCACAACTAAATCTAATTCTGGATACAATTCCAAAGCACGTTTCAAGCAAAGACGGGTACTCATGGGGTCAGGAAGTGCGATCGCCATTCCTTTGGCATGATTGACTCCGGCAGTTTCTAGAACATGTAAACTCACACAATTGCCATAAACATAAGATACCCCAGCGTCACGCAACTGCTGAATTCTACTTTCTGATTGGTCAATCACTACCACAGGTAGGTCATGTTGCTGCAACAACTTCACTAAATTTTTACCCACTCGCCCATAGCCACAAACCACCACATGATTTGTTGAAGGTAAATCTTCTGACATATCCCGTGGCCGGTCTTCTGCTAAATACGGTTTCAACCAGGGCATTGATTCGGCGAACGTAAATAAAAATGGCACAAACCGCAGAACAAATGGGGTTAGCACGAGGGTGACAGCTGTGGTTCCCAAAATCAGTAAATATATCCGTCGGGACACCAGCCCCAAGGATTGCCCTTCACTGGCGAGAACAAAGGAAAATTCCCCAATTTGCGCCAATCCCAAACCGGCGATTATGGCTGTTTTCAAAGGATAACGAAACAGTTTCACTAGGGGGGTGATAATCAGAAACTTACCCACAAAAACTATTGCCACCAACCCTAAAATCAATTCCAGGTTCTTCCACAAAAACACCGGGTCAATTAACATCCCAATGGCAGCGAAAAACAAACTGGCAAAGATATCTCGCAACGGTTCCACGTAAGTCAGGGTTTGGTCGGCGTATTCCACCTCCGAAATCATCAACCCGGCGACAAACGCCCCCATTTCAATGGACAGCCCCAAATACTCTGTCAGTAGGGCGATGCCCAAACATAAAGCTACAACGCCTAATAAAAATAGTTCTTTGCTTTCAGTACGAGCTAAGAGTCGCAACAAAGGCGGTATCAGCCAAATCCCTGCTGCGATCGCGCCGAGGGCAAATAAAGCAATGGACGCCAGCGCTGTGAGTACGGCGATGCCAATGGTTTCTGGGGGTTGGTTGAGGGCTGGTAAGACTGCCAACATCAAGCCCAGCGCTAAATCCTGGACTACCAAAATACCCAACATCACTTGTCCGTGGGGCGTTTCTGTTTCATTGCGTTCCATCAACGACTTGAGGACAACCGCCGTGGAAGACAACGAGAGAATACAGCCCAAAAACATCCCCTTAGCAGGTAACGTTCCCCAGGCACCAGTTAACCCGCATACCGTAACCGTAACCAAAATCGTCAAAGCAATCTGGAGTCCACCTCCACCCAGAGCGATCGCCTTTACTTTCTTGAGTTCCGCAAAGGAAAATTCTACACCCAAAGCGAATAATAAAAACGCCACCCCGAACTGTGCCAGAGTCTCAACTTGAATAACTTCTTTAATCACTCCCAGTCCAGCCGGGCCGACGATCATCCCGCCAATGAGATACCCCAGCAGTACAGGTTGCCGCAAAAGTGCCGCTAACAGTCCGCCACAGGCTGCAACCGCCAAAACTGAAACTAAATCAACAATTAACCTAAAATCTTCTTGCACCAGTTTTAAAAGAAATATTAAAGCTTATTAAACACAGGATACAAAGTTTTATATATCTCAGGATAGTTTATTTTGGGCATGGGGCAGAGGAATGAAACCCAACTGACGATTCTTGATTCAGGAGTATAAAAGTTGCATTAATCCAGTTTAAATACTCGTTAACGGAGTTCAGAGGTGGATTAATCCAGTTCAAATACTCATTAATGGAGTTTAGAGGTGGATTAATCCAGTTCAAATACTCATTAATGGAGTTCAAAGGTGGATTAATCCAGTTCAAATACTCATTAATGGAGTTCAGAGGTGGATGAACCCAGTTTTCTATAGCGGTTTTCAATTGAATGGAATACACCCAAAGAAAATTAAACGATTGTAGGGTAGCACAGCTGTGCTACCCTACTCGATTCAACAGCAAATTGCTATAACTCTTACCCAATGCCCCATGCCCCCTACCCTTTAAACTTTAGGTGAACTCAGGGCATTCAGTAGTAACAGCGACCACGGCACTTTAATATCGGGTATGAGCCTTGAGTAGTTTATCAGTACGGGCAATGCAGCCGGCAGCACAAAACGTAGAGAGCGTAACGACGCAGGCCGATGTCTACGACGGGCTTCGCCTACGCCATTTTCATCTACAATTCCATATTGGCTAGCGAGTTCGGCAACAATTTGCAAGCGTCCTGTGCGACGCATGATATTTGGATCGCCAGCCAGTTTAGCGATCGCTCGACCAGTAAACAAGGGAGTTTCCCAGTTATAACGGCTACTGAAAAATGAGTTTCTTTGGTCAGTAGTATTTGTTTGGCTGACTTCAGATGCCATCTGGGAAATATGCTCAGTCCCAACAATACCCGGCCAAATGGAAACCGAAGCGACATTATAGGGCTTGAGTTCAACAGCCATATCAGCGGCGAGGCGATCGCAGGCTGTTTTCCCAACACCATATGCTGTATTAAATAGATAGGACATGCTGCCCCAAGAGGAAATAGTGCAAATTAGTCCAGACTTACGCTTAGTCATCATCCGGGCAGCAAAAATACTCGCTACATAGTGACTACGAAGACCAACATTGTTGCAAGCATCCCAAATACTTGGCTCACCATCCCAAAAAGGACGCCCATAAGCGTCTCTTATTGCCTTGACTCCGGAGTAAGCATTATTTACCAGCAAATCGAGTCGTCCATTTTGCTCATCTTGGATGCGTTCAAAGAGCAAACGCACCTGCTCATCATTGCTGTGATCTACTTGCACGGGAATGCATACACCACCGGCTTGTTCAACGGCTAATTGCGTTTCAGTGAGAGTGCCGGAAATATCATCATTGGCATAGGAATTGTTTAAACTGCGACCAGTAATGTAGACAGTTGCCCCTGCTTCACCGAGGCCAATGGCAATTCCCCGACCAATTCCCCGCGTTGCGCCTGTGACTAATGTGACTTTACCTTCAAGGTGTTTCATGATGGCAGATTGCAGATTAAATATTGATATTACAATATTCCTCAAGATTTCCCTGTGAGAAAAAAGAATCAGCCCAGGATACTAATTTTATAAGGGATACTATGTTGAAAACCCTGTGACTTCAGTCCAGGGATGAAAACTATTTGGTGGCTTTTAAGCTACCAGTGTGTGGTAAAAATAGAGAAACACGAGTAGGAATAACCGCAGCGCGTTGAACAATTCTAGTAGGGGTGAAACTCCCGCACAGTAAGTCAGCCGTGTTAATCGTCGCCTATACCACTGGCAAATAATAGCAGGATTGGGAGCGTTCTGAAATTGTGAAATATGTGGACTCCGAAAGGCAAAAGAAAAATAGGTAACGTCACAGCTAAACCACGTTAGTTTAGCCAAGTACGGTAGGGGACTTTTGACTGTCCCACAGGGTTAATCCCTTGAAAGATAACTGTGGAGAATGATGGCTTTAGCCTCATTCGGAACAACAGTTTGAATCACCGTGACTTTAGTCCGGTGAGAGTCAAAACTAATGCGTGAAGTAGAGGTCTTCGTGGTGTAGCACAGCTGTCATTGCTGCCAACTTAACGTCAAATCCAGGCGCGATTGATCGCGCCTCTTACGTTTGTGGCGATCGCATCCTCAGTGGTAACCTGTTAAAATTGCCTCTTTGTTCGTAGATACAGGTTTGTCTTGATTACGGATGCTCAAAGCAAAGTGACCTCGCGTGCAAGCGATGCTTGGGTTGGGCTACGCCTACGCATTAAATAAAATAGTTGTATGTCAACAATGCTTGCAGAAATTCGTCGCAAAATAGCTGAAGATCAATTTGAGTTCTCCAAACACGCTGTTGACCAATCTATCCTGCGTGGCATTCGCGTACAAGAATTGAAGGAGGCAATTAGCAGTGGTCAAGTTATTGAAGACTATCCTAATGATAAATATGGTCCTAGCTGTTTGATTAGTGGCTTGACGCAAGCAAACCGACCTCTTCACGTTCACTGTAGCTATCCGTCTCGCCCATTAATCAAAATCATCACCGTTTACCAGCCTGACTCCAACCTCTGGAACAATGACTTTACCCGAAGGAGAAGCAACGATGAGCAGTAACTCGAATGAAACACTACTAGAACAAACAGTAACCTATACCCTAGAGATGAATGGCAAATTTTACTTAATTGAAAATGTACCTGCACGGGTGAATCCAAAGACAGGAGAGCAATTTTTTTCCCCGTCTACAGTAGAACGGTTACAGCAGATTATTTACAACCAACAGCAACCCGTGCGTATTCTTGAAACGCCAGTGTATGACTTTGCTTGACCAATTATCAAAACAAACAAACCGATGTCTCCGACAGAATACGCCTACGCCTTTTGAACTCGACAATTGGTGTTCAAAGCCCCAAGCTTTAAGTTCAGAGGTGGAATGATGAGGGTTAAAGGTGCAACTTCGAGGGTTAAAGGTCAAGTGTTCGCCTTTTGAACTCGACAATTCGAGTAAAAAGGTACAATTGTCCAGTTCAGAACTCGACAATTCGTGTTCTAATTACGAATTACGGGCGTTGCTGAATCAAGATGTAGAGACGTTGCAATGCAACGTCTCTACTCAAATTCATTCTGAATTCTGAATTCTGACTCCTGAATTCTGCCGAGATAAATCCATCAAATTCGCCAGCTTATAAACAACCCGCGCCCCAACATTGCCATCCCACTCACCATCACCGACTTCGGAAATATCAAAGCCAATAATTTTTCTGCCACTATTTACCAATTCCCGAAACAAACAAAATGTTTGCTCTAATTCCAACCCACCTGGAACAGGAGTACCAGTACTCGGACAAAGTTTTGGATCTAAACCATCCACATCAAAGCTAATATAAACATACTCAGGTAAATGATTGATAATTTCTCGACATAAATAAACCCAAGTTGTGCCAGAGTAAAGCTTTTGTTTAATGGCAGCATCGTAATAAGCAACAATGCGTCTATCAGATTCGTCAATCAATTGCACTTCATCATGAGAAATATCACGCAACCCAACTTGCACTAACTTAGAAATTTGCGGTATTTTCATGGCATTAAACATAATAGACGCATGGGAAAATTCAAATCCCTCATAGGCATCGCGTAAATCTGCGTGTGCGTCAATGTGCAAAATCCCATAGTCTGGGTATTTAGCTGCTAATGCTTGGAAATAACCTAACGGCGAACTGTGATCTCCTCCAATGACTGCGACTCGTTTACCATTGTTAATTGCTTTCTGAGAATTCTCAAACAGCCATTGATTAACTTGTTGACAAGCCTGATTGATTTCTGTCAGCACAGGCGTTAAATCTGGTGTATCTGAGAGTTCTTTACCTTCGGCTAATCTTTCAATAACTTTCGCCGCTAAGGCACGATAATATTTGTTCTTTTCTAAAATATTCTGGGGGATTTCCACCATGAAAATTCCCTGCTTCCAGCCATCAGGGCGATCGAAATCGAACAAATCTAATTGAGTCGAAGCATCAAGAATCCGCTGTGGCCCGTTAGCTGTACCTGCGCCATAAGAAACAGTCACTTCCCACGGTACACCAAAGACAATCAAGTTTGCAGACTCGTAATCGAATGGTAAACCGAAAAGGTTGCCATTTATTTCACCTACGCCGCTGGGATTGTAGTCTTGTAGTTGATTACTCATCGATTATTTACTGAATTTAGGTAGACAGCACGCCGCCTAGTAGACATCTGCATTTTAATCAAAAATTTTCATCGCTGCTAAACTACATACATGATAAATACGTTCTTTATAACTCAGATTTGCTAGCAAATATCACCATAAGCATATACGTATGTATATTTTTATTTCAACTTAAATAATTATTATATTTTGTGGCGATCGTAAATCTATTAAAGGCGGCTTCCGAAATAGACAATTTCAGAGTTGTATATAAATCATGCCTAAGTTAATTCCAAAAAACTACGCAACCTGTTAAATTTAAGTATTTTTGAATTTTTCTGTCAAAACTAACACTGAAATTTAATTTCGTTAGGCTAGTTTAACTCTAATGTTCAACAAATTTATTTACGTAACCATCTACAAAATTCATGGTGCATATCCCAACACCATAAATTCCCAAATTCAGTAGCATTTTGTATATTAAAATACTTCTTATGATGACTCTAACGAAGACATTAGTTGAAACCCAACAGCGAGAAAATATTAACTATGACTCAAAGCGAGCGGATTTTTTGCAAGAAGTAATCGAAGGGCTAGAGGATGGTATTTTAATTTTAAATCAGGCTGGAAAAGTGCTTCATGCTAACGCATCTGCTCATCAAATTTGTTGTCAATTTAATCAAGAAAATTGTCACGATAATTTTGCCCCGCCAGCTATCTGGAATCTTTGTGAATCATTACTTAGCAACCAGTCTTGGCTTGCTGATAAATTGATTATTTTTTCAGATGAAATTGTCCTTGACAAATCAAATATTTTTCGGATTAGAGTCAGACTGCTTGATTTAGATGGATTTGATCTACCTTGTTTATTGGTAACCATACAAAATAAATACGAGTGTCTCAAACATGTCGCCCTCACCGAAGTTAAAAAATTTGAACTGACGCGGCGAGAAGCAGAAATTTGGTTCCTCTACAGAAACAACTACAGCTACAAAGAAATTGCCGCTCAGCTTTACATAACTATCAATACCGTGAAAAAGCACATGAAAAACATTCACGCTAAGCGACAAGCATCTGTCATGCTTGAGGATCGCTATCAAAATCAAAATTAAAAAGAAGAATTCAGAATTCAGAATTCAGAATTCAGAAATCAGGAATCAGAACAAGAAAGTGGAGGCGCAGGGGAAAAACTGCTGCAACTTCTCCCCACTCCCCACTCCGTTGGCAGTATTAGGACTTACGCAAAAGTACACGCTGTAGGGGCAATTCATGAATTGCCCCTACGTGAAAATAAGGGTTTTGGCTATTGTTTGCGTAAGTTCTGAGTATAAAAAAAATAAGTATGTGAATTTGATTATAATTACTGAAAACATCCATCTTTTAGCCATTGCGGCCTGAATCATAATTTGAGTGAATTAGCAACATCCAAAGGTAAAATTCAGTGAACAGTTATCAGCCGTATGGTGGGGTATTGAAATCAGTTACCAGTTTTTGGTGTTCAACGATCGCCAATCGCTGGTAACTATGTAATAGGGGCTTAAACCCAGCGACGAAACTCACAACCGATAACTGATAACTGTTAAAGGGGTTGCGTTGATTGTCGGTCAAGTTGAGAATAAATAGGCGAAGCACACGGGGAAACTAACGTGAGTCAAGAATTTGATTACGATTTAGTAATTATCGGCGCTGGTGTGGGCGGACATGGCGCAGCCCTACACGCCGTGAGTTGCGGTTTAAAAACAGCGATTATTGAAGCTGCTGATATGGGAGGAACCTGTGTTAATCGCGGCTGTATTCCTTCTAAAGCACTGTTAGCAGCATCTGGACGTGTGCGGGAGTTACGAAATGCCCACCACCTCAAGTCACTGGGAATTCAAGTTGGTAGCGTGGAATTTGATCGCCAAGCGATCGCCAATCATGCTACCAATCTTGTCTCAAAGATTCAAGGCGACTTAACTAACAGTCTCAAACGTCTGGGAGTCGATATCATCAAAGGTTGGGGAAAAATCGCCGGCACACAAAAAGTCTCCATCGCTGGAGACGGCGGCGAAAAAACCATCACAGCCAAAGACATTATCCTTTCCCCTGGTTCAATTCCTTTTGTCCCTCCAGGAATTGAAGTAGACGGCAAAACTGTCTTCACCAGCGACCAAGGTGTAAAGTTGGAATCACTACCAGAGTGGGTAGCAATTATTGGCAGTGGTTACATTGGCTTGGAATTTTCTGATATTTACTCAGCTTTGGGCTGTGAAATCACCTTGATTGAAGCCCTAGACCAGTTAATGCCAGGATTTGACCGCGACATTGCCAAACTCGCTGAACGAGTGCTGATTACTCCCCGCGATATTGAAACCAAAGTGGGGATATACGCCAAAAAAGTCATCCCCGGTTCACCGGTGGTCATTGAGTTAGCAGATTTCAAAACCAAAGAAGATGTAGAGGTCATCGAAGTAGATGCTTGCTTAGTGGCTACAGGACGCATCCCAGCGACCAAAAATCTTGGTTTAGAGTCTGTAGGTGTAGAACTCGATCGCCGGAATTTTATCCCAGTTGACGATCGCATGGCAGTATTGTCAGCAGGCGAAGTAGTGCCGCATCTCTGGGCAATTGGTGACGCCAATGGCAAAATGATGTTAGCACATGCCGCCTCTGCTCAAGGCATCATCGCGGTGGAAAACATAGTTGGCAGGGAGAAGATAGTAGACTATCGCAGCATCCCCGCAGCGGCGTTTACCCACCCAGAGGTTAGCTATGTGGGCTTAACAGAAACAGCAGCTAAGGAATTGGGACAAACCGAAGGCTTTGAAATCGCCACCAGTAGGAGTTATTACAAAGGAAATTCCAAAGCGTTAGCAGAAAATGAAGCCGACGGTATTGCCAAGGTGATCTATCGCAAAGACACAGGAGAAGTCTTGGGCGTCCATATTTTCGGACTCCACGCCTCAGACTTAATTCACGAAGCGTCAGCCGCGATCGCTAACCGTCAATCCGTCCAAAATCTCGCCCATCTAGTCCACGCCCACCCAACACTTTCAGAAGTCCTAGACGAAGCTTATAAACGAGCGATCGTCATTTAGTCCTTTGTCTTTTGTCATTTGTCCTTTGTCAATAAACAAGGACAAATGACCACTGACCACTGACCACTGACTAATGACCAATGACAAATGACTAATTATGCAAATCCGTCGTCGTTCGCCTAACCCAGCTATTGCTGTATCCATGTTGCGTTATCAGGCTGCCGTGCCTAATTCAGAACCAAACAATATTTTGGAGGAAATTGTCTGGCATAAAGAACAAGAAGTTGACCAAATGCGGGAAAGGTTACCTTTACGGGAATTGCAACATCAGGTACTTTCCGCGCCACCAACCCGTGATTTTGTTGCGGCTTTGCGCCAAGGGAAAACAAAGCCAGCGGTAATTGCGGAAGTGAAAAAAGCTTCTCCCAGCAAAGGGGTTTTACGAGCAGATTTTGATCCAGTAGCGATCGCCCAATCCTATGAGCAAGGTGGTGCTAGCTGTCTTTCTGTTTTGACAGATGCCAAATTTTTTCAGGGCAGCTTTGACAACTTAGCCAAGATTCGCGCTGCGGTAGATTTGCCCCTACTGTGCAAAGATTTTATCATCTATCCGTACCAGATGTACTTGGCACGAATTCAAGGTGCTGATGCCATTTTGTTGATTGCGGCTATCCTGGACGATCAATACTTACAATACTTCCTGAAAATTGCCAACAACCTGAAAATGGCTGCCTTGATTGAAGTCCACAGTTTGGCAGAACTTGACCGTGTGTTAGCCTTAGATGGGGTTTCCTTGGTCGGAATCAACAATCGCAATTTGGAAGATTTTTCTGTTGACCTCGAAACTACTTGCCAACTTTTGGCTGCAAGAGGTAGCCAATTGCAACAGAAAAACATCCTAGTTGTCAGCGAGTCGGGACTACACAAACCAGATGACTTGAGTTTGGTAGTTCAAGCAGGTGCATCCGCTGTACTCATTGGAGAATCTTTAGTCAAACAACCAGATCCCGGCGCTGCGATCGCTCCTCTGTTGCCCAGGAATTTCTAAAAAAACACTCACCCTGCTGTTTGCAGGGTCACTGCACATAAAAGTTAAGCAATTGGGCATACTATACGTGGATATACAGCATTTTGCTGCCTAATACCAGCAATATCTTTGCCAAATCTTCATCGCTAGGGAAATCAAAGCCCTAAACAATTAGTTATTTCTTATGTAACAATTCATTAACAAGAGACAAACTCTGACTCATAAAAAATCCCAAATTTGAAATTAAACTCTAACTTCATGGAGCAAATTCCCCTACCTTCACCTATCCACTACGAACTTATACTTCAACTTTTAGAAAGACAAACAATGTCAGCAGTAAACGATAATCCCGATTTACGGCATCAGGTGAATCAGCTAATTATTACTCTGCGGAAAGCCGCCGTGCAACAAAAACGACTAGAAGAAATTTGTCAGTTTTCTTCTCTGGGTGTCGATCACCGTTGGTCAATCAACCATCATAACGGTAGCAAAGTTGTTGCCCCTGATTGAAACTGATACCATTTTGGATTGAGAATTGATTTCTTTTAAAGGGTTCTGTGAATCCATCTATCACAATCATTTTTCCAAGTGGTATTAAATGTTTCAACCTGGAATTTTCCATCCTTGTTACGTTAGCTTTACACTTAAGTTTGTCTGCTCTGTAAAAATATCTAGACATGCTCTGGCAATCCTATTGTATTTGTGAAAATTTTCAAATTGAGATACCCGAATTATTTAATAATTCGGGTATCTTGTTGATTAAAAATAATTAAGTAAGGTTATAGCGTTTCCCGACAAACGTGAGGTACAGAAAAAATAGATCTTCATAGGGTAGCACAGCTGTGCTACCCTACTTCATTCAAATGAGAATTGCTATATATAAAGATTAAAAATCGGCGATCTAAATTTATACAAAAATCCTAATTTTCAGCTTTAGAAAAATTTTATATCTGAAGAATTTAATATTGCTTTATAAATAAATATAAATCAGCTAAAATATCTATAAAATACAGAATCAAAGCATCAGTCATCAGAATTGAGTTAGGTATTCAGTAGAACTGACTCCTGTTAGCGCAGCGGGGCGTAGCCCATTCTGAATTCTTCTTCAAAAAATTCTCTCTCAAATTTGATGAAAGAATGAAATATCACAGCCTTAATCAACTCTTCAGAAATAATCAGGCTTGGGTTGCCGAGAAACTGGCTCTAAACCCGAATTACTTTGAAGAACTATCTAGCGGACAAACACCACCCTTTCTGTATATCGGTTGTTCTGATAGTCGTTTGCCCTTAACAAACTTTACCCGTACAGAACCAGGAGAGTTATTTGTACATCGTAATATTGCTAATCAAGTTTCTCTGACAGATATTAACTTTTTAGCAGTTTTAGAATATGCAATTCTACATCTGAAAGTAGAACACATTATCGTTTGTGGTCACTACGATTGTGGAGGAATTAAGGCGGCTTTAGAATGGAAAACCATCGGCATTATTGATAACTGGGTAAATCCAATTCGGGAATTGTATTTGCAGAAAAAAACAGAAATTGATGCCTTACCAACAAGAGAAGAACGTCTGAACCGTTTGGCGGAAATGAACGTTGCGGCGCAAGTGAAAAATCTTTACCAAACTTCGATCATGCGTCAGGTACTTTATACGCCAAAAGCGCCTATGGTTCATGGCTGGGTACTAAATATCAGTACTGGATTAATCAAAGATTTGAACGTTTCAACCTTGGAATGGCAATTGCATAACTGCCCCTTGCTTTTGGAATGGAATATAGAGTAGTACTCTGTCAAGCCAAAAATGGCTGGTGAAAGTGGGGAGTAGGGAGTGGGGCATTCTCAGGTGTGGGAAGCTTTTTTATAATCTCCTTCCACACTCCCTCATCCCCCTCATCCCCCTCATCTCCCCCACTCCCCACTCCCAAAAACTCCATCCCTCGCGGGTGGAGTTTTTCATTGCCCGATTGACATTGGGTAACAAGACACGATACATCATGATCGAGCCATTAAATTTTTTCAGATGAGAAATTGTTTTAATTCCCAACTTTACCAGTATCAGGAGGGGTGGAAATGGATGTTAGCTTGATAGTATCCAACATCCTGAATCCGCCAGTCCTGTTTTTCTTTTTAGGTATGACTGCCGTTTTTGTCAAGTCAGATCTAGAAATTCCTCCACCAGTGCCGAAACTGCTTTCGCTTTATCTACTATTATCGATTGGTTTTAAAGGAGGGGTAGAACTCGTCAAAAGCGGAATCACTCAGGAAGTAGTTCTGACACTTGCAGTAGCCATGTTGATGGCTTGTTTTGTCCCCGTTTACACGTTTTTTATCCTCAAGCTGAAGCTAGCTATTTACGATGCTGCGGCGATCGCTGCAACATACGGTTCTATCAGTGCTGTCACCTTCATCACCGCTAGCTCCTTTCTGAACGAGCTTGGTATTGGCTTTGATGGCTACATGGTAGCAGCCCTTGCCCTGATGGAATCTCCAGCCATCATCGTTGGTCTGATCCTAGTGAATTTATTCTCCGTAGATGAAAAGCGAGAGTTTGCTTGGGGAGAAGTTTTGCAAGAAGCATTTCTTAACAGTTCAGTCTTTCTCTTGGTTGGTAGCCTGATAATAGGCTTCTTAACAGGAGAACGTGGTGGGAAGACTTTAGAACCCTTTACTCAGGGGATGTTTTATGGTGTTCTCAGCTTCTTTCTTCTAGATATGGGACTAGTGGCTGCCAAGAGAATTAAAGACTTGCAAAAAACGGGAGTTTTTCTGATTTTATTTGCCATACTAATTCCAATAGTTAATGCAGGCATTGGGTTGGCGATCGCCAAATTCATCAATATGCCTCAGGGTGATTCGCTCTTGTTCGCGGTATTGTGTGCCAGTGCTTCTTACATTGCTGTGCCAGCTGCTATGCGGATGACTGTTCCAGAAGCAAACCCAAGCCTGTACGTTTCTACAGCTCTAGCAGTTACATTTCCGTTCAATATTATTGTGGGAATTCCGTTATATCTCTACGGAATTAACATGTTTTGGAGGTAATAACATGCATCTAGTTAAAAAGATAGAAATTATCGCCAACTCTTTTGAGCTTGGCAAAATTTTAGATACTCTAGACAAGTCTGGTGTACATGGTCATGCTGTAATCCGAAATGTTGCTGGCAAAGGATTACGAGGAACGACGGAAGATTTAGACATGACGATGCTTGATAATGTTTACATCATCGCGTTTTGTATGCCAGAAGAAATCAAGCGTGTTGTCGAAAACATTAGACCAGTGCTTAATAAGTTTGGGGGAACTTGTTACGTCTCCGACGTAATGGAAATTCGCTCGATGAAGTGTGTTGCATCATTATAAAATAATATAAATCCAATGAAGCATTTCATAGAACGTCGTGACTTTTTAAAGTTAGGGGTCACAGGAGCATTTGGGATAATGCTAACCGCCAGCGATTTTGTCTGTCAAGTTAAACAGGCCAAAGCTGCCGAATTGCCTCCTCAAAATCTCAGTCCCGAGGACGCATTGCAAAAACTGATAGAGGGAAATCAGCGGTTTGTTCAGCATCAACCCCAATATCCCGATCAATCTGCGGCTCGGTTGCAGGAAGTTGCTCAAGCGCAACATCCGTTTGCAACTATCCTCAGTTGTGCGGATTCACGAGTACCCGCAGAAATTATTTTTGACCAGGGTATCGGAGACATATTTGATGTTCGCCTCGCCGGAAATATTGCCACGCCAGAATCCCTCGGTAGTATCGAATATGCCGTTACTTTATTAGGTACACCACTGCTGATGGTGCTGGGTCATGAGCGATGTGGAGCCGTAACCGCCGCTGTGAAAAATGAAGCGTTACTCGGTGATATTGGTAGCTTTGTTGAGGCGATTAAGCCAGTGGTCAAAAGTGCCAAACTTCAGCCAGGGGACGCGGTTGAGAATGCTGTGATTGCGAATGTGCAATATCAAATTACACGACTGAAGCGATCGCGGCTCTTAACTGAGCGTTTACAGTCCGGTAAATTAAAAATTGTCGGAGGTCGTTACGATTTAGATACGGGAGGAGTAACTATAATTACCTGATTAACCAAGATTAGTAGCGTATTCTCTCAATCAGAGATCCGATATTTATTGCTTGAAGATTGAGAGCATCCGCTAATATTTTGCCTCAGAAATACTTTACAGATAAAAACGATGGTAAGAAAATCAACTCATCATCAGTTATGATTTCAATTCTGATAACTAATTCAGTAAGACGATTTTATTCTTCTTTCTTTTAACTTTTGCGTTAATCATTTTGTAGAGGCAATTCATGAATTACCTCTACGGAAATCTTCTTCAGCATCTTTAACGCCGAAATTGGTACATCCAACTTACCCTACAAAGAATTTTATTTCTTAGCAATTATCCACACTGCATGAATAATGCCAGGAATGTAACCAAAAAGCGTTAAAACTATATTAATCCAAAAGTCTATACCAAAACCTACTTGCAAAAAAACTCCCAAAGGGGGTACGAAAATTGCACACAGAATCCGAACTAAATCCATTTAAACCTCCTATTAATCTCATCTAATACAGCTTGTCGGGCTAGTTATTCACCACTGTTCAAGCATATTTATACTTCTCAAAGATAACATTGACCCTCTTAATCTAGATTGGGGTTGGGATGCGGTAAACCGCACTCACTCAAGACTAGCCACCGCTGATTTTAGCTTTGTAACCAAGCTTAGTCAAAATCTCGACAATTTTCTGCTTGTGGTCGCCTTGAATTTCAATTTCGTTGTCTTTAATTGTCCCACCTGTACCACACTGAGTTTTCAACTGTTTGACCAAATCTGCTAAAGTTTCTGGTTTGGCTTGAAAACCGCTAATCACGGTGACGGTTTTCCCCTTGCGTCCTTTGCGGGAAGCTTGTACTTTGAGATTTTGTTGTTGTGGGGGTAATTCTGGAATTGGTCTTTCTGTAGCGGCAGAGTTATCGTTGCCAAATTCGCGGTAGATAAAGTTTTTATCGGAAGATTTGGAATTAGAAGAAGACATAAAATATTGATTAAGAAAAATTTCAACGCAGTGGAAGATTAAATCTTAAAGTTCGGGAACAGCAACAACAATTGCTCAACTGTAGGTCATACGACTATCATATAACACTGTCTCATTCAGTTGATGCTAACTTCCTTGCGAGACATTGGCTAAAGCTAATGAGCATTCAAGTTGCATCCTCTAGGGGAGAGCCATGCCTGTATAGTGCATGGTAGTGATGCCCGTCCCCATTACTAGGCTTGCACCTAGCAGGTTAGGAATCTGAAGCGTTTTACGGCTAGCAATCCATAGGGCAAACCCTGACGACAAAATTGCAGGTAAGACAGAAACTAAAACAATCAAAAAGTCATAACTGATTGGTACGGTTAGATGAAACGCCAACATACCAACAAAATGCATCGACCAGATACCAATTCCAAAGCAACTTGCACCACCAATCAACCAACCAATCGAAGACCACCCTTTAGCCGTTGCGATTCGTTCTGCTAGATCCACAGCTGTATAAGCGGAGAGAACAGCGATTATAACCGAGAGAGCTACTAAATTTAGATCGTAGGAAACAGGCATAATTCATCAATCTACATTTGCTGCCGAGGTTCATTCGTCATTGTCAAATCTTTGACTAGAGATACAGGTTGAGATCAGCGCAGGCTCTTGCGTACCCTGATTTTCGAAATACAAGCTCAGTATTCCCAAACACTCTGGCGGCCTAACTAGTTATTAAACAAATTTTTTCTGAATATCCACCTTTGGGAGCAAGTGAGGAAAAATCATTTTTTGTGGGCGTTTGCCTTCATGCAAAGACAGATTCTGAAGGTTTAAGGTGGCTTGATATTCGCACAAGTCATAAAACCAATATCCAGGGACGTTAATTAGGCAAGAGCTTGAGTCCAAAGGAAACACAAAAGGGTTAGAAAAATTTCATGAGTTATATAATTAAGTCATTTCCCTCATCAAAATCAGCCTGTGACTACTACTCCCCTCTCTACAAACTCAACTGCTCAAGTTCCCGATACACTAGGTCGCTTTGGACGCTTTGGCGGTAAATATGTATCTGAAACGCTAATGCCTGCTCTTGCTGAATTAGAAACAGCTTATCAGCAGTACCGCAACGATCCTGGGTTTCAAGCAGAACTACAGCAGTTGTTGCGGGATTATGTAGGACGTGCCACACCATTGTATTTCGCTGAACGCCTGACTGCTCACTATGCCCGTCCCGATCGCACCGGGCCACAAATTTTCTTAAAACGTGAAGATTTAAATCACACTGGCGCTCACAAAATTAATAATGCCCTTGGTCAAGTATTGTTGGCAAAGCGCATGGGCAAACAGCGAATTATTGCCGAAACCGGTGCTGGACAACATGGAGTTGCCACAGCCACGGTTTGCGCTCGTTTTGGACTCGAATGCGTAATTTATATGGGCGTTCATGATATGGAACGCCAATCCTTGAATGTCTTGAGAATGCGGTTAATGGGGGCAGAAGTACGCCCGGTGGAAGCAGGAACGGGAACCCTCAAGGATGCCACCTCCGAAGCAATTCGGGATTGGGTGACGAATGTGGAAACTACCCACTACATCCTGGGTTCAGTAGCAGGGCCTCATCCTTACCCAATGATGGTACGTGATTTCCATGCAGTCATAGGTCAGGAAACTCGCGCCCAAGCAATGGAAAAATGGGGTGGATTGCCTGATATCCTTATGGCTTGTGTAGGTGGTGGTTCCAATGCTATGGGACTATTTTATGAGTTTCTCAATGAACCTTCGATACGGTTAATTGGAGTTGAGGCAGCCGGAGAAGGTGTCAACACCGAAAAACACGCAGCTACCTTGACAAAAGGGCGAGTTGGTGTATTGCACGGAGCAATGAGCTATTTGCTGCAAGATGAGGATGGACAAATCATTGAGGCACACTCAATCAGTGCAGGGTTAGATTATCCCGGTGTGGGACCAGAACATAGCTATTTAAAGGATATTGGTCGCGCCGAATACTATAGCGTGACGGATGCAGAGGCTTTGGCAGCATTCCAGCGATTATCGAAATTGGAAGGGATTATCCCGGCATTGGAAACAGCTCATGCGATCGCCTACTTGGAAACCCTATGTCCCCAACTATCCGGCAGTCCTCGGATTATCATCAACTGCTCTGGACGCGGTGACAAGGATGTGCAAACAGTAGCCAAGTTTTTAAATAATTTCTAGATAAATATACGTAAAATACAGGCAAAAAGCAACAATGGATCAACAATTGCAACATGCTATGCTACCGAAAACCACTCAAGACGAGTTGGCACGCCAAGAGTTTGTCCAAAGTTTAAAACTGCACATTTTCCGGAATCTCTCTCCTGGCAATAAAGTAATTTATGAAAAATTAGCCAAGCCGAAGTTTGAACAAGAACATCAGCGTCCTCCCCAAAATCGTTATGAAATTCGGGAAGTAATGCAGCACGAACCCTACTACAGCTGGACTAGTGCCCTGAAGCGGATTAGCCAAGAAATGTTATGGGATGCTGTAAATGCCAGCGTTGATAGACAACTGCCAGAGTTGATTGAACGGGCTAAAGACAAAGGTAGTGAACTAGGTACTTTAACCCTCGACCCGAATTTTCAAACACCTACTCATCAAAAAGCTGTAGATATTCACTGTATGCCTGGAGGATATCACGGCGAATTTACCGCTGATGATGTAGCCGCTGGCGCAACTTACGATCGCGGCGCTTATGTTTATGGTGTGGGTTGGTTGGGACCACTCAACGATGACATGGGGTTATCCATAGTCCAAAACTATCTTCTGCCAGAGTATCCCGATTTTCGACCGAGAAAAATTCTCGATATGGGATGCTCTGTCGGCCATAGTACATTACCCTATGTAGATGGTTACCCAGATGCAGAAGTCCACGCCATAGATATAGGTGCAGCTATGCTGCGTTACGGTCATGCAAGAGCCGAATCTTTGGGCAAACGCGTACACTTTTCTCAGCAAAATGCCGATCACACTAACTTTCCGGATGAATCTTTTGACTTAGTGGTTTCTCACATTTTGCTACATGAAATTCCGCCGCCAGCCGTCCGTCAAGTAATGGAAGAATCTTATCGTCTACTAGGTCCCGGCGGGATGATGATTCATGTAGAAGCACCCCTGTATCGTCACATGGATGCCTATACACAGTTTGTTTTTGATTGGGAAACTGCTAACAACAACGAACCCTTCTGGAGTGCTGTACGCGATTTAGATTTGGTGGCGCTAGCTACTGAAGCTGGTTTTGCAGCAGATAAGACATTTGAGAAATTTGTTCCTAATGGGGCATGGAAAGCTCAAGGTGATAAGTCTAAGAGTTTTGGCACTTGGTTTGTGGTTGCTGCAACCAAGTAAGTAGATTAATTCGTAATTCGTAATTGAGGAAGTCAGATTTTATCTGGGTTTCCTTCTTTTGTTGTGTAACCTCGTTTTTGGAGAATTGGAGTTAGGATGCCGAAAACAGCCAAGGGTAAGCGACCAGTTTACTTAGAAAATTCGCAAATTGATAAATTGTTGGCGATGGTTATGGCTTTGACTGGTGAGGTGTCCGTGCTGCGCGATCGCCTGGACACCATTGAACGATTGCTAGAGGTTAAAGGTATTTTATCGGTTACTGAAATTGAAGGTTATGAACCTGATGCCAAAGTAATTAATGAGCGGGAAAAGTGGCGTGCAGAATACATCGCCCGGGTGTTGCGTGTCGTCCAGGAAGAGTTACAAACTCTCAGCCAAGATTAATACAAAACAATTTTGGATTTTAGATTTTGGATTTTGGATTGACTCCATACTCGTAATACCAGTTCACAAAAGATAGATATGTTGTAGGGGCGTACAGATGTACGCCCCTACAGGTTATTTATATTTGGCAAATATTTTTGAAAATGTTATAATTTGTGCGTTTCCGTTTTTGAGGTAGAGGTTTGAGTAAAAAATTGTACATTTGGCGAAAATCTCAGAAAGAAACTCTCAATCCAAAATCTAAAATCTAAAATCCAAAATATAAATAATCTTCCTAAAGCTAGAAGAAAATTATCTACGGACAGCACAATTTTTCTGTAAGATTGTAAATTTAAAAGTTTCCTGGTAGTTTTTGAACCGATAGCACCATAACCAAAGGTATATAGACCTATAACCAAGTTGTTCAATCAACAATAGTCTGGTTAGATGGTCTGGAAGTTTACTTTCAGCAAATGATTAGAACAACAATCTACGGCATTGGTTTAGGAACTCTTTTTCTCAGTAGTGGAGCGATCGCTACTTCTATAACAGACCCAACTTTCATGCCGAAGTCTTCACATATATCAAGTGATACTGTTGAGATTGCACAATCTACCATCAACACTGCTGCTATAGAACAGTCGGTTTTCAGTCAAATTAATAGTTATAGAGCTTCTAAAGGGCTACCAGTCCTGACTCGTAATTCTGCCATCGATAATCAAGCCAGGATTCACAGTCAGAATATGGCTAGCGGTAAAGTCGCTTTTGGACATAGTGGAATTCAAGAGCGCTTGAAAGCGATCGGTATTACCTACAAAGCAGCTGGTGAAAATGTTGCTTACAACCAAGGGAGTAGTGACCCTGCGAAGCAAGCTGTTCAGGGCTGGCTGCAAAGTCCAGGGCATCTAGCCAATATTAAAGGTAATTATAATTTGACAGGGGTTGGTGTTGCCAGCAACAGTAAAGGGCAAATCTACTTCACGCAAATCTTCCTTCGGACATAAGTTGGGCAAGATTTATACCTTTCCACGAAATTCCTGACACATCTGTAGGGGCGTACAGCTGTACGCCTTTGGAGGTGTCTAATTCATCAAAATATTCAATTTTGAACAAAACTAACGGTGATTTTCCACAAGTTTATCTATGGAAGTATTGACAATTGGAAATGATTGTTTGTATGCACTGTAAAGGATATGGTCAAATTGCCGAAATTCATCAATGCTTAATAGTATTCTCGTATATATTTTCGGAACTATGAGGTAGAGTATAAGTCTTATATCTCTACATATGACCCAATTCTCCATGTTCCGACAAACTGCTTTTGGCATCGCTTTAAGTGCGCTTGTCCTTGCTAGTGGATTAACAACTGTTCCGATACCAGGGCACAATTCTACAAATACATCCACCCGTAATAAGCTGTTGTCGCTTTTTTCGAGTCAGGCTGCAATATCGACTCCTAGTTTTAAACCTACTGAGCTAGAAAAATCTGTTTTTGAGCAAATTAATCAATATCGGGCTTCTAAAGGCCTACCAAAGTTGACCCTAAATCCAAGCATCACACGACAGGCAAGAATTCATAGTCAAAATATGGCTAAAGGTAAAACTCCATTTAGCCATCAGGGGTTTGAAGGGCGAGTCAAAGCAGTCCCCGTTCGCTACAACAGTGCAGCGGAAAATGTGGCTTTCAACCGGGGATATAGCGACCCCGCAGCCGAAGCTGTTACTGGTTGGGTCAAAAGCCCCGGACATCTGAAGAATATCAAAGGAAATTACAACCTCACTGGAATTGGCGTTGCTACTAATAATCAAGGCGAAGTCTACCTGACGCAAATATTTTTTCACACTAGGTAGATTTAATTTTTGATATTTTTGCACAATAATAATGTAGTGTCTGACAAGACTTTTGTCTGCTGGACACTGCTATTATTTTTGAGCATTTCATGACATTACAAGATTTTCAGGTGAGCGATCGCGACCTTAGTGATGCAGCCCTTGGACAATATTTAGAATCGACAGCGATCGCAGTTGATACAGAAACGATGGGATTATTACCCCAGCGCGATCGTTTGTGTCTCGTTCAGTTGTGCAACCTAGAAGGAAAAGTCACCGCAATCCGCATCGCTAAAGGACAAACTGACGCCCCAAACTTAAAAAAACTTTTGCAAGCGGCCAACGTCGTAAAAGTGTTTCACTTTGCTCGTTTTGACCTTGCTACTTTGCGAGCCTATTTGGGGATTCAAGTTCAGCCTGTTTTTTGCACCAAAATTGCTAGTAAGTTAGCCCGTACTTACACAAATCGCCACGGACTCAAAGATGTGGTGCAAGAGTTAGAACAAGTAGAGCTTGATAAAAGCGCCCAAACTTCTGATTGGGGTAACGCTGCTAATTTATCTGAAGCTCAATTGAGTTACGCCGCCAATGATGTGCGCTACTTACTTAGTGTGCAGCAAAAACTCACAGAAATGCTCAAACGAGAAGAACGTTGGGAACTGGCTCAACAATGTTTTACAGTTTTGCCAACAATAGTTTCTTTAGATTTGCTGCAATTTAAAGATTTGTTTGAACATTAATTTTGCCCTTTCAAGGTAGATAAAAATTCTCGACAATAAGTTTCTCTGTAATCTCTTATCTTTGTGCCCTCTGCACCTCTGTGGTAAAAAAAAAGACTTTATAAACCGCAGAGGCACAGAGGTCACAGAGAGAAAAAAAGAGATTGTATGCATCAACTTGAAAGGGCTAGTCCTAATTACAAGAAAATCACTAAATTAAAATTTTAGTGATTTATAGGTTGGGTAAGGGTGACGTTCAAGCTATGCCTAATGACTAATTTTTCAGGTCATTTTTTGCCTAAGATCCAACATTAGAATCATTTGGACTTGAAGAAGTTCTAGATTCATTAATGCCTTCTTTCAGGTCACTAGCTTTCTCTTGAATGCCTTCCTTGACGTTGCTAGCTCTTTCTTGAATGCCTTCCTTAAGGTTGCTAGCTCCTTCTTGAATGCCTTCCTTGAGGTCACTGACTCCCTTCTTAATACTTTCAGCGGGACTACTACCTCCCTTTGCCTGATTTTCTGCATGATTTTGTAGCCGAGCTACGACATTGTAATCATCTGCACCAGGGGGGGTTTTTGATTCAATAATACCTTCGGTAGGACCGCCGATCGCTTTCCATGCCCCAAGACCACCTTTGAGTTGAGAAACATG
Source organism: Desmonostoc geniculatum HA4340-LM1 (assembly GCA_019359545.1). Taxonomy (GTDB): domain Bacteria; phylum Cyanobacteriota; class Cyanobacteriia; order Cyanobacteriales; family Nostocaceae; genus Nostoc; species Nostoc geniculatum. The sequence continues at coordinate 43,180 of JAHHHB010000021.1, read as the reverse complement.
CTCAAACCCAGTAGAACGAAGTTGTTGTGCAGCTTGGGCAGTTTCTTCTTCATTAGCACCGTAAACATAAATATCACGGTTTTTATCCAAAGAAGCTGCTGCACGCTCTACCAATTCATCTATTGGCATGGGCATAGCTCCCATAATGTGACCTTCATTGTAAGTTCTGCGATCGCGCACATCCAAGATTGTAAAAGCTGGTTCACCCCATTCCAAACGAGACTTCAGCGTATGAACATCAGATTGTGCTTGTATTGGTGGCTGTGGGGGAATTATGCCGCCTACTAAATTGCTATTCATAACTATTCCTCGCTGACGATATTAATAGCAATTTAGCGAACAAAATATCTTCAATTGCTCTTTCCCTAGTATGAATATCTTTAAAGTCTCTCCTCAGATAGACTAATGAATTTCCATAATTTATACCAATTAATCAATTGCAAAACCAGCCAATTAACCCTCTTTTGTCAGAGTGGGAAAATCCAATCGCCCAAATGCTTACAGGGCTTTAATTTCCACTTTTATCTATAAATTTCAGTTTCTGTTAGAAAATAAAGCCTCAAACCTTGATGAAATCAAAGTCTCAGAATCAGGCTGAGATTATTGTTTTCCGAGAGTGACAAAAGAGGGTTAAGACTATGGGAAGATAATATTTATTATTTAAAATAATTAAATTATTACTTCAGTTAAACCTAAGAAAATTCATGTAGAGAAGCAATTTATCGCGTCTGAAAAACCTCATGAGTCAGAATTCAATATGAATTTTTTACTGTTGTTGATTATTAAGCCTGGTTATCAAAATCTTCTGAATTCTGAATTCTGGATTCTGAATTCTGAATACTTACGAATTATGCATCTTTTCAATATCGGCGATCGCTAACAATAATGTGTCCTCAATCTTCTGGCGCACTACGGGAGTTACATCAGTAGCATTATTGAGACAATCTACCAGCAATTTATTCACATCGTAATATTTTTGGAGTAATTCTTTTTGCTCTTCGTTGAACTCCCAGTCGTAACCAATATTACGATACTTAATCAAGAAATATCTTAATTGTTTACCCCAAACTTTACCCTTAGTTTGCCACCACTCTCTGAATTTCTCCGGATTACTGTCTATATCTGGCAGTTGTTTTTTGAGTTTTTGCAGAACTTCCTTCAATTTAGGAGTAATAACAAGCTCAACAGCTTCGTTAAAAGCAATGGCAAAGGCATGAGCATAATCAAGGGCATCCTTGAGGCTACGCTCAAAGGCAAAGTCAACGTCGTTGAAGCAGGCAATAGTACTAGATAGAAACTCATCAAGAGCGAGGTTAGAGTCAAAAGCTATGTTACCAACAAGGGCGTACTCAAGGTTATAACCAGAAGTATAGACTAAGGCGCGATGGCTATGGCAAAGGCTACGCTCGACGCAAACCAAGTAAAAGGCACGGACGGCTGCTGCTTTGTGACGGGTAGAAACTGAACTAGATTTTTGATACAACCAAGTTAAAAAATATTGTAATCTCTCATCAATAGCTACTAGCAAATCAATTTTTTTCTTCATTAAGAGTAACATTTCATCAGCATTGTCCAACATATTAACAGTTAGTAAAAATACCTCGCGCCAACGCTTTTCAGTCATGTGATTAACCAGACTATCCCAATGTTTGGCTTGGCAATTTTCAACAATTTTTCTAGCAGTAAAATACTTTTGGAATGTCAAATGAGAAAATGAGTAAATTTCCTGGGATCTTTCCACTAAGATCCCATGTTGAATTTCAATTGCTTTTAGCACTGCTTCACGATCTAGATGCAATTGAGTTGTGTGTGAGTTAATGTCTGGCAAGCTATCCAAATACTCAGCAATCAATTCCAGGATTTTTTCTTTGCTAAAAAAGTAATTGTCTTGCTCGAAATTGACAGCTGCAAGTTGACAAAGCAGGTTTTTCTTGATTTCCAAAGTCAAATTACTAGCAATGCGATCGCGTTTAATACTTCTAACTTCATCCCATCTGAAAAAGAGAATTTTCAATGCTTGATCGTATAACTTAGCTTGATTTAAGGGAAATTCCTTTTTGACTTGGAACACCAAGCAAATCCAATGCAGCAGCAAGGGAGTGACTGTCAATTCTCGAATATGCTGATTTTCGGGTAGATTTAGTTGATTAATAAATAAATTTCCTCTGGCTTCTCCATCTTCCTTAGACTTAAAACCAACAGCGACAAACCATTTTTTGGCAAAAACTTCTACTTGCTCTTGGTCAAAATCTGCTAATTCAACTTCAGTAAATCCCTGAAACCTATATTTTTGGGCAGCAATTCGGCAGCTAATAACAAACTGGTTTTTGTAAAAAATCTGAGTAAATCTACGAATCTCTATGATGATTTTTTCTGCATCTTCTATTGGTACTTCATCTAATCCATCCAGTAAAATCAGCAGTTTTCCATGAGTCAAAATAGTTTTAGTTAATTCATTTTCAACACCGCAATTGATAAATTCTCGGCTAAGATAGTGAAATAAATTAAATTCATCACTTTTAGTATCTTCAGCAAATTCTTTTAATCTAATAAAAGTTGCTATGCGGTTTGGCTGAAACTGGCCTTTGTTACATTCAATGGCTAGATATTGTAAAAATAGAGTTTTACCCGATCCTGGCTTACCCAGCACCATCAATTTTGTGTGCCGCAACACAGCTTCTGATCCTGGTAATTTTTTCTCCCGCTTGTATGTTCTAAATTGGTTAAAATTTGACTCAGATTTGAAGTCTTTCAACCAGTCAGAAATTTCTCGCCATTGCAGGTTACTTATCTCCTGTAAGACATTAATATCAGTGTAAATATCCATCAGTTCAACTGTCTGAGCAATATCCAACATTTGTAGAATATTGCACTGATTTTGGATTTTGTCTTGGCACTTTTGCCGCACTTCTCGCACTAATGTATCGAGATTAGCATCTTTAAATTGGGCTTTAGCATTTACCTCAAATCCCAAATCTTCAGGTAAGCCAGCAACCTTTTGCCAAGATAGCCCTAGCTGTTGGCAAATTTGCACAAAACAAGAGCGAGAAACTGACTCACCGGCAAAAAATTTGGAAACTGGTTGGCGTGTAATCCCTAAAGCTGCTGCTAATTTATGCTGACTCCAAGTTTTGTCTGTTAAAGCTGTTTTTGCTGCCCTTATACCTTCTGGTGATGCTCTAAGTCCTTGGCTTGTCATACTAATTTATAATTAGAACTCATCCATAAATACAGTTGATTTTAAAATATTGATTAGTGCATTTTTTCTATGTTTATTAATTCATTAAGTCCTTCTGTCGAGGAATTACGAATTACCCAGGGGTTTGCACTTGTTCAAGGGTATGAGGAATTACTAATTATTCTGCTCATAGTCTCAAACTCAAACTTGTAGTATAGTATATGCTTAAGAGGATAACGACATGTAAATACACGTTGAGTCAATTTTTGCAGGTCTTCCTCACCAGGTCATATCCCTTGGCTAAAGTACAGTTGAGTAGGTAATTTAGAATCTAGATTGGCTTATGGCTTGGTTTGTAAGCCTTGATAGAAACCTAATTAATCAGCCAGTGTGTTCCTTTACAAAGTTGTAGCGATCGCAGTTTTCTCTGGTGTTTCTTTGAGTTATTTGTGGTGATGGAGATAATCTTTAATCGCACTTATCTTAGGTATATTGGGTTAAATATCATACCATAAAAATTCAAAAATATACTAAAGTCATACAATACTTATACAATTTATAAGCATGATAATGGCTGAAGTTTTGATTGACTTCATGGAAAATTAACTGTAAACAAGTACTACAGTAGCGATCGTACTCAACAAAGATCAGCGTGAATATACATTCAACACAAATACGTAAAGCAAAACTGGCAAAACAGACAATTGCCCAACCAACAATAGGCAACAAGGCAGCATTATGACTATAGTTACCGATACTACTCCGAAAATTCTCATCGTCGATGACGACTTCGGCGTCCGAAATCTCGTCTATCGTTTTTTAAGTCGGAAATATCAAATAGAATCCGCAGCAGATGGTAAGACTGCCTTATCGTTGTTTGAGCAATTCAATCCAGCCCTAGTGATTTTGGATTGGAATTTACCAGATGTTAATGGCTATAGCCTCTGTCAAGAAATGCAAAGTCGTACTAATGTTTTAGTGATGATACTGACTAGTAGGACTGACGAAGCTGATAAAATTAGGATATTAGCTGCTGGTGCAGATGATTTCATGACTAAACCGTTTAGTCTTGCAGAGGTTGAGGTCAGAGTAGAAGCTCTTTTGAGGCGGATACGCTACATCAACCCTTCCCCAACACAACGTATTGTCTTCAAGCAGCTAGTAATTAATCCAGAGGGTCGAGAGGTAACACTTAACGATAAACCTCTCGCCTTAACAGCCCTGGAATTTAATATCTTACATTTTTTGGCAAGCCATCCTGGTCAGGCTTGGAGTCGTCCACAGCTAATCCAAAAAATCTGGGGTTGTGACTACGTAGGAGATGGACGGGTAGTTGATGTACACATTGGTCAGCTTCGTAAGAAGATGGAAATCGATGCCTGTGTACCAGAGTTTATTAAAACTGTACGCGGCTATGGTTACAAGTTTGAAATACCTGAGGAAAATACTAATTTATAAACATTGGGGATGGGGCATTGGGAGTACTGTTAGTGGCAGCCAAGCGTTTAGCCTGTATTGAGTTACAAGTTCGCAGTTATTCTGTCCCTGCTCCCTATCTCCCTCAACTCCCTACTCCCCACTCCCTATGTTTATTGAAAGGATAGGTTTAGCGTAGAAAACTACTAACTAACCACAACAAAATAAAAGTCACCACCGTAGAGAACTGATTCGACCCCAGATTAATAAATGATATTTGTGGTAGTAACCAGCTAGCAACTAGGCCTCCGGTAATTAAACCAATTATTAAACTAACTAGGGTGAACAAAACTGCTCGGCCAAATTTGCCTTCCTTGCGATTGAGAAAGTAAATACCAATACTTACCCCAACCACTAATGCTAATTGTAAAACCTGGTCGCCTCCCTCTGGGTAAAACAGACTAATAGCGCTTAAACCAAGATACCAGGCTCCTGGTAAGAGGATATCAGCAGGCGTTGGCCGATCTAAGATTCGTTGCAGCCATGCAGGTGAATTCTCGCGGGGGGTTTGAGTTTCTTTAGGAGGCGATTGTACTCGCAACTCTGGAAACCGGATACGTTCAGGAACTTTGATTTTACCTTCCTGGCGCATCCGTAGGCGATCCATTAAAATCGCATCGTAAGCAGCTTCAATCACTTCCAGATGCTTCGCATCGCCACTGTGTTGCTCGAATAGACGATTACGAGCATCCTGAATTTCATCGAAGGAAGCCTCTTCTGATACCCCAAGTTTTTCGTAGGGATTTTGATCGCTCATGGGAGTTTTTTAGTTCAGCCTCAGTCAGCGGCAGTCTATTGTCAAAGAAAAAACAAATTTAGGTTTTGTTTTAATCGAAACTATAACGTCTCGACTTATGTTTATGCTCTACCAGGATAGTAGCACGAGTTAGTTCGATCGACTTTAAGATTTAGACTACAGTCACTTTAACATATCAGCATAACTCCGTGTATACCCTCATGTCGTTGCCCAGTTCTGGCTCTAATCTAGAATTTGAACTGATAGTACCTAAAACGCATAGTTTTCATGAAAAAATTAACTTTATTGTTTCAGATTTGGCAACTTACTGTACCCTGATAGAGTTTTTTTAATTATACTGACGATCGCTTGTGGTGTAGAACCGCATCTCGATTTAAAATTGAAACGTTTTAAGTTACCTATATTTGGGATAAAAAGTATTTGAGTTTTACAAATCGCTGTGGCTGAGGTTTGAGCGTCTGTCTGGTAGGCATAAAATTGACAGTTATAATACCTGCACTTCATGCAGGGCTGGCTATGGCTTTCCAGAAGTTCTTCCTTCTCGTAGCCTATAATCCTGATTACAGTACTAAATTCTTTGAAGAATCAGGATTTTCATGCCCTAGCTATGTAGATCCTGAATAACTCCCAAAGTGGCAACTGGGTTTTTACCCAACTTTCTTGTTAATCTTACGAATTTTTGTGCAAAGTGATGGTCATGGCTCCCGCCAAGGTTCTTGTAGTTGACGACGATCCTGCGGTTCGGAATTTAATCCAACGCTTCTTGATGAAGCAGAACTATCAGGTGGAGGCTGCCGAAGATGGAAAGACAGCCTTAACTCTATTTGAGCAATTTAACCCTGATTTGGTAATTCTAGATGTGAATTTACCAGATGTAATTGGGTTTAACCTCTGCCAAGAGATGCAAAGTCGGAATGGTGTTTTTGTTTTGATGCTGACTAGCCGTGCTGACGAAGCTGACAAAATTCGCGGTTTTTCTAAAGGTGCTGATGACTATCTCACCAAACCTTTTGGATTGGGAGAGCTAGAAGTCAGAGTGGGAGCTATTTTAAGGCGTCAGCGAGTCATAACTACTGCCGAGCAGAAACGCTTGGTATTTGAAAAACTGATGATTGACCCAGTACGACGGGAGGTAGCACTTAATAATCAACCAGTACCTTTAACTGCTCTGGAATTTGATTTATTGCATTTTTTAGCCAGTCATCCAGGTCGAGTTTGGCGGCGTGCAGAACTGATTCAAGAAGTGTGGGACTATGAATATGTCGGCGACCAACGGGTTGTAGATGTACACATCGGTCAAATTCGCAAGAAGATTGAAATTGATGCTAGTCAGCCAGCATTAATTCAAACTGTACGCGGTGTAGGGTATAAGTTTGAATCTCCTGCTCACTCCCAACAGTTGGAAGCCAAGTCCTGAGTCTATAGTCTGGAGTTTTTTAACTTTTGAGCGAAACAATTTTAGATTTTGGATGAAATTTATACTCCTTTCAGAGCCACCAGGAGGAACTGCCCAAGGTTTAAGAAATTTGAGCAAACTGGTGTATCGTTCGTAGGGTAGCACAGCTAACTGTGCTACCCTACAAATGATCCATGTGTTGGAAAGATTGTTTGAATTAGTATAACCAAGGGTCAGCTAATAGTTTTGGCAATACAAGAAACTATTGGAACCTTTTTTAGACCCGAATTTACTGTTGTTTTTGATTGTAATCTCACCCTACATAGACGATCGCTACTTAAGCTTAAAATCCATTAATGGGGCACGGGAAACCGTGCCCACACAGGTCATGAGCCAGAATAACGCCCTTCATACCAGTACCTATGGGGTGTCTAGTAGATTAGCTGTTGTTGGTGAATCGATGCAGCGAATTTTTACTTAGGAATGATGAAACAAAGTTTCCAGATAGACTCGGGCAGCACGGCGATCGCTTTCTCCATTTTGCAGTAAAAACAATGATAGCGCCGCCGTCAATACTCTGTTTTCATCCCAATCAGGATGGGTTTCTAAGTAGTTCTTTAAGGATTCGTGAAGTGATTCAGGAATTTCTGTAAAAATACTAACCGTTGCTTTCATGAGATTTTCCTCCTATGAGGTCAATCAAGAGGGATAAGTTGCTTGTGGTGAAAGAGCTTTAGGCTATCTCACACAATCTTTTGCTTGCCCGACAATCTACGCTAACACCTCAGGTAATTTTACACAGTTGATGTCAACGGTTGAACGGACTACAAAACCAAGCCGAATCATTGTGCGCCAAGAGGGGGTAGGTTTGTCAATGCTGCGAAATGTTAAAAACGATTGTATAAAAAATAAATCAGCACGAAATAATCAGGTTTTCACCCCAATTTTCGTTACTTTACTTTACAAAAACTCAGTCCCTAAACTTCCTGACCACTGTTAATTAACAATCCCCAGTAGATAGCCAGAAGCCCATTAGCTCGTATAACACCTGTGGAAAACTGTTAAAATCCCTGTGGAAACCCTGTGGAATTAGTGAGGAAAATTGCAGCCAATGATAAGAATTACAAAAATGTCACTAAACGATGACATTTAAGCTGATGAAATTAGTTTCCCAATCGCAGTTATCCTCCTGGTTACCCTCGATACATCCCCAGGTATGGATTTTGGCGATTGGTAGATTTTTTTCCGAAGTTGGCACTGGCTTTACCCTGTTTTACGCCCCCATTTTTTTTGTCAACGAAGTAGGTTTATCTGCAACCGCCGTTGGCATAGCCTTGGCTAGCGCCTCGATTTCCGGCATTGTAGGGCGGGTTGTGGGTGGTTCTTTGGCTGATTCTCTTGAGTGGGGACGCCGCCGCACTTTGTTGCTGGCCACGGCGATTTTAGCAATTGCTTCTTTAGTTTTTGCTGCAACCAATAATTTCACTATTTTGGTAATCGCTAGCTTGATTCACGGCTTAGGGATAGGTTTCTATTGGCCGGGTGTTTATTTTTCTATCAACGCCTTATGCTGGGCTGTTGGTTCTTTTATTGGTCATCCTTTAGGTGGATGGGCGTTAGACCAATCACGAATCATTGCCGATCGCTTTTGGTTAGGCTTTTCTTTAAGCGTGGCGATCGCTGTGGCAATTTTACAGTACCTGAACCAAATTTTGGCTGATTCATCATCAAAATAGTGTTATGCTCGTACTTAGAAAGCTTCTCAGGAGTTAAATCACAGTGGTACGTTGATACAACAAACAGGCAAATCATTATCAGTCGCTGCGATCGGGCTAAAAGTTCGATAAATATTGATTTTTGTTTGTTGTACTTATCTCAGGATTTACTGTGAATATTCCTTTCTCGTATCTCGAAAAAATTCGTGCTATCTATCCCAATATCTCTATTGACCATCTTGACTTTAATCAAGATGGGATGGTCAACGATGTGGTAATTGTTAATCATGAGATTGTGTGTCGCTTTGCCAAAGACGACTGGGGAAAACAAGTGCTTTCCCATGAAGCTAAGGTGTTGGAAGTCGTGCAAAAATATGTTGAACTCCGGGTTCCGTACTTTGAACACCTGGAAGAAGGCTTTGTTAGCTACAGATTTATTAAAGGTGAACCGCTATCCCGTAACACCCTCCTCAAACTTAGTGAAGCATCACAAGTATGTGTTATCTCCCAACTAGCCAGATTTCATCAACAATTGCACAGCATCCCAAATGAAGTTTTAGTGAATGCTGGGGTGTCTTCTTCTGGTGCAGAACGTTCCCGTGAAGATTGGTTGCAGTTGTATGAGCAAGTTCAAGAAACTCTTTTTCCTCATTTATGGCGTCATCAGCAAACTTGGATACATGAACTTTTTGCGCCCATCATTACAGGTGAACTTGATCTCACTTACACACCCGTACTAATAGACGGCGATAAGCCAGTGTATCACATTCTCTTTGATCCCATATCAGAGAGCATCAGCGGCCTGATTGATTTTGGCACAGCTGGTTTGGGCGACCCGGCTTGTGATATTGCTGTGCAACTCGGTAATTACGGAGAAAGTATTGTGCAGCGTATGGAAAGCGACTATCCAATGTTAGCGAGTGTCATAGATCGGGCGCGTTTCTGGGTGGGAACACTTGAACTTCAGTGGGCTTTAGCTGGCATAAAATTCAACGATATTTCATTATCGTTGGCGCATATTGGTTCGGCGAGAGAAGTTCAACCTGTAGGTACACGGGTAAGCTAATCTTCTTTCCTACACTGGCTATCGGCGACGTTCTTGGAGCTTACGATACACGGATTTTAAATCAACTTGATGATGAGCTAGAGCTACCAAAGTATGATATAACAAATCAGCAACTTCACCAGCGATCGCATCTGCTTCATCATCCTTAAAAGCCATTACCACCTCAGCGGTTTCCTCACCGATCTTTTTTAAGATTTTGTTATCACCACCTGCTAATAACTTGCAGGTATAAGAACTTTCAATAGGATTGTCCCGGCGATCGCATATTGTTTGAAATAATTGTGACAATGTATCTCCTGGTGGAGGAGCTATTTTTCCTTCTATTTGGTGAAAGCAACTCCGTTCTCCTGTGTGGCAAGCAATATCTCCTACTTGCTCTACCCCGACGAGCAACGCATCACTATCACAGTCATAACGGATACTCCGCACTTTTTGGATATGCCCAGAAGTCGCTCCCTTATGCCAGAACTCTTGGCGAGAACGACTCCAAAACCAGGTTTCTTGCGTTTCCAAAGTCTTTTGTAACGACTCCTGATTCATCCACGCCATCATCAGAACAGTGCCATCCAAATAGTCTTGGACAATTGCAGGCACTAAACCCCGTTCATCGTAGCGAATTTCCTCAACAGGAATGGCGTAATGTAGGGAATACGAATCGTTAGAATACATACCAGATAGTCTGCTCTAATGAGAATAATTCATGGATTCACGATACCATTCTAAATAGGGCAGGTGGTATGTTTTTTTGAATTCAGCTATTTTAATTTAGCTCTAAACAACAGCATTTCGTTCCATAGCAGAGTGCATCTTCACAGCACTCAACGCAACTCGATGAGCTTTTGAAGCTTCACCATACCAATGAATCGCCGAGTTAAAAGCTGCCCGATATAAATCCTGGTATGCCTGAGATAATCGAGTTTGAATATCTAAAGGCAAGTCTTCATTAGACTTGTATAACATATCGTTATTTTTTTGGTTCCGCTAATTTTATACGATAGAAGTTCTAAGCAGCTTTTGACCCTATCCTAAGATAGAGCTTTTTATTGCCCACTGTTAGGAGAGAACCTTGGTAAATACCCCGATTAAAACAACAAAATCACAAGAAGTCTTTGCCGCTGCTCAAAACCTGATGCCAGGAGGAGTGAGTTCTCCAGTTCGTGCTTTTAAATCTGTAGGCGGACAACCCATCGTTTTTGATCGCGTTAAAGACGCGTATATTTGGGATGTAGATGGCAACCAATACATCGACTATGTAGGCACCTGGGGACCGGCTATTTGCGGTCATGCTCATCCGGAAGTCATCGCCGCGCTGCATGAAGCCCTAGACAAAGGCACTAGTTTCGGTGCCCCTTCAGTACTAGAAAATGTCCTGGCAGAAATGGTCATTGATGCCGTTCCCAGCATCGAAATGGTCAGATTTGTTAACTCTGGAACTGAAGCCTGTATGGGAGTTTTGCGGGTGATGCGGGCTTTCACCAACCGAGAAAAAATCATCAAGTTTGAAGGCTGCTACCACGGACACGCTGATTCATTTCTAGTGAAGGCGGGTTCTGGTGTGGCTACACTTGGTTTACCAGACTCGCCAGGAGTACCGAAATCGGCAACTAGCGGCACTCTAACGGCGCCTTACAATGACCTAGAAGCCGTCAAAGCCTTGTTTGAAGAAAACAAAGATGAAATTGCTGGTGTCATTCTTGAGCCAGTAGTCGGTAATGCTGGGTTTATTGCGCCTGATGCTGGTTTCCTCGAAGGATTACGCGAACTTACTCACGAGTATGGGGCGTTATTGGTGTTTGACGAAGTGATGACGGGCTTCCGCATTGCTTACGGTGGCGCTCAAGAAAAGTTTGGCATAACTCCCGATTTAACAACTTTGGGCAAGGTGATTGGCGGAGGTTTGCCAGTAGGAGCCTATGGCGGCCGTCGGGATATCATGTCATTGGTTGCCCCCGCTGGCCCCGTATATCAAGCCGGGACTCTTTCAGGTAATCCCCTGGCCATGACTGCTGGGATTAAGACTTTGGAATTACTGCAAAAACCCGGTACTTACGAGTATCTTGACCGAATCACTAAGAAGCTAGCAGATGGTTTGCTACAAGTAGCTAAAGAAACTGGTCATGCGGTCTGTGGTGGTCAAATCAGCGCGATGTTCGGCTTATTCTTTACTTCTGGCCCAGTTCACAACTACGAAGATGCGAAAAAGTCTGATACAGGTAAGTTCGGACGTTTCCATCGCGCTATGTTAGAGCGTGGTATTTACTTAGCACCTTCTCAATATGAGGCTGGGTTTACGTCTTTGGCTCACACCGAGGAAGATATTGAACAGACTTTAGCAGCTGCACGGGATGTATTGTCTAATTTATAGACAGGAGTCAGAATTCAGAATTCAGAATACTCTAACCATAAACATCATGGCGCCTTAGCGGAGCTTTCAAAGGCTCTGCTCCTGAGTTCTGAATTCTTCTTTAACAAAAGGCGTCGGTTATCCCATTCCTTTTTAAAGATGGATAACAGACGCTTTCTTTAGCCGTCATCAGTCATCAGATAAAAACTACAAATCAGGAGGCAAAATTACGTTATCAATGGCGTGGATTACACCATTGCTGGCTGTGATGTCAGCTTGAGTGACTTTAGCATCATTGACAGTCACACCATTAGCAGGATCAACTTTAACGTTGATGGCGCCACCTTCAAGGCTTTTAACTTCACCAGACTTCAAATCAGTAGACAATACCTTTCCAGCCACTACATGGTAAGTTAAGAGCTTGAGTAACACTTCTTTGTTTTCTGGCTTCAACAAATCTCGCACAGCATCTGCTGGCAATTTGGCGAAGGCTGCATCGGTGGGGGCAAAAATGGTCAAGTTATCGGTGCCTTGCAAAGCTTCAGTCAATCCTGCTGCTTTCAAAGCTTTGGTTAAAGTTGTAAAAGAAGCGTTTGATTCTGCCAAGGCTAACAAATTTTTGCCTTGAGTTTCAGTTGTCCCACTCGGTGGTACTTCTGTTGGTGGTGTGGTGGGTTCAGCTCCTGGGAGAGGACGTGGGGTGACTTCACCAGGTGTAACGCTACCACCACGGTTGTAAGGAGGTTCATCAAAGATACTTGGTCTGGGATTTAGCGCCCCACCGCCACTGCTTTGGGCTACTTCTTGGCGTTTGGTATTGCCCTTTTCTACTTCTGAAATAGCCTTAGTCGGTGTGTACTGAGCATTTGCTTGCAGGCCTTGACCTTGGTTATATGGGGCTTCGTTGAAAATACTGGGGTTAGGATTTAGTACCTCTTTGGCATCAGATGGTAGAGTAATCAAAAGGCTGAAACTACTTAATCCTGCTATGCCTGCCAACGCTGTCAGTAATTTGCTGTAATTTGTCTTCATAAATTTTGTTTGTCTTTTTTGTTCACAGGTTACATAAAGATTTATAACATTTTGCTATGCACAAAATCTAACGCAAGAGGGAAGTAAGATTCTTCTGGGAAAATACTTGGTGCTAGTGAGGTTAAATATCAAACTTTGCTTACAGATGATAAGTATTAAATATATCTAGCATATTATATTTAATGTAAATTGAGTAAATTTTCTTCTTCACACTAAAAGGAGTTGAAAAGCCTGAACTGGTGTGGTGTAAATTCTCAGAAAGGATGCAAATCTCACATTTACAACCGATCGCTAACGATAACATCCCACAATTGACATCCAATATTTTTAGGTAATTTATGGTCAGTTAAAAAATTACCTTAAGAAAAGAGCGATCGCCAAAAAACGTGTAGCTTATGATACTTTATATACCACGTTCCTTTAACCAGCAGAGATAATATATTGTTGATATATATTCAGCATTTAGTAAATGCATAGTTGAACTTCTGAGTTAAATAGAGTATTTGACTGAGAAGTTCAAGAAATTGTGTAGCGATCGCCTTGAACGAAGGTTAAATTTGCTATGCGAACAAGAAAGACAGGTATGCAGAAAATTGTCGCTATTAGTGCTTAAAAGTTTTTTAAATTTAGAAATTGGACAAGTTTATGGTTGTATCAAAAAAGCTTTTTGCCCATCTTAAGATTCACCGTCAAATTTCCGTTATTGCTTGTACTATTGCTACTGTAATCCTTGGTGTTGAATTTAGTCTTACGGCGCAATCAGCCGATGCTCAGGTTGCCGCCTTCAATTGTGTAGGGTCAGAAGTATTAAAAATAACTCTCACCTGAGAATTCTCATTTATAAGTTAGCGATCGCTATCCTTTTTTATAAGGGTGGCTTTGCTGTATACACTGAAATTAGTTTATTTATATACAGGAAATTAATTTATCGAACAGAATAGAGGCGTCAGTCGTCAGAATTCGGCAATGTTTTTTGACCGAAAAAGCGGATGAATAACCGGGTTTAAGACCCCCACCAAATTTTCAATTTGGTGGTCAACAAGACCTGCGCCGGTTCCAATCCCCGACTGATAGCGAAGCGTTAGCGAGTCATCGATAGCGGAGCGTTAGCGAGTATTTTCGAGTCGCGTCTTGATTGCTGACTCCTGAATTCTGACTTCTGAATTCTTCTTCAATTAATTATTTGATATCTATATCTTAATAAATTATATATTTTTGCTAAAAATCAAGCAATTAGTGAAATAGACAACTAAGTAACAACTTCTTTCCCGCCCAAAGAATACCTAAATTTTTTTAATAGACCGTAAAGAACGCAAAGCAAGAGACAAGTAATGTGATGGCAAGAAAGGAGTAATACCAATAAAATTTACTTAAACTAAAGATACAATTGTAAAGTTAAGAAGTTAATCAGTAGTTATAAGGTATTAAATATGCTAGAATTATACCAATGGGAACTATCGCAATACTCGGAAAAAGTGCGGCTAATTTTAGATTTTAAAGGACTAGATTACCGCAAAATAGAGGTTACGCCTGGGATTGGACAGGTAGAATTGTTCCGGCTGACTGGTCAAAGACAAGTTCCAGTATTAAAGGATGGTAATAGATATATTGTAGATTCTACGGAGATTGCTAAGTATTTAGACTTAGAGTATCCCGATCGGCCGTTAATACCACAAGATGCCAAAAAACGAGGTTTGACTTTATTAATAGAAGAATGGGCGGATGAGTCCATTGGTATTAAAGGTCGCAAAGCACTGTTTGCGGCAATAAGTCAAGATCAAAATTTCCGCAAGTCTTTATTACCCACTTCAACACCAGATATATTTAAAAGTTTAGTTGAAGGAGTACCCAGCGACTTGCTGACCCTGTTTGGTATTGGGGTAGGTTATAGTCCAGAGGTAATACAGTCAGCGATCGCATCTTTGAAACAAGACTTGGAAGCCTTAACATTATTATTGGCAGATAGTCCTTATTTAACAGGAGATGAGCCGACTTTAGCTGACTTAGCAGTGGCGGGTTTATCCATATTGTTGAAATTCCCCAATGGTCCCTATCTAGATTTACCAGCATCTATCAGAGGAAAAGGACTGCCAATATTAGCCGATAATCCTGATTATGAAGCATTTTTTAGTTGGCGCGATCGCCTTTACGCTCAATTTCGCAAACCCTTAATTAGTACCACTCCACCATCGGGAAGTGCGCCAACTTCGATTCAGATTGATTAGGAAATAGGGAGTGGGAAACGCGGGGACGCGGGGAATGACAAATGACTAATGACAAATGACTAATGACAAATCAGATGAATTCGGGACAGCCATTAGGTTCGGTTATTCAAGGTTCTCTGACTGAAGGGTTAGAAGTGCGATTGCATCCTGACGTTTCTGTGGAAGATATGCGGGTGGGTAAATTTCTCGTTGTCCAAGGGATGCGATCGCGTTTTTTTTGTATGCTGACAGATGTGGCACTAGGAGCTGCGAATGCCCGAATTATTGCTAATCCCCCTAGTTGGGAAGACACTTTTTTACGAGATGTTTTAGCGGGAAGCGGTACATACGGAACTATCAACCTCGCGCCGATGTTGATGTTTACTCCCGAATCTGAAGAATCTTTTTCCCCCACAAATGGCAAATCGGCAAATCCTTTCCTCCCATCAGCGACGGGTTTGGCTTCATTTGTGCCACAAACCAGCACGACGATGGAATTATTGCCTGTTAAAACTATTCCTAGCCACTTTAGTCAAGTTTACGAAGCCAGCGTTGACGATTTTCGCCGGGTGTTTGGTTGGGAAGATGATCCCCAAAGGCGTAATTTCTCCATCGGCAAACCTTTGGATATGGATGTGCCGGTTTGCATCGATTTGAATCGCTTCGTGGAACGTAGCAATGGGGTTTTTGGAAAATCTGGTACTGGTAAATCTTTTTTAACGCGTTTACTTTTAGCTGGGGTTATCCGTAAAAGTGCGGCAGTCAATTTGATTTTTGATATGCACTCTGAGTATGGCTGGGAAGCTGTTGCAGAAGGTAAAAATGTCAATACCGTTAAAGGCTTAAAGCAATTATTTCCCAGTAAAGTTGAAGTTTACACCCTCGACCCCGAATCGACAAAGCGCCGGGGTGTACGTGATGCTCAAGAACTTTATCTGAGTTATGAGCAAATTGAAGTTGAAGATATTAAGTTATGTAGCCGAGATTTAGGACTTTCTGACGCAGCTTTGGATAACGCCAATATTCTGTATAGCGAATTTGGCAAGTCTTGGATTGTCCAGTTGTTAAATATGAGTAACGAAGAAATCGAGATGTTCTGCGACGAGAAGCGCGGACACAAAGGCTCGATTATGGCATTGCAGCGCAAACTCTTGCGGATGGACAGTTTAAAGTACATGCGAGCGGTTTGTCCACAAAATTATATTAGTAAAATTGTGCAATGTCTCGAATCTGGGAAGAATGTTGTGATAGAATTTGGTTCCCAGTCTAATATGCTCTCTTATATGTTGGTGACAAATATGATCACCAGACGTATCCACGAGCATTACGTTAAGAAAGCAGATAAATTTCTGCAAAGCAAAAATCCTAGCGATCGCCCGACGCCATTGATGATTACCATTGAAGAAGCCCACCGTTTCCTAGACCCGGCAGTGGTACAAAGTACAATCTTTGGAACTATTGCTCGCGAGTTGCGGAAGTACTTTGTCACACTTTTGGTAGTTGATCAACGACCTTCGGGAATAGATAATGAAGTTATGTCCCAAATTGGGACGCGCATTACCGCTCTGCTGAACGATGAAAAAGACATTGACGCCATTTTTACGGGTGTATCTGGTGGTGGCGGACTGCGATCGGTGTTGGCAAAGTTAGACTCTAAGCAACAAGCCTTAATTTTGGGTCACGCCGTTCCTATGCCAGTAGTGGTGCGTACCCGTCCTTACGACGCAGCTTTCTACGAAGAAATTGGTGACCCAGCCTGGGAAGAAAAACCTGACGCAGAAGTATTCGCCGCTGCTGAACTAGCGAAAGCTGACTTGGGATTTTAGTCATTGGTCATTAGTCATTAGTCATTAGTCATTGGTCATTGATTATTCTCCGCGTCCCCGCGTCCCCGCATCTCCCCATCTCCCTATGCCCCAATTCGTAACATCCCTCCATTCCTAGAGCAAATTAAGTTCGGTTATCCGGCTAATTTTTAGCAACAGAAGAGGGGTTTTTGGCGTCACTATAGATGTAGTAAGTAATTTCAAGGAAATTTAAAATTTTTTTGGCAAACCGACAATTTTGAATTATAATTACAAGCTTTATCTTAAGATACTTTACTATCCGACAGATTTATCGTATTATAAAGCTAAGTAAAACTCATATCGACTTCGGATTTTTCAGTTACTGCCAGTAACTGGCTAAGAGAAGAATTCTCAAAAACAACCCAGCATGTTTATAAAAGATTCAAAAATTTAGGGAAGGTAGGGGGAACCTATCTGAGGGGCTTACCGTCTTAACAACGGCTTTATCAATTGATCTCATTGCTTTTGGTAGCTCCCAGTGTTCCGTGATATATGTACTACCTTTCTCAATTAACTTTAGTAAGAAAAAAATACATTGTGTTTACGGAGTAGAGGACAACGCACCAATGCCTACTGTCAATACCCAAACGGAAAACCTCAATACCAAATTCACGGCTGATATGGTGCGAACCTATCTGCGAGAAATTGGTCGTGTACCACTGCTAACCCGTGAACAAGAGATTGTCTATGGGAAGCAGGTGCAACAAATGATGACGCTGATCGACGCCAAGGAAGCTTTGGCGAAGAAACTGCACCGGGAACCGAGTTTACCAGAGTGGGCTGATCACGTTCACCAATCTGAAACCGAGGTGAAACAAACGGTAGCCCAAGGTAAGCGGGCTAAGCAAAAAATGATTGAAGCGAATTTGCGCTTGGTGGTTGCGATCGCTAAGAAGTACCAAAAGCGAAACATGGAGTTTCTGGATTTGATCCAGGAAGGAACACTAGGACTAGAACGGGGTGTAGAGAAATTTGACCCAACCAGGGGTTATAAATTCTCAACCTACGCTTACTGGTGGATTCGCCAAGCGATTACCCGTGCGATCGCCCAACAAGGTCGTACTATCCGCTTACCGATTCACATTACCGAGAAACTCAACAAAATCAAAAAAGTGCAGCGCGAGTTGGCTCAAACCTTAGGGCGATCGCCTACTCCAGCGGAAATTGCCAAGGAACTGGAACTAGAACCTGCTCAGATCCGCGAGTACTTGAATATGGCGCGTCAACCAGTGTCTTTGGATGTGCGAGTCGGCGACAACCAAGATACTGAGTTACAAGAAATGCTCGAAGATGACGGACCATCACCAGAGTATTACACCAACCAAGAGTTCCTGCGCCAAGACTTGAACAACTTGTTAGCAGAACTCACCCCCCAACAGCGGGAAGTTTTAGCCTTACGCTTTGGTTTAGAAGATGGTAACGAAATGTCATTGGCGAAAGTCGGTGAGAGATTGAATCTCAGCCGGGAACGCGTCCGCCAGTTAGAGCATCAAGCTTTGGCTCATCTGCGTCGCCGTCGCGCCAATGTCAAAGAATACATTGCTAGCTAAAATTAGAGACGCGAAAATTAGCGTCTCTACACCACCTTGGTGAAGCGCCCCCTAAATTCAGGGGGCAATTTTTTTATGCTCAAAACCAGAAAAAATATTTCGATTTGATGCTGTAGTCTACAACAAGATCCCCGACTTCTTAAAGAAGTCGGGGATCTGGCACTTGCAATTCTCAGAAATCCAATACCTTTGCTATAGTTCTACGGAGATAGATTTGAGAAAAAAATATCACTTTTCTCTGCTGACAAATCTAAAAAGTAGGATATCAATGTTAATTGAGAGTATTAGATTTGTAATTAACTTCACCCAATGGAATGAATCTGCTGGATGAATCATAAATACTCTAACAGATGGTAATCTAAGATTGTTTAACTAAATTAAATAAAAACTTTAGTTTTCGAGACTTTTGTTTTTCGGACAATAGAAATTAAGTCATTAGCAATCAATACTTGGTTATGATTTAAGTAAGTTCTAGAAAACTAAGTTAACTTTTTAACAGGAGAAGTAGGGTGCTTAACAACTTTCATCGGTTATTATCCCCCCTTCAGTGGGGAATTTCCCTTACGGGCTTAGGCTTACTTCTCGGTTTGGGCTTTATTGGCAAGCAGACTGAAGTTGTCTCAGTTAAAAATGCTCCATTATCATCGGCTCAGATTCAGAAAAGCTCCGAAACTTCTCTTTTGTCAAAACTCAGACAAATTCGAGAGCAAAGAAGTCAACTGCAAACAGCTTCTGGGGAAAGAGATATTTTGGGAGATAAGAACCCAAAAACAGGATCTACAACCACAGCGTTGGTTCCAGATGTTCAGATTGCCGCCACAAAAGGGGTAGAAGTTTTACCAAGAGCGAATTTTCCGGCCAAAGATGGGATTTATCTTTATGCTCAATCGCCAAAAGCAAACCAACTTGGTCAAGCTTACATCATATTTCAGAAACAGCGGGACAGGGTGACTGGTGCTTTGTATATGCCCCACTCAGAGTTTAATTGTTTTCAGGGTACACTCGATCGGTCGGGAGAGTTGGCGATGACGGTTAGGGCTTCATCCAGTGAAGGCAGCACTGAAGAGTCTAATCAGGTGGCTACAAGCAATAGATTGCCGAAGGTTGGTGAAGATGAGTTAAGCACTTATGCTTACTCAGTAGCTTTGCAAGACTTTCATCGGTTAAATTCCATTAGTGGTAGCGATCGCCAGATCTTACAAATGTGCAAATCATCTTTGAGTTAATACTCAATTCCTGGTTGCGCTTTCACACCTTGATCTCGAAAAGGATGCTTCACTAAGGTCATCTCTGTGACTAAATCAGCACGTTCGATTAATGCAGGTGGTGCCCCTCGCCCTGTGAGAATAACGTGTTTGTTAGCTGGTTTTTCTGCCAAACCCGCTAAAACTTCTTCTACTTCTAAATAAGCCATTTTGAGAGCGATATTGATTTCATCTAATAGCACGAGATGAAAATCTGGGTTACGGATGTATTCTAATGATTTTTGCCATGCGGCGCTAGCTTTGTCAAGGTCGCGATCGCGGTCTTGAGTTTCCCAGGTAAAGCCTTCGCCCATTGCGTGAAATTCTAACTGGTCTTGCCAATAACTGAAAACTCTTTTTTCGGAAGGTTCCCAGCTACCTTTGATGAATTGGACGATCGCTACTTTATACCCGTGACCAAGCGATCGTAACACCATCCCCAAAGCTGCGGTAGTTTTACCCTTACCATTACCAGTATTGACAATAATTAACCCTTTCTCTGGTAGAGCTTCTGCTATGCGCTTGTCTTGCACTTCTTTGCGTCGCTGCATCTTTTTGCGATACTGTTCATCAGTCAGAGATGAGGACATGACTTGATCGATCAAGCGCTCAATCTGTTGGTCTGGGTTCAATTCTTGTGGTGTATCGTTTTTCATTAACCTTGTGTAAAAATAACTGTTAAAACTGTCGAGAATGAGCCAAAACTATGTCAAGCCTCTAATTTTACTAAATCAGATGATTGGACATGTCCAGTAAGATTTCACGCGAAAATATTGATAT
This sequence comes from Desmonostoc geniculatum HA4340-LM1, assembly GCA_019359545.1. GTDB lineage: Bacteria > Cyanobacteriota > Cyanobacteriia > Cyanobacteriales > Nostocaceae > Nostoc > Nostoc geniculatum. The sequence goes on along the minus strand of JAHHHB010000021.1, from coordinate 22,591 downwards.
TGTGTTAGATTTTTTTTACATGTATGGTAAACAAGTATGCAAAAGTATATGATATACGAATTAAAGTTATAATTTGAGTTCAATATTACTATTTTTAATAATTTAATTAAGTTGATTCAATTACTTTTCAGAACAAATTATATCTTTTAACTTCCAGTCCATTTGGTTGCAATAAATCCATCAAGGTTTGAAAGTCAAGCGCGATCGTACCAGGTTAATTTTCATCAATGCTAAGTTCGAGTTGATATTATACCATTGACCAAAATCTTTGCAATATGAATTGGCTGTAGATTTTTACCAACTTATTTGCAACATGAATTTTCTAGAATGGTATGTGCAAAGCCCGTTCGCATTATCCCACCCGCAAAGCTAAGCTTTTGATCTCAAAAGCCTAGACAAAAAGTAGCTGATAGCTGGATTTAGAATTGATAGACAAAAATACTTAAATCCATTTACACTCAAGTTAAGAGTGTATTTAACAATAAGGTATAAATGACAGCAAATAAAAAATATACTTCGACTAGTCCCCTGGACTTCCTCGAATTGGACACAGCATCTGTATTGACAGATGAACAGGAAATTATCAATAAATTCCAACCCATCCAAAAATACAAAGATGATTGCAACTGTTCCTTCAACATTGGCATCAAACCTTTGTATCTTGATAATGAAATTACCATCCTCACAACTTTTCTGCAAAACTTTATTGATGCCTTGCCAAAAGCCTGGGAGTTAGGTTTGCAAAGATGGCCACCTTTTAATCAAACGCCTCTGCAAAGTCAGTTAAACCAAATAGGTGCTGCGAAAACTCCGCGTTTGATGCGTATTGATTTTACATCCGTAGCAGGGACACCCCAAATATTTGAAATCGAACATAATCCCAGCGGTTTGGGAATTATTACTGTTTTTCAGAAAGTATGGGGTTGTGAATCGACCCTAGCTCAGCAGTATCGTAACCACATCTGTGACAATATTCATGTTCTCTTGACTCAAAAAGATTTAGATTATTACGATGCCCGTTTTTTTGTGCAGGAAATGTCTGGTAACCCTGATCGAGTGCATCTATTGGATGAATTAAAGCCCGAATTTTTTCAGCAAAATAAACTTCATGTTCACCGCTACTTTGACCCTTGGAAAATAGAAGCCGAAGCAGAGTCACCCTTAAAAGCTAATCTAGAGTTGCTTTTGCAATCTTGGGTAGAAGGTCGAATAGAGATAGAGCCTCATCCCGATATATTAATGTCTAAATTAGGATTAGCTTCCATTTTTAGCGAAACTAATATATGGGAACAGGCAGGGTTAAATCTTGAAATTGCTCAAACAATTATTCCAGAAATCAAATTGTTGTCTGATGTTACTGAAGAAATTCCTGAACGTCAAAAATCTGTTCTCAAAGTTTTAACACCAGACCAGTCTTATGGCTCCAGAGGTGTTACAGTTGGGTCTTATCAAAGAGCGCAAAAATGGATCAATTTAGTGCGTGAACTTCGTGCAAATCATACCCTTACCGTACTCCAGCGTCAGATTGAACACCAAAAAGCAAGACTACCCTTTATTGATGATTCCAACGCTATCCAAGAACAAGAGTTAGATGTTCTCTATCGTGCTTTCTTTTTGCGAACTGGTACAGGCTTAACTTTTGCCGGCGGCTACTACGTAGGGTGTGCAGCCAATACTAAGGGTGGAAAAGTCTCCGGTGTCAGCGGGGTGCGTGGGCCAATTTTTTAGTGAGTGGGGAGTGGGGGAGATTAGGGAGATGAGGGAGATGAGGGAGCAATCTTTCACCTCTTCCCCATGCCCAATGCCCCATGCCCTATTAAATAGACTTGTGATCGTCATTTCTTCGATGCTACCGTCTACAAGGTGATAGAGGATTTGAAGGGACTAATTAACGATGAAGTGTAGATACAAAGTAGCTTACGGTTTGACATCGCTGTTCGGTCTCAATTTAATATTTAGCTTAGTTGCACTTGATGGGGCAAAGGCTACACCACCAAGAACCCCAGATAAAAGTGTCAATTGCGAGATTTTAGTTGTGGGTGGTGGACTATCTGGCGTCGCCACCGCTTACGAGGGCTTACTCGCAGGACGAACGGTTTGTCTGACGGAAATTACCGACTGGCTGGGAGGACAAATTTCTGCTCAAGGGACATCTGCGTTAGATGAACGCCCAACCCAACGGGCGAAGCAATTTTATTCTCGTGGTTATTTGGATTTGCGAAACCGCATTGAGCGTAAATACGGTAAGCTTAATCCCGGTGATTGCTGGGTAAGTGACTCTTGCTTTCTTCCCCGCGATGCTCACAGCATTTTGAATCAGATGCTCAAAGATGCCGAAAAGCAGGGCAAAGGAAAGCTGCAATGGTTCCCCAACACAGTAATTAAGGATTTGGAAATTGGTGCTGATGGTAAATTAATTAATAGTGCGATCGCTATCCAACATCAACCAGCAAAAGGCGCACCAGTCCTCAACACTTTTACGCTATCTCAAGTTATCGAAGACGCCTATCGCTACGATAACTCGTCTCGATTTACCAAAACTATTCTGCGTTTCATCCCCAAGCCAAGTAAAGGAGATGCTCCTAAATGGTACGTTGTAGACGCCAGTGAAACCGGGGAAATTATCGCCCTGGCTGATGTTCCCTACCGCTTAGGCATTGATGCCCGTTCGTACTTGGAACCTTCTGCTTCCAGCACCACCAACGATCCTTTTTGCACCCAAGGCTTTACTTACACCTTTGCAATGGAGGCAACTAAGGAACCGCAACCCCAGGCAATGCCCCCATTTTATTTACAATACTCGCCATATTTCAGCTATGAATTAAGCCGACTGGCTAATTTTGACTTAGTTTTTACCTACCGTCGCATTTGGAGTCCCAAGAAAGGGCAACCAACAAAATTCGGTGGTGTAAGTTTTAATGCGGCGACACCGGGGGATATCTCCATGCAAAACTGGACTTGGGGTAACGACTACCGCCCTGGAACAGCCAAGGATAACTTAATTTATACTCGCCAGCAGTTACAAGGTACTGGACAGTTAAAACCAGGAGGTTGGATGGGAGGACTGCGAACAGAAACTCTCCGCAAAGGTGAAGAAAATGCCCTATCTTACTATTACTGGTTGGTGGCTGGGACTACAGATTCTCAACTAGGAGAAGGTGTCAAGCAGCAGCGAACTAATAACCGTTTTGTTGCAGGGCTAAATTCGCCAATGGGGACAGCGCATGGTTTATCGAAATATCCCTATATGCGAGAAGGACGCCGCATCATTGGCCGCCCTAGCTGGGGACAACCAGGAGGCTTTACCATCTGGGAAATTGATATTTCTCGCCGAAATTACAATGACGAGTATTACCGCAAGACTCTGCCAGCAGATATGTATCGGCAGTTAACAGCCGCACTCGCAGGATTAGAAGCGACATCTGTAATTGCTGGTGAAATTTCACCAGATAAAGTAATGCGCCGGACTCGTTCTACCATCTTCCCCGACGCTGTGGGTATTGGTCACTACGCCATAGATTTCCATCCTTGCATGACCAACAGTCCCCCAGAAGCCCCTGGTAACACAGAACGTGCTGGTGAAAGACGCGGTGCTGGTCAAGCTTATCCCTTCCAAATTGCCCTGAGGGCGATGATTCCCCAGAAAATTGACAATTTGCTAGTAGGAGGTAAAAGCATTGGTACTAGTCATATTGCTGCCGCTGCTTATCGAGTACATTCCTTTGAATGGTCGGCTGGCGCAGCGGCGGGAACCGTTGCTAGTTTTGCCATCAAAAATGCGATCGCACCTTACCAATTAGTCGATGACTTACCCAAACCAGAACCACAGCTAGAAGCACTCAAACGGTTGTTGGAAAAAAATGGTAATCCCACCGCCTTTCCTGATACATCCATTTTTAACCAAAATTGGGATGATTGGCGGTAGATAGTCATTTGTCATTGGTCATTGGTCATTGGTCATTGGTTTTAGACAAATGACAACTGACAACTGACAACTGACAAATGACAAATGACAACAGACAACTGACAATGCACTAAACTAGTTACTTGTAATGTAGTTTTGTAAAATCCTATTGACTAATTATTCTATGGTTACGACACTTTCAGCAGATGTTTACGGGATGGCCACAGCACCAACTGTAGCTCCTGAACGGTCTAATCAAGTTACCCGTAAAACTTATCCGAATTACAAAGTGATTGTATTAAACGACGATTTTAATACATTCCAGCATGTGGCCGAATGTTTGATGAAATATATTCCGGGAATGAGTGGCGATCGCGCTTGGGACTTGACTAATCAGGTACACTATGAAGGTCAAGCGATCGTCTGGGTTGGTCCCCAAGAACCTGCGGAACTTTATCACCAGCAGCTGCGCCGCGCAGGTTTGACAATGGCACCTCTAGAAGCAGCTTAATCATCATGGGCAAACCCACCGCAGATCCTGACCGGACAGCTTCCCAAAAAGCTGCCAGACTAGTTTGGAATCACTCCACCCACATTTCTGGTCTCATCCCGATTTTAGAACGTCTGTGTCAGCAGGATGGCATCCAAACTGTGACGCCGGGAGTGATTGGGCGGGTAAAAGGTCATTGCCCAAAAATGCTACTCCGTGTCTCAGTACCAATTCGCGGAGGCTATAAAGTCATCGCCCGGCAGGGTAAAACGGTGCAAGAGGTATTTATTTTAACCATTTTGACCCAGGAACAATTGGAAGCGGCATTAGCGATCGCCATGAAATGATAATCTTGTGATCTGGCAAGGAATTTTAGATTTTGGATTTTGGATTTTAGATTAGCCCCATCCGTTCTTTGTGACTCTGAATAAATAATTTCAGATTTGAGATTTTTAATTTGCTGCACATGGCTTAGCTTGCTTGCATCTGAGCAAGTATAAATTTCTTTGATCTAAGAAGATGTTTTAAAAGTGGTTGGCTGTGATTTTAATAGAATGATTACCCCCCTTGATCCCTCCGATGTATTGGAGGGAAACCGGAAAATAATCTAGTTCCCTCCCCTTTATAAGGGGAGGGTTAGGGTGGGGTAAAAATATTTGATACATCAATCATGACTTTTAAAACATCCTCTAAAACTTTAAATTTTGGATTTGGAATCTTCAATTCCATTATCCAAAATTTAAAATCCAAAATTTGCTCATTTGTGCAAAGCTAATATGCAATGCTCTATACCTATTCTTCAACACGGTGTACTGCAAATTTGTGTAGGGGCAGACTCACTACGCAAGAAAAAGTTAAGAAATATGACAGAGCAGTAGTTATTCTCAAGGTCATTAGCACAGATTCCCATTCGGGTAAAGCTATTTTTTCTATGCCAAAAGCTATACAATAAACCAACCAATAAGAAAAGCTCATTCTAAACAGAATCTGCTCTGTTTCTTCGACATCACTTTTTTGCCGCTTACCATCCCACAGTAAGGCCAGTCCAAGGATGCAAGCTACAAAGGAAACAGCAACTACAAATTCGTGACAGAATATATTTAACGAATGCATTTGTATTTATCCCCAGCTTTTTCATATTGAAATTCAGTCTAAAGGAATATTCCTTGCAGAAATACAAAATATTTACAAACCTCAATAAAACCAAGCATTGAATGTAAACAAATGCAACAGAGTATAAATAATCATTTATCATTTGTCCTTAGTGATTACAAGTCAATACAGTTCAGAATGAGCAACAAAACCCTCATGTAGAGACGCGATTTATCGAGTCTTCTCTAGACTAATTATCGACACTATTAATCCTTAACCCAAGCGTATTGGATTACAAATGACAAATCGCCATTGACAATTTTGCTTTTCACAAGCAACAATACTCAGCCAGTTGCTAAAACCATCTTCCCAATGTTGTTTTTACACAGAAGAGGAGGGTTGTCTGCTATCGAATTGATATCGGCTAAATGACAAAACTGAATAGGATAATGCTGTTAATGAATATTGTTCAGGCTGGCGATCGCCGCAAAAACCGATTTTTCCCTTATGCTGCTATTATTGTCAGCTTTACCGTAGCCTTCGTTGATTCCGTGTCTTTGGCGCAATCAACAACAGGAAATACTTCCGAACAATCACCCTTACCACAAGCCTATCTGGATGCGGTAGAGGATGCAAAAATCGCAGAACCTCGTGAAATCTATCGAAACCTGACTCCGATTGTTTGGTATAACTCCGATCTAAAATGGGACAAGAGTCGTGTTTTAGTAGTAGCCTGGACAAGGCATCCTGGATATGCACAGAATGTGGGTAACTCGATGCTTTTACCCAGCGATTTGTGGGTTACGGCTGCTCCAGACTTACAAAAATTCTGCAAAACTTACCGTCCCACGAGTGAAACATCTCTAGAGTATCGACTCAACCAAGTTTTGGGTTTACCTCCAGATTCTGGAACTACAACTAGATATATTCTGGAACTTTGGGTAGAACCGCGATCGCTCTTTCGTCCCAGTAAAGATCCTAACATTACCGACAGCGAAGCAGAATTGGAATTTCCTTTACCTAACGCCTTTGAGTCGATTTCAACCAGCTATCAAGATTGGTTTACCCAGCAATTTAAAAGCCGCTACGGTTCACCAAGTAATGCATCAGCCACCGTTGTTAATTACCCGTGGACACAACTAGGATATACTTACGATTGGGGAAATCAAAGTGATTGGCAAAAACTCGACCCCAAGCGATCGCCCTACGTCGGTTTAAGCGAATTTGTCATTAAAGAATGGTCACAAGTGAGCGTTTATTCAACTCAAAGTGCTAAAGATTACTGCAAGTAACCGACTTCCAACAACGGGACAAAGGGGCAAAGGAAGAATAATAACTCTCGCGTGGTTGACTTCATGTATGAAAACTGTTGTGCATGATATCAAAACCCTTGTAGAGAGGTTGCATTGCAACCTCTCTACATCTGGATTCATCCCGCGATTCAGCTCTTATCAGCACTGCCAATGCCCCATACCCCATGCCCAATTCCTAAGAACAATTTTCTCCTAACTCTTCGCAAGCACCAATACTCACCCAACGGCTAGAACCATCTTGCCAATGTTCTTTCTTCCATATAGGTGCATTATGTTTGAGGGTATCAATAGCATAGCGGCAAGCTTCAAACGCTTCACTGCGATGAGGGCAACCTACTGCTACTAAAACGCTGATTTCGCCAACCCGTAAACGTCCGATGCGATGATGAATTGCTACTCGATTCACATCAGATGTAGATAAACGAATATCAGCAGCAATTTGATAAAATATCTGCAATGCCATAGGTTCATAAGCTTGATACTCCAAAGCAACCACAGGTTTACCATCGGTTTGATTACGAACCATTCCACTCATCACAACCACAGCACCGTTAGCTGGATCGTCGGACTTGGTATATATCTCTTCCAGAGACAATGGTGCAAAGCTAATGGCAAAACTATCTTCAGCTCTTGGTTTAACACGAGAGGTAAGTGTAGTTGTCATAACTGCGTCAATATTATGTGGGCTTTTTCTATTTTCCCTGAACAAAGCACTGCTGGACTATGTTTAAAAGCACCTATTTCACAATTTGGTGTGCTGTTTCGACGAAAATTTTGTTAATAATTAGTATAATCGCTGTTGTCTATACGATCGCACTCATATCTGCCTTTAATTTCTTGATTGAAAAAACTGCCAATTGAGTCAGAGGCATGTAAATCTTCCCAAGTATCCTCGTCTACGCCTAAGTACTGATAAACAGCGCCATTTTGAAACTCAACTTGCAAAATCTGTTCGTCGCGATCGTAGCCTACAGCCGCCGCCATCGTTGAGCTAACTGGTAACATAGCAATTGGTTCTTCCTCAAAGGGTAGTGCAGTAGTTTCGGCGATAACCTCGTTCAGTTCTTGCAATCCTTCATAAGCTTGTATCGGCGCTGGAATTTCCAAAAACTCTAGTTCGTTACCCCGATCGAGTAACAACTGCAAATATCCATCAGAGTGAGCGATCGCTACTAAACTACTCAAGTCTACCTTAGATAGCCTCATTTGTTTTATGCTCTCCTGCGTAATCGGGAGTGTTAAAGTTTTATGTAACAATTGCTTATAGTACAAATATACTATAAAAATCTTTAGCTGTCTAGTTTTTCACCAAATCGCTTCTTCAGGATTATCAGGACTAAAGTCCTTAGTACAAACTTTAATTTATTTACGTCTAGTTACTTAAGCGCTGTTTAAGCTCACACATTGCAGCAAATTGCTCACAAGCGCTGATTCTTGATGAAACAAGATGATCTACCAGAACAGAATAAAAAGTAAAAAGTAAAAAGAAATACTTAATCCATGTTTCTTTTACTTTTTACTTTTGCCTTATCCAGTTTGAACAATTACTACTTTAAGCGAGGTATATTTGGTCTGACAAAGGTAGTCGAGGAATTAGTGGTTCGGGCATTAGCAGCTGAAGAATCAGTAGTTGGAGAACTGAGGTTTAAGAAATCGATAAGTTTAAGAGTACGATTACGGATTTTCCAACGCCCATTTCTATTGACTACTTCATCTTCATAAGTGCCATTAGCGACATCAATACTAGTTTCCGAACGTTTATGAGTCGCATGAAGATAAGAAGTCATCGTTGCTTTATTATTTTGAAATGAGATGTTTATCGTACCCATCAAGTGTTGAGTAGCTTGATATCCATTTCCTTGGAATACTGAATAAACAAAATCTGCCCATGAATCTGTTCCAATGCGTGTTTCACTTGCCCCATCAGGAAAAACGGCAGTGATTACTGAATCTTGAGTAAAACAATCCCGATAAATATTCTTTCCCTCTAAGAGATTTCCTCTACCAATGGCGTCAGTTCCCAGCGCGTAACAGCTTGCTAATTTTTGAATTTCTAATTCTGCGTTAGGTTGAGCTGCACTTGCTAGTTCAAACCTACCTCCAATAAACAGCACAAGAGTGACTGCAATCACAATCAAGCTTATACGATTTAACAAAAATGAGATAGCCTTTGAAATTATTCGCCCATTTTCTCTTCTTTTTTCCACAAGATGACTCCCTTAATTGTTACAATTTTCGCATCTTGTACTTTACCACAAACCAAAATTTTAGCTGATAATTTTAGTCATTTTTTATGAGCTAAAATTATTGCATATTGAGCTACAGCTTTTTTATATCAGCTAGTAGATGATAAAGGTAGTACAAGACTTGATGTATATAATCAGTTATAACAGGCAATTAATAAATTTTTTAATATTAATTACAGCTAGATTTGTGTTGATTTGATTAAGGAATTACATTACCATTTCCATAGGTTTATCAACAGCAAAATCTCCTTTGTTTTGCCAATTATGATAAATTAAATATAATTACTCTAGCAATTCTAAATCATTCATGATAAACAAGATAATCCACTTATTAAATAAGTCGAATATCTGCGGCTATACTACTTACACAGAAGTTTCTTATTCTCCAGATATGGTAATAGAAATTATAAATTCTGTTCCTTCTCCTACACTTGATTCACAAATCAAACTTCCAAGGTGGTTTTCTACTATAATTTGGCGGCTAATAGATAATCCTAATCCTGTACCTTTACCCACACATTTAGTAGTAAATAGATTTTCAAATATGCAGGCTTTAACTTCTTCTGACATTCCTTTGGCATTATCTCGAAACTTGATTACTACATTTTCATTATCTTCACTTATATGAGTAAAAATACTAATAATATTCGGATAATTGTCTTGAATATCCATAAAATCACGACCGATATTTGCTTCTTCTAAAGCATCGATCGCATTTGCTAAAATATTCATAAACACCTGATTCAATTGTCCCAAATAGCATTTCACTAATGGGATATCTCCATAATTTTTAATGACTTGAATGGCTGGGCGATTACGATCGGCTTTCAGGCGATGCTGTAAAATCATTAAAGTACTATCAATACCTTCATGGATATTAGCTAATACTTTAGAGGTAGTATCAGCGCGGGAGAAAGTACGAAGAGAGGTACTAATATTACGAATACGCTGCGTCCCTACCGTCATCCCATCAATCATTTTCGGTAAATCTTTGAGCAAGAAATCTATATCTATTTCTTCGCCTTTTTCGTCAATTTCAGCACCAGGATTAGGAAATTTTTCTCGATAGAGTTGCAGATACTCAATTAAATCTTTCACAGTATCTTTGGCATGGGCGATACTACCTGTAATAAAAGCAATGGGGTTATTGATTTCGTGTGCTACACCTGCAACCAAATTCCCCAGAGAAGACATTTTTTCACTTTGGATCAGCTGTATTTGTGCTTCTTGTAAATCTTTGAATGACTGTTCTAATTGCCTAGATTTTTCTTGTTCTATTGTGTATAACCGCGCATTTTCTATAGCAATAGCCATTTGAGAAACTAAGACTTTTAATACCTCTACTCTTTCTGTAATAAAAGCTCCTGATGATAGCTTGTTTTCTAAATAAATAATACCAGTAAGCTGTGATTGATAAATAATTGGTAAACAAAAGATTGATTTTATTTGAGATTGTTGAATATAAATATCAATATTAAATGGCTCTGCAACTATGGCATCATTTAAAACAAGATATTGCTGAGTTCGTAAAACATAGTTAATAACAGTAAGTGGTAAATCATGATAGATTTCAACAGGAATAGAATCTAAAACTGTCACTGCTTTGTCGGTAACATTCCCCGAAGCTTCAATATATAGTTTATTATCTTTAAGTAGCAGTAGTAATGCTTTTTGTGCAGCAGCATTCTCTAGTAAAATTTTGATTAACTTGCCCAACAAATTTTCTAAAACGATTTCATTAGTAATCGCTTGCGAAAACTTGATGAATGCATTAAAATCTAAAAAATCGCTTAAGCTACTATTAGTAGTCGTAGTAGTAGTAAGTCTAATTTTATCTACTTTAGGAATAGAAGTTTCTACAGTAGTAGTTTGTTCTATTAGAAAAGAGTACTGTAATTCTAGGTGTTTAACTTTAGCGATCGCACCCCAACGAATATAGGCATAATAGGCTTTAGTTATATAAGTTTGAGAAATTAACTGTTTACCTAGAGATTGATAAAATTTTCCTGCTAACTCATAAGCTAAAGCTTCTTCTTGGAGAAAACCATTTTCTTGAGATTTGGCAAGAGAATTTTCATAGTAGTCCATTGCTTCAAGCTTTTGATCTAAAGCTTGATATCGTTCTGCTTCCACAAGATAAAATCTGTGTAAGTGATTTGTGGGAGCATGAGTAGCCCACAGTTTCATTTTTTGCTGATTAGCCTCGACTTTTTGCAAAATAGCTTGCTGCTCAGACTCTTTAGCAGTATGATAGATAGCCAAGTGGGCTAAAGAATCGTAAAAATAGAACAGTGGAACAACAAATAACCCTGTAACACCACCTAAAGATTTTTCTGCGATCGCAGCATGTTCTACAGCTTTAAAATACTCTCCAAATAAGTAAGAAAGCATCAGCTTATTTACAAATAAATGGTTAATTGTATAAAGGTCGTTGACTTGCTGATGAATTGGCAGCATACTTTGTTCATCGTAGGCTTCACCAATTAAACAGTCAACATTTTCCCAACTTCCTTGCAAATTAAAAACTGTTTGTAAATATACTAGGTTCCAAGTTAAAGCTACTTGTTGCTTGATTTTTTTCAGCGAATCACAATAAGCTCTTAATTCTTTTTCTAAAATCGAAATTTCCTTACCTAGCCAAAAAGAATGATAGGGATAAATGTAACCACAATAGCCAGCATATTCTAAATCTCCGGTTTCCAAACCACTAGAATATCCTGCAATTGATGATGCTAATGTCTCCTTAACATGCTCTTTCCAATGCATAACATGAGCGCTAACAACCGTCAGAATTTTAGCCTTGAGTTCTTGAGCATTAAATTGTGAGACTAAACTAGAAGCTAATTTGCCAAATTCATAGCCAGAATCAATTTCTCCTTGAACTCCACAAAGAAGTAATCCATAAAGACTATAACCATAAGCAGATACAGCCGTATTGCCATATTTTAAGGACAAATTGACCATTTCACAAACAATAATTGGCATCATTGCCGGAGCAGTTTGAAAAGCCGCCGGCAGAACTCCCATTAAGATTCTCATGGCTGCAATCTTGTTAGGATCGATCATTAATGGTAAGTTAATTAAATCTGCAATAACTTTCCCTTGCAAATGAACAGCGATTTCATTCATTCCCTGCTGAATATCATCTGATGTGGGTTCATCTGGAAACCTGATTCCTAACAATTGCAGAGTCGATACCGCTATTTTAATAGCTTGAATTTGTTTGCTTTGAATTATAGAAGCGATAATTTGTACTTCATAGACTTTGACTTTATCTAAAAGAATTTTAGCTTCATGCTCCACTACCTCAGCCCATTGGTGCATCTGCTCAAAGTTCCCACTCAAATAGGCTACCTCTGCGCCTCCTTCATATAAAGCTACAGTTAAAGTATAGTCAGTTTGCCAAGCGTCTATACTTAAAAGTTCTATGCCAGTTGTTAAGTATTTTAGAGCAGCTTCATAAGCTGTAGACGCTTTAGCTTTTTGTCCTGCAATTAAATTCAATCGTGCTAATTCAGTTTTTTTAGATTTCTCTATTAGGTTACTAATACCTACATTCAACTGATTAACGATATCAAAAATATTTGCTTCTATTTCCTCCTGGGGTATATTTTGCAGGAGTAATTGACCGATTTTTAAATGAGTAGATTTCTTGAGTTCTTCTGGAATCAATGAATATGCTGCTTGTTGTACTCTGTCATGCAAGAACTTATAACCCACTCGTGAAGTATCGAAATTTAAATTCACTGCTTCTTCTTGATTAAAAACCAGAGGAATGCGGTAGGCTTCACTTAAAGGCAGAATTAATCCCGCTTGCAAAGCTGAGTGTAAATCATTAGCTGTCGCAGAAGGTGACTTTTCATTGACTATAGATAAAATATCCAAACTAAATCTGTCACCTACACAAGCTGCTAGTTTTAAAACATCTTGGGTAAACTTTGGTAGCTTTTCAACCCGACTTGCAACTAGTTCCACTACATTTTTCTCAGTAATTCCAATTGCTTGAATATCCTCTAGACTCCACTGCCATTTAGTATTCAAAAAGTCAAATTTTAACAGTTTTTCTTGATAAAGTACCTGAATTATTTGTGTGATAAAAAAGGGATTTCCACCTGTTTTACTACAAATCAATTCAGCTAAGGGAATAATTTGCTGATTCAAAATTTCGATTTCCGTCTCTTGGAGAGTTTCAGCAATTAGTTGAGTTACATTCTCTAAATTTAAAGGCTGCAACACCAAATTATTAACAACTGTACCGGCATTCTTAATTTCTTCTATTTTTTGGATTAATGGGTGTGCCGGACTAACTTCATTATCTCTATATGCCCCAATAAACAATAGATGTTTACTGTCGCTGTCAGTTATTAGCAGTTGGATTAAATTTAATGTGGCTGAATCCGCCCATTGCAAATCGTCTAAAAATATGACTAATGGGTGTTCTTTTTGAGTGAAAATTTGGATAAATTCTTTAAAAACACGATTGAAGCGGTTTTGTGATTCTGCTGCCCCAATTTGCGGAACTTCCGGCTGTTTCCCAATGATTAATTCTACTTCTGGAATTACATCCGTAATGACTTTTCCATTTGTCCCTAAAGCTGATAATATTTTATCGCGCCATCTTTCTATTTTTTCATTATTCTCTGTGAGCAAATAACGCATTAAATAAGCAAAAGCTTGAATTAAAGAATCATAAGGAATATTTCGTTTTAATTGGTCAAATTTGCCACAAATAAAATAACCTTTTCTGCGAGTAATGGGTTTATTAACTTCGTTGACTAAAACTGATTTCCCAATGCCAGAATAACCAGAAACTAGCATCATTTCTACCCCCTTTAGTCTCCCGTCAATAACCAGGGATTCAGGGGGATTATTAACACGCTCAAATGCTGCTAACAGTTCATTAACTTGTTGCTCGCGGCCATATAATTTTTGGGGAATTAATAACTGGCTTAAAACATCTAAACGACCTGGAATAAAATTAGTAATTGTACCCTGAGTTTCTAACTGTTTGAGACATAATTCTAAGTCTACTAATAATCCTGTGGCACTTTGATATCTGTCTTCGGCATTTTTTGCCATCAGCTTCATAACAATTTCGGAGATGGCACTAGGAATATTGGGATTTAATGCCTGCGGGTTTGTTGGTTGAATAGCAATGTGACTATAAACTACTTCTAGGGGATCTTCGCTAAAAAATGGTGTTTGCTCAGTGAGCATTTCATATAAAGTCACCCCAAAAGAATAAAAGTCAGTGCGATAATCGATAATACGATTCATTCTCCCAGTTTGTTCGGGAGACATGTAAGCAAGTGTGCCTTCAACGGAGTTAGGGTTAGTAAATTGAGAATTTTCTTTATGGAGGCGGGAGGCGATACCAAAGTCTGTGAGTTTAACAATACCCGTCTGGGAGTTAATAATAATATTACTAGGTTTGATATCTTTATGAATAATCTGGTTTTTATGTAAATAATCTAAAGCTTTAGTTAGTTGAATAGCAATTTTTAAATGGTTAATTAAGTCAAGTTTTTTTGTTTGTAAAATGTCGGCTAAAGACTGACCACCAAAGTCTTCTAATAACAATCCTACACGATTATCAAAGGTTTCTAAACCGATGGCTTTAACTATATTTGGATGGTCTAAATCTTGCTGAATTTGATACTCATTTTTCAGGCGAGTAAAGGCTTCGAGGGTAGGATATTCATTTTTAAGCAGCTTGATAATAACTTGCTGTTGTGTGTTCGGTCTTTGTGTTTGATAAATAACAGTTTGAATTCCTTCGTGGAGAGTCGAGTTGATTTGATATCCAGTACGATTTAGCATTGATTTTTGATTATAAAGTTATAAAATTTGCATCACCCCCCGTTCTGTCCCGAAAGAGGGGTTCTATTTTAATTATTCCCAATACGTAGAAAATTATTAACATTGCCATTCCGTACCAAAAAATTGAGAGACGTTGCATTGCAACGTCTCTACATCTGGTCACCAACACCGTAACTTTTACGCCAACCGTAGATAAGGACATTTTGACAAAAACCCAGAGGCCTTATTGTGGGCATCAATATTATGAGTATGTGCTGGTGTAGGCCGAATAATGCCAGCAAACAAGTCATCTAACCCGTAGGGAGTGAAAAATTGCCATTGGCCTTGTGCATCTAATCGGACTCCCACAGCAGTAGCAGTGTGTAACCAATCTGTAATACCATCTTCTGTACTAGTGTAGGGTCTCGAAGCAAGACGCCAACGAGCAAAACTAGCTTGATTTTTGACATCAAATTGCTCATGAGGAAATTGTTCTGTGAGATTTGCCTTTGCTGTTAGTTCCTGGGAACGATTTCCTTCGATATCAAAAAATGCAATATCAAAATCTTTAATACCTAAGCCACAATGTTCGCCAAAAATTGAACGCCAAACGGTGTTTCTGACTGCACCTCCGGCTAACCACCAGTTAGGTAAATTTAGTTGAGCGATCGCAGGTAATACTGTATCAATAGGTGTATCTGTTAAAATCATCTGTAAACGAGTGTTACTATTCATACCAAATTTCTATAAGACTACTATTTGATTTTTGAACAGATACGTAGGGTGCGTTAGCGTTTCGCGTAACGCACCCTACAAATGTAAAAATAATTTGAGATAATTTATTTTCTGGAAGTCCCTAAATAACGATATTCGTTACCATTTACCCCCAATATCTAGCGATGATTTACTAACTCTTCCACGATCCAAAATCCAAAATCCAAAATCGGATCACCCATGAAGGTTAGCTTGTTCTTGCAACCAGGGATCTACAGGTTGTCCATCTTTACGGCGTAATTCAATTTCCACTGCTATCACTTGTTTTGAACCAGGAGGGGCAGGTTTTTGATGAAAAATAATATCATAATCTAGTGGATTGTGTTTACGTTCTTTCAACCATTCCTGTACTTTGGTTGTGGCAAAGAATGATTGTCCTTGCTCAAACATTCGGGTAATCTGCATTTGCAGTGTATAAGGATTGATGCGACTCATTTCCTACCGCCTTTGTTAATTGAAGAAAAATTCAGAATCCAGAATCCAGAAATCAGAATTAAGAGTCTGGCAAATTGTAACTGGTGTGGTATTTCACTGTTTATTTATCCGCCAACCATACTCTAATACACAACTGAATTCTCACGACTCAAGCCTTTATTCTATTTCGATAAATTTTAGCCCATACCCCACTCCCCACTCCCTATTCCCCACCCCCATCTTCAGTAGATAATGTAAAAAATTAGATATCCCAAAAGTAGTAGTTACTGAGATATCAAGTGTAAGAGGATGGACTCAATGCCTACCCTTTAGTATATTTCACCAGATTACTACTTAATTTTGTTATAGATTGGAGAGAGGCACGCCGCTTCAAGAACTGACCAAAAGATTGAGATGGTTGTTATGAAGAGCAAAAATCAAGCTATTTTCGCTTTATTTGTCAAAAGCGCTATTATCTTTTTACCTTTACTACTACCTGCTAGTATTGCTAGTGGACAATCCGCGCCACTGTCCAAACCAGCAATAACTCCTGGTGCGGTGTTATCAAATCAGGAACGCGAAGAATTAACGCGATTACGAGCCGAAAAGCAAGTTCAATCTGATTTGAAGAGGGCTTTTAGCCGTACAACTATTTTAATCAATATTTGGCTAGTTATATTAAGCTTATTTCCCTTAGCTATCATTGCTTTACTTTGGCTATTACGACGAGCCATCATCCGTGAAATTGTTGATAGAGCAATGCAACAATTAGAGGGGGTAGAAAAATTACAAAATCAGCTAACTACTGTTAAGCAAGATGCGGAAAATCTGATTCAAGAATCTAAAAAAATAAATTATGACTTAGAACAGGAAACTACTGCTCTCCAAGAAAAAATTAAAAATCAAGCAGAAAGTTTATCTGTTGTCACATCTGATATAGATTTAGTTAAAGCAGAGATATTAAATAGATTAGAAGCTGAAATTCAAAAGTCTCAAGAAAATATAGAATCTTTGGAGTTAAAATTTGCTTCTGGGTTATCTAAGTTAGAGTTGGAGGCTCAACAACAAAGAGATTTAGCAATGGAAAATCTCGTAAAATTAGCATCTAGTTTGTCTGAAGAACTGTCTAATTTAAAATTGGGTATACAACAACAGCAAGAATTAGCCGTTGCTGATTTAGAATTATCAAGGTCTGAGTTCACATCTCAACTTTCTGGATGGCAATCTGATGCTCAACAGGAAAAAGATATCATTGTTGAGAGTTTAATGAAATTGCAGTCGGAATTTGCTGCTCAATTATCTCAGTTAGAAATAGATGTTCAACAGCAGAGAAATGTCACGTTGGAAAAATTAGATCATCAATTAAAATCTCAACTATCTGAATTACAGACGGATGCTCAAGAGCAAAAAAATAAAATTATTGAAAATTTAACAGCATTGCAATCAGAGTTTGCTGTTCAATTATCTCAATTACAAGTAGACGCTCAAAAATCTAAAGAGTTAATCATTGAGAATTTGGAAAAATCTGGTTATGAGTTTACTTCGCAATTCTCAGAATTACAATTCAATGCTCAACAACAAAAGATTCTGATTTTAGAGAAGCTAGAAAAGTTAGAAACAGAGTTTGTTTCGCAGCTATCTGAGTTACAATTGGATGCCCAACAAAGAAAAGATATCATTCTTCAGGAATTGATTGAGATGACATCTGCATCTATTCCAGAGGAAGCTGAAGAAACAAAAGAAGAACAGCCACAAGAACCTGAATCCAGCGCTGATGAGTATGTAAAGCAGGGAGATACGCTGTTTTCTGAAAGACGTTATGAAGATGCGATCGCCATTTATAATCAAGCAGTTAAAATTCAACCTAATGACCCTGTTATTTGGTTAAAACGCGGCTTAACTCTCGGAAGATTGAAACGCTACAAAGATGCGATCGCCTCTTATGACCGAGCTATTCAGATACAACCAGATTATCATCAAGCTTGGTGCGATCGCGGTGTCGCTTTTGGTAATTTACAACAGCATCAGCAAGCCTTTGTTTCATTTGAGAAAGCTACACAAATTAAGCCTGACGATGCAGTTGCTTGGTTGAATCGCGGTCTTTCTCTCATAGCATTAGAACAATATGAAGAAGCAATTACATGTTTGGAAAAAGCCCTAGAATTACAACCAAATTCTCCCAAAATATTGGATAAATACGGTTATACTCTAGTCAGACTCGGACGCGATGACGAAGCGATCGCTAGTTTTAATAAAGCACTAGAAATTAAACCAGATTATGCCAGCGCTTATTACAATAAAGCAGCCTGTTACGCACTCCAAAGACAAATAGAACTATCTTTAGTAACTCTCCAACAAGCAATTGAAATTAATCCCAGATACAAACAAGAAGCAGCAACGGATCTAGATTTTGACGATATTGCCAAAGATCGGCGGTTTCAGGAATTAATTGGAATATCTGACAGAATTCAGGGTTCAGAAGTCAGAATTCAGGAATAATTTGTATACTTTAGACTTGTTGAAATCCACTTTAAAAACCAACAAAATAGGACTTACGCATTGACAATAAATACCAAATATAAACAAGGTTAAAACCACATCTTTCGTAGGGGCACAGCATTGCTCATAGGTGTCAACTTAAGCTTAAACGCTTATCCCACATACGCTTTACCCCCCTTAATCCCCCCGATGGATTGGGGGGAAAAGAAATCCATTTCCCTCCCCAATACATCGGGGAGGGTTAGGGTGGGGTAACGCGGTGAGTAAGCGTAAGTAAATGAAGGGTTTCACGTTAAGTTGACACCAATGAGCATTGCTGTGCCCCTACAGCATGGTCTATTTACGTAGTTTACCGCCGTAGGCATCGCACGATAATTAAAAAAAGCCTGAAACAACTGGGAGCATCGTTAATTCACACCACGATGCATTTGTACAGTGCGTAAGTCCTACAAAAATCAACGGTATTGCTGAATAAACGGATGATTTAGCAACTTATAAAATTCTCCCTCATCTCCCTCATCTCCCCACTCCCTACTCCCTACTCCCCTCCCCAGACATTGCTTTGAGTTTAGACGTGAAAGACTCAGAGCGATCGCTTTTTTCTGGGGTAAATTGCCCTATTGGGGGACGAATAGCCGCAGGTGGTAGTAGTTTTGGCTGTTGATGAGAGGCTGGTGATGCACTTTCTGGTGAAGTTTGCCTTTGGTTAACAGCAGACGATAGCTGAAGCGTTGCCAAAGAAGCTGAGTCACCAGCAGTGGTAGACTTGAGGGCGCTTTTATTCTCCCTAACTTCCTGCTTGTCTTCTTCTTCACCTAAAGATGTCTTTTGTTTGTAACCGTTCAGTTGTAGAGTTGTAGTATTGCTTCTTTGATGACCATTACTAGCTTTCCCAGGTGGTAATTGAAGTTTTGTTACTTTCTCAAAAGTGGGGTTTTTCTTGGCTGGCGGTAGGGCTGGTGCAGCCAATGAGGTTAGGCTTTGGGGAAACTTGCTACAAATCATTCGTTCAAATTCCATGTTGAAATGATATGTAGCCTGATCCCGACGCTGCCAAAATACTAAGATTTGCTGCACAGAAACCGCTTTATAACGACCTTGATATAGTGCCTCAATCACTGCCAGGTGTAGCCAATTCAGTGGGTATTGCGTTTGCCAACGTTCAACTAGCTCATTGGCACTATACCCACTGAGATCAAAACTATAGTGAATTAATAACGCGATCGCCAAATTGGCAGAGGTGTCTGGAAGTGTTGTTAACATGGGGCTGTTAGCTTTTGGCAATAGGTCTAGATTTTTCACCCATCGCATATAGCCTATCGTGCTTTTAACTACATGGCTTTTTTCCCAGAGTTGTCAAGTCGATAGGCAGTGTTTCCTATTCTACTTGTCAACTTCGCAGATGCAAGAGTCTATGGAGTGATTTAGTGGTTATCTTTTTTACGAAACAGTGTTCAGAGCAGTAGGGGCACACAGCTGTGCATTGGTGTCAACTTAAGCTCAAACGCTTGTCCCACATACGCTTTACCCCCCTTAGTCCCCTCTTGGAAAAGGGGGAAAAAAGAATCTAGTTCCCTCCCCAATACATCGGGGAGGGTTAGGGTGGGGTGACGCGGTGACTAACCGTAAGTGAATTAACTCAATATCACATCTTTACAAGGGTTTCACGTTAAGTTGACACCAATGACAGCTGTGTGCCCCCACCCATGCATTGTATCCAAACTCCAAACGCTATAAATCCCCCACTAACTGTTCGCTGTTCATTGATTCAATCGCAGGTGTTCGCCCAATGGCGACTAATGCCTGATAAACCATCGCTGCAACTTCCGCGCATGTTGCCGGACGTGATGGTGCAAGCAATGTCGGGTCTGGATAGTTGACAACTATTCTTTGATGTGTTGCAGTAGCAACAGCTTTTTGGGCATAGTCGGGAATCCTATGGCGATCGCTATACACTTCTAAAACATTGTTATCAGCCTGTGGTAGTCCCAGTCCATTAACTAGAGAAACAATCACCTGTAGTCGTTGCACATTTTGATGGGGGCGGAAAGTGCGATCGTTAAATCCGCTAACAAAGCCACCCCTAGCCGCAATTTGGATGGCATTATACGCCCAAAAATCCTGGGATACATCTACAAAATCCGGTGCTGGGCGTTTAGCAGTCGGCTTAAAAGCAACCGCCACTAAAGCCGCATATTCAGCGCGAGTCATCGCTTTATCTGGCTGGTAGCTACCATCGGCAAAATCCTGAGTTAAATCCATACTCACCAATGCCTGAATAAATGGTTCTGCCCAATGGCCATCTAGTTGAAAAGACGCAAAGAGGGAAGAAGACGTCGAGAGTATTTGTAATAAATTCCCCGTCTCCCGTGTCCCTGTGTCCCCGTGTAAGAGCGTCCCCGCGTCCTCTTTCCCCGTGTCCCCGTATCCCCGTGTAAGAGCGTCCTCTTTAAGAGCAATCAATTCCACCAAGCCCTTGACAAGACGAGGATTCAACTGATTACTTACAGAAACAACCTTTTGTGTAGTGACATTGTGTAAATCAAATTCATTATTATCACGAAATATATTGTGACCGGGATCTTCGGTACTACCTAAATCCGGAACTGCATTACCATTGACAAACAGACCACCTTGGGAGTTTTGGGCAATGAGATTTTGACGCAGTACAGGGTGGGCGTTGCGAGAAAGTGCGATCGCCGTGCGATTTTCTGATAATTTGTTATTGGCGATCGCGGGAGCTGCAAAGTCACTAATTGCTATTCCCAAAGGATTTCTTTGAAATACATTCCCCAATACTTCGCCCTGGCTATGACCTGCCATCACTAACCCACTAGCAGTATTTTGCACAAATACATTATCCAAAATTGTCGGTTTAGCAGCGCCAGTGGCAAACACACCTTCCCGCCCACAGTTACTAAAAGTATTGTTGGCTAAAGTAGGTGCAGCCGATTCAATCCAAACACCAGTACCTTTTACTGAGGAATTGGTGACAGTTACACCTAAAAGGCTGGCATTTTCTAACAGCAGCACCGCGATATTTTGCATTCCAAAGCTGGGACTTTGATACTCGCCACTCCCAGAAATTACAATCCCTGCTCCTTTGTCAGCTTCATCACCTACAATCTTCACTCCTCCACGGATAACTAGGGGAAATACCTCCCCACCAGCGACGCTGTAAGTGCCAGATTCTAAATGAATGATTGTCGGGATTTTAGTTACTTTTAAAGCACGGGTGAGGCTTTTGAACGGACTTAACCGGGAACCAATATTAATATCATTCCCTGTTACAGGGTTGACATAGAGTGTGAGAACAAGGGTAGAGTTCACCATTGATGATTGAGAGTCAGTTGTTTTAATTATGACAATCATAAATCACACTACTTGTAGCAAACTTTGTCAAAGTAGTATCCTTGTGTGTAGAAAATGTATCCGCTTTACCCTTTCTTCCAAGCAGATAACGCGTACACAAAAGTTATAGACTCTCATGCAACATTCTGAGTTCTCGTCTTGGCGTTCCGAGTTGAGAAGCTCAAGTTCCGAGTAACTAGAGATATAAGCTACTCCTTCTTCTTGTCCTTGTCTAACGCTTCTTGGATAGCACGACGGCAAAACTCTGGCGGGTCATCCTTGGCTTTGACTTCTTCCTTCATTTCCTTGGTAACCCGAAAGCTAAGACTATCAGTTAATTCTCTACTTGATTGATTTCCAAAATTTTCAGGATTACCTTTAGGATTAGGCATTGTTGAGAAACGTGAATAATGCTTTAACGGACGTATACAAGGAATTAAAGTATTTTATTGGTGGTGTAACCCGTCTGGAAAACAGTTCACCACCAAGCCCAACTTGATGAAGGACACTACTATTTTATGTTCACACGCACAGAATTAGAACTCAAGTCCCTGAAAGCATTACGAGATCTATGCTTAATTCAGAGCTGATTCGTAAACAAAACCTTAAGCTGCCATTCGCTTTATCATCAGACGAATCAATGAGCCATAAATCATTGCTTCACTTAGCTCGGTGTACAACTCATAATCCTTACTCAAACGCCGAAATC
>JAHHHB010000020.1 GCA_019359545.1 Desmonostoc geniculatum HA4340-LM1 | reverse complement strand
TCATTTATGTAAATCCTTTACCATTGTCAAGCGTTTATTTGAACTCGCTGTTGAGCATGAAATTTTCAATTTTCCGAAAATATTTATGTATGATTGATTTTCACAAATGATTTAGGATTGCTATATTTAAAATTAGTTTAATCTAAAAAAGATTAAATATATGGATTTATCAGGACTAAGGTGGACTAAGAATATAAATCATAAAGGGAATGATAAGTATTGGGCTTATCAAGATATTGAACAGGATTTAAAGAGGTTTCACTTAAATTGGAGAACAGAGCAAAAGGATAACGCCAGTAAGCCAAACAAAGGCGATCTCATTCTCTTAAGACAACGTGCAAAAGTAACGCATATTGTCGAAATTTTGGATAATAAGCCTAAGCAGTATGAAGAAAATACTGTTACAGAATTTAGTATTTATCGTCTTGTGCAAACCATTTGGATAACAGATGATTGGAATTTTCCTCCAGAATCAAATATCGTGTTTGGTTATCATGTCCATCTTCAAGGAGGTAAAGTTATGAAATTGGAAACTCTACCTACGTTCAAAAAACATTGGGATAGCCAAGGTGGATTATCAGAGTTTCAAAACCATATTCTCAAGATACTTAAATTAGACAAGCAATAGCAATAAATACTAAATATAGGTCTAATAAAAAAATAAAAGCCGTGAAAATTTAAAGAATTTCACGGCTTTTTAGTGTGGTGTAAGGAGACTTAAGTAATTATCATCATAAATCCATCGGGCTGTTACTGATACATCCGTTACGTAATTTGTAACAAAATTGTCCTTTTATGACTTGAAGTAGCTGCAATTTCTAAGATACTGGCATTTTTGCTGGCTTTAGAGCAAAGCGCCACCACAACTAGAACCGCAGCCAGCAGTACAACCATAGCAATAAGCAGCGGTTTGTACTTCATTAATCAGGTCTAAATTACCAGCTTCTAGCAATTTGGCAACTGTCAAGGTTTTACCGTTACGAGTTTTCGCAGGCAAATTCATCATCTGGTTAAAGTCACAATCATATACATTACCTAGATAATCAATTGAAAGTTCATCACGACACATTAAATGTTCAATTGTGCTGGAATTAAAATGCGATTCTAAAAATTGTAAATAGCTGGTGTACAGTTTTCTTCGTTCTAAATGCATTTTAGTTCTACCAACTGGCAGATTCGTAATGGTGAAGAGGTTGTTGAATACAATATTAAAATGTTCTTGTAAAAAGGTTTTGTAATCTTGTTCTAGGCTGCTCTGTTCGGGAGCTAGAGAAAATTTTTCACTTGTAGGTAACTGGGGATTAAATACTAAGTCTAAAATTAAATTTTGATCTTTACCATAGCCGAGTTTGTTAAGCCACTGCAAAGCTTTGATTGAACTATCAAAGACGCCATTACCACGCATTTTATCAACATTATCTGCTAAATAGCAGGGAAGAGAAGCCACAATTCTTACTTGATGTTTAGCAAAGTATTCTGGTAAATCACCAAACCCATTTTCAAAATAAATAGTTAAATTTGACCGAACAATTACCTGTTTATCCGTTAACTTTGCTGCTTCTACCAGTGGTTTAAATCCATAGTTCATTTCAGGTGCGCCACCAGTAAAATCCACAATTTTTATTTCTGGAAACGTATGGATTAGTGAAATCAACTGTTGACAAATTTCTGGAGAAAGTTCCTCTCTACGTTTTGGGCTAGCTTCGACGTGACAGTGTGTACAAGCCAGGTTACAGCGCTTACCAAGATTAATTTGTAAAACAGTGATTCCTTTTTTTGTTAAAGGAGAATTAAGTTTGTATTTGAATTCTGTTACAGATGCATTTAGTGTATTTGTTGATTGAATTTGCATTATTTATTTCTCCTGTAATTTGACTAAAATATATTCAATGTTTCTAGCCCTGTAATAATCTGTAGGTTATTCCACTAATAATTGCGGCAGTAGGTAAAGTTAAAATCCATGATACTAGTATTTGATATAAAATACGCACATTAGATTTTTTACTAATCAATCCAACTCCAAAAATAGAACCGACTGAAAAGTGAGTTATGGAAAGTGTAAGCCCAAACTGATTAGCTGTAATAAAGAGAACTCCCGTTACTATATTTGCTGAAAAGCCTTGAGTGTGATTCATGGAGGTAATTTTTTCACTCATGGTTATTGCAACTTTTTGGGAGTTGAGTAAACCGCCAAGTGCCATTGCGATCGCTATGGTAATCATTCCTCCCTGAATCGAAAAATACTCAATAATCAAAATGAGTGATACCATCTTGGGAGTATAATTTAATCCTCTAGCAAAACTCACAATTCCAGCGCTGATAAAATGACAAGTATCAATTATTTTATCATTAACTATTACATTGGACTTTGAATTGATATAATCAAATAAACTGTAAATTAATGCTCCTAAAAAAATAGCAATAATTGGACTGAGTAATAAAGGCAAAAGAAAGGAACTTAGTAAAGCTGCAAAATTAAGTTGGAGTCCGATCGCTACTAATCCAGCACCAACAATAGCACCGATCAAACTGTGAGTTGTGGAAATAGGAAACCCCATGAATGTGGCTAGGAGTACAGTTAAACCAGCAGCGATCGCCACTGCTAAATGAAACTCTGGTGCATTGGCGATCGCATTTGGTACTAGTCCTTTTCCTGAAAAATTTTTAATTAGTGTATTTGCTGAGAAAGTTGCAGTTACTGCACCAGCAAAAGTTGTAAAAGTTGACCACAAAATTGCTGTTTGATAACTGCTTGTTCGGCTACCAAACAGCGTTGCTACACCTTTAAAATTATCATTTGCGCCATTGGAATATGCTAAAAAAAGCGTAGCTAAAAATAGACTAATTAACAACATTTGGGAATTTCTAAATAAGAAGTCAGAATCCAGAATGGGCTACGCCCCGCTGCGCTAACAGAATGCTATTAGTCAAATATTAAAATATTACATTCATTTTTCAGTTGTACAGAATTATTCTGAATTCTGAACGGCAGTTGCTCTACTTGGGGAGACCCCAAGACCGCACTACCTCCTCCTGACATCTGAATTATTTATTAATAAATTAACAACAACCACCACCACTATAATGCCAGGTTGAATCGGTAACAATTATTTCTGCTGGCTTTATAGCTACAAGTTTAGCAGCGGTTTTATCACACACGGCTGCGGGAATACCCCGCTGAAGTAGATGACCTGCTGAATCATCGAAGAAAGGTTCAAAACCTGCATAAATGGCTGTTTTACCTGTGAAAATACAAGCACCATCTTCTGGAATAGCAACCTTAAAACAAACAGAATCCAGACTTTCTAAAAGTAGGTTTTCTTCTAAATTATAAGTCTGGGAATCTAGTAGACGGTAAGGACGACGGGCACGAATTTCAACTTGACCAAAGCCAGCATTTATAATCCGTTCAGTATACTGTTCATAGGTGAGTGCCCCTGATAAACACATGGCTCTGAGTCGCTCATCTTGTTGCAGATGTACTGGAATTGAACGAGTAGCAATTGGATCGCTCATCTGCAAACGTCCACCTGGTTTTAATACCCGATGCGCTTCTTTTAAAGCACGAGTTAAATCTTCTGGTTCAAAGATGTTGAAAAGACAATTTTGTGCCACGATATCGACGCTAGCATCAGCAACAGGTAAGTTAAAAGCATCGCCTTCCCTGATTTCTACAAAACTGGTGTCAAACCACGAGTTCTCTTGAGCAGCAATTTCTAGGTTGCGTGCTGCGGCTTCTCGCATAGCTGCAACTGGTTCAATAGCAATTACAGCACCTGCATAGCGGGAAAAATATGCGAATTGCAAGGCTTCTAAGGCACCGCCAACACCAACATACAGAACAGTAGGTTGGTTTCCTAGTTCAGTCGGGTGAACAGTAGTACCACAACCATAGTTCATTTCCTGCATTGGCAAAGGAATTTTTAATCCTGGTAGTTGCAGGGGTGTACTTTGCACACAACAAAGTCCAACTTCTGGGGTTTGGGCAACTTCGCGGTAAAATTGCGCCGCTGTTTCTAAATAAGTCATGCTATTTTATATTTTGGATGATGACAGCTTTGTGCATCCTAATATAATTAACTCTGAGTTGCATGAGTTGTTGCTGAGATTGCCAAAAACCCCAAATTCTCCTAAGATTGAAAAATTTGGGATTTTAACGTTATTTAGGCTGGTAGTAGGGAGTGGGGAAGATGAGGAAGTCAAGGAGTGCTGAGTGGGGAATCTCGCTTTTTTACTCAGAACTCAGAACTCGGAACTCACAACTGTTTTGCCCCATGCCCACTAGCCACCCAATGTGTAACCGATACCGCTAACGGTTTGAATAAGGCACTTTTCATTATTGGCTTCAAGTTTCAGCCGCAGGTAACGGATGTACGGCTCGATGATGTTGGCATCTTTGATGAAGTTGTAACCCCAGACTTGCTGTAAAATGCGATCGCATGTAATTACTTGTCGCGGATGAATAAGGAAATATTCCAGTAAATCAAATTCCTTAGCTGTTAATTCAATTAACCGTTGACATCGGTACACTTGGCGTGTGCGACGATTTAAACTCAGGTCTTCAAATTCTAAAATATCTGCGGTGTCTGCTTGATGTGTTTTTCGCAGGTGAATACGGACTCTGGCTAATAATTCATCAATGGTGAAGGGTTTAACTAGGTAATCATCAGCACCAGCGTCTAAGACTGTAATGCGATCGCTCACTTCATCTTTGACGGTTAATAAGATTATTGGCACTTCATTAGTAATACTTCGCAGACGGCGGCAAATTTCCAACCCTGACAAACCAGGCATTATCCAATCTAAAATCACTAAATCCAGATGCAACTCCCGTGCTGCGGTAAGTGCAGTTAATCCATCGTAGGCAATGCTAACTTGATAACCTTCATAATTCAACTCCGATTCAATAAATCGTGCCAGTTTGACTTCATCTTCAATCAGTAAGATGTGCGTCATGATGATGTTAATGATTTCAGCAGGGTACGGTAAGCAACAATACGGTCTAGAAACACTGTCTTCGAGGTGTCAGCTACTAAATAGCCAGACATCTAATTAGGTGTACGCTAGCTTAGTATAAATCTGAATAAGTAACAACCGTAAGTCTGCAATTACCGATGGCTGCTCGATCTAAGAACGATGCAACTGACTATTAGCAATACGCTGTGACATCTTCACCGCATTCATCGGCAAGATAACAAAGCGCTCTAAAACGCAATCCAACGACTTCTTCGTACAGAGGATTTAATTTACACATTGGTGGAATGTGAAATAGCTTGCGACCAAACAGAGTAATATCTCGTTCAAACGGACATTGAGCAGGAATAGCTTTGCAAAGGAAATGAGCCAATTTGGAGTTATGAATTTCTACGGCTTCCAACCACTCGCGGACTGGGTGCAGTAGATCTTTGTGTAACCGGATTTGAATAAAGCTTGACATAATTACTCTCCTTAATAATTTAAAATAGACTGGGTTTGTTGTATTTGAAGCTCTATGAATATACACGGTCGGGTTTAATAGTTTTATGCAGCGATCGCTCGTTTTTTAGTTTTCTACAGAGATCGCTAGAGTCTCTAGCAACACTGCTAACTACACATTCAAGTACCAAAATTCCGGATAATTTGCCAAGGTGAGCATAACCCTCTTTTGTCACTCTCGGAAAACAATAATCTCAGCCTGATTCTGAGACTTTGATTTCATCAAGGTTTGAGGCTTTATTTTCTAACAGAAACTGAAATTTATAGATAAAAGTGGAAATTAAAGCCCTGTAAGCATTTGGGCGATTGGATTTTCCCACTCTGACAAAAGAGGGATAAGTATTTTGTCAAACGTTAGGCTAGATATTGCCGGACTGCAAAACTGATAGTTAACCAACTTCAAAGGAGGCGCGGTTACTTACCCTAAAAAAGCATTGAGCTTCAGGGAAAGTGCGAAAACTAATGACCTATGACTTTCTTAATAACAAAAAGTTCCTTTTCGATCACTGGGCACCAAGCTACGATTGGCTGTTTCCTTCAGTGTTTTATCGAGCCATCCACAAACGATTGCTAGAGTACATCAATTTACCAGAGCGAGCAAATGTACTTGATATAGGGTGCGGTACTGGACGCTTACTTGAGCGCCTTGCTACTGAGTTTCCCGCCCTGCAAGGCACCGGATTAGATTTATCTGCTAATATGTTGCGGATGGCAAGACTGAGCAACCGCCACCATCCACGCTTGATTTATGTTGAGGGCAAAGCTGAGTCTCTTCCTTTTGCTGATGGTCAGTTTGATGCTGTTTTCAGCACTATCAGCTTTTTGCATTATTTGGAACCTCAACAGGTGTTTAGTGAGATAGCACGGGTACTTTCTCCAGGTGGATGCTTTTTTTTGGTTGACATTACTTCCAAAAAAGAGACAGAACCTCAACTATTGCCAATTTCTCCCCGTGGAATTCGACTTTACAGCCCTAATCAACGCCAGGTTCTAGGTTCCTCTGCTGGGTTATTGTGTTTGGGTCACCATTATTTATTGGGGCCTGTGTTGCTAACGATTTTTACTAAACCTGGAATTTGAAAATGGGGAGTGGGGAGTGGGGAATGGGGAGTAAAGAGGTGGAAACAGCTTATATCAAACTTTGTTGTGTATATCTTAATTAGGAAGTAGGACGATACTCCATAAATACCACAGGAACTCTGAGTAGCTTTTTAGCTAATTGTGAGAATTTAAATTTATCCTTGAGTGTAGACGAGACTTTTGTTTTGGGAAATTCTGGTAGGTCTGCAAGAGATATCGGCACAAAACCAAAGCGACTGTAAAACTCGGTCAATCGCTGACCCAAACATTCAAGATAAAGTGGTTGCGTTGCTGCGTTAATCAAATGCTGGGTTAGTAAAGTACCCAAACCGCGACCTCTCCAAGCTGATGCAACGACTAAACTACCAAGTTCTTGCGCCCCTGAAAAATTACGTAGCTGTCCACAAGCTACCAGATGGCGTAGGCTTTGCCCGCCGTGGGCATCGCATTCAATTACCCAAAATTGCTGCCAATCTAATTGGGTTGGGTCGAGTTTGGCTGAAAACACCAGCAATCGAATCGACCACTGATCCCCAGAAGTTGCCTTGCGAAGCACACACCCAGATGGTAAGGATACATTACTTTGATTCATTAATTATAGTTTGGTAGTTTCTATGAGAATCATCACAGCATATTATTGAGTCAGACACACTCAAATCACTAGCATTTAGGAAATAGGGAATCAGCATTTTCGATGTGAGGGCGAGTTGTTTAACGCAATAAAATAGGGATATTATAGATAATTAGTACTAAATAATACTTTCGATAGAGGGGAAATCAGCCATAACTATATTCTAGATAGATAAACTCAGACCCCTAATTTCATTAAGATAATGCCAAGACTAATGAATAGGAATCTAATAATGGCTGAACAACAAAAACCTAGTCAGGAAGGTACTACGCCCACTTCTTCTGGTGGCTACCAAACCCCCATTGACGAAGCTACCCGCAAAACTGGCGATGCTGAGAAAAGTGATGCTAAAACCACTGCTACGCCAGAAGCACCAGAAAATGATACTGTACAAGGCAGCCCCAATCAAGGAACTGAGTCGCGTTAATTAATTAAAACTTTGCGAAGTTTTAGTTACTTTCTGGCGCTTTTTTTGATGAGTTTAATCCAGTAAGTTAAGAGTGGATATGTGGTGTAACGCCCACAATTATCCACTCATTTTTTTGTGGTCACGATTCACAAGGTAGAATTTGCCTTGTTCAGTCAATCTAAAATCTAAAATCTAAAATCCAAAATTGTCTGATTGCTTTTTTATCGTTCTAGTTCATCCACTGCTTTGGGAGCTCCCGCAGTTAACACTTCATGTCCATTAGGTGTAACTAACACATCATCTTCAATACGAATACCAATGCCAATCCATCGCGGGTGAGTTTCTGGTTGGTCTTCTGCTAATTTGGTATCTGGCACAATATAAAGTCCTGGTTCCACTGTCAAAATTTGACCTGGTTGTAAAATCTGCGGTTTATCTTCACCGTGCTGGTAAACTCCCACATCATGGACATCCAAACCTAACCAATGGCTGGTACGGTGCATATAATATGGTTTATATTTCTCTTCTTCTATTAATTTGTCAACTTCGCCTTTGAGAATGCCAAGTTCAACTAAACCTTCAGTTAAGACGCGCACTGCTGTATCATGAACAGATTTGAAGGAATTACCTGGTTGCACTTGGGCGATCGCTTGTTTTTGTGCCTCTAAAACAAGTTCATACAACGTCTTTTGTTCTGCTGTAAATTTCCCTCCCACTGGAAATGTGCGGGTGATATCGGAATTGTAATAACCATAAGCACAACCGGCATCAATTAGCAGTAATTCTCCATCCTGCATTTGCCGATTATTTTCAATGTAATGCAACACGCACGCATTCACACCGGAAGCCACAATGGAAGGATAAGCCGGGCCGATTCCACCCCGCACTCGAAAGATGCGTTCCATCTCCGCCTGAATTTCATACTCATAACGTCCGGGTGCAGCGATTTCTTGGGCGTGATTGTGTGCAACAGTTGCGATCGCTGCTGCTTGGCGCATCAACTCCAACTCAGCTTCACTTTTGATTAGCCTCATGCTGTGGATCGCAGTCCCGGTATCTTCAATGGCGATCGGTCCTGTACCGCGTTTGGGGTAAGTTTGGAGTAATCGTTGGTAATGTCCCAAGATTGTGTCATTAAAAGCGCGATCGCGTCCTAAGTGATAGTAAATGCGATCGGCTTTTTCCAAATACTGCGGTAACTTTTCATCTAACTCCCTAATTGGGTACGCTTCATCAGCACCATAAATTTCCTTCGCTGCATCTACCCCACAGCGATAACCACTCCATACTTCCTTTTCCCGATCCTTGGGTTGAACAAACAACACAAACCGATGTTCTGCATGATGGGGCGCTAACACTGCAACAGCCTGTGGTTCGTTAAATCCAGTCAAGTAGAAAAAATCACTATCTTGCCGATAAACATACTCAACATCGTTGTGCATCACTGCCATTGGCGCACTGCGAAAAATGGCTGTACCATTACCAATTTTTGCCATTAACTGCTCACGACGCTGCCGATATTCTGTTTGCATAGTTGATGTATTTGTAAAGTATCGTGTTATTTTACACTTTTGACAACCAGAGGATGCACAGATGATGCTTCTCAGTAGTTGCTAATCTTAGTTATTTTAGCCAAAGTTTTGAAGAAGAATTCAGAAGTCAGAATTCAGAAGTCAGAATGAATCAGTGGGGGATTGGGACTCACCACTGAATTGTTGCACCACTAAATATGC
The DNA here is from genome assembly GCA_019359545.1 of Desmonostoc geniculatum HA4340-LM1. Classification (GTDB taxonomy): domain Bacteria; phylum Cyanobacteriota; class Cyanobacteriia; order Cyanobacteriales; family Nostocaceae; genus Nostoc; species Nostoc geniculatum. The sequence continues at coordinate 75,789 of JAHHHB010000020.1, read as the reverse complement.
AGATTTAGTGGGGGTCTTAAACCCCTGGATTCATCCACCACCGATGCACTGAGTCAGTCGTTGTGTCGCACAAAATTCATGCTGAATTCTGACTCCTGACTCCTGAATTCTGTTTGATAAAACAGAAATACATCTAAGTATTCAGAATTGAGAAGATTTTGATACCCAAGCTTAATCAGCCAAAAAATCAAGCAGCCATACCCAGACTTAATTTGACAATTATTCGGAATTTTGACTTCTGGTTCGTGAATTATTAGCAAAACTCCACATACTTTTATCTACAAATCATCACATACAAAATTGATTTTCTAATTGTTTACATAGGACTTGAAGTTTTTTAATAAATGATTTAAAACAAATACAATTTTGTGTTCAAAGACTGACATTAAGCAAAAAAAAATAGTTATAAAGAAATCTGAAAACCAGCATAAATGTTATTTGATTACAGAAAGGTATTAATCAAAAAAACTAAAAATAGATAACAACTAATGATAAAAAACACCATGTTTGGAAGTAAAAACTCCTCAAACTTGTCTTTGAATACATCTCAATGGGCATCAGAATCTTTCCAAAAATCGCAAGCATTAGCATCTGCACTTGATAATTCAAATTCTCTAAATTCTGGTTCAACTTTTGTCAGTAAGAGTTCCTCACAATCACAAGCATCTGCCATATTGTCAGCAAATCCCAATCCTAATCCGTACTTAACCAGTGCGGCTATTGTTCCTGATTTCAACGCTGATGGTAAAACGGACAAACTTTGGGTCAACACCCAAACTGGTGAAATTATCGTTCGCCTGATGGATGGAACTAGAGTTATCGAACAGGGTTCTTTGGGTAATTTTGACCTATCGGCTTATGATTACAAAATTGCTGATTTCAACAATGATGGCAAAACTGACTTCTTATTACGCAATAGGACAACCGGTGAGAACAGCATTGTGTTAATGGATGGAACTAGAGTTGCTAATGCGGCTTCTCTAACCAGCGTTGACACAGCATGGACTCCAAGTATTGGCGATTTCAACGGCGATCGCAAAACTGATATCTTCTGGCACAATAGTCAAATCGGCGAGAATGCTATTTGGGAAATGGATGGCACAACAGTTCTGAATGCAACTGTTTTAGACACCACTGACCCAGCCCTAACTGCTACCATCGTTGATTTTGACGGCAACGGTAAGAGTGACATCTTCTGGCGGAATCAGACAACTGGCGATAACAGCGTTTGGTTTATGGATGGCGCCCAAAAGAGTGAGTTTAGCCTGCAATCACAAGACGCAGCCTGGACTGCAAGTGTTGGCGATTTCAACGGCGACCTGAGCACCGACTTGCTGTGGAGAAACACTCAAACAGGTGAGAACAAGGTTTGGGCAATGAGAGGCATCTTAGTTACAGAAGGTGCTTTGGGAACACTTGACTCATCCTGGACTTCTAAAATTGGTGATTTCAACGGCGATGGTAAGACCGACATCTTCTGGCACAATGGAACAACGGGTGCCAACACTGCTTGGTTAATGGATGGCACAACAGTTGCAACTGAAGCCTTCTTACCTAGCAATAGCGCATCTCTAACCCCATCCCTTGGCGATTATAACGGTGATGGCAAGACCGATATCTACTGGCGCGATCAGACAGCAGGTGCAGACAACATTTGGACTATCAATGACACAACAGCCGTTGAGACTCCGATCAGCGATGCAGATAAGCTGACCCCAGAGTGGTATACGTTCTAAAAGCAGAATTCAGAATTCAGAATTCAGAATTCAGGAGTCAGAATTCAGGAGTTGGGAGTTGGGAGTTGGGAGTTAGGAGTTAGGAGTTAGGAGTTAGGAGTTATTTTTCTCCCCCTGCTCCCTCATCTCCCTCATCTCCCTCATCTCCCCACTCCCCACTCCCCTGCTCCTCAAAATTTGTAACTCAAAACTTGAATGACGCTATTTTCCGGCAAATCTTTAGAGTTAATGGAAATAGTATCTGTGCTGCTACGCCGCACTGTGATTCCTTGCATTAAGGTGAGAAAATCATCGAGTGGCGAAATGTCGCACGCAGCAGGATCGGCGGCTTGTGTCCGGTAATGGGTGGGAATCACTATCTTGGGATTTAATACCTGAACGGCCTGCTTTGCTTCTTGGGCATTGTAGGCTTTTGCACTGCCACCCACTGGAATAAATAGCACATCGGGACGCCCCATGAGAATTTTTTGCTCAATGGAAATGGGTGCAGCAACTCCCCCTAAATGCAAGATATTAATTCCGCCTTGTTTCCAACTCCAAGCAGTATTAGAGCCAAACTGCTTACCACCTTTGCGATCGTGGTCTGTAGCAATTCCTTGGAATTTAATGCCTTTGAACTCGTAAAGTGCCGGTTCATAGACCAGTTTTGCATTTCCCGGTAGTACGTCTACAGCACCTTCATCTAGCAGTTGGCTGCTAATCAGTACTAAATCTGCTGCAACTTTTGGCACACGATACCCAGCAGTACAGCCGACCGCTCGAAATGGATTGACGAGAATTTTTGCACTGCTACCATCAAAAAGAAAGCAAGTATGACCCAACCACTTAACTGATAAACCGCTAGATTGTGCGTCAGCTCGGAGGTGGGAACCCAAGGAAGTAACTGAAGCTGTGACCAACCCCGCCCCAGCATAACCCATCAACTGTCGTCGTTTCATTGATTAAGCTCTCGACTGTAACTGTTGGAGAAAGTTTCGCAATAGCTGTTTTCCTGATGATGTCAGGACACTCTCTGGGTGAAACTGGACGCCCTGAATCTGGGGATAGTTCCGGTGTCGCACTCCCATAATTGTGCCATCTTCAACCCAAGCGGTGATTTCTAGCACATCAGGGCAAGTCTCGCGTTCGATCGCTAAACTATGATACCTGGTTGCGGTGAGCGGATTTTCTAATCCTTGGAAAACCCCCACCCCAGTGTGAGACACCAGAGAGGTTTTGCCATGCATCAACTCTGGAGCAGAAATTATTTTACCACCGAACACTTGCCCGATACTTTGATGGCCTAGACAGACCCCTAAAATTGGCAATTCTTGTCCTAGTTGCTCAATCAACTCTAGGGAAATACCTGCATCTTCTGGACGACCAGGCCCAGGAGAAATAACCACGGCTTCTGGCTTTAATGCCCGAATCTCATCTATAGATATTTTGTCGTTACGAAAAACTCTAATATCAGCTGCCACTGGGAACTCTGCTGCCAATTCTCCCAGATACTGCACCAGATTATATGTAAAACTATCGTAATTATCGATGACTATTAACATAAGTAGGGGAAATATTACAGATTGTAGGTGACAGATATAAAACTGTCATAACCCAGAAAGCTACACGCGCGAGCAACCTCTTGAGGAGCAGACTTGAGTTCAGAAAGCATCCAGTCAATAGCCTAGACGCTTGCTGTAAGGGAATTTTGAATCCTCAGGAATTACTTGGCGATGCCTGGGTTGGGCTACGCCTGTGGAAATCACATCTACAAAGCCAATATAATTAACCTTACCAGAGGAGGCAGCAACAGTGTAGCAGCGACCAACACCGCTACTAAAGCTGAAACCAGCACTGCACCAGCAGCACAATCTTTGGCAATTTTTGCCAAATCATGGTAAGTCTGCTTCACTGTTAAGTCCACAAGAGACTCGATCGCTGTATTCAGTAACTCTAATGCCAAAACTAAACCACTAGTTATGCCAATTACTGCTATTTCTACTGGTTGCAGATGCAAATATACGCTTAAAGCAATCGCTAACGCACAAACACTCGTGTGAATGCGAAAATTACGTTGAGTTTGAAAACTATAAGTGATTCCAGCCCAAGCATACTTAAAACTAACAAATAAATTAGAAGCAATTTTCCACGAAAATTCCCGTTCGTTGGTCACAATTTTTTGTAACGAGGTAGGCGTTGGTGGAGAAATTTTTTGGGACATAGACTTAAAAATACAAAAACACAGTTGCTACAGTGGGAATTTTGGCTGATGTTTATAGCGTAATTAACTTTGAGGCAATCTTTAAGCAATTTTCCATAGAGGTATTATAAAAGTATTACCCAAAATTAACACTAAGGCGTGACTAATTACTGCCATTCTTTGTCAATAGCAATACCTACCGCCTTCAGCAATTTTACCTGCTGTTCTAACATTCGCTCCAAACTCTCTTCGTCAGGATGATCCCACCCCAACAGATGCAATAACCCGTGAGCAGATAACCAGGCCAGCTCAGTTGGTAAATTGTGTCCCTGCTGTTGGGCTTGACGTTGTGCAGTATCTACAGACACAATAATATCACCTAGATATAGCGGTACAGAGGCAAGCATTTCTTCGCTTTGAGGAAAATCTACCTCCAAAGCAGCAAAAGCTAAAACGTCTGTGGGCTGATTTTTTTGACGATACTGAGCATTGAGTTCCTGAATTTGGGAGTCATCTGTCAAACGCAGCCCAATCTCATAACCTGGTGCTGGTGGAATATCAGGGTGAAGTATTTCTAACCAGCTATTAAACCAGTTTTCCCAAGTTTCAGGGGTAATTCGGGCATAAGTTTCGCCAAGGTTTACCGAGGTTGTCGGGGACAACTCGTAAAAATAATCTTCCACATATAATTCAACTCCCAGAACCACGCACTCTCCTAGTCTAAGGTCACAGTTTTTTGTTAGTGAGTTAGGTAAGCAAGGCCAATTAGGACGGCTAAAAGTCCTATGGTGGTTAACGCAAAATGCTTGAGGGAAGTTCCACCTTTACGCACCATGTTTCGCATGGCCAGTTTTACGTAGCTGGGTTGAGGTTCTGTTGAAGGAGAGTTACTCATAGTTAATTCGATCGCGGACTCTTTTATAACTGTAACAGTTGGGTCTGCTATAGGATTGCGATCGCCCATATAATATTGAGTCCTTTCTGTGTCAAACGCCTCAATCTCAAGGGGTGTTATGCTGCGATCGCCCCAATCTCAAATACTCAAAAAATAATTGGTACTAAGTAATAGTAAAAATAATTACTTAGTACCTCTGACTCATCGCCAACTATGCAGGAGTGTTTTCTACTAGTTTATTTTCTTGGCGCAGATAAGCTTGGATGAATGTATCAAGTTCGCCATTCATCACATCTATAATCCCTGTGGTTTCCGTATTTGTGCGTAAATCTTTCACCATTTGGTAAGGATGAAACACATAGTTACGGATTTGGTTACCCCAGGAGGCTTCCACCATATCGCCACGAATTTCGGCAATTTCTTGGGCACGTTGTTCTTGGGCAATGACCAATAGCTTTGCTTTGAGTCGAGCCAGGGCTTTTTCTTTATTTTGCAGCTGCGATCGTTCTTCTGTACAACGCACGGCAATTCCAGTCGGAAGGTGAACAACCCGCACCGCTGTTTCTACTTTGTTAACGTTTTGCCCGCCTTTACCGCCAGAGCGAGTTGTGGTGATTTCCAAATCTTTCTCTGGAATATCCAACTGCACAGAATTATCTATCTGGGGCATGACTTCCACCCCCGCAAAACTAGTTTGCCGCTTGCCATTGGCATTAAACGGCGAAATCCGTACTAAGCGATGTGTACCCATTTCCGATCGCAAGTAACCATAGGCATAGCGACCAGTAATTTCTAAGGTTGCCGATTTAATTCCGGCTTCATCACCTTCGGACTCTTCAGCTAAAGTCACCTTGTAGCCGTGAGCTTCGCCCCAACGGGTGTACATCCGCATCAGCATAAATGCCCAGTCTTGAGCATCTGTGCCACCAGCACCAGCACTAATCGTCAGTACAGCACCTTCTACATCATAGGGTCCGGAAAGTAACTGTTGTAACTCCCACTGGTCAAGGTCATGATTAAGTTTTGTGATGGTAGATTCAGCTTCTTGCAATAGTGCTTCGTCGGTTTCTAACTCCAACAACTCAACAACTGCCTTAGTATCTTCTAGATTGGTGTGCCAGCGATCGTATTGCTCGATGTGGGCTTTTAAGTCGTTGAGTTCTTGTAGTGTTTGTTGGGCTTGGGTTTGGTCATCCCAAAATTCTGGCTGAGCAGATATTTGTTCCAGGTCTTGAATTTTAGCTGTCAGTGCAGGTACGTCAAAGATAGTCCTGGGTTTTACCCAGGCGGCCAGACAACGTTTCGATTTCGCGTTTGAGTTCTAGGACATCCATAGTGCTTGCTGAATTTATAGATAGAGCGCTTTTGATTGGGAAATTGCTCTACATTTTACTTATCTTTTTTGATTTTAGCTGTAGTTGGGCAAATTATCTTGCACTATTTGTATAAGTTACCCAAATTACTTTTAAGTATCCTCAATTATTGGAGGACAAACCGTGATGTTCCAATCAAGCAGTAGAGAGTTTACAGACAATCAGAATCAGGCGTTGCAATTCAATAGCTTTCTGGAATGCCCTTCCAAAAACTTGCTTGCTGAAGTTGACCTTCTGAGGATTGCTGCAAGCCAGAAACAGCAACAAAAACGAAATAAAGTAACACTCGGTCAGTTTTTAACTCCTGCTCCGGTAGCAGAATTAATGGCTGGGATGTTTAACAAAGTTGATCTTCCTCAAATATCTCTACTTGATGCAGGAGCAGGATCTGGCTCATTACTTGCAGCATTTGTGGCTAACCTATGTCACAGAGAAGAACGCCCAGCCAATATAGATATTGTTGCCTATGAAATTGATCCTTTTCTTATTGAATATTTGCGTCAGACATTAAAATTATGTGCAAGAGCATGTCAAATAGCTGGTATCTCTTTGCAATATGAAATCCGCAATACGGACTTTATTGAAGAAGTCGTGAGGCTTGTTCAGCCTAGTTTGTTTGATAATCCTAACAATCCCAGATTTACGCACGCTATTTTAAATCCTCCATATTTGAAAATCAACGCTCATTCAAAAGTTCGTGGTTTGTTACGTTCTCTAGGCTTAGAAACCAGCAATTTATATACAGGTTTTATTGCTGCTACATCTCAACTTCTCAAGTCAGGAGGGGAGCTTGTAGCTATTTCGCCACGTAGTTTCTGTAATGGGCCATATTTTAGGGATTTCCGAAGGATGTTTTTGGAAATGATGGCTTTAGACCAGATACATCTTTTTGAATCGAGACAGGAAGCTTTTAGTGATGATGAAGTTTTGCAGGAAATAATCATCATTCATGCTGTCAAACAGAAACAAAAATTTGATAATGTACTCATCAGTACAAGTTCGAGTGCTGAGGATGATTTGATTAAATCAAATTCGTTACATTATACAGAGATAGTTAATTACAACGACTCACAACAATTCATTCACATTATTCCAGATACATTCAGTCAGCAGGTTATTCGACGAATGGCGAATTTTACCTGCACATTAAAAGACCTTGGATTGACTGTATCAACGGGACGTGTTGTAGATTTCCGTGCCAAAGAATATCTGTGTTTAATGCCAGAAAAAAACACTGTCCCCTTAATTTATCCATTAAATTTCTCAAGAGGATATGTCGAGTATCCAAAGGTAACTAGAAAACATCAAGCTTTAGCATATGTTGAACAAACGGTTTCTCTATTAGTACCAAACGAACATTATGTACTGACTAAACGATTCTCCTCAAAAGAGGAAAGAAAACGAGTAGTTGCAGTTGTATACGATGCCAATCGGATTGATTGTTTTTGGGTAGGTTTTGAAAATCACTTGAATTACTTTCACAAGGATGGAAGGGGACTCGATCTTACCTTAGTACGTGGTCTTGCTGCTTATCTAAACTCCACCCTCGTAGACGAATTTTTTCGGTTGTTTAATGGGCATACTCAGGTGAATGCAACCGATTTACGAAATTTAAAATATCCCACAATAGAGCAGCTAATGGCCGTGGGGTTACGTATTGGAGGGTCTTTACTGTCACAGTCCGAAATTGATGAAATTGTGGAAGAAGAGTTACTAAGTATGACCAATCAGTTTGAAAATAACCCCTTAATAATTAAAAACCGTATTGATGAAGGACTGCAAATATTAGTTGAACTGGGACTTCCACGGGCACAACTTAATGAACGCTCAGCATTAACTCTTCTGGCTCTAGTTGATTTAAAGCCGACTGAACCTTGGGAAACTGCTGCATCTCCATTAATAGGAATTACACCAATGATGCAATTTATGGCACAGCACTACGGCAAAACATATAAACCTAATACGCGGGAAACTGTTCGTCGCCAGACAGTCCATCAATTCTTAGACGCAGCTTTGATAATTGCGAATCCAGATGCTCCCGATCGCCCCATTAACAGCCCAAAAACTGTATACAAGATTGAAGAAAGTGCCCTTGAATTATTACGTACTTATGGAACTACTGAATGGATAAAGAGCATTCGTACTTATCTTTCCTCAGTTGAGACTTTGAAAAAACGATATGCTCAAGAGCGTGAATTATCACGTATTCCCATAGTGATTGAAGGCAAGGTAAAAACTCTATCACCAGGTGGTCAAAATATTTTGATTGAGAAGATTATTAAAGATTTTGCAGAACGTTTTACACCTGGGGGAAAACTCATTTATGTCGGCGATACAGATGAAAAATTCGCGCATTTTAATGAAGTAGCATTGAGAGATTTAGGGGTTACTGTGGATTCTCATGGTAAAATGCCTGATGTGATTATCCATCATCTAAAAAATAATTGGCTAGTTTTAATTGAGGCTGTAACTTCCCACGGGCCAATTAACCCTAAACGTAAGAAAGAACTTGAAGTTATCTTTGCTGATCTAAAAATTCCCCTTGTAATGGTAACAACTTTTTTAAGCCGTAAAGCGATGCTGGAGTATTTGGCTGAAATTGCATGGGAAACAGATGTTTGGGTTGCTGAAGATGCTACTCATCTGATTCACTTCAATGGAGAATACTTATTACAGCCTTACAAATTAGATAGAGATTTGGGAACAGAATAAGAGGTACTAACTAATGAAAAAACCGTGGTTAAGTGTGAGTAACCACGGTTGGTCAATTGTTAAAGTTTTCTACTTACGGGTGCTTAATCGCGGCCATTGATGGCAATTAGCAACCGCAAGATAAAGACGAACAAGTTGATGTAGGTTAGGTACATCGATAAAGCAGCAGGCAGATACTGGTCATCACTGTAAGTGCGCGGCAAGATGTAGAAATCGACAACTGAAGCCCCAACAAACAGAAATACTCCCAAACCGGAGATAGCGATTTCTAACCAATTTGGCGTGTAAACACCAAACATGGCAAACCCAAATTGGGCAAGGCACACAACCACCAAGGCGATGATGCCGAGATTGATGGTTTTCGTCAAAGCCATGCCGTCTTGTTCAGAAAGATTTGAACCAATTTGACGGGCTGCTATGAAAGTGACGCCACAACCAAGGGCAGCTAAACCAATGCCTTGAATGCCAACACCTTGGGATCTCAAAGCGACAAATACCAAGCCACTGAGAGTATATCCAGATAAAAGGCTGTAGGTTGCCAATAAGGGGAGTGCCAGACCCTTGTTACCTTTTTGGGCAACATTTTGGGCAACAAAGAACAAAATTAACTCTAAAATCACCGCACCAATGAAGGTAGGAAAGAATATTCCGGGGTTAGTACGGATAACTCCTAAACCTCCGTAGGTTCCCAATGCGGTCAGCACCAATCCACCACCGACGTAGGGGAGGGCGTTAGCAATCACATTTGGGCCAACGAGTCCGTGAGATTTCGCCTCACGGATAGCTTCACGAAAATTGCTGGTATTGCTCATATTGAAAAACTAGTTTTTGAGGAAAATGTTCTGCTTATTCCTATTCTTACCAAGATTTGGAACGAGAAACCAGGGAGAGGTTACACAAAGTTGGAGACAACTAAATAAAAAAGATGATGCAGCGTTGAAATTTTTATCCGGAAAACAAAAATAACTGGCGAGAGAGAAAGTCGCAAAATCATGCGTACAAATACTGAATTATAGACTGTGACCCCTGATAAGTTCAGTGAAACGACGATGGCTTATTCAACCTTGCCTAAGGAAAATAATGACAGCCTTGAAGAAGATATACGCAGCTCCATTTTCTCAAAAATAGGAGTTACAACAAAGGAATTAATATGGCAGCAAGTGAGTCCTCTTTACGAACTGATGGTATAGAATTATTACACTTGTACCACCAGAATCCATCTATTAAACTTCGTAATAAACTTGTACAGTTACATACTGGCTTAGTGCGGAAGATGGCTCATAAATTCAGCCATCAATGTAATGAACCTTATGAAGATTTAGAACAAATTGGTTATTTTGGTTTAATTAGGGCAATTGAGCGTTTTGACCCTAGTCAAGGGTATGCTTTTAGTTCTTTTGCTGTGCCATATATTCGCGGTGAGATGCTGCACTTTTTGCGCGATCGCAGTACTCTATTAAAAATCCCTCGTCGTTGGCAAGAACTATACAACGAAGGACAAAAGATTCGCAAAGAATTGGCTATGTCTTTGGGTCGTGCCCCCAAGGATGCTGAAATTGCCAAAGAACTCCGAGTATCTGTACAAGAATGGCAAGAAACCAAGTTAGCTGCTCAAAACCGTTTGCCTTTGAGTTTAGATGCGACCGCAGTTAACTATGTTGATTGCCAAATCACTTTGGGTGAAGCACTTCCTTGTCCCCGTTCTACTGCCCAACAACAACTAGATGAAGAACGCCAACAACTACAAGGGGCAATCAATATGTTAGAAGAAAAGCCCCGGATGGCAGTTGAAATGGTATTTTTGAAAGAACTTTCTCGCAAAGATGCTGCTAAGAATATTGGCACTAGTCCCATGACAGTAACGCGGTATCTGCAAAAGGGAATTCAGGATTTAATTTGCTATTTGCAACCACAAGTTATGCCCACTGGATCGTAGTTATTAGTCAATGGTCAGTCGTTATACCATTTTTGATTTTGGGTTGAGAATTTTTTTCTCTTCAAGAGTTCTATTAATCCATCTCTCCCATTCATTTTTGAAATTGGTATTAGTAGAAAAACAACTGACAAATGACAAATAACTAATAACAAATGACTAATTATCGAGATTTTAAATCAGCGATCGCACCTTTAGTCATGGCAGCAATGGCTTGATCTGTCGCTTTTGGTAAATGATAATACTTACCTGCTGCTGTTTGCGCTAATTCCTTAGCAAAGCCGGTGGAAACAAACTTACTCTCCGTATCAATAACTAAGAGTTGTATCCCTAAACCACGAATTCTTGCAGCAATTTCGAGCAATTCTCCTTTGATATCTGGCTTTTCTCCTGGTTCTAGCTGTTCACCTAAAGAACGCGCTAAGGGAATATTACCCCGCCCGTCGGTGATCGCTACAAGTACTACTTGCCCAATATCTCCACTCATCTGGGCATTTAAGCCGACGCGCACAGCTTGGGTTAAACCATGCGCTAAGGGTGAACCCCCACCACAAGGTAATCTTTCCAAGCGGTTACGCGCCAAGGCAATGGAACGTGTTGGCGGTAATAATACTTCCGCTTGTTCTCCCCGGAAGGGAATCAAGGCTATTTGGTCGCGGTTTTGATAAGCTTCTGTCAAAAGTTGCATCACCGCGCCTTTGGCCGACTGCATCCGATTCAAGGCCATTGAGCCAGAAGCATCTACCACAAACACCACTAATGCCCCGGCTTTACGTACCAAGCGTTTGGAGCGAATGTCACCCTGCTCGACAATCACTTTTCTATCTGGGTGACGTTCTCGGCGTGCTTTTTGATACGGCGCTGCTGCTCTGAGGGTGGCATCTACGGCAATGCGTCGCGCTTTACCTTTCGGCAACATTGGCTTAATGTAACGTCCCCGATCATCGGAAAAGATGACGCTGCGACTACCAGATTTACCCTGTCGCTTCGCCATTTGGGTAAAATAAAGCACGCTGTCATCCAAAATTACCCCTTCCGGATCAAAGATGAATTCTTCGGGGATGCTGGGGGGTTCTTGTTGTTGTTCTTCCTGTTCTTCTTGTTCTTCTTCTTGTTCTGATTCGTCTGGTTCTTGTTGATTTTGAGGTGGGGGTGGTGGCGGTGGTGGTGCTTGTTCTGGTGGTGGTGTCTGCACGATTGTTGCCCGTGGTACAATCACCAATTCCACAGCACGACGCAAGTCTTCAGCATTGACTGTTGTGCGTCCCTCCAAAGCCGCAGCTGCTTTGGCAACCCGCGTGGCAAATAACTCGGCGCGATGTCCCTGAACTCCGCCGCGAATTGCTTCATTCACCAGGTAGGCGATTTGTTCTTGGGTAATGCAGACATCCTTGAGCCATTCCCGTGCCAAGATAATTTGGGTTTTCAGGGCGTCTAGGTCTTCACTGTACTGCAAAAGAAACTCTTGGGGAGATTGGGAGTAGGCGATCGCCACCTCTACTGCTGCTACTCTTTGATCTAAGCCCAGTACACCGTCAGCAGAAAGAGCGATCGCAATTCTATCTAGTAAATGTTCCCTTAATGCTCCCTCTTCTGGGTTGTAGGTGGCAATAAATAGGGATTTACACGGATGCTGAAAACTAATCCCTTCCCGTTCAATCTGGTTACGTCCCTCAGATAATACTGTTAGTAGCTGATTTGATATTTGGTCATCTAATAAATTAATTTCATCTACGTACAGTACACCACGGTTGGCTGTAGCAAGTAAACCCGGCTGAAAAATCGTATCACCTTGCTTTACCGACTTTTCAACGTCTACGGAACCCAGGAGCCTGTCTTCTGTGATACCTAGAGGAATTTGCAAAAAAGGCGCGGGAATAATTTCGACGGGAACATCTTGAATGTCTTTGTCTGCGTACTCCGCCAAAAGTTGATCGTCCCATTCTTCTGGGTGATTGGGGTCACAATTACTGATAGAACCTTTGACAACTTCGATGGGCGGTAGTAGAGCGTGGATAGCACGAGCCATCACAGATTTTGCCGTACCGCGACGACCTGCGATCGCCACTCCCCCCAACCCCGGATCGACGGCTGCTAACAGCAGAGCTAATTTAATCGCTTCTTGACCGACTACAGCAGTCAAAGGAAAGGCAGTGATAGTAGGGTTGATAGTGGGCGCAGGCATGGTTTGAATAATCGCTAGTCTCGGCCTTTAGCATATCAATTTCTCGTACATTTAAATCTAAAATCCCAAATCGTATTCAGATAAGCAGCTATGACACCTGACTTTTCACTCTTATCTGGAAAACCTCTCTGCTGCTCTTGAGAGGCTCTGAATTCTTAAACTAGGTCTGGTAGCAAGGGATAAAGCCTGTTTTACTTTTGGATAATTAGAGTTATTGAGAATACTGCAAGACCTTAATTGACAGAATATTATCACAATTGATGCTGAGTTTTTAGGCATTGGTCACATTCGATAACATCAGGAATTGATAATTGCTCTAAGTTTATTGTTGTAGCTGGCCAAAAATTCAAGCTTTTCACTTTCTAGTTAGCAAACTGTGCGCTGCAATGCTTCGCTACGCTTCTGAGGGCACTGTGCCGCACTGTACTATTTACCAGGAGACTACGGCAATGATGAAAGCTGAAGATATCATGACCAAAAACGTAGTTACCATTCGCGGTTCGGCAACTGTTGCTGAAGCGGTGGGGCTGATGAAAGAAAAAAAATTGCGTGCGCTGGTTGTAGATCGTCGCTATGACGATGATGCCTATGGCATTGTTACAGAGACAGATGTTGTCTATAAAATAATAGCCTACGGTAAAGACCCAAAGGAAGTAAGGGTTTACGAAATTATGAGTAAGCCTTGCATTGTGGTAAACCCTGATTTGGGTGTGGAATATGTAGCAAGGTTATTTGCTAACACTGGTATTCACAGAGCGCCTGTAATTCAAGGTAAGCTGTTGGGCATTATCTCCATTACCGACATTTTGACCAAAAGCGACTTTGTGGAAGCGCCAAAAGTGCTATTGCTAGAGGAGAGAATTCAAAAAGCAATTGAACAGGCTCGCGCTATTTGCACCGAACAAGGTGCTTATTCTAAGGCCTGTGCTGCGGCTTGGGATGAGGTAGAAGAACTCCAGGCGGAAGCAGCTCATCAAAAAGCTGAGGGTATGGTGTCAGCCAAAGTTACTTTTGAAAAATATTGTAAGGAAAATCCAGACGCACCAGAATGTCGAAATTATCAACCGTGATTGAGGTGTGGGGACTGGGGATTGGGCATGGGGCATGGGGCATGGGGCAGAGGGGCAGGCTGCGGGGGGCAGAAGGGAAGATTTTCTCCCCTGCTCCCTGCTCCCCTGCCTCCCTGTCTCCCTTGTCTCCCTCATCTCCCTCATCTTCTTCAATTTACCGATTGGCGACTCGCATCAATAAAAACATACCTATTCCTAAAAAAACGAAGTTGGGTAACCAAGCCCCCATAAAGGGAGAGAGGACACCTGCTTGTGCGATCGCACCACTAATAAAGAAAATTAAGTAGTAGGAAAAAATAACTATGACGCTAATCCCAAAACTGGTGCCTCTGCCGGTACGCTGGGGTATGCTTCCCATTGCTGCGCCGACTAAGCCAAAAACTACGCATACGAAGGGCAAGGAAATTTTTTGTTGAATCCTGACTTCAAGTTTACGAATTTTTTGGCGATCGCCACCGAGACGTTCTACTTCTAGTTGATCGAACCCTTCGGCAATATTCATTTCGTCATAGTCCCGGCTTTTTTCTGCCAAGCTTAATGGCGTGCGGGGTAGTTGCAGTTGTTGCTGTTCAAATCTGACAATATTGCGATAAGAGCGATCGGCTGCGACAAAATAGATTGTGCCGTTATAAAAATCCCAGACATTTTTAGAACCATTCCACTCTGCGGATTCTGATACCACAATTTGATTCAGACCTTTGGTTGAACGATCTATAATTGTCAAACCTGTCATACGCTTACCATCAAATTGGTCGGCGTAAAACAAGCGTGTCAAGATTCTATTCTTACTGCCATCTGGCTGTACAACATCCTGGTATTCAGGATAAAAAATATTTTGCTGTTTAAAACTTGGCTTGTCTGACTTGAGGGCTTTATCCAGAGTCATCGCCGCTTGGTAATTTGCTGCTGGTGCAATTTGTTCGTTAAATACAAATGTCATTCCTGTAACCAGAAGACTTAAGATAACGGCAGTTAACACCATGCGATAGACACTCACCCCACAACCACGCAAAGCTATTAATTCGCTTTCGCTGGAAAGACGACTGTAAGTCATCAAAGTAGCCAGCAGTGTGGACATGGGGAAGGCTAAAACGATAAAGTTGGGAAACTTTAATAAAAAAACCTGAATGGCGATATTTACAGGTAGTCCAGATTCAACGACTTTTCTAACTAGATCGAATACAGCATCAATGGTGACACCGATTGAAGAAAAAGCTCCGACACCAAAGAAGAACGGCGGCAACAATTCGCTACCAAGATAACGATCCATAATCGTAAAAGGCAGCAGCGAACGTAGGCTGTAGAAAGACGGGAATTTCTTTGATATCATAAGCAACTTCAAAAGTTAAATATTGGCAACCCTGGTAAAGCAAAGCATAACAGTAGGAGTCAGAATTCAGAATTCAGAATTCAGAATTCAGAATTCAGAATTCAGAATTCAGAAGTCAGAATTCAGAAGTCAGAAGTCAGAAGTCAGAAGTCAAATAGTTTTTATATCTGGTTTGAAAGTCTAAATTTTGTACCTCACTTAGCTGTATTTACTGTGTTTAGTATCAAAATTAAATTTTCAATAGCTACAAATTAACTAATAAATTCATGCTGAAAAATAAACAATGAAACTATTCTTTGAAATTATTAACCAAATACAGCACTTCAGCCCGAAGCTAGATATAAAAATTTTTTCACTCCTGACTCCTGAATTCTGAATTCTGACTTCTGAATTCTGACTCCTGAATTCTCTTTAGACTTGAAAGCTATCGCCCAAGTAATATTGGCGCACGAGGGGGTTGTGGTAGAGTTCGTCAGCAGTGCCAAAAGCGAGAATTTGTCCCTCACGCATGATATAACCGCGATCGGTGATGGCGAGGGTTTCGCGGACATTATGATCTGTGATTAAAATACCCATACCGCGATCGCGCAATTGTCCCACAATTTGCTGAATTTCTGAGACTGCTATGGGATCAACTCCCGCAAAGGGTTCATCCAAAAGTAAAAATTTTGGTCCTTCTCGCCCAGCAGCCAAAGACCTTGCTAATTCCGTCCGGCGTCGCTCACCACCAGAAAGTTGAATCCCTTTGCTATTAGCTAATTTTTCCAAGCGAAACTCCCGCAATAAAGTTGTTAATCGCCTTGACCACTCCCATCGTGGCACATTAGTTTGCTCTAGCACCAATAGAATATTATCCTGTACTGAGAGTTGGCGAAAAACACTTGGTTCTTGCGCTAGATAGCCAATACCCAATCGTGCCCTTTTGTGCATTGGCATTCCTGTAACATCTAAATTACCTAGCCAGACTTTTCCTTGATTGGGTTTTTCTAGACCTGTAGCAATGTAAAAAGTCGTAGTTTTACCAGCCCCATTGGGGCCTAGTAAACCAACGACTTCACCTTGAGCAACAGAAAGGTTGACGCGATTGACAATTACTCGCTTGTTATAAGATTTGTGAATATTCTCTAAAACAATTTTCACGCTAGAGGCAGCCTTTCTTACTAGTAGATGCTAATTAGAACGCTTGAATTCTGGTGTCTTTGGCGCAGGTGTCGCAGTTTGTCCATCATTATCGGATTCTTGGAGCATGTAGATGGACTCTACCTGGCGGTTGGATTGGGGTAAGGCGACAAATCGCCCTTCATCAATTAAATAGGTTACCTTCTCTGCCCTGATACTGTTACCTCCTTGTTGCAAAATATAAACGTTCCCACTAAAGTCAATGCGGCGTTCTTTACTAAAGTACTGTGCTTGGGCGGCTGTTGCCTGAAGCTGGCGAGCAGGATAGAACATTTGCACATTGCCGCGAGCTGTGACTACTTGAGTGTTGGCGTCATATTCTTGCACATCGGCACGGATAGTCAGAGGGCGATTTCCTCCAGATGTTTGTGCAGTAGCGGTTTGCAGTTGATTTGGGAAAGCAGAAGTTCCTAAGAGAAAAGCTGGCAGCAATAAGGCTAATCCAACACGACGCATCTGGGATATGGGCAATTTATAGCAGAACATCATTGCAATTGGGGGTTGAGAGTTTGGGCTTGTGTTTTAATTATCTCAAGTACTCTATCCAGAAACGAAACGTACAATCTGGAGTGATTTAGGATAACTACTGGCTGAAATAGTGACGCTACCCCCAATCTCAAGGTTTCAGAAGTACTAAATTACTATAAAATTATTGCGTAGGCGTAGCCCGTCGTAGACATCGCTCTTCGTTGTAGATTGGGTTGAGTGACAGCATCGCTTTTTTAAATGAGGCTAACTGAGTAGGCGCAGATTTTTGCATCGACTGTTGCAATAGTTAAGCTGTGATGCAAAGCTTGACAGATAAGCATTCTATCAAAAGGGTCATTATGTAATAATGCTAACTTTAGTAAATAAACCACAAGAAAATATGAGTGTTTAGAAGAATTTTCATCTACCTTCAAATGCATTCTATAGATTGTCTAACTCAATTTTAGTGCGATCGCTTCACCCAACCTACATGGAAAGCGATCGCAATATCAACAGAACGATGGGTTAGGGAACACCTAACCCATACTACAAATTTCTTTACATTTTCTTGCTTGTCCACAAGAAACTAGTATTAACCCAGCGCGGATTTTAACTCACTTTGCGCCTGTGCTAACGCCTCTGGTAATTTACTCGCATCTCTACCGCCGGCTTGGGCTAAGTTTGGTCTGCCACCGCCGCCGCCACCGCAGATTTTAGCGATCGCTCCCACAAATTTACCAGCTTGCAGTCCTTTTTTATTAACTTCTGGACTAAAAGCCGCAACTATACTTACTTTCCCAGCTTCGGGAACAGAACCCAGTACCACCGCACCATTACCGATTTTTTGCAATAAACGTTCGGCTGCGGTTTTCAATGATTCTGCGTCAACGTCTTCTAATTGGGCGACGATAATTTGAGAATCGCCGACAGTTTGGGCTGTTTGTAGTAAGCTGTCAGATTTAGCGATCGCCAACTGTCCCTTCAAAGATTCTAGTTGCTTTTCGGCTGTTCTAAGTTCGCTTTGCAGACTAGTAATTCTGTCTGGTAATTCTTCGGGTTTAACTTTAAAGCGATCGCTCAAATCTTTAACTACTTTATCCCGAACGTTGAGATAATCCAGTATTGCTGGCCCGGAAACAGCTTCAATGCGCCGCACCCCAGAAGCTACTCCAGCTTCGGAAATAATTTTAAAGACGCCAATTTCAGCAGTATTACTGACATGTGTGCCACCGCACAGTTCCATTGATACGCTAGGAAAGTCAATTACTCGCACTTCTTCTCCGTATTTTTCGCCAAACATGGCAACAGCACCCCTAGCTTTGGCTTCTGCTAAAGGTAATACCTCGACTTTGGCATTATGCGCCTGTGCAATCCAAGTATTTACTTGTTCTTCAATTTGTTGGACTTCCTCTGCTGTCAACGCACGGGGACAGTTGAAGTCAAAGCGCAATCTGTCAAAGGAAACGAGAGAACCCGCTTGCGATATGCCATCATCGACAATTTTCTTTAACGCGGCTTGCAGTAGGTGGGTTGCTGTATGGTTAGCTTGGGCGCGACGCCGACAAGCCGCATCGATTTGGGCAGTTACAGCATCTCCTACTCGGAGTGTACCGCGTTCGATGCGTCCGAAGTGAACAAAGAAATCAGATTCTTTTTTCACGTCTTCTACGCGAATCACGATCCCATCACCAGAGATATAACCGCGATCGCCAATTTGTCCCCCAGATTCAGCATAAAATGGCGTTTTGTCAAGAACAATTTGTACTTCTGTTCCTGCTTCTGCTTCCTCTTGGGAAACGCCTTCTACCAAAATCGCTTCGACTTTCGCCGTCGTCGTCGGTTGGGTGTAGCCTAAAAACTCGGTGGCGTGGATGTGTTCTGCTAATTTGTCGAGGGAACCTTGGACAGTTAAATCGATGGTTTCGTGTGCTGCTTTGGCGCGTTCCACCTGCTTTTGCATTTCAGCATCAAAGCCAACTTCATCCACTGTCAGATGATTTTCTTCGGCGATTTCTTGTGTAAGTTCTAGGGGAAAACCGTAGGTGTCATATAAAGTAAAGGCGCTTTCACCACTAATAGAGATTTTGCCTTGCTGTTTTACTTCTTGGATAATTTCTTCTAAGAGTTTTTCCCCTCTATCCAGAGTTCTCAAGAAATTAGACTCTTCGCGTTGCAACTCAGCTTTAATTGCTGCTTCCCGTTGGCGGACGTTGGGGTAAGCTGATTCAGAAAGAGCGATCGCAGTTTCGGCAACTTGGGTAGTAAATTCGCCACTAATCCCAATTAATCGCCCATGACGCACCACGCGCCGAATTAATCGCCGCAGCACATAACCGCGTCCGACGTTGGAGGCGCGAATTTCATCAGCAATCATATGGACGACAGAACGAACGTGATCGCCAATGACTTTTAGGGAGACTTTGGTTTTTTCATCACTGCTGTGGTAATCAATGCCAGCAATTTGGGCTGCTGTTTGGATAATTGGAAAAATCAGGTCAGTTTCGTAGTTATTCGGGACTTTTTGGAGAATTTGCGCCATTCTCTCCAAACCCATGCCAGTGTCGATGTTCTTGTTTTGCAGTGGCGTTAAATTGCCGGTAGTATCTCGGTTATATTGCATGAAGACGAGGTTATAAAACTCGATAAACCGGGTATCGTCTTCTAAATCGATATTTTCGTCGCCGCGTTCGGGGTGGAAGTCGTAATAAATCTCCGAACAAGGGCCACAAGGGCCTGTGGGGCCAGATGCCCAAAAGTTATCGTCTTCGCCCAAGCGCTTAATTCTCGCTTCTGGGACACCGATTTGATCCCGCCAGATAGCAAAGGCTTGATCATCATCTCTAAAAACGCTGACGACGAGGTTTTGGGGAGAAAAGCCAAAGACTTGCGTGGAAATTTCCCAACCCCAAGCGATCGCTTGTTCTTTAAAATAATCACCAAAGCTGAAGTTACCCAGCATTTCAAAGAACGTGTGATGGCGTTTGGTGCGTCCGACGTTTTCGATGTCGTTGGTGCGGATACACTTTTGGGAAGTCGTAGCCCGCTTAAATTCTGGTGTCCGCTGTCCCAGGAATATCGGCTTAAATGGTAGCATCCCCGCGATCGTCAGCAGCACGGTCGGGTCTTCTGGCACGAGGGAGGCACTTGGCAGAACTTGGTGACTCCGTTGGGCAAAGAAGTCGAGAAATATGTTGCGAATTTCGTTACCGCTTAGGTGTTGGGGATTTGAAGACATGGGAGTTTTTAACTAACTTTCTTTGAACTTTTGGGTGACGATGGTTGAGTGATAACCGTTGACTGAAGACAGTTAACTATTATCTGACTCTTGAGTTTTGCTTTGGCACTAGTGGTCTGTCCCATTAATTTTGCAGGCTTTAAAACTCTCCCCGTCCCCGCGTCTTCGCGTCCCCGCGTCAGCCCTAAACCCTTCAGAACTAATGCGATAGACCACTAGGTGTATTTCCATAAGCAGCTTTATATATTTTTGCATTTTGTTTGGTATTGCTGCCAGCCAACTGTACCAGTCGGGGAGCTAAATGCAGCGATTATGGTGCTTTTAGGTCATTATCCTGCTCTGGTGGGATGTGCGATCGCCAGCCACTGATTTATCTTAATCCTTAAGAAATAATTTAAAAAATCCATATTGAGGTAACAAATGGCACTAAAACTGAAAGTATCAAATATTGCTTGTGAAGAATGTGCAGAAACAATTACTGAATCAATCCATGTTATGGAACCTGACGCCAAGGTGGATGTCGATGTTAACGCTAAAACTGTCACCGTGGAATCCGCAGCTTCTGAAGAATCAATCAAGCAGGTAATTGTTGCTGCTGGTTATACTGTTGAAGGTTACTGAATCCGATTCTCACTTGTTACAAAACTTGACATTTTAATATTTTAGGCTACGCTAACAAAATCTTTTTCTTTGATTTCTGCTCTTTTTAGCAGCGAAATTTAACTAACTTACCCACATTAAGGGTACATTTTGGCATCGGCTTTTTTATTTACCTTTTTTGGCATTGATGGTATTTATTACAAATAAAAAAATGTGAATTAAATAAACCAACACGGAAAAACCTAAGTAGGAAAAATTTTTCTGCCGCTAACACATTCTCAAAGTTTGGCTGAGGTCTAACTTAAAATACTCAATTTATTGCCCTAGTAGTCTGCTTTGTAATTTTAGGGTGAATTAGCACCTGCAAAAGTTCTTCCTATGGGAGGCGGTTTTGCAATATTTGATTGGCCTTTTTTCTCAGTGAACTTTTTTATCAAAGCCTAGTCTTTCAAGCAAAAGACTCAGGTGGTAGAAAAGTCAAATCGAAAAAACATCAAACAGACCTAACGCCCGAAACCGCTTACCGAGAAGGGGGAAAGGGGAAAGGGTAAGAATTCAAAACAGGGGTAAAGGGTAAAGGGTAAAGGGATAAATTTAACCTTTCCCCCTTCCCCCTTCCCCCTTTCCCCTTCCCCTTTCCCCCTTCCCCCTTTCCCTTTCCCCTTAAACGGAGGCATTACATTCGATTTGCTGGAGTTAGGAGTTTTCATATTTATGAGACTTCGGTTTTTACGGTTGAATTAAAAACTTTATAAAATTTTTATTTTCTGATTTATCAGCAATTTTGCTGGTACAGATGATGATGATTTAAAATGATTTTTTGTCGTAATTACCTCAGTAAATAACACCTAAGAAACTACAAAAATGCTTTATATAGTCTAGAAAATATTCAGTGTTTGTACTGTTTAAAAAAACATCTGTAAAGAAGACATTAGTTATTATAAATCCGACCAGGTAACAATCAACAAAAAGTCTTAAGAGGAGATTAAAATTGAGAGTTTTTTTGAAATTCAGCGTTAAAAACTCGTATAACAATAAACCCAAGTAGACCGAAAGCATCATTAAAAAGTAAAAAGCTCAAATTAAAAACAAAATTCCCTGAAATAAAGTTATAGTCTGGGAGCTATTGTTACTTAATTATTTATTTTGGTTTTTGAATTTTTATTTTTGCCCGATTCGGTAAATTTATTATTACCCAACAAGTTTTAGTAGTTTAATCTCCTTAAAGTTTAAATCCTGTAAAAAAAGCAATGAATATTTCCATTTTGGTTTTTGGAAATAATAACTTTCGCAACACACTTCCA
The DNA here is from genome assembly GCA_019359545.1 of Desmonostoc geniculatum HA4340-LM1. Lineage (GTDB taxonomy): Bacteria > Cyanobacteriota > Cyanobacteriia > Cyanobacteriales > Nostocaceae > Nostoc > Nostoc geniculatum. The sequence goes on along the minus strand of JAHHHB010000020.1, from coordinate 53,590 downwards.
GATCAGTTACGTTATGCGATCGCTTTTGATGTACAAGTTATGGATAATCTCAATCAGGCGGTGTCGCACATTCAAATGACACCCCCCGATATCATCCTTGTGCAGGCTAGCCAGGATGGCAGTATGGAATTGTGCAGTTGGTTGAAAGACCAGACAAAGCTATCGTGGATATACTGTATTCTTTTCGAGGATCGTCCCCAACAGCTGACTGAGAGAAAAAAGTATGGTTGGCACAGGGAATTAGAAATGACTGCTGCGGTATTAAAGCAAGGAGCTGATGCATATATTTGGCATCTCATTGATGAAACAACAGAACATAGTTTGGCAGAATTGACTGCTAATCATGGATTAATACTTGCTCAATTAACCGTTGGCTTGCGGAAAGCGCAAAAATACCGAGATTTGATTCGGACAAATGATTTATTATCAGCGATCGCCTTAGCCGATTCATTGACAGAATTAAATAATCGCCGTGCTTTAGAATGGGATTTACCCAGGCAAATTAAAAAAGCCAGAACTCAGAAAACTTCCCTGAGTTTGATTATTCTGGATGTAGATCATTTCAAAAAAGTTAACGACACTTACGGGCATTTAGCTGGCGATCGCCTTTTGCAGGTATTGTGTCAGCGTCTAAAACACAATCTGCGTTTTCAAGACACTGCATTTCGCTATGGTGGTGAAGAATTTGTGATTCTTCTGGCAAACACTACCGGTGAGGAAGCACTAATTGTAGCCCGTCGTCTCAATCGCGTAGTCAGCGACGAACCATTTGGACTCAATAATAAACTGACAATTAATATCACCATCAGCTTGGGTACAGCCTCTTTAGAAGCTGACGATGACGAACAAGGAAAAAGTCTGCTCGATCGCGCCGATCAATGCTTACTACAGGCTAAAACTGCTGGGCGTAATCGGGTTATCGACTCCAAATACTTATCTCATGTCCGACATTTGAAGGCTGTATCTTCGTAAAAGTGGGAATGGGGAGTAGGGAGTAGGGAATGGGGATGAGGGAGATGGGGAGCAAAGAGGCAGAGAGAGGGGAAAATTCACAACTCCCAACTCCTAACTCCCAACTCCTAACTCAGCAGTCCCCACTCCCCACTCCCAACTTTTCCCGACAATCTTCTACCGAACTGCGTTGTCGCATGGCATTCACTAAAGCCTCGTAGCTAGACCAATTTTCTTGCAGTAGGGTTTTTGCTTGGAGGGCATGAAATCGCATTTTTTGTTGATAATTTGACTCAGAAAAACCTAAAATTGTCAAGACTTTGATCAACTTATTTTTATCATCAGCTCCACCCTCAGCATTATTAAAAACTAGGGTTTCCGCAGCAATACCCGCCATCCAAACAGTCGAGTAGCGGTCAAGCATTTGGGCACTGATTTTACCTACTTCTAGTTGAGATGCTAATTGACTATCATCAAAGGTAACGCCGCCTTGCCCACCTTGCCCTTGCTTCCACGCTTCCCAAGCACTGAGGGTGTAGCCGGTAACAGGAATACCCAACAGGTGAGCAACTAAAAAATGTCCTGCTTCGTGATGGATAATGCGATCGCGGTGTTCGCTTGAAAAACCAGCAATCCAATCTAAAAAGATTGTACCGCCCTTGCCCTGTAAGCTAAAACTGTCAAAAGTCGCTATTCCCAAGATAGCGAAGGTAGCAAGCGCAGGTACTGCCGGCGATAAGTTGAAGAATGGCCCCAGCAGTACCGATAGCGTCATGAGAAAGATAGATATTGCAACTAAATTTAGGCTAGTCTGGCTCATTGAGAGTTTTGTGAGAATCTGCTTAATGTTTCTTCATTATCACCCGATGTCTACCACAGGCTACAGCTTCGCTCTGAGATTGGGGATTGGGGACTGGGTACTGGGTAAGTTTTCCAAAATTTGCCGATGCTTAAAGCCCCAAACATTATTTTGAAGCTTCACACCCAATCCCCAGTCCCTTTTACAAATCCCTTGACGATGTAATTTTTCAGATAGGGATTTGACTAGAAGTGAAGAATTTTTACAAAAATAGATCCTCTGCATAAAAACAATCAATAATCCTGATTCCTGATTAGCAGTTTAAAACCATAGATTTTGCAGTTTGCGGACAGGTCTTAATGAATACTGTTAATTATGTAAGAATTCAAAGTTCATAATTCCAGAGACTTTGATATACAAAGTTAATAATTTCAACAAAATTATTAAGTTATATTTCCCACTCCTTCTGAGTTCTGAATTCTGAGTTCTGAATTCTGAATTATTACAATTTTATTAATTTTCAGTGTTACCTGAAAGTTGTATCAGATGATTTACCACATAGTTGTCCTTTAAAAATAATGGTTCTATCGCTCCCCTTATGTGAAAAAGAGAAAAATTATTGGATATATTGAATCAGATTGTATAATAATATGCTGTCAAAGTATTGCAGAGTAAAGATTTTTAGCTTTTTTAGAACATAGTAAAAATGTTTATATGTAATTAAAATATAATAATTGAAGTTTGAGGGTGCTAGTGATGAAATTTCCCGTAGAGCAAATGATCAACCTACCAGGGATGAAAGTATTAAACTGCCATGAAATTGAAGGGATGGGATTAATCATAGAAATCGAAAAAATTGCGAAATATTGTACTTGTCCCAAATGTGGTTATCAGGCAAGTAGTATACATCAAAATCATTGGCGAATAGTTCAGGATTTACCAATAAGCGATTCCTCCGGAGAGCTTCGCTAACGCCAAGTACAATTAAAAATTAATCGTCGTCAATTTCGCTGCAAAAAATGTCAGAAAATATTTAGTGAGGAGTTAGATTTTATAGATAAAAACCGTGGATATACTAAGAGATTAGCTGAAAATATTATCAAACAAGTATTAGATAGTAATATTCGTAGTGTTGCCTTAAGAAATGATTTAACAGACGAAGAAATAGAATCGATGTTAAATGCACAAGCTATACTCATAGAGACAATAAATTTTGCCAGAGTGAAAAGAATTGGGATAGATGAAATATCCCTGGTAAAAGGGCAGGGTAATTACTTAGCGATAATAGTAGATTTAGATACGAATAAACCGATATAAATATTGCGTAGGCGTAGCCCGCCGCAGGCATCGCGTCGGAGTGAAGAGTTACGTAAAGTATTTGAGGGATGGGGTTTTGCCGTATTGGAGCAAATCCAGGAAGTCAGTATTGACCTTTGGAGTCCGTATAAAAAACTCGTAGAAGAATTAATGCCAAATGTCGATGTAACAGCAGATAGATTTCATGTAATGAAACAAATTACAGACGAATTAGATACAGCACGAAAATCAGAGAAAAGAGCAGCCGAAAAAATTCTAAATAAGTCCGAAAAAGAAAGAAAATTAACTAGAATAACAAAAAGCAAATATAGTTTACTTAAGAATGAGAAAGATTTAACTGAGAAGCAGAAAGACAAATTGAAATCTGTTCTTGAAGTCTCACCACAATTATCAAAAATGCACGCTCTAAAAGAAGACTTTAGAGCCATATTTGAAGCGAAATATTCTTGGGGAGAAGGAGTATTAAAATTACTTGATTGGATACATGATGCTATCTCATTTTTTCCCAAAAGCATTGGTACAATTCAGAGATGGTTTGGAGAGATAGTTGGTTATTTTGATAACAGAACAACAAGCGGAGTTGTGGAAGGAATTAATAATAAACTCAAGTTAATTAAAAGATTGGGCTATGGCTTTCGCAACTTTGAAAATTTCAAATTACGAAGTTTATTGACTTGGCATTTTGGTATTAATTATCCATAAAGGGAGCGATAGAACCGAAATCTACTCGAATACTACTGTGCGATTACCATAGACTAATACACGATTTTGTAAGTGCGATCGCACTGCTCTTGCTAATACAACTCGCTCTAAATCTTTGCCTTTTCTCACCAAATCTTCCACTTCATCACGGTGACTAACTCGCACTACATCCTGTTCAATAATTGGCCCCGCATCTAAATCAGCAGTGGCATAATGAGCAGTTGCACCAATAATTTTCACACCACGTTCAAAAGCTCGGTGATAAGGGTTTGCTCCTACAAATGCTGGTAAAAATGAGTGATGAATATTGATAATTTGCGGAAATTGATTAATAAAATTCGCACTAACAATCTGCATATATTTAGCTAAAACAACTAAATCAATTTTGTATTGTCGCAGTAATTCAAGTTGTTTAATTTCTTGTTCTAGTTTGTTTTCTTTAGTAATGGGAATGTGTTGATACTCAATACCAAATTGCTCTGCTACGACCTTTAAACTAGAATGGTTGCTGATAATTAAAGGAATCTCAGCGATAAATTCTTTAGCACGTTGTCGCCAAATCAAGTCAAATAAACAATGGTCTTGCCGACTAACCCAAATAGCAATACGGGGTACAGTATCAGAAAAATGCAGTTCCCATTTAGCGTCTAAAGGTTGAGCTATAGCATTAAAAGCCGGTGCAATAAACTCTCGCGGTAAATTGAACCCATCTAACTGCCATTGGATGCGGGTGAGGAATAACCCGGCAGCAAAATCTGTATGCTGGTCTGCATGGATAATATTACCACCATTAGAATAAATAAAATTGGCAAATTTCGCCACTAGTCCCCGTTGATCTGGGCAGTAAATTAGCAAAGTTGCTGTCGGATTTGTCATACTATTTTAGATTTTAGATTTTAGATTTTAGATTTTAGATTTTAGATTGAAAATAGGATTCTAAATGTGGGTTTAGTAAATTCATCTGTCGTAATCATTTTTCAAATTTGTATAATACCCTTTATTTGCATCTTCATACAGAATTGGTATAACTTAGAAAAAATAGTGAGATTTAAAGTAGGGGCGTACATAGCACTACTATTTGATTTTTGAACAGATACGTAGGGTGCGTTAGCGACAGCGTAACGCACCGAATCCTTAAGAATGGTGCCGTACTCTCGTCGGTAATACACCCTACTTAATGTTGTTCAAAAATCAAACCGGATTCCTACAGATGTATGTCCCTATTGAGGGTTATATTAACAGATATGATAACTTCTATGATTGCCTATTTGGCATTTGTCGGAGTTGGTAGAGGTAGATTGCTTGGCAAAGGTGTTGATTTAACATTATCTACGGGTTGTTTCCACTCTGATAATTCCCGATTTACAGCATTTTGAAAATCTGTAGATACCAATAGCAGATTGACATTACCATTGGGTTTTGTAGGCGGGTCAGCTTGAGCATATAATAAACGCCCGTTAAAGTTAGATTTACCTAAAATTAACTGATGGCTTTGCTGATTTATCAGTGTAATATTAATAGTTGCTTGTGGTTGATCTAAACCGAATTGTCCAAGCTCATTTGCTGGAGTTGGCAAAGTGCGATCGCTTTTACCCTTGACTAACAAATCCATCAAATAAGAAACAATAGCGTCATTTGCTGGTTCGGATATTGGAGGTTTAATTAACCACTTGGAGTTACTAGATTGATTGCTGCGTTCCAGATTCAGGGTAAGTTTTTTTGTCTTTACTGTTAAAGCCTGCACATCATCTTCGGCAAAAGAGAAAATTTGCTGTTTTTCCTCTTTAATTTCTTCTCGCCGAGTAGCACCCCTAATTTCATAGAAGTAGACAAAACTGCCTAAACCCAGCGCTAGCAGTATCAAAAATAAAGTTGTTCGTGGCAATTTCATTTTTTTGTCATTTGTTATTTATTGGGAGTAGGGAATAGGGAATAGGGAATGGGGCATGGGGCATGGGGCATTGGGAGGAAGGGGAGGAAGCATAAATTCTCTTTCCCCCCACACTCCCCACACTCCCCACACTCCCTCATCCCCCACTCTCTTTTTACCGTCGTTGCCACCAGATAAGAACTGCTGCCGCAAACCCAATGAGGGGTAAAACTAACAAAGATGACACTGTTAAAAGATTGGCTTGGGTGGTTGTTAGGGTTATCCGTCGGTTTTTGGGTTCTTTGGGGCGAATAGAAAGGGGTTGCTTATCTTGTTGATTCAGCCAGGTGACTGAGTTGAGAAATACATCTCCATTTAGTTGCTTGTCAAACAAGCCATCGGTGGCAAAGTTAGAATTTCCGAAAACGACTAAGCGGGACTCAATGGGTGTTTGAGATGAGGGAGTGGGGGGAGATGAGGGGGATGGGGAAGATGAGGGAGTGGGGGAAGCAGTAGCCGCAGGTGCAGAAGTGGGGCTAGCTTTGCTTTGGGTGGTTGGTGATGGTAGCGGCGAAGGTGTAGGAGTGGGGGAGGTTTTGCTTTGGGTGGTTGGTGATGGTAGCGGCGAAGGTGTGGGTGAAGTTTGGGGAGTGGGTGTAGGTTTGGGTATTTGTTTTCTTGTTAAGGCAACGCCTAAGGTCAGAGGACCTTTGAGGTCTTTATCTGGATTAAATTCCAATTTTTCGCTTTGTAGGTCGCTTTCTGCCCAGCTACTAGGATAGGGTTTGGTTTGCAGTAGAGGAGTGGCTTGGATACCGGGTACTGAGGTAATTTCCAGAGGTCGGGAAATGGGATAAAAAGAAATATCGTTGCGGAAATCTTGGGTTATCGGATGTTGTCCGTATTCTGTGACTAAGGGGGCGGCGGGGCCAAGTCCTACGACGCTTTCACTTGAAACATCTACTGCTAAACGATTATCCAGACGAATACCCCACTCTTTTAGCAAGCTGTCAAGTTTGGGATCGGTATTAGGATCGATCATCAGCAATAGGTTACCACCCCGATTCAGATATTCTTGCAAGGCTTTGACTTCGCTTTCAAACAGTCCTCGCTTGGGACTAGCTACTATAACGACAGCTGCATCTTGAGGAACTTTGGGATTTTGTGTGAGATTCAGCGGTTCTGTTGTGTAATTTTTGTCGTTTAATCCCTGAATTGCTTGGGATATTGCACCTTTAGCGGCTGAAAGTTGGCGTTCGCCATGACCTTGGAGTAAGTAAACTTTGGTTGTGCTTGAACTTGTTAGTTGTTGCAGGCGACTAGTTAATTTGATTTCCGAGAGGCGTTCGTTTTGATTTACTGTTTGTACTAATTGCCTTTTATCTCCAGATTCTAGGTATACTTCGCCATAATCTTTAACACCAAATTTTTCTGCCAGTCCTGGTCTGAGTTGGGGATCTATATATTCAAAATTAAACTTTGAGCTTTGTCGCCGATAATTTTCCAATAATTGTTGGTCTTGGGGATTCTGATTAATATCAAACACCCAGACTTTAACTGGCTGTGGCAGAACTTTCACTAATTCCTGTGACTGGGGTGCAAGGGTAAATAATTGAGACTCTGTTAAATCTGACCGTAAGTGATAGCGAGTTCCCAAAAAGTTAATCAATCCCAAAATTGCTAATACTGCTAGAGTTGCCACCAAGGCATTAGTTCCAGCTTGGGTAGACCGACGCTTCCACCAATTCGTTTGGTAGTTTTGCCATATGATCCACAACCCAATAATGACAATTCCTGTAATCAGGAATGCTAATGAAATCAGTCCCCACTGTTCAGAAACTAACCCAACTGTTAATCCCGCAGCAACTAGGAATGGACCTAGCCAAAATAAATATTTCCACAGTTTCTTTTTTGTGACTATCTTCATAGTTATTTGTCATTGGTCATTTGTTGTTGGTCATTGGTCATTGGTCGTTGGTTGTTGGTTGTTGGTCATTGGTTGTTGGTTGTTGGTCGTTGGTCGTTGGTCATTGGCGTTGGTTATCTGGTACATTGCCAATTGAGTTTAGGTAAGAGTTTAATTTGGGTGCTAGTTCGTTAATGATTGTTTTGATTGTATTTATCTGTTCGGGAGTTAAAAGGTTACGAGTGTAAGCCCTTCTTAACCAATGTTGAGTTTCATTCAAAGAACCTCTCGCTATTTTGATAAAACGTCTATTTTCTTGAAAACTACCTCTTCCTGCACCTTCCGCTATATTTGCACCGATGCTATCGGCCGCACGAACAATTTGTTTACCAATCGTATCTTTGGCAAAAAAATTCCATCCTTCAACAATTTTCCAAATGTCATCTGCTAATTTTTCTGATAATTGATAAACCCGTAATTCTTGAAAACGTTTCGTTGCCATCTATTCAGTTGTCTTGCTAATTTTTTGTTCATCAATTTTCTTCCATATATTTTTAATTGTCACTATTTTGACGAATGACTAATGACTAATGACTAATTACGCTGAAAACGCAGTGCATCAATTGATTGAGCTGTGAGAAAGATGCCCAAAAAAATATAACTGGCAAATAAAATCAAGGCGCTGGTATCGAAAATGCCTTGAATAAAAGTGTTGTAATGTTTGAGCAATGATAGATAACCTATGGCTTCGCCCAGAGGATTCGGGAGAATTTTGGCGATTAAATCAATTAATAACAACAATAAGATGACTGCAAAGGTAAGAACGGCAGACAAAATTGTGCTGTCTGTTAATGAGGAAATAAACATTCCTAAAGATAAAATTGCGGCTGCTAGTAAGATTAATCCCAAATGACCGAGTAAGGGAATTGTAGGTGCTATTGGTGGATTTGAGCCGCTGATGGCGATCGCTTCCAGCACTAACATAGGTACGATCATTGTGGTAAAAAATGTTAGCACGCCTAATAATTTACCTACGGCTACTGCCCAGTTGGTGATTGGTGAGGTGGCTAATAGTTCTAAAGTGCCCCGCTTGCGTTCTTCAGCATAAAGTCCCATAGAAAGAATTGGCAGGATAAACAATAACAGCCACCCCATGCGATCCAAAAATGCGCGAATAAATTCGTAGGGGACATCTATGGGCGGTATTGGTACTCCTAGTTGTTGCCCTTGTAAATCTAGTCCTGCGACTGCTGCTAATATGCCATCTGGCCCCACCAAAATCATCACAAAAAATAACCCGGCGATGAACCAAAATACACTAGCGATCGCATATGCCAAAGGTGATACAAAATAACTCTGTAACTCTCGGCGATAAATGGCAATGATATTACCTAGTACTACACCCATTTATGCGGCTTCTCCTTCTGTGGCGGCTTCTAAATTCTTTTCTTCTGTGGTCAGTTGCAAGAACACATCTTCTAAGGTAGCGTTAACTCGCCGCAATTCATGTAAACCAAACCCTGCACGCACTAATGTTGTGGCAATATCTTTTCCTGGTTCTTTGCCTGGTTGCGATATCACCCGCAAATAAGCGCGATTTGCCTGGGGTTGATGACCTCCTGCTGTCGGAATTGATTCTACCAAACTTACACCCGCAATATTTTGCAATACCTGTTTGGCGAGGGCGGCTTCTCCTTCTATTTCAATTTCATATCCAGAGCCGCCTGTCAATTGGGTCATTAAATTTTCTGGTGTATTAGTTGCGACTACTTTACCGCGATTGATGATGGCGACGCGGCTACAAGTCATACTCACTTCTGGGAGGATGTGTGTGGAGAGAATAATTGTGTGAGTACCAGCGAGACTTTTAATTAAATTCCGGACTTCAATTATTTGTCTGGGATCGAGTCCTACGGTGGGTTCATCGAGAATGATTGCTGGTGGATCGTGGACGATCGCTTGAGCAATTCCTACTCGTTGGCGATATCCTTTAGAAAGTTTGCGAATAATTACCCGACGCTTATCTTGTAAATTACAGCGTTCGATGGCTGCTGTGACTTTCTGATTGCGATCGCCTGCTGAAACTCCCTTAATTCGGGCTACAAAATGCAAAAATCCCTCCACCGTCATTTCGGGATATAACGGCGGTGTTTCCGGTAAATAGCCAATTTTTTGGCGCACAGCCAGGGAATTTTCATGGACATCATAACCAGCAATGCGGGCATTGCCATTGGTTGCTGGTAAATAGCCAGCCAGAATTCGCATGGTTGTGGTTTTACCAGCGCCATTCGGCCCCAACAACCCTAAAATTTCCCCTGGTTCGACGCTAAAAGTGACATCAGTAATCGCTGGGGCGGAACCGTATATTTTACTCAGATGCTCAACTTCAATCATCGTTGGTGGCGATCGTAAATTAGAAGATACCTAATAATCTTAGATCGTGATATTGAGTATGGGGGATTGGGCATGGGGCTATAACCTTAACGCACGTTAGCATGTTTAAGATTCGCTTTGTAGTCAGCAATCAATATTAAGGCAATATACTAGGCAATTTATGACACAAGCCATACTCAAACTAGTAACCTTTGAAGATTTTGCAGCTTGGCGACCTGAAGGCGGAAGGTACGAATTACATAATGGTGTAATTGTTGAAATGGCACAACCAGCAGGAGACCATGAGGATATTGTCGGGTTTTTGGTTGAAAAAATTGCTGTTGAGTACGTTCGTAGTGGTCTACCTTATTCCATCCCAAAAACAGCATTAGTTCAATCTCCTAGTAGCCAGTCTTGTTATTCTCCAGACTTGCTATTGCTCAATCGTCCCGCTTTAAAATTAGAGCCACAATGGCCGAAATATTCTACGGTTCAGTTTGCCGATTCCATTCCTTTAGTGATTGAAGTTGTTAGTACTAACTGGCGGGATGATTATCATAAAAAGGTAGGTGAATATGAAGAGATAGGGATAAAAGAATATTGGATTGTTGATTATCTAGCTATCGGTGGTAAAAAGTTTATCGGTAATCCTAAACAACCCACTATCTCCGTCTACCAATTAGTTGATGGTGAATACCAAGTTACTCAGTTTAGAGGCGATGACTGCATCGTATCAGCTATTTTCCCGGAATTGAATTTAACCGCCGAACAGATTTTTCAAGCTGGAGGTCTGCCAACGTAAGTCTACGAATTGCGAATTAAATTGACGATCGCACTAGCTAAATCCATTGGTTCTACGGGTTTCGGTAGGTGTTTTTGAAATCCAGCTGCTATGGCTTGATTGTAGTTAATTTCTCCAGCATAAGCAGTCAAAGCGATCGCTGGAATTTGTCCATTTTCTTCTGGCGGCAATTTTCTGACTTCGCGTAGCAGCATGTAGCCGTCCATCAAGGGCATTCCAATATCGCTTAATAGGATATCTGGCTTTGATTGGGCTAGTGCTTCCAATGCTTCGGCTGCCGATGCAACTGCGGTTACAGTTGCTCCATACTCTTCTAAGGCAAAGCTAAAAAAGTCACGTACATCTGGTTGGTCGTCCACAAGCAAAATTTCCACTCCCAAAAGTAACGAGTCTTCACTATTGAGTACTAAGTTAGAAGATTCCGGGCTGGGAACTCGTAACTCGGCACTTTTGAGCAAAGGTAGCTTAACTGTAAAGGTTGCCCCTTGTGCTTCTCCGGGACTATCTGCCTCAACTGTACCACCGTGAAGTTCTACTAAATGACGCACAATTGCTAGCCCTAATCCTAATCCGCCAAATACCCTGGTTGTCTTGGCATCTGCTTGGCGGAAGTAGTCAAAGACGTGAGGCAAAAATTCTGGGACGATCCCTTTACCTGTATCAATCACCTGGATTTGAGCATCCAAGTCAACTTGTTCAAGACGTACTTCTACTCGTCCTCCTTGGGGTGTAAATTTCACAGCATTGGAGAGTAAATTCCACATGATTTGTTGCAAGCGATCGCCATCGCCTAAAACTTTGCCGACATCATTACTAAGAAGCGCCTGAATTTCAATTGACTTGGCTTCGGCTGCTAAACGTACTGTTTCTTGGGCGGCGGCGATCGCAACTTTTAAATCCACTGCATGGAGATTTAAACTCAGTTTACCTTGTAAAATCCGCGACACATCCAGCAGGTCTTCGATGAGTTGGGTTTGTAACTTGGCGTTGCGTTCAATTGTTTCCAAGGCACGGACTTTAGTCGCTTCGTCGAACTTCCGGGTTCTAAGTAACTTTGCCCACCCTAAAATCGGGTTGAGGGGAGTTCTCAATTCATGAGAAAGGACAGCGAGGAATTCATCTTTAATGCGGTTGGCTGTTTCGGCCTGTGCCCGTGCAGTTTTTTCTGCTTCGTAAAGTTGAGCGCGGGCGATGGCTTGACCACATTGTTGTCCCAATGTCAACATAAATCCCCGGTCTTCTTCGTTAAAACCTTGGACAGTAGCAAAGCTAAATCCCAGTGCGCCAATAGCTTTACCTTCTGCTATCAATGGTATGGAAGCCCAGGCGTTATTTCCAGTCAGAGCCACAGCATCAACTAGGTTGGGATACTTTGCCATCAAGGCTGCTACATTTTCTAAAAAAATCGGCTTCTTAGTTCTGACTGTTTCTGCAATTTGGTTAGGAGCAGTAATGGGAAAACTTCCCCAGGTATCTGTGAGTGATTGTGGATAGCCAGTTGCTTGGACAACTTTCAAGGTAGTACTTCCTTGAGTCAGTAAGACAACGGAACCAGCAGACGCTCCCAAAGCAGCAATTCCTTGGTTCATCACCACATCAGCTACTTGTTGGGGAGTTAGGGCTTCCGAGAGGGCGGCGGTGATGCTTTGTAAAAGTACGGTACGATTGACGGAACGCTCAGCTGCTTGTTTTGCCTGTTGAGTTTCTTGGTAGAGTCTGGTGTTGTCAATGGCTGTAGCAGCCCGACGAGCAATATCCTCTGCTAATGCCAAGTCTGCCTGTTGATAGTGCCGGCCTGACTCGGCTGTAAAAAAAGAGATTGCGCCAAATAATTGTCCACGGGAACGGACTGGAATCACCATTAAAGAATGAATACCCAGGCTTTGTAGCAATTGCAGATGCTCCTCGTCTTGAGCCATCACCAGAAGATGAGAGTGAGATAATTCGGGATAAAAGACGGATATTCCCGACTTTAGCTGCTGCACAAGCTGTTGTGCTGTGCTTTTGGGTGGATAACGCCGTTGGATTTCGTCTAAGATATCTTGTTTTGTGGGGTCGGCAATGGCGATCGCAATTTGTTTACTTGACCAATCTTCCTGGAAAACATCTACAATACACCAATCAGCCAAAGTAGGAACTGCTAAATTAGCCACATTGCTAATAGTAATTTCATAATCCAATGAGGCAGCTAGTAGGGTGCTGGCTTCGACTAAAAACTGTTGGGTGGCTTCAACTCGTTTGCGATCGCTAATATCCTCAAGAATGCCTAACGCATATTTGAGTTGTCCTTGATTATTCCAAACAGCTGATGAAGTTAAGTTGACCCAAACAATAGAACCATCTTTGCGAATGTAGCGCTTTTCTAGGGAATAACCGCTAATTTCTTGTGCCAAAACTCGGCGAGCATTCTCCCTATCAGCTTCTAAATCGTCAGGATGGGTAATTTGCTGAAAGTTCATCTGAATTAACTCTTCATGGCTGTATCCAGTAATTTCGCACACTGCTGGATTAACCTGAAGAAATTTTCCATCCAAGGCTACCAGAGTAATGCCGACGGCTGCTTGGTTGAACATTGCCCGGAATCTTTCTTCACTTTCTCGCAAGGCAACTTCTGTTTGTTTTGCTGCTGTCATATCTGCCAGAATCATCCCAATTCCAACTGTTTCGCCCATTCGATTGTTGACTGGGTAATAATTGCCCAGCCAGTATTCGTAATTTTCGGGTTGCCCTGGTGTCTGGGTGCGAATTTCGACGTTCAGCAATGGTTCTCCAGTATCCAACACCTGCTGTAACTGTACTTCCAACTCAGCGGCCATTTCTGGCAAGACTTCTTGAAATTTGCGTCCTAAATGTTCTTCTATGGTTAAACCGTTAATGTCTGCGAACACCTGATTAATCCGGATATACCGCAGTTGGCGATCCAAAAAGCATACAGCAACGGGAGCAGCTGCTAACAGGGCATCAAGAAGAGATAGAGATTCAGCATAATGGATTAAAGCTTGGTGGATGTCTCGATAAAGTTGGGCATTTTCCACCGCTAAGGCAGCACGATAGGCGATATCTGTGGCTAAAATCAAGTCAGAGCGATCATAGCGACGGTCTGATTCGGCGCTGACAAAGCTGATACAGCCGAATACTTGCCCTCCTGCGATTAAGGGCACAATCATCACAGACTTCATCCCCAATTGCCGAACAAGTTTTAAGTGTTCTTCATTTTGAGTATTTGCCACTAATAGCGAGTCAGATATTTCCGGGATTAGTTGGCTTTGCCCAGTTTGCAGTACTTTAGTAATTGCACTTGCACCCTTGTTATCTTGTGCATACTGCTGAAGTTTACCCGCCAATTCGGCTTTCGATGGGTCTGCATGGGCAATTGGTAAGCGGCGAATGGAACCATCTTCATTGACAATATCGACGCTACACCAATCTGCTAGCTGAGGAACTGAAATTTTGGCGATTTGTTCTAGGGTTTCTTCGTAATCCAGGGAAGTAGATAGTACACTACTAACTTGGGCAATATAGCGGAGTCTTTCTTCAGCCTGCTTACGCTCTGTAATATCGAGAACAAAGAAAGCTCCTCGCTCAAAATTCCCCTCAAAGTGGCTAGCACCTACCAAAATCGGCAAGCGTGAGCCATCTTTACGAATATATTCTTTTTCATAGGGGTTGCAAAAGGGGCTATTTTGCAGTTGAATCAGTGCTTGCTCATCGAGTGGTACGTACTCTGCTGGAGTCAGGTTTTGCCAGTTCAGTTTGCCAGAAACTAATTCTGCACGAGAATAACCCAACATATCCAACAAGGCATCGTTAGCGTCTGTGATTTTGCCGTCTTTCTCCCAGAACCCAATGCCAATCATATTTGACTCAACTACACTGCGAAACTTGGCTTCGCTTTCCCGTAATGTTTGCTCAGATTGCTTTTGCTGAGTAATATCAACGGATGTAACACCTATTCCTAGCAATTGCCCATCCGGTAAACACACTGGATAATAGCTGACAATGCCGTAACGATAGACCCCAGGCGGATAGGTTTCACCGCTGACTTCCTGATTAAGTAAGGGCTGCCTGGTTGCCATCACTTGCTCAAACACAGGCTCAATTTGTTCTGCCCATTCCGGTAGGACTTCCCGAAAGGTGCGACCAATATGTTGACTTCGTGGTACACCATTAACGGCTGCTAGGGCTTCATTAGCGTAAACGTAGCGAAGTTCGGTATCAAGGAAAGCCAGGGCTACTGGTGAAGAGGTGAGCCAAGCATTAAGCAATGCCAAAGATTCAGCTTTTTGCTGAACGGCTTGTTGAAGTTCTATCTGCAACCTGGTTTTTTCTAGTTCTGCTTGGTGGCGCTGGGTAATATTCACAGCCACACAAGTAATACCGTAAATGTTATTGTCTGCATCCTTTAGCGGTTCAATCAGCAAATCATAGTAACGGTTTTCTCCACACGCTGGCAGACAAACTTCTTCACGGGTGGAAATACCAGTTTTTAATACTTTTTGCTTAATTGCCGTTAATTGCTGTGCTACTGAGGCGGGAAATAATTCAGCATCAGACTTACCCAGGATTTCGTGTACTGCGTCTCCACCTTGAGGATTATGAATCCACTGATATCGCAAATTGCGATCGTGCTGAAATACTATAATATCTGAACTGCTCAAGGCTAAGCGAAATCGCTCTTCAGAGACTTTGAGCTTTTGTAAATTTACATCAGCCCCTCTTTTAGAAGTCTTTAATGCCTCACATAAAATACTAAAGAGCAATCCCTGTAATGCAAATAATCCAATTCGCACGGAATTGGATAGGTCAAAACTCAGTTGATAAACTGGCGGCAGGAAGAAGTAATTGCTCAATAACACAGACAAGAAAGTTGCCAACAGCCCTGATTTCAAACCACCATACCAGGCACTCACCATTACAGCGCTAAAAAACAGCATAAAAGGAGTTCCACTCATGCCTAGCCAGGGGTCTAGCATCAGCATTAGCACTAATGCAAGTGCGACAGTTAATACAACAATGCCATAACGCAGTAATTGAGAATAGTGAATATGGAGCATCAAGAATGTTTAGGAGTAACCAATACCTATTGCACAGGCTTTACACACCCTAAGCTAGTTTGTAAATTTTAGTAACTTATCTCTAGATAGATTTTTGTTAAATCTTTAAAAACTTCTTTTGCTATGAGCTAAGTAGGTCGGTGCAAATAAAGCTAACTGGCGGGGGCTGTCATTTGTCATTGGTTACTTGTCATTGGTAGAGGTTGTAAGCCTGTTTACGTTTCGTAATATAATTTGGTTTATTCCCGCCGACTTGCTTAATTATCAAGTTGTGTAGTATGTAAAGCCAGAATTTATGATTATTTCTCTATAGCCATAAGATTGATTTGCTGACTATAAATACTCAATTTCCCAAAAAATAGTAACCCAAGTTAATCGCAAAATTAATGGGATAAAATCTGCTAATAGGTTGGTTATTTATTTAGTTAGCTGCAATAGTTAGAGGATAAATACAAAGTTTTACTTGCCAGAAGTGCTTCTGCTGCTTGGTGGCTCAGTGGCTTAGAGAACAGGTAACCTTGACCCAATTCGCATCCTAGTTGCTGTAACCATTGAAGTTGCTGTGGTGTTTCAATACCTTCTGCAACAGTGCCTAATCCGAGTTGATTGCTCAAAGCAATGATGGTACTAACGACTTGGTAATTACGGTTTCCTTCCTCCATCTGACTCACAAAGGAGCGATCGATTTTTAAATTATCAGTGGGTAAACGATGGAGATAATTAAGCGATGAATAACCAGTACCAAAGTCATCAATACTAATCTGAATTTTTCTGGTCTTTAATTCGGTTAATAAATCTATTGTTTTACTGATATTTTCAATAAGCATACTCTCGGTAATTTCTAGGACTATGGAATCGCCTGGTAAATTTGTTTGGGCTAGGATGCGATCGATGTCTTCAATTAAGCTGGTTTGGCGAATATCTTGAGCAGAAAGGTTAATACTCATCTTCAGTGGCAAGTGAGTAGTAAAGTTTGTTTTCCAGTTTGCCAGTTGTTGACAAGCTCTGTAAAGCATCCAGCGATCGATTTGCACAATTAGCCCTGTTTCTTCGGCGATCGCCATAAATTTCCTCGGCAAAATAAACCCACGAGTCGGATGTTGCCAGCGCACCAATGCTTCAAATCCAATCAGCCGACCTGCTTGGGGTTGGCTTTGTCTGCCGTAGGCATCACTAAGGATGTCAACAATCGGTTGATAGTATATCACAAACTCTTCCCGTTCCAACGCTTTGCGAATATCGGTTTCTAAAGTCAGTCGATTTACGGCTTGAGTGTGCATTTTGACATCAAAGATTTTGTAGGAACTTCTCTTTTGAGCTTTGGCTCGATACATGGCAATATCGGCATCTCGCAGTAAATCCGAGGCTTGACAATAATGATTTGTTCCTAAAACAATACCGATGCTTGTACTGATAACTACTTCAGCATCATTCAGTATCAACGGTGTTTGAAAATCTTTGAGGATACGCTCAGTAACTTGAATGGCTTTTTCAATACCAGGAATATCTTCCAGCAAAATTACGAATTCGTCACCACCAATGCGAGCGACTAAATCAACCTCCCGCAAATGAGTTTTGAGCTTTTGAGCAATATCCTTGAGTAGTTGGTCTCCAGCTAAATGTCCTAGACTGTCATTGATCACTTTAAACCTGTCTAGGTCTAGAAACAAAACTGCGTAACGATAGGTTTCTACTCGCTTAGTTCGGTTAATGGCTAGTTCCAACCGCTGAACCAAAAGTGTCCGATTTGGTAAATCCGTCAATGGATCGTGCAAGGCGTTGTGGATAATTAACTCTTGTACTTGTTTTTTGTCGGTCACATCCAATAAAACACCATACCAAACAATATCCCCATTCTCTCGACTCTCTGGACGAGCATTTGTTTGTACCCACTTGAGTTTGCCAGAGGGTGTAACTAATCGCCACTCATGAGAGAATGGTTTTAAAGTTTCAGCACTCTGTCTGACAGCTGTATAAAATACTGCGCGATCGTCAATATGAATTTGTCCAAAGCAAAGAGAGGCATTTTCTAAAACTAGATCCGGCGTTAACTCTAAAAGATCCAGACAGCCCAAACTGATGTACTCAAAGCCAGCAGAACCATCACAATGGTGTACAAAGCTGTAAATCATTCCGGGTATATTAGATGCTAATGTTTGTAGCAGCTTTTGGGCTTGTTTGCGCTCTGCCCGCACCTGTGCATCCCGAAGTTCTCGACGCACCGCCTCTGGTAATCGATTTAAGTTATCCTTCATCACATAATCATGAGCGCCTGCTTTCATCATTTCCACAGCCAATACTTCGCCGATTGTGCCGGAAACTAAAATGAAAGGAATATCTTTGTGACTTTGCTTTGCTATTTCTAGAGCCGCAGGAGCATTGAATCCAGGCAATCGGTAATCTGAAATCATCACATCCCAGCTACCGCTATTGAGGGCTTGGCGTAGCTGTTCGGCTGTTTGGACACGCTGCCAGATTAGATTGAAACCACCACGACGCAATTCACCGAGAACTAACATAGCATCAGTCTCGCAATCTTCAACAATCAGGACGTTCAAGGTTTCACTCATCTCACGATCTCCTTGGTAACCCATTGACTAATCCGGCAATCTTTTTGCAATTTTTTTTAAAACTCCTCCAGTATCGATAAATGAGTTAATCGGGAGTTTGGCTATTGTATAATCGGCTTTGTGACTCAACCAATTTTGGATTTTAGATTGACCCCATACCTCAAGACGGTGGCTCTAAGTACAGAATGTTAAATTTGGGATTTGAAATTTGTTCTCACATTTAAATTCTCTTGCTCTGAAACCAGTTTTCATTTTCGGATTGAGAATTATTCAATCGAAAATCCCAAATTCGTCTCGGAAAGTTTGAGCTTAGGCTGCCTGAGATCGGAACTTTCCTGAAAATCTAAAATTTGGTCAACCCGGCTTTGTGCTTCTGTGTATTAATTGTAGGCAGTTGAATTATGCTGGAAATTCCTGAATATAAAATTCGGGCAAAAATCCATGAAAGTGCTAATTCACGGGTTTACAGAGGAATTCATCAACCGGATGGTTTGCCTGTAATCTTCAAAATTTTGAAGAAAGACTATCCCACCCCCGAAGAAATCACGCGCTATAAGCTGGAGTACGAAATTACACGCAGCTTATCATTGGAAGGTGCGATCCAGACTTACGGTTTCCAACAATATCAAAATACTTTTGTACTCCTTTTAGAGGATTTTGGAGGAGAATCTTTAACAAAAATCATCACTACCAGGAGATTTACTTTAACACAGTTTCTGAAGTTAGCGATTCAGATTACTCAGAGTTTAAGTGAAATTCATAGTGCAAAAATTATTCATAAAGATATTAATCCATCGAATATTGTTTTCAATCCCGAAACACAACAACTTAAAATTATTGATTTTGGAATTTCAACTGCCTTATCGCGGGAAACATTAATTCTCAAAAATCCAACAATTTTAGAGGGAACACTAGCTTACATATCTCCAGAGCAAACAGGCAGAATGAACCGTTCTCTGGACTATCGAACTGATTTTTACTCTCTGGGTGCTACCTTCTATCAACTGTTGACCAATCGATTGCCCTTTGAATCCCGTGATGCCCTGGAGTTAATTCATTATCACCTAGCTTTAGAACCTGTTGCACCTCATTGTATCGATCCAGAAATTCCTGTGATAGTTTCAGAAATTGTCCTGAAACTGTTAGCTAAAACACCAGAGGAACGGTATCAAAGTGCCTGGGGAATTAAAACTGATTTAGAAGAGTGTCTCAACCAGCTACAACACACACGACGAATTGAGTCTTTTTTGCTAGGACAACAGGATATTTCTGACAAGTTTCAGATCCCGGAAAAACTCTATGGCAGAGAAAAGGAGGTGGGGACTTTATTAGCAGCATTTAAAGGAGTAAAAAATCAAGTTGAATTGATGTTAATTGCGGGATATTCTGGTATTGGTAAGTCAGTTTTGGTGCAGGAAATTTATCGTGCGATCGCAGAACAACGAGGCTACTTGATTGCTGGTAAATTTGACCAGTATCAGCGCAATATCCCTTATTTGGCGATCGCTCAAGCTTTTGAATCACTAATCAAACAATTACTGACTGAAGACGAAGTGCAACTGTGTCAGTGGCGAAAGCGTCTGTTGGCTGCCCTTGGCTCCAACGGTAGAGTCATTACCCAGCTAATTCCAGCATTGGAGTTGATTGTGGGTAGTCAAGGAGATGTACCTGTTCTACCGCCGACGGAAGCCCAAAATCGTTTTCACCAAGTTTTCCAAAATTTCATTCGCGTCTTTACCCAGCCAGAACATCCCCTCGTCATCTTTTTGGACGATCTTCAGTGGGTAGATCGTGGCTCCCTGAAACTGATCCAATTGCTAGCTACCGCAACCATTGGGCAATCTTTGTTGTTAATCGGGGCATACCGGGATAACGAGGTAAATCCAGCCCATCCCCTCATGCAGATGGTGGAGGAAATCCGCCACAGTGGGGGAGTGGTAAATCAACTTTCTCTCTCTGCGTTGAGTGTACCTGATATCAATCAGTTAATCGCCGATACGTTGCACTGCCAATTAGCAGATTCTCTGTCATTGGCAAAACTAGTACAACTAAAAACTGGTGGCAATCCCTTTTTCATGAATGAATTTTTGAAATCTCTCTACACTGAAGGGTTATTCAAATTCGATCGCCAAACGAAACAATGGCAATGGTCGATAGAGCAAATTCAGGAGCGGGATATCACAGATAATATTGTACATTTGATGGCTCTGAAAATTCAAAAGCTTAAACATCAGACACAGCAAGTCTTACAGCTAGCTGCCTGCATTGGCAACTGTTTTGATTTGCAAACCCTGGCATTTGCTGCCCAATTATCCCAGCGAGAAACCGCCCACGCTTTAGGAATGGCGATCGCCGAAGGGTTGATTTTCCCCCTGAGCAATACCCACAAATCAGTGGTGTTGGATGTGCCACTAACTGCCGATCTCCCTCCAGTAGAATACAAATTTGCCCACGATCGCATCCAGCAAGCAGCCTATTCCCTGATTTCCCCAGCTAAGCATTGCAACACCCATTGGCAACTAGGACAGTGTTTGTTGCAAATAACTCCCACAGAACACTTAGAATCCAAGATTTTTGATATCATCAACCACCTGAACCTGGGCAGAAAACTCATCGAAACCCAATCCGACCAGGATAATTTGTCTCGGTTAAACCTGATGGCAGGAGAAAAAGCCAAGGCATCAGCCGCTTATGACGCTGCTTGGGGATATTTGCAGATTGCTTTGGATCTCCTGACAACCGATAGCTGGCAAACAAATTATGACTTTACCCTGACCCTGTATAATGCAACAACAGAAGCAGCCTATCTGAGCGGTAATTTCGAGCAAGTAGAGCTACTATTCCAACAGGTACTTCACCACGCAACAACCCTACTAGC
This sequence comes from Desmonostoc geniculatum HA4340-LM1, assembly GCA_019359545.1. Classification (GTDB taxonomy): domain Bacteria; phylum Cyanobacteriota; class Cyanobacteriia; order Cyanobacteriales; family Nostocaceae; genus Nostoc; species Nostoc geniculatum. The sequence continues at coordinate 32,368 of JAHHHB010000020.1, read as the reverse complement.
CAGCTTAAAAGTCTACGATGTCAAAATTCAGACTTGTGTAGCTCAAAATAAATTAATAGAGGCGATTCAAATTAGTTTAGAGTTACTTCAGCAGTTAGGAGTTCACCTCCCCATTGAGCCAAGCTTTGAGGATGTTCAGCAAGCACTTGGGGAAACTGCCTGCAAATTGGCAAACAGACGCATCGAAGATTTGGTTGACTTGCCAATTATGTCCCAGCCAGAGGTACTGGCGGCAATGCAGCTTTTGGCAACCATGTGTGCATCAGCTTATTTGGCAGTACCTCCCTTATTTCTGCTGATTGTACTCAAGATGGTGGATTTGCTGGTTGAGTACGGAAACATGATGTTGGCTCCCTTTGCCTATGCCGCCTATGGAATTATTCTTTGTGGAGTTGTCTTTGAGATGGAAGCAGGGTATAAATTTGGTCAACTGGCCTTAATTCTGCTCGATCGCCTAAATGCCAAACCTATTCAAGCCAGAACCCTATTCGCGGTTAGCAACCAGATTAACATTTGGAAAACACACCTCAAAAACAGCCTCAAGCCACTCCAGGATTGCTATCAAATTGGTGTTGAGCAAGGCGATTTAGAGTTTGCTGGCTACGCGGCTATGTATTTTTGTGGTTATTCATTTGCAGCCAGTCAACCTCTGACTGAACTCCAATTACATCTAACCTGTTATGCTCAGGCAGTAAAACAAATCAAGCATTCCGCTGGGATTCATTTCGTGGAGATTTGCTGGCAGACTGTTTTGAACTTGGTTAAGGAAGTTCCCAATCCTGGGATGTTATCGGGTCAAGTTTACAATGAAGCAATTCGGCTACCCCAGATGCAACAAACCAATTTTCAGGCAGGTTTGTTTTATTTCTACCTGAATAAATTATTTCTCTGTTATTTGTTTGGCGATGTAAATCAGGCGATGGCCAATGCTGTCCTCGCCCAAGAATATTTAGCAGCCATGACTGGAGCGGCTTTGGTTGCCATCTTTAACTTCTACGATTCTCTATGCCGACTGGCGGTGTATTCCCACACAGATGTCGGCAAACAATCACAGTTACTGGAGCAGGTAGCAAAAAATCAGGCAAAAATGCAAAATTGGGCGCACCATGCCCCAATGAACTATTTACACAAGTGGTATTTAGTAGAAGCAGAACGGCATCGGGTGTTGGGTGAGGTATTGGAAGCAATGGACGCCTACGATCGCGCCATTGCCTTAGCCAGGGAGAACCAATACCTGCAAGAAGAAGCTTTGGCAAACGAACTCGCAGGCAAGTTTCATCTGGCAAACAACCGCATCACAATCGCCAAAGCTTATTTCCAAGAAGCGAGGTACGGCTACCTGCGTTGGGGAGCAACTGCTAAAGTCCAAAGTCTGGAAAAACACTATCCCCGACTACTAGAGGTGCGCTCAGAAAAAGCCGAAATACGTCAACTTGACACTACACAGTCGGCTTCCAGCAAGTTAGAAGCACTTGATTTAGAAACGGTGTTGAAAGCCTCCCAGACAATTGCCAGTGAAATTTTGTTAGATAAACTCCTGGCAAAACTGATGACGATCCTAATTGAAAATGCTGGGGCGCAAACAGGTTATCTGATTTTGCCAACACAAAACGAATGGCGGATTGAGGCTATGGGGTCCATTGGCGCTCGCCAAGTCATTTTACAATCAATTCCCCTGGAATCAAAAGACAGCAATCCTGACTTGCCAATCGCCCTAATCAATTACGTGGCTCGCACCCAGGAAAGTATCGTCCTAAATAATGCTGCTGCTGAAGGCAACTTTCAGTCCGAACCCTGGATTGTCCGGCACCAATCCAAATCAATTCTTTGTGCGCCGCTGTTGAACCAGGGAAAACTCACGGGAATTGTCCTTTTAGAAAACAATCTCAGCACCAAGGCATTTACCCCAGAGCGAATTGAAGTCCTACGCCTACTTTCTAGTCAGGCAGCTATTTCTATTGATAATGCCCGTTTGTTGAAGCAGCAAGCAGAACTGAATGCATCCTTACGGGCTGAAATTGCTGAACGCCAACGGGCAGAAAAAGACCGCGATCGCTTAATTGCTATGCTGGAAGCGACCACCGACTATGTTGGCACGGCAGACTCACTCGGTAATGTCCTGTGGAATAATGTTCAGTTTCGCAAACTCCTTGGTGTTTCCACAGATACAGACCTTTCTACCTTCAGCATCCCCAACTACCATCCCCAGTGGGCACTAGAGATTATTCAAAACCAGGGCATTCCGGCGGCGATTCGAGATGGCACCTGGGTTGGTGAAACCGCTTTGTTGGACAGCGATGGTAGAGAAATTCCGGTTTCCCAAATGATCATTGCTCACAAAGCAACAGATGGCAGCGTGGAATATCTTTCTACCATCATTCGGGATATCAGTGAGGCCAAACACCGAGAAGCGGAACTCAAAAGAGCAGAAACAACGCTGCAAAATTTGGTTACGGGAACGGCTGCGGTTACAGGAGAAGATTTTTTCCCAGCTTTGGTTCATCATATTGCCAAAGCCTTGCACGTCCCCTATGCCATTGTTACCGAACTAGTAGATGGGAAACTTAAAACTCTGGCTTTTTGGGCGTATGGGGCATTGCAACCAGAAATATCCTACTTTCCAGCGCGTACACCATGCGAATTTGCCTTGAGAGACGGATTATTTTACTGCGAAAGCTATGTTCAGCAAATTTTCCCTGAAGACTTAGACTTAGTAGCAATGCAAGCAGATAGTTATCTCGGTATTTCCTTAAAAAATGCCAACGGCGACCCCATTGGCAATCTTTGCATTCTCGACGTGCAACCACTTTCAGATAGGCGACGAATAGAGGTAATTCTAGACGTATTTGCAGCGCGGGCAGGAGCAGAATTGGAGCGCAAGAGGGCGATTGAAGCCCTGCATCAACTCAACCAGTCTTTAGAAACCAGGGTCAAACAACGAACTGCCCAACTAGAAACTGCTAACAAAGCGTTGGAGGCTTTTTCTTATTCAGTTTCCCATGATTTGCGGGCACCGCTGCGGGCGATCGATGGCTTTTCGAGAATGATGCAGGAAGACTACGGCGAACAACTCGATGGGGAAGCCAATCGTTACCTGAAAATTGTCCGCGAAAATGCCAAACGTATGGGTGAGTTGATCGATGATTTGTTGGCCTTATCTCGTTTGGATCGTAAGGAAATGTCCCGTCAATCCGTTTTTCCCAATGAGATCATTCAAATGGTGCTGAATGATTTAGCCCCAGATTGGTGGGGTCGTGAAATTGAATTTGCGATCGCCGATTTACCTGCATGTCAAGCCGATCCTTCCCTGCTCAAACAAGTTTGGCTCAACCTGTTATCCAATGCCATCAAGTATACCCACTACAAATCCCTTGCCTGCATTGAAGTGGGTTATGAGGTGATAAATGGTGAAGGAGTGTACTTCATCAGAGATAATGGGGCAGGATTCGATATGCGGTATGCAGATAATCTGTTTGGAGTTTTCCAACGTCTGCACCGCGAAGAAGAATTTGAAGGTACGGGGATCGGACTGGCGATCGTGCAACGCATTATTCAACGCCACGGAGGGCGCATTTGGGCAGAAGCAGCGTGCGATCGAGGCGCGACTTTTTACTTCACCCTTCCAATAAACTAATACCGTTTCACTTTAAGGTTGAGACAAATACCTTGGTAGGGTAGCACAGCTGTCATAGGTGTCAACTTCAGATCAAACGGTTGTCCCACATACGCTTTACCCCACCCCTTACTAAGGGGCTACGGTGTACACATAAGTCTGAAATAGCTGATTAACCAAGGTTTTACCCCACCCTAACCCTCCCCTTGTCAAGGGGAGGGAACTGGATTTCTTGTTTCCCCCATTTCCAAGGGGGGATTAAGGGGGGTAATTCGACTTGTGTGTACACCGTAGTTACTAAGGGGAGGGGCGGTTTTGGCTTTAGACAAAACCGGGGTGGGGTGACGCGGCCAGTAACGGTAAGTGAATGAACTCAATATCAAGTCTTGACAAGGGTTTTACGTTAATTTGAAACCAATGCACAGCTTGGCACCCCTACCGAAAATGTATATGTATCAAGATTTTCGTGAAATGGTATAACCCATGACTGACCAACCCACCGACCCATCTTCCGAGCAACCAATTTCCATTCTCTTAGTGGAAGATAATCGTGCTGATGCCGAACTAACCATTCGGGCATTGCGTCGCGGCAGAATTGGCAATCAAGTACAACTGCTTGAGGACGGAGCAGCAGCCCTAGATTTTATTTTTTGTCAGGGAGACTATGCCCACCGCACCATGACGAATCAACCCAAAGTCATTTTACTGGATTTGAAACTGCCAAAGGTCAGCGGATTAGAAGTTTTACGGCAACTCAAGTCCGATCCACGTACACAAATGATTCCGGTTGTAGTACTAACCTCTTCCGCCGAAGACCGAGACATGATCGACAGCTACCAGTTTGGGGTGAATAGCTACATCGTCAAACCTGTGGATTTTGAACAATTCAACCAAGCAGTCCAACAACTTGGTTTTTATTGGGTCTTGTTTAATCAATTGCCAGTTTTGTGAAAGGGAGTGGGGAGTGGGGAGTGGGGGATGAGGGAGATGAGGGAGATGGAGGAGAGTTAAAATTAGGCGTTTGAAGTTTAAACGTTGAACATTGAGGTTCACAGGTTCACATTCGAGTTCAGAAGTTCAACGTTGAGGTTCAAAGGTACAACTTCGAGGTTCAAAGGCTCAACCTTCGAGTTCAAAGCTGCAACTTTGAGGTTCAGAAGTTCAACGTTCGAGTTCAAAGCTGCAACTTCGAGGCTCAAAGCTGCAACGTTCGAGTTCAAAGCTGCAACTTCGAGGTTCAAAGGCTCAACGTTCGAGTTCAAAGCTGCAACTTCGAGGCTCAAAGCTGCAACGTTCGAGTTCAAAGCTGCAACTTCGAGGCTCAAAGGCTCAACGTTCGAGTTCAAAGCTGCAACTTCGAGGCTCAAAGGTGCAACGTTCGAGTTCAAAGGCTCAACTTTGAGCTTCAAAGGTGCAACGTTCGAGTTCAAAGGCTCAACTTTGAGCTTCAAAACCTCATCCCCCTCATCTCCCTCATCCCCCTCATCCCCCCCACTCCCCACTCCCCTCCTTCACCACTCCTACCAATTTTTCAATATGTGCTGCTTCATGAGTTGCCATCAAAGATATTCTGATGCGACTTGTAGGCACTGTGGGGGGACGAATTGCTGGGGCAAAAATGCCAGCCTCTCTGAGGTACTTTCCAGCTTTTAGGGCATCTGTGGCATTAGGCAATTGAAAACATAATATAGGCGATTCCGAAGGCAGTAATTTGAGATTAGGTAGCTGTTCGAGCAAAGTTTTCAAGTAACGCACATTTTCCCACAATTGGGCACGGCGTTGCGGTTCTTCTTGCACTATCTCGATCGCTGCTAAGGCCGCAGCTGTATCAGCAGGTGAAAGCCCAGTGGTGTAAATCCAACTGGGTGCTCGATTCCGCAAAAAGTCAATTAAGGCGCTACTTCCCGCTACATACCCGCCTAAACTACCCAAAGCTTTACTCAAAGTACCGATTTGAATTAATGGTTTTCCCGTACACCCAAAATGCTCAACACATCCAGCACCAGTTTTTCCGAGGACGCCAGTGGCATGAGCTTCATCAACCAGCAGCATACAGCCAAATTCATCAGCAAGAGCCAACAGTGCCGGCATTGGACATAAATCGCCATCCATGCTGAAGACGCTATCAGTCAGAATCAAACAGCGTCGGTAATTTTGCCGCTGCTGACTCAACTGGGTTTTGAGTGCTACAACATCACAGTGCGGATATTCCACCACTGCTGCACCGCTGAGAATTGCCCCATTTTTCAGACTGGAATGATTGTATTGGTCAGATAAAATTAAATCACGCTTGCCGACAAGGGCAGTAATGACACCCAAATTAGCTAGATACCCGGAACTAAATACCAAAGCATCTTCAGTTTGTTTGGTAGATGCGATCGCCTTTTCTAATTCTCTGTGCAATTCCCTGTGTCCACTGAGTAATCTGGAACCAGTACTACCAGTACCAAATTCCTCAATAGCTGCGATCGCCGCCGCCATCAAACGTTCATCCCCAGCCAATCCCAAATAATCATTACTGGCAAAATTAATTACCTCTTGCCCAGCTAAAACCACCGTTGCACCAGACCGACCATCGATAGTTTGTACTGAACGATACCAGTCAGCCCGATGAATAGTTGCCAGAGATTTTTCTATCCAAGCATAAGGGTCTGTGGGCATAGAGGGGAGTGGGGAGTGGGGAGGTGGGGAGATGGGGAGATAGGGACGCAAAGAAAAACTAATGACAAATGACCAATGACCAATGACAAATGACCAATGCCCAATGACCAATGACAAACGATCAATGCCCAATGACTAATGACCAACTTGTTCGCTACTACTGAGATGAGCGATCGCTTGTTTAATCCAATCTTCTACATAGGCGTCTTTTGGTAGTCCGATATCTTCACTCACCACATGCAAGGCGTGACTGACTTCATGGGCAGTATACCCCAAAGCAAACAGTGTCATTTGCACTTCTTCGAGAATTCCTGGTGCAGGACCGCCTGTGGCGACGAAGAAGCCAGCTGATTTGCGCCACTCAATCAATTTGCTTTTCAGTTCTAAACAGATGCGTTCGGCAATCTTTTTGCCCACACCGGGGGCTTGAATTAAGATTTGGGTATTGCCAGCGATCACTGCTTGGACTAAATCTGGTAGTTCCAAAGTATCCAGGAGTGCGATCGCTAAGGCTGCACCAACACCACTAACCGTCAACAAGTGGCGAAATAAATCGCGTTCGGCTGGAGAAGCAAAGCCGTATAGAAATGGCACTTCTTCCCGAATTTGGAAATGGGTAAAAATTTGCGCCACTCCTCCTGAATCTGGTAACTGGTTTGCTAAGCGTTGGGGAACTTGCAAATCATACCCCAAGCCATTGACTTCCAGAGTCAGAACAGCCCGATTACCAATTGTTTGAATACCAGCAACGATTCCTTTGAGATAGCTAATCATTCTAAAAAACCAAAATATTTTAATCCTTCCAGAATTCCACCTGCACAAAAATCTTGTGCTAGGTAACGATGATCAGCCGGATACTCGTTGTGCCACTGGAGTAACTCTTTTCGAGCATTACCGACTATGATTCCCCTTTCGTTGCCTACAGCAAATAAAGCAATATCATTACCTGAATCACCGCAGACAACTGTTTGTTCTGCTGCAAATTTCCACTTTTGGCGCAAAAATTGCATTGCTTGACCTTTATCGCTGGTAAGGGGTACAATGTCAAGGTCTATTCCGCTACTGTAGATTAACTTTACATTTAATTTATATTTATCCAACTCTGCCTCAAGTTGGGGTAAAATACTGGTCGCTATTTCTTGAGGAATAAAAAAACTCACTTTGAAAGCCCGCTGTTCTGATTCTGGTTGCAGCTTTAATTCGGGGAAAGTTTTGGTTATAGATAAGATGAGTTTGCGATTCCAACCAGGGGAGAGGATTTCTGACCAGCTCGAATCTGGAGCATTAGTGCCATCGAGGTAGATTTCTGTACCCACAGCAAGGACTAGAGCATCCGGTTGCAAAAGATTTTTTTGAAGTTGGAGTTCTTGGTAAAGCTGAGGCGATCGCCCTGTAGAATAAACAATTTTTGTGCCATATTCTTGACGATGTTGGTTCAGCAATTGATTCAACTTTGGTAAAGTGTCGTCATTTCCCACAGTGCGATATACCAGAGTGTCATCCAGGTCAGTTACAAAAAGAAATGGTTTCATAATTTTGATGTACCTCAAGCTAAGTAGTTCGCAAAACCCTTGAAAATCTGAAGACTGGCCAGATGCCATACGCAGACACGGATTCTTGACCATGCGTTCGGGGATAATTTACCAGATTTTGGTTCTGATGTATTCTTACCAGTGCAATAATTCTTTGCAAGAGCAAAAAATAGACTTTTTCTGTGTCTAGTTAATCAAAACCCAGATGCATATAAATCTTCGTTCCATAAAAGAGGTTGACTTTGATTTCATCTACAATGTGACGAAAGCTGCAATGCAATCTTATGTGGAACTAACTTGGGGAAGCTGGGTTGATAATGAGCAGCGTGTGTGGATTTATGCTTCGATTGATTTATCGACTCACCGAATCATCCAATTTGAAGGTAAAGACGTTGGATGGGGAGCAATAGAGTATTATCCTAGTCACATACAGCTAACCAAACTGTATTTACTTCCTAATTTTCAGCGTTATGGGATTGGTACATTTATTCTGCGCCAGCTGATTACTGAAGCAAAAGAGAAGGAAAAGCCTCTGCAACTGAGAGTTTTAGCTGTAAATCCAGCACGTAAACTTTATGAACGTGAGGGTTTTATAATTCAAGCTCAAACGAATGAGAGAATTTATATGAAGTATGGAGGATAGGGAAAGTTTTCCTCCGGAATTCAGATAAACTCAAGTAGCAACTTACTATAATTATTCATCGCTCAAAGTTTCAATCAACAAATCCACCTGCTGCTGTCGCTGCTGCAAAAAACTTTCGCACTGACGCAAATACTCAACAGCCTTGCCAAATTGGTCAAAAACTTCTTCCAATTCCAATTCACCCGCCTCAATGCGAGCGATAATTCCCTCTATTTCAATAACCTTCGCTTCATAATTCCAACCTTCCATCGAATCAGAACTAGAAGCACTCTTGCGTTTAACCATTATTAATCTCTTGGCGTCCTTCTCTAACGACACGCTCCGCGTTGGCGTAGCCTCTCGCAGAGAAGGCGTCTTAGCGGTTCGTTTATTTCCACAATTTTCACTTTACACCTCAGCCTGCCCCAATTGAATCATCACCATTATCCAAAATCCACTACGATACAATCAATTTAACGTGTCGCGGAAGTCCCCACCTTCTCTGCGAGACGCTAACGCGAACAATGTACTCATAAGGTGGGGATAGGGAGCGGAGTGATGGTTACGTAGAAGGTGCGCCAGAATTAGTAGCAGAAGTTGCCGCCAGCAGTGCTACCAAAGATTTGCATGATAAAAAACGCGCCTATCGTCGCAATGGCATTCAGGAATATATTGTTTGGCAGGTTTTTGAGCAGACTGTGAGTTGGTTTAGCTTGCAAAATGGTGAATATTTAACACTGATACCAAATGCTGAAGGCATAATTCAAAGTCAAGTGTTTCCTGGATTATGGCTAGATGTATCAGCATTAGTTCATGAGAATATGCAACAGGTTTTAGCAGTGTTGCAAAAAGGGCTAAATTCAGTTGAACATCAGACCTTTGTTGAGCAGTTGAAAAATAATACACCGTAGGGTAGCGCAGCTGTCATAGGTGTCAACTTAAGCTTAAACGCTTGTCCCACATACGCTTTACCCCCCTTAATCCCCCCTTGGAAAAGGGGGAAAAAGAAATCTAGTTCCCTCCCCAATACATCGGGGAGGGTTAGGGTGGGGTAACGCGGTGAGTAACCGTAGGTGATATCATGTCCGGATAATTAGTTATGATTCCCAAAGTCATTGCACCCCACCCCCAACCCCTCCCCGCTCTTCGGGAGGGGAGACAAAGCGTAGCTTTGGCGGGGTGGGGTTCTTGGGGTTTAATAAGTAATCAAGCGGACATGATATGAGTGAACTTAATATCCCGTCCTCATAAGAGTTTCACGTTAAGTTGATACCAATGCACAGCTGTGCTACCCTACAAATTGTCTGTACTCCATGCAATTGCAAACCGCTATAGTTATTCTTTGACTTCCATAACTTTGACTGTAACCTCCCCCTGTCCCAACTGAATCGATAAATTTTGCCCCACTTCTAACTCAGTTGAAGTACGAGCGATCGCCCCATTTTCCCGCCTTACCACCGCATAACCACGCTGCAACACGGCTTTCGGGTCAAGAGTTGCCAACTTTTGCCGCAACAATTCCAAATGCTGCTTTGCTTGCTGCGATCGCCCCATCGTTACTTGTACCAACTGCCGACGCTTCCAAACTAGCTTCTGCGCCTCTTGCTGGACTTGCCGATCTAACCGCAAACGTCGCAAACGGTTTCGCAATGCTTGCAGTTTATTTTCAGCATTTTCCCCAAAGTCATGCACCGCCTCATGCAAAGCCACAACTCGCTGCCGATGCTCAGCATACAACTCTGAAATTGCCGGTACAACTCTTTCTGCCGCCGCCGTTGGTGTATGCACACATACATCTGCAACTAAATCTGCTAAAGATTCATCTCGTTGATGACCAATACCAGTAATTACAGGAATGGAACAACTAGCAACAGCTCGCACCACTCGTTCATCATTAAAGCAGGCCAACTCCTCAACTGCACCCCCACCACGCGATAAAATTAGCACTTCGGCGCGCCCATCGCTGTCAACTCGCTCAATTGCTTTGACGATAGATTCTGGTGCTTGCTCACCTTGAACTGTGGCTGGAGAAAATAAAACGTGTAAACCTGGATACCTTTGTTTGAGAGTTTTTTGAATATCACCCCAAGCCGCCGCAGTTGGTGAAGTGACGACAGCGATAGTTTGGGGATGAATGGGGAGCGATCGCTTTCTTTGTGGATCGAATAACCCCTCAGCCAGCAAGCGATTTTTTAATTGTTGATACCGTAGCGCCTGTAAACCAACACCAGCAGGTAAAGTCTGCCAAACTGATAACTGATACTCTCCCCGTTGCGGATACACACGAATACTGCCCAAAATAATTATCTGTTCACCAGCAACGGGAATCTGGGCGAGTTTTGGCAATTGGCTATTCCATACCACACACTTAATTCCGGCGGTGCCATCTGTATCTTGTAATGTGAAAAATAACCCACTGCGATGGTGGTTAGCGCTGGAAACTTCTCCAGTTACCCAAACTTGCCGCAATTGTTCATCTTGCTCTAACAGCAAGCGGATATAGTCGGTTAAACCAGATACCGAAAGTGCTGTATCGAGAATGAGAGAGTCGGGAAGGTCGAAAGTCATCAAAGATGCCTGAAAGCATTTGTGCTGAAGCGATTCTAGCATTTTTAGTCAAAACCAAAGTTCATCCCAGTAAACGCTTTGATCTTTTGTAGACATCATCATCATTGCGCTTCCCGACTCAAATCACTTCTACTAAATCTTGATCGGGAAAATATCTGTAAACAATTCGATATTCACCACTATCAACTCGATATAAACCCTGATAACCAGATAGCTGCTCACTATCAGCGGGTAAAGGTTAACATTAGACCTAGCTTGAAAATAGGGACTGGGGACTGGGGATTGGGGACTGGGAAACCCGCATTTCTCACAAGCTTGAGATCAGAGGGGCAGAGGGGCAGAGGGGCAGAGGGGCAGGGGGGCAGAGGGGCAGAGGGGCAGAGGGGCAGAGGGGCGGAGGGGCGGAGGGGCAGGGGGGCAGAGGGGCAGAGGGGCAGAGGGGCAGGGGGGCAGAGGGGCAGAGGGGCGGAGGGGCGGAGGGGCAGAGGGGATTGAACTTGGCACATTGAACTCTCCTCTGCTCCCCTGCTCCCCTGCTCCTCTGCTCCCCTGCTCCCCTGCTCCCCGATCCTGAAGTTACTGGACATTAGACATCAGAAGCTTTGATATCTCCGCATGTGCCAACACAGCAGCGGGTTCGCTCTGGAGTGCGTTATAATACTTCCTCTCAAAGGTATTACCTGTCTCTAAGGGCACAATCAATGTGCGGACATCGGCAATCAGCTTTTGCAAATCATCCAGGGCTATTGGTTCATCTGCTGTCAGCATTTCATCAATTTGCACAACCATCTCAGAAATCCGATGTAGCCAAGCAAATTGTTCATGACCGATGACGAGTTGCAGGAGTTCTGTACTTGATACCCGGCCACTAATTTGTTCGTAGGCGATGCGTTCTGTCTCCAGCAACATTTTGTGAAGGTATAGTAATTTATTTCGTAAATCACGCAGATATTGATGTTGACGGATTCTTTGTAAAAGTGTGTTAGAAGTCAATGTTACCCATCCTCTCGTTACGATAGTCTTTAATAACTTGAATAATTTCTGCTTCGGTATTGATCAACCGAAGTGCATGTATCGATTTTCTTACTGGGACACACTATAGTTAACATGTTTTTTATAGCGGTCATCTTTCATATCTGACTAATCATATAGTAGCATAAACTTATAACAAGTATATAGATCGAAGCGATCGAGTAAACAGTAATTATGGAAAAACCGTTTTCATGTCGTTAGCACATGTAATTCTGGGTCTTCTTCAGGAGCAAGCAATGACGGGCTATGACCTGAAAACAAGCTGCTTCGACCAATGCATTGGCCATTTGTGGCCAGCAGACCAAGCACAAATTTATAGAACCCTCGAAAAGCTAGTTGAGCAAGGCTATATTACTTGTACGATTGAGATTCAGCACGATCGCCCTAACCGCAAAGTCTACACCATAACCGAATCAGGAAAAGCTGAATTGGTCTTATGGCTTGGTACTCACCAACCCTTACCAATTCTACGGGAACCAATGCTGATTCAGTTGCACTTTGGAGATCAATTGCCTAATGAAATCATTATTCATCTATTAGAGCAGCAATTGGCGGCTCGAAACGAAAAGCTTGCCAAATGTGAAAATATCGATTTACCACTACTGGGTGATGAGTCTGCCAGCCGCGAGGAGGTAATGCAAAGGCTGGTGCTGGAGTTGGTCATCCGTAGAGAACAGACTTATATTGATTGGTTGAAGACAGCAATTAATGTCATTAGTCAGGAAAACCCACATTCATCACAATACCAAATTCTCTAACTTTCATCAATCAAAACAATGACAACAGTAGCAGTTAATCCCTATCTCGATCGCAATTTTGCCCCAGTCCGCGAAGAAATCACCACTGACAAATTGTCAGTTATTGGTGAACTACCCCCTGAGTTATCCGGGATGTTTGTCCGCAATGGCCCTAACCCTCAATGGTCACCCATCGGTGAATATCACTGGTTTGATGGAGATGGGATGTTGCATGGTGTACAAATTAGCAACGGTGTAGCAACTTATCGTAACCGCTACGTCCAAACAAGGGGATGGAAAATAGAACGAGAAGCGGGTAAGGCTATCTGGACTGGGTTGCTAGAACCACCACAAATGGATAATCCCCACGGCCCCGGTAAAAATACAGCCAACACCGCCTTAGTGTGGCACGCTGGTCAAATGTTGGCGCTGAATGAAGGGGGTAGTCCTCACACCATCAAGCTGCCAGAATTAGAAACCATTGGCGAATACACCTACGATGGCAAGCTGGTTTCTGCCTTCACAGCCCATCCCAAGGTAGACCCGGTGACTGGTGAAATGATGTTCTTTGGCTACTCTCCCTTCGTGCCACCGTACCTGCAATACAGTGTGGTTTCAACACAAGGGGAACTGTTGCGGACAGTGCCAATTGACTTGCCAATTGGGGTGATGATGCACGACTTCGCCATCACTGAAAACTACACCATTTTCATGGATTTACCCATGACTATCAGCCCTGAAAGAGCGCAACGGGGAGAATCTGTAATGATGTTTGAGCGCGATCGCCCCAGTCGTTTCGGCATTGTACCACGTCATGGTGACAACAGTAATATCCGCTGGTTTGAAAGTCCCGCTTGCTACGTCTTCCATACCCTCAACGCTTACGAAGAAGGAGACGAAGTAGTGCTGATTGCTTGTCGCATGAGTTCCACTACAGTCTTGAATTTAAATGGTTCGCAACCAGACCCAGAAGCAAATATTCCCCGCCTGTATCGCTGGCGATTTAACCTCAGCACCTGCACAGTGCGTGAAGAAATGTTAGATGATGTAGCCTCAGAGTTTCCCCGCGTCAACGAAAACCTGTTGGGGCGGCAAACGCGATATGGCTACAGCAACAAAATGGCGAACACTCCCCTACCTTTATTTGAAGGTATCATCAAATACGACTTAAGCAATGGAAAGTCCCAAACCCATAAATTCGGAGAAGGACGCTATGGCGGTGAAGCTGTGTTTGCGCTGCGTCCTGGTGCAACCGCTGAGGATGATGGTTGGCTGATGACGTTTGTCCATGATGAGGGTTCAGATACTTCAGAATTGGTAGTGGTGAATGCCCAAGATATAACGGCTGAACCTGTAGCGCGGGTGATAATTCCCCAGCGGGTGCCTTATGGGTTTCATGGTGCCTGGGTTGCGGAGGAATAGGTGAGGTAGATAATACTGTTCGGTTAAGGCAACAGACGCGATGAATCGCCGTCTCTACAAAAGACTAATTATTGTAGAGACGGCGATTTATCGCGTCTTTAAACCTCGACGTTGCACCTTTAGAGTTTTTCTAGGGAAACTAAACCATCGTCTTGAAAATCTATTTCTAGATGATATCCTGCCATCAGAGAAGTTCCTAGTAAAGGTTTATAACCAGCAGCTAAAACTGGAACTAATTTTTCTATACCGTCCCATAAAATTGTTGCCAAATGTATAGATAATAAAGCTTGACTACCATCAGCTAACCTTGCTTCGGTACTAGAATACAAGGGAAGATTCATTGCGCTGACTGCCTGTGGTGGTAAAGTTAGATGGTCATTAAATCCAGTATCAATGACAAAATCTAGAGAAAAATCTGGTTGCGAAGGTAAACGAAAAACCACTGGAATTATTACCCTACCATTGATTACTTTGCCATAAATCATTCAGCAGTACGCTCCATCGCACCACCAAAACTTACAGCAACATCATAACCAATTCGGATGGTGAACAATCTAGCATTAGGGTTTTTCTGTTTTAACTTTAACGCTGTCTCTACACCAGTTGGATCTATGCCATATTCACCAGTTTCTGCATCAATCACAATCATCTTGCCGATGTTGTCACCACACTCGACATTTTGACGAATACCGTTTTCGTAAAACTGTTTAGCTCTTAGGGCTACCTCTTCTATACTCCAGAAAATTGATTGCATTACAATTACACCTACTTTTGCTTCTTAAAGCATTGTAGTGTCTCAACATTGAGCCTCTGAACCTCGAAGTTGCTCAACAAGGAGATCAAAAACACTCCTTGGTTCGTAATATTGCGATCGCCAATTTATTCAACTTGGGATAATTTTCACAGTATCCTTTAGTTATCGGATGCTTTTGCTCTGAATAAATCGAAAACTTCCATTGCCTCTTGTAGGAACAATTCAATCTGTTCCGGCTCATGACGTACATCTTGAAGATAATAGATTAAGCAGCCCTCTGCTGCTTCTACACATGGCGTTGTTTGCATAGCCGGGTAGAATCCTATTTTGCCTTCAAAAAAAACAAGTACGTTGTCAGTAAATATCTGGCGAATCTCTTGCTCATGACTACCGCGTAACAGATATTGTTCAGAAAATCTGGGATAATTTTCAAACTTGATATCGTGAGATCCTAAAAAATCACTGAGTTGTTCTAAAATATTTTTTGGCTTTAACAAAAACTTAGGAAGACGCATATTGTCGTCATATAAGAAAGCTACTGTTTGCCAGTGTTCATATTTATTTTTAGTTCTGTATATTGAATATTTATATTCAAAAATGTATATTTTAAAATTATTTACTTCTTTCGATAAGATATTTTTAACTAGGTTTCTGCCTCTTTGGTTAAATAGTTTAAAATTATGTAAATGCTGCATAATATTGTTACTGTCTTCTGCTAAAAAATTCATTTTTAACTGAGCGCAAATCAGTTTGATTTTTTCAGTTCTTTGCTGTTCTTTTTTCTTTTCCCATCGAAAATATAAAATATTGACAATAACACCTAACAAAGTCAAAAATACTATAATTCCAGGAAAATTTATAGACATAGACTATACCATTTGGGATTTTATATTTTAACTTGTGAATTGGGCATGGGGCATGGGGCATTGGAAGTGTGGGAGGTGTGGGAGGATGGGGAAGAAATCTTTCCCCGCTCTCTCCCCCCATCTCCCCATCTCCCCATTCCCCATTTCAATTTATTTTTCCTGATACCCCCCAGCGTAGTTAATCACGCAAATTGTTCTATATGATTTGTGAATTCCAAAAGCAACACCGGAAACTTTAAAAGCGCCGTTAAAAATGTTTTTTCGATGACCGCGATCGGGCACACCATCATCAATAATTAATTGCATGACGATATCTTGGGCGGTGTTTGGCCCATAACTGATATTTTCGCCTGCGGTTGTCAGCCATCTACCATAGCGGTTGATGCGAGTAAACGGGTTGCTACCATCGCTACCATCATGACCTGTGGCACCTTTTGCGCCTTGGTCTTTAACGTGGTCTTTTGCTGCCAAAGACATACCCTTAGAGGCACTCAGAGCTACTACAGGACGCGCTGATTTGAGAAATGCGATCGCCTCATCGACTGCTTTGACTCCTTCTTGAGTTCTCAAATAAGTATTATCAGAAATTTTGACTCGGTTACCTTGAAAGCGCTTGCGATAGTTTTCCAAAATCGGCAGATATGCTTTAGGATTTGTTCTGACTTTATTTGTTTCAATAATTACCTGTTGTTCCAGCGGTGAAAGGTAATTTGCTTTTGCTAACAAAGTTGGATTATTTTCTTTAGCTACTGCTGGCTGAGATTTGGCTACAGTCGGGCTAGATTGAAGCAATTGATTTGAACAACCAAATATTAAGGTAAGTGGAAAAAGTACCCAAAATTTAATTCGCTGCATTGATGACCTCACGATTTTTCTAGCAATTAGTTTAGTGAATTAGAAGGAATAGAAATTTTCAAACCACAGAACACTATGTCAAAGCTTTTACAGCTTCCCTAAGGCGAGCGCAGATTAACACACTAGTCATATAGATAACACTATAATTATCTTTGTTCCTGAGATACTACAAAATTATCACAACGATTTTTGGAACTTGAAGGCTTCGTTGGAGGATTCCCCAGTCTGTAGTTCAAGTTGCCATCGTCACTCTATGCACTGATTATTAAAATTTCAATAGCTGATAAACTTAAATTAGACAAAATAGAACTGAAAAAATAGCAACCATAACAATATAATTAAGTGTTGATAAAATGCATTTTGATAACTGCGATCGCACCTGAAAAAGTTTCTGATAGTTAAATTTAAGCTGAGTAAACAGATGCGGATGCTTGGACATATTAACTACAAAAGGTACTACCCATGAGTTCCCGCGCACTGCTGTTAGTAAATCGTCACGCCCGCCAAGGGCAAAAAGGTCTGTCGGAAGCAATTGATTATTTGAAGACACTCGGCTTTATTTTAATTGAAGAGTCTACAGAACATCCAAAACAACTTTCTGAAGTTATACTTCGCTATCAACATCAAGTTGATTTAGTAATAGTTGGTGGTGGCGATGGCACTCTGAATGCCGCAGTAGATGCTTTAGTTGAAACTCAGTTGCCCTTAGGAATTTTACCTCTGGGAACTGCCAACGACCTAGCAAGAACTTTAGAAATTCCCAACTCCCTCAGCGAAGCTTGTAATATTATTGCCCAGAAAAATTTACACCGCATTGACTTGGGTTGGGTCAACGGCAAGCACTTTTTTAACGTTGCTAGTCTGGGATTGAGTGTAAAAATTACCGAACGACTTACCAAAGAAGTCAAACGTCGTTGGGGAATATTTGCTTACGCCGCCACTGCATTGCAAGTGATTTGGTCAGCTAGACCTTTTAGTGCCGAGATTGCCATCAATGGTGAATCGGTTCGCGTGAAAACAGTGCAAATTGCTGTAGGTAACGGTCGCTATTATGGTGGTGGTATGGCAGTGGCAGATGATGCTGCAATAGATGACCAAAGACTGGATCTTTATAGTCTAGAAATTCAACATTGGTGGCAGACTATATTATTATTACCTGCAATGCGACAAGGGCGGCATATACATTGGGAGAGTGTACGCTCTCTTCAAGGTCAGGAAATACATTTATATACTCGCAAACCACGCCCCATTAATACAGATGGTGAAATCACTACTTACACACCTGCCCATTTCCGAGTTATACCTAAAGCTATAAGTGTTTTAGTACCCGCAGAAGTCAAGAGTTAGGAGTCATTCAATTTTAGATTTTAGATTTTAGATTTTAGATTTTTTCTTCAATCGAAAATCTAAGTTGTGCCTCCAGCGTGCCAAAGGTGCGAACTAAAATCTAAAATTGGCAGAGTCAGGAGTTAGGAGTTTCGAGTTTGGAGTTAAGAGTTAGAAGTTAGAAATTATCCTCGCTCATCTCCCCCACTCCCCACTCCCCACTCCCCACTCCCTTCGATCGAAATCACGCCAAATGCATCTGAGATTTTCTCAAGATATAAAGTCCCTCTTAGAACGCCTAGCCGAACAACCCCTGACTCTAGGTGATATTCTGGCAGAAACCTCAGAACGAGGGTTCAGCCTGGTAATTGCATTATTAGTATTGCCGTTTTTGTTTCCGATGCCACCGGGATTAACTGGCCCTTTTGGTGCTGCTTGTTTGCTGTTGTCAGTACAAATGCTTTTAGGAAGGCGATCGCCTTGGCTACCGAAAAGAATCGCTAACTACAAATTTCCTCGTGCCTTTGCCCAGTTACTTTTACAAAACTTGGGTCGTCTCACTAAAGTGTTACAAAAAATAGCCCGTCCACGATTGGGAAAAATAGCCCATAATCCCTTGATTTGGCGAATCAATGGGTTTTGCATCTCTTGGTTAACAATATTACTAATTTTACCAATTCCCCTGACAAATCCTATTCCCACTGTAGGCATTTTACTTTTAACTGTTGCCACCATCGAATCTGATGGTTTATTAATTTGTATCAGCTATGTTATTACAGCCATGATTAGTTTGCTATTTGGATTTATTGGTTATGGTCTGTGGTTAGCTCCTGGTTTGCTACCATCTATATTTAAATAATAAAAGCCCCAGACCAAAGGCTGAGGGCTGTGACATATGTGATTTATTAGAGTGCATCTACCATTTAATAATCCGTTTTCATTCTGCCTCTATCCGGGCAAATTTCACTTGTTCAGAATATTTTTTTATTTCCAAAATCAAAATTATCAGTAATAAATAAAGCCCTCAGCTAAAAGCTGGGGGCGATAAATTTATTAAGGTGCATCTACCATTTAATAATCCGTTTTCATTCGTACCATATCCGGGTAAATTTTACTTGTTCAAAATATTTTTATTTCCAAAATCAAAATTATCAGCAATAAATAAAGCCCTAAACTAAAAGCTGGGGGCTTTATTTATTAAGGTGCATCTACCATTTAATAATCCGCTTTCATTCGTGCCCTATCCGGGTAAATTTTACTTGTTCAGAATATTTTTATTTCCAAAATCAAAATTATCAGCAATAAATAAAGCCCCCGGCTTTTAGCTGAGGGCTATGATTTAATTAAGGTGCATCTACTATTTATATATCCGCTTTAGTCCTCACTCGATCGGGAAGAATTGAAAAAAAAAGAGGTCGCTGTGGCATTGATTTCGTTATCTATAACGTTAGTATTAACTTCAACAAGGACAACCTGCGGTATTTAACTAAGTAAGCATTGCTCATCTTCACCAGAATTTTATAAATACCCCAATTTTCGCCTAAACAGACAAAGTTTCCGTTAATATCTCTAGTCTGATGTCCGCAATAGTACGATTTTAGTTTAGTAGTTGGGTATATAACTATGATAATTAGACACATCCAACTCAATGAAGCGATGTCTACGACGGGCTATGCCTACGCATTTTATCCAAGCTGCCATGATAGTTCTATTTTCCCTTGGCAGTCTTGGTATTGTTGGAGGAAGCTTTTTCCTGAGAAAAGCTTTTAGTAATACTAGCGAACCTAAAATAATAACTGATACAACACGCTATAAAGAAATTCGTAATCAATTGTGGTCTAATAGGGACGAACTAAAACATTTTCCAAATCAGATACCTAGTGATGCTAAAGATGTTCGCGTTGCTTACTCTCCTGGATTTTTACAAGGAGGTAGTTTTTTCCAAATTAGATTCAAACAGCCGCCAGAAAAAATAAAAAAATTACTCTCACAATACAGAAATAATGCAAAACATAAATATAGAGGTGGTAATACAAACGACCATATCAACCAGCCTAACGGTGTGCCAACAACTTTTTTCTACACCAGTGACTTTCCGGCGGAAACTTTTCCAGATGCATATGAAATATTAGTATTAAATACAACAGACAGAGGTAGATCTGGCTTCAAATGGAATCACGGAGATAGCTATGGTGTTGCAATTAATAATTCAACGTCAGAAATTATCTATTGGGCTGAACAATGGTAGTTAGTACTAGATGCTGGTTTTACCCTTTTAGGTATATCACTTTAGATAGTTAAAAATTATATCCATTCTGGCTAATATTTATAATGTGCTGGAAAAACTATCTGAATATGTAGAATGTCAACTGCTTTAATTACTGGTGCCTCTAGTGGTATTGGTAAGGCTTTTGCCCAGGAATTAGCAGCACGCAAGACAAATCTTGTACTCGTTGCTCGTTCGGAAGATAAACTCAAACAATTAGCTCAAGAACTACAAGATAAACACAAAATTGAAGTAGATGTTATAGTTAAAGATCTTACAGAAGCTAACGCCGCCGCCGCTGTATTTGATACCACAAAAGCAAAAGGGTTAACGATTGATTTATTAATCAACAATGCTGGTTTTGGTTCCTATGGTGACTTTGCCGAGTCAGATGGAGAAAGACAAGTTAAAATCATACAATTAAATATTGTGGCATTGGTAGATTTAACCCATAAATTTCTACCATTAATGCGGGAACGTCGTTCTGGAAGTATTATTAACGTATCCTCAATTACCGGATTTCAACCTATACCATATCTTGCTGTTTATGCTGCGAGTAAAGCTTTTATTCTCAGCTTTAGTGAAGCACTCTGGGCAGAAAACCGCCAATATGGTGTCCGTATCCTAGTTACTTGTCCAGGGCCTATAGAAACAAATTTTTTTGCAGAAGCTCATTTTCCTCCAGCTTTAGCAGGAAGCACAGAAAAGGTATATTCCTCTGAAGAAGTAGTTAGGGAATCTCTCAGAGCTTTAGAAGAATGGCGGCCTACCGTTATTATTGGTGATATTACTACTCAAATGAGAAGTACATTAGCTCGATTGGTACCGCGAAAAATTCTGCTGAATATTTTGGCAAAAAGGTTTAAAGTCTAAAGGATTTTAGATTTTAGATTTTAGATTTTGGATTGGGATAGCTTTCTAAGAGGTTGTTTGAAAAGTGGTATGTTGTAATTTTTATCGAATTATTACCCCCCTTAGTCCCCCCGATATATTGGGGGGAAATAAGAAAATCCGGTTCCCTCACGCCACTTGCTTCAAGCCGGGGAACCCGTCCAACGCAGTGGCTCCCCAATATATCGGGGAGGGTTAGGGTGGGGTAAAAAATCTTTGATACATCAATCATGACTTTTCAAACAACCTCTAAGGTATAAGGTTGGGTTTTGTTCTTCAACCCAACATTACCCATGACAATATTTTACAGCAGTCGCCACTACTTCAGAGGCTGTTATTTATATGCTTTGGATCAAAAGCCCGATCGCATACCTAGCCAAACTAGGCGATGGGCTACGCGCTGCCCGAAGCGATCGCCAACACTGACTTCTTGTAGAATGGGTATGTTGTCTGTTCCACAGCAAAATGTAATGTAACTTAGCAATAGTGGGGCGATGCCTAGCTTGGTCTGCGCCTACGCTGTTATTTTTGTAGTAATTGCTATTCAAGCGGCAATCTGCTACATATCAGCGTGTTTTAATGTCGATTTGTCCACCCAAAGACAGTAGATGAAGTTTTGTCTGAATAACTATAAGGGATGAAGTAGCTCTGCTTTCCAAAAAGTTGAAAAGGAACAGATTTTTATGACATTTGATTATGATTTGTTTGTCATTGGTGCTGGGCCTGGGGGATTGGCAGCAGCTAAAAAAGCAGCTAGTTATGGCGTGCGTGTTGCCATTGCCGAACAAGAAGACCTCGGTGGAACTTGTGTAAATCGTGGCTGCGTTCCCAAAAAACTCATTGTCTGTGCTGCTGACTTTGCCCTACAAAATGAAATGGCACGCAGTTATGGGTGGAGTGATTGCCCGACATACTTTGACTGGACATTATTTATTAAATCTGTACACAAGCATCTTAACAGCATTAACGAATCTTATTTGCAGCAATTGCAGAAAGCTGGAATTGAAATCATTTCAGAACGTGCCAGTTTTCTCGATGCTCATACTATTAGTATTGCTGGACGCAAAGTTACTGCGGACAAAATTTTAATTGCTGTGGGCGGCCAACCCCTGAAGCCGAATATCCCAGGTATAGAATACGGCATTACATCCCGCGAGATGTTTCAGCTACCCTATTTGCCGAAACGTTTGACAATTATTGGCGGTGGCTACATTGGCGTAGAATTTTCCAGCATGATGCACGCTTTTGGCTGTCAGGTGACGCTAATTGAAAAAGAGAAGATGATTTTATCAGGATTTGATGATGACATTCGCTCTAATGTGCAACAGGCTTTGAGTAAACGGGGAATTAAGTTATTCACCAACACCACTGTTCAAAAAATCAAATATTCAGAAGAGTGTTTGTTGTTGACTATTAATAGTGAGAGCCGACAAATAGTTGCAGCAGATACGATTTTAGTTGCCACAGGTTACACCCCAAATACTAAAAATCTCGGCTTGGAAAATGCCTGTGTTGAACTTGGCGAAAATGGTGCAATCAAAGTAGATGAAGAAAGCCGCACCAACCAAGAAAATATCTTTGCTGTCGGTGACTGTACCAGCCGCATCCAATTGTCTCCAGTGGCTCAAGCAGAAGGTATTGCCTTTGCCAATACAGTTTTTGGCAACAAGCCGCAAAAAGTTAATTATGATTATGTGCCCTCTGCTGTTTTTTGCCGTCCAGAAGTCGCCACTGTGGGGATGACTGAAGCCAAGGCACGGGAAAAATTTGGTGAATCTGTAAAATGCTACTACAGCCAATTCCAACCACTGTTTTATCAGCTAACCGAAAATGATAAGCAAGCAACCATCAAGTTAGTGGTAAATGCTGATTCTGAGGAAGTTTTGGGCGCTCATATGGTGGGTGAGAATGCGGCAGATATCATTCAAAGTCTCGGTGTTGCAATTCGCAAGGGCATTACTAAGCAAGAACTGGATGAAACAATAGGCATTCATCCCACGGCTGGAGAAGAATTTCTGTCGTTAAATTGAACAAGACGCGGGGACGCGGGGAGGGGGAGAGACTCTGATGTGTTGAAATGATCAAATTTTGTTCCAACTTTACCGCGTCCCTGCGTCCGCGCGTCCCCGCGTCCTTGTCAAGTTGTTTCTGACGATTTTCCTGGATAAGATTTTGTGGGAGCGTTTAATTCAACTAAAGTACTCATCAATGGGTCATGTTGTAACATGGGGTATCGGCTTTGGGAATTTACCAAATCGCTAGAAGCTTCAACAGTTTCAACAGCCTTAAGAGCCTCCGATGCAGACTGATATCGCATTTTGAAGTCATCCTGCACCATTTTACTGAGAATCTGAGCGAAAGAGTTGCTTACCTGGGTGCGTAGTTTACCGCTGTAGGCATCGCTCCATTTGATCTTTCCGTTAGCATCTCTATCTAACTCACGCGGTGTAATGCCAGTCAAGGCTTTAATCCCAACCATGCCCACTGCATAGATATCACTACTGTATTGTGGACGACCCAAACATTGCTCGGTTGGTGCGTAACCTTGAGTTCCAATACCGATGGTGAAGGCAGTTTGCTCTTGAGGTTCTAGCTGTGTGGCGGCGACTTCTTTAACTGCGCCAAAGTCAATTAGTACGAGTTTTCCGTCTGAGTGTCGCCGGATAATATTGCTGGGTTTAATATCCCGATGAATCACGTTGTTTTGATGGACAAATATTAATGTTTCCAATAAGTCTTTGACAATTTTGATGGCTGCAATTTCTTCAATTGCTCTGCCTGGTGGCAGTTCGTAACTGAGAGGATGACCAAGTATGTATTCTTGGACTAAATAAAATTCTTCATCTTCTTCAAAATACGCCAAAAGTTGGGGAATTTGAGGATGAGTTCCCAATTTTTCTAGTGTTTGCGCTTCTGAATTAAATAAACGTCTGGCAAGTTGCAATCCTTCTGGTTTGGTGTTGCTTGGTTTTAGTTGCTTGACAACACATCTTGGGTTACCAGGACGTTGGGTATCTTCAGCAATGTAGGTTTCGCTAAATCCACCTGCGCCCAGAACTTTGACAATTTTATACCTTAGAGCCAACATTTTACCTGATAAAGCTAAATCTCGCTCCAAGATTAGCTCTTGCAGGTCATCTTGCTGGCTGATAATCTCTTGAACAACAGGAGAAGTTTTATATTTCTGAAATATGTCTACTAATTGGCGTTTTCTGATGTTTTCTCTGACTACTGAGGTTCCCACATAACTCAGTCCGCAAAAAGCGATCGCCACCATTGGTACACTAGTGGGGAAAATTAACCGCCCGTAAACAAATAACCCATAGCTAATTCCTAACCAAGTACCAGATAAAACCA
The DNA here is from genome assembly GCA_019359545.1 of Desmonostoc geniculatum HA4340-LM1. Taxonomy (GTDB): domain Bacteria; phylum Cyanobacteriota; class Cyanobacteriia; order Cyanobacteriales; family Nostocaceae; genus Nostoc; species Nostoc geniculatum. Next base: position 7,866 of record JAHHHB010000020.1, on the reverse strand, counting down.
GACTATATAGAAATCGATTGATACTATGCTTGCTTCTGTTAATAATTAAGACTGTACTGCCAACTAAAATTAGCACAAACAAACCACGCAATGGTAAATTTGAAATTTCTTGGGTGATGGTTTTACCTGTCATCAAAGTTGCGATGGCATTGGCGTGAATTTCCACCCCGGACATCGGTTCAGGACTCTTGCTAGCTGCTACTGGATAATAATCATTGTTTAACTTATCTGTTGAACCAATCAAAACTATCTTGTTTTTGAACACTTTTCCCTGCTGCAAATAAGTGTTCCAATTTTCTGGGTCGAGTACGTGCCAAAAGGGTATTTGCCCAAATGTTCCTGGAGGTCCCCAAAAATAAATGCGATCGCCTTTTGGTCGGGGATAATTTACTTGTGCTGCCCTCAATACTGCTTCATCAAACGAAAGTAGCTTGTTTGTAAATAAATTTTCTCGATCTAACAACTTGGGAAACTCACTAGCCAATCGATGAACTTTACCATCCACCTCCACAGGGAAATTAACTGAACCAATGGACACTGACCCTGTGTGAAACATCTGTTGTGGCGCTGTCAGTTGGATAAATGACCCTTGGTGCGTCTCGAAATTTTCGTACAAAGCTGCTAAGGTAACTTTGCTGCCATATTTTTTTAATGCTGCTTGGAGTTGGCGATCGTCACTAGCTCCATAACTACTTGGTGTATCAAAAACAATATCTATAGCTACAGAACGAGCGCCTGTTTCCATTAATTTTGTAATTACCTGAGCATATGCAGCACGTTTGAAAGGAAAAGATTTCAGTGTTTCTAGGTAGGCGTACTGTTTTGGCTCTGTTTTATAGTACTGTTCTGGAACTGATATTGACTGATCGTCTATTGCTAAAATTACGATGTCTTCTGGAGGCACAATCGGCCCACGCACTTGAAAAAAGTGAGAAAGTGCCTGATTCTCCATCAATTGAACCAAATCCCAACCAGAAGCGGTCAGCAGTGCTGCGCCTATTGCCCAAGTCCCAGCCAGTAGATGACCTAAGCGAACTATCCACCTAGACTGGCGTGCGGCTGTTGTAGATGTGACTTTTGTCGGCTTAGTTGAGACTCTATTGGCAGCAGAGACACAGTTTTTGGTTAAGGTAGATGTAGATTCTTCTGCCATATGGTGTTAATGATTGATTTAAGTCCAACATTTTTATTTATTCAGACCACCTTTTACTACAAGCACATTGAAATAAGACTTAAAATGCTAATCTTATACATTTGTAAAGTATCTTCTATTCATCAACAAACTTGCATTAACAAAGTCAGCCCCCAAGAGATTCTTTCTCAGGCACTACCTAAGTTATTTCTTGTCTGTTGAGTGAGTTACAACTAGTGATTGTCCCACAGATTAGAGCTAATATACTCTACCTGTACACTTGTTTACTGGGAGATTTTATCGCAACCTAACCAACAGGTATGCTCTTAACTGGGTGCAATACCCGAAACTGTTCCAAGTCCGTCTTCTGTCTTTGGCGCAACTATTGGTATTCGCCAGAAAGTGCGTCCTGATACTGAAAGCTTTACCTATAGATAGGGGTTAACTTATATTCTCCCTTGAGCTGATGCCATACCTCTTTAGGAGTAAACTTTAGTGTTATACAGCTATGAATGCTGTTACTGGGTCAATTTTATTGGTAGATTTTGATTACAGGGTGGCTGTTGCAGTAGCGGAGGTGAATAAGGCTTAGCACCCAGGATCTCGACTCTAATGTTGCAGCCGTTTTTATGCCTTGAAAGAGGTAACATCAGAGCTATAGATCGAGAGCTACTTTATAGATATTAGCAAACAAGGCATTTGAAAATTGCTATAATCTATTGTTCCATCTAAATTCATTTATATTATTAGGTGTAAATTTGTATGGGTTCTCCAATGAATCGTCTGTCTATTTTTGTAGACGGAAACAATATGTTCTATGCTCAACAAAAAAATGGGTGGTTTTTTGACCCGCGACGAGTCTTAGAATACTTCAAACATGAGCAGTCAGAAACAACATTAATCAATGCATTCTGGTACACTGGCTTAAAAGACCCACAAGATCAACGAGGTTTTAGAGATGCTCTAATTAGTCTGGGATATACAGTCCGAACTAAAATTCTCAAAGAATACTATGACGATACTTCTGGTCGCTACTCCCAAAAAGCAAATTTAGATATTGAAATTGTTGTAGATATGTTTAATACGGTAGACCAGTATGACCGAGTGGTATTATTTAGTGGTGATGGAGATTTTGAACGAGCAATCGAACTATTACGTTCCAAAAATACACATATTACAGTAGTATCAACAGAAGGAATGATTGCGAGAGAACTACGAAATGCCACGGATAGATATATAGATTTAAATGATATCAGAGATCAAATAGAAAAAACTGATGCTTAGTAGACTTAACAAGTATTTACAAGGGTAAAAGTAAAAGAAAAACTAAGTTTGAAGATATTTTGAGCCAAAAGTAAAAACTAAACAACAAAGCGCAAATGACAACTAAAACCGATAGAATCTTGATTTTTGATACGACACTGCGAGATGGAGAGCAGTGTCCAGGAGCAACCCTGAACATAGACGAAAAGTTAGTCATTGCCAAGCAATTGGCACGACTGGGTGTCGATATCATTGAAGCAGGGTTTGCCTTTGCCAGTCCCGGAGATTTTGAAGCAGTTAGCAAGATTGCCCAAATTGTGGGGACAGAAAATGGTCCTGTAATTTGTAGTTTGGCAAGGGCGATTAAAGGAGATATTGAAGCTGCTGCTGAAGCATTAAAACCAGCAGTTCATGGGAGAATTCACACATTTATTTCGACTTCAGATATTCATTTAGAATATCAGCTGCGGAAGTCACGGGCAGAAGTATTAGCGATCGCCCAAGAAATGGTAGCTTATGCTAAATCCTTCATGGCAGATGTGGAATTTTCGCCGATGGATGCAGCCCGTTCCGATCCGGAATTTCTGTACCAAGTCTTAGAAGCTGCCATCGCCGCTGGTGCAACAACAGTTAACATTCCCGACACAGTTGGTTACACCACACCTAGTGAATTTGGGGCAATTATTAAAGGCATTAAAGAAAATGTCCCCAACATCGACCAAGCGATTATTTCCGTTCACGGTCATAATGATTTAGGCTTGGCAGTTGCCAACTTTTTAGAAGCCGTCAAAAATGGCGCACGGCAACTAGAATGTACGATTAATGGCATTGGCGAACGCGCTGGAAATGCATCACTAGAAGAATTAGTGATGGCGTTGCATGTGCGACGACAATATTTTAATCCCTATGTTGGCAGACCAGAGGAATCTCAAGAACCCCTGACAAATATTGACACCCGTGAAATTTACAGAACTTCACGCTTAGTTTCTAATTTGACAGGAATGCTAGTCCAACCAAACAAAGCGATCGTTGGGGCAAATGCCTTTGCCCATGAATCTGGCATTCACCAAGATGGGGTATTAAAAAATAAACTCACCTACGAAATTATGGATGCCCAATTGATTGGCTTGACAGACAATCAAATAGTTTTGGGCAAACATTCAGGGAGAAATGCTTTTCGCACTCGGTTAAAAGAATTGGGCTTTGAATTGTCGGATAGCGAATTAAATAAAGCATTCGTTAGATTCAAAGAAGTTGCAGATAAAAAGAAAGAAATATCCGATCGCGATTTAGAAGCGATCGTCAACGATGAAATCCAACAAGCGCCGGATTTGTTCCGGGTAGAGTTGGTGCAAGTTTCCTGCGGTAGCAACGCCAAACCCACTGCTACAGTCACTTTACGTACCCCAGAAGGTGAAGAATTAACCGATGCAGCGATCGGTACTGGGCCAGTGGATGCAGTTTACAAAGCAATCAATCGTGTGGTGAATGTGCCCAACGAATTGATCGAGTTTTCTGTGCAATCAGTCACAGCAGGTATTGATGCTATAGGCGAAGTGACAATTCGTTTACGTTATGAATCTAGAGTATTTTCTGGTCATGCGGCGAACACAGACATCATCGTGGCATCAGCGCAAGCTTATGTAAATGCCCTAAATAGGTTGTATGCAGCATTGCAAACTCAAGAAAAACCACAAGGAGTATCTGCACAGAAAGTGTAAAAACTCAATAAAGGGCACAGCAGTGTTCCCTACGAAAGATGTGGTTTTTGAATCACCCATGTTTGGTATTTCCTGTCAATGCGTAATACCATTTCACGAAAACCTTGATAAAGATAGATTTCTCGTAGGGAACACTGCCGTGCCCTTACTAACTTGTGTATACACGGTAGCCGATGCTTTGGGGGGACTACAAGGGGGTCTTGTTATGTGCATCTTCATACAGAATTAATATAAGTTAATTATTAATATTTTTTACTTTGTATATTTTGTGATTTACCTAACATCCAGAAAATCTTATTCTGAAAAATGATGTTAATTATCAAGCAACTTGTATTATATGGTTAGTGAAAAAACTACAGAATTGCCACTTTGGGTACAAGATAGAGATATAGTTATTGCTCATGATGAAGAAGTACAGTGGCGAGAAGGAAAACGTCCAGATTACTCAGTTACGAATGAAGTTCTCCATCGAGAGAGGAAATTTCAGCATCCCGAAGGTTCTTTAGAAGCGATCGCTCAAAATTTAGTCCGCACTTTTGAAATGGAAGCTTCTCATAAATCTAATCCCCAACAATGGCTTTCCATTGTTACTGATAAGTTTAAAATGAGTAGCAACGGCAAAGAACAATATAATGTTCAAGATGTTGTAGAACAAGGTACTTATAACTTATTTCTCGGTGAAAGCGAGCAGTATAGCTCCAAATCTGAAACCTTTGAATCTTCAACTGAAATTTTTCATACAGCCTTTCCTAATGGCTTTCTTTGGGAATTAACAGAAGTGCTTTCCGGACCGCCTAATGTTACCTTTAAGTGGCGACATTGGGGAACATTTAATGGTTCCTATAAAAACTATGCACCTACTGGAGAAACAATAGAAGTAGTAGGAGTTAGTATTGCTCGTGTCACTGATGATTTGAAGATTGAGTCTTTAGAGCATTATTTTGATAACAATGCTTTTCTGCAAAAATTAACCAGTGGTGGTTGTCCTTTCCATTCTTAAAATCAGTAGATATGGGACTTCCAAGGAAAAAAATATTCCATCCCAGTAGGGTAGCACAGCTGTCATAGGTGTCAACTTAAGCTTAAAGGCTTGTCCCACATACGCTTTACCCCACCCTAACCCTCCCCTTGTAAAGGGGAGGGAACTAAATTCCTTTTTCCCCCCTTTCCAAGGGGGGATTAAGGGGGGTAAAACGTGTGTGGGACAAGGGTTTCACGTTAAGTTGACACCTATGCACAGCTGTGATATCCGAAAAATGTACAAACAATTTGGGATAATTTATTTTCTGGAAGTTCCTATAGTGTGCGTTACGCCGTAGGCTAATACCATTTCACTAAAAGCCTGATAGATATAGATTTCGCGTAGGGAACATGGCTGTGCCCCTACCAACGTATTTGTATCATAATTAAAGTGAAACGGTATAACGCACCTTAAAATTGTTGACGGCGCGTTGCAGCAATCTGATTCGCCTAACTCACGATCGCAGCGATCGCCCACTCATGCAGTGTTATCCTAAAGAATATTAGGAATTAATTACCAAGGCAGATGACTATTACTGTCAATCTGACTTAAGCAATTGCCAAAACATTACGACATTAGTCACCAACATTACGATATTAGTGAGTAATATTACGACATTAGTCATCAAACATTACGACATTAGTCACTAACATTACAATATTAGTCACCAACATTACGATATTAGTGAGTAATATTACGACATTAGTCATCAAACATTACGATATCAGTCAGCAACATTACAATATTAGTCATCAACATGAAAGCGATCGTGAATAAACTGAAGCTTGTATAAAGTTGAAATATATTATCTCTATCAAAATCAGCATCTAGTCCTAGACTTCAGCAAAATCACTGCAATTACCTATAAATATTAGGAAAAAAAATATAATTATTTGCGAGTTTTTCTGATACAGAATACAGATGAACTGAGGCAAGCTAGTTTTATAAATATCTTCAAGGAGTACATCCATGCCTCGTACAAAGCGGACATCGCGGATACTAGAAAAAGCTGAATTGAGAACGTCTGGATTCAAAGCAATTGATTCAAACATGGATTTTGGTAATAGTTGCGATTTGGAAAATCTGACTCAATCAATTGAGGAGTTTCGCACTATGCTTGATACTTATAACAACGCTTTAGCTGTGGTTGACTCTACGAAAACTAAAATCGATCAAATGGAAAAAAAGTTAAGTAAACTTTCTGATAAGATGCTGAAGGGAGTTGGTTTTAAGTATGGCACAGACAGCAGCGAATATGAAGTAGCAGGTGGCGTTCGTGACAGCGAACGTGTACGCAAAAGCAGGTTGACTCGCTTGAAAGGTAGTGCAGGGCAGACATCAGACGAAAATAAGAAATCTGCCTAGTACCGCAAGGCGGAATTCGTAATTCGTAATTCGTAATTCGTAATTACTGTACCGTAAGGGTTTCATTAATTTGGAATGGGTGGTTTATTTACGCCGCGCTGTACTAGTTCTCGCATGGGTAAACTACAGAAAAAAATAGTTGACCACAGATAAATTTACAGCAGATTGCAACAGGCGTGAGGTACAGATAATCGTAGGGGCACAACATGTTGTGCCCCTACCCGTGTACTTAATTTACCTGAAATAGGCTGTAAGGGATCTGCGGGTTAATAGTATCCCAACCAGACAGGTTTCGACTGCGCTCAACCCTCAGGCATCGAGAGTTGAGCGACTCGTGCCGAGCGGAGCCGAGGTAAGTCGAAACTCGGTTTACTGGTACTTTATTTTTACGCAAGTCCCTAACCGCATTTCTCACAAGCGGTGCGTAGCTTGCCGCCATAGGCATCGCCAAAATTATTACATTAAGTGATTCCCCTGAGTTTAATCGCTTATTTTCATGTGTTAATATTGACAAATTCAAATAATATTGGATACATTTACGGAGATAAAATTTCAATGTCTAACGAAAATCCTATAGGACTTACGGAACTAATTCAAAAAGTCAAGCAAGAACTGCTTGCTTCCGCTATCCCTGCCTCTCCAAATAAAGAAACCGACGTTCCTCTTTTTAGCGTAGATTCTGTAGAGTTGGAGCTACAAGTAACAGTAAAAAAGGACGTAAAGGGAGGAGTTAAAGTCTATGTTCTTGAAGCTGGAGGGGCAGCTAGTCGAGATGATGTACAGAAAGTGAAAGTTACCTTATCTCCCCTGTTGAAAAAAGAACAATTATTAGGAATTTACAAAAATCTTTATCCGGAACGTTGGCAGGAATTTCTGAAAACCAGTGTGGAAGGCCTCACAAAAGGCCCTGTTGATCCGGGTTTGGAGTCTTAAGTGAGTCGTTTTCAGTAGAAGTAAGGAAGCAGCTCGGTGGAAACTTTTGAACTATATCTCACGCCCATAAATGCTAAAGAATTTAAGGCAATAGTGACAGAATCTCCTGTAGGTGATGGAGAAACTGAATCATCATTGCCTTTCTTTGAAAGCGAGGTTGACTGGCGGATGACTCTGCTGAGAACCTTGGAGATGAGTGTTTTTAACTCGCAATATTTTCAGACTGCCGGAGAGCAAGATTGGATGGTCAAGTCTGGCATACTCAGCAAAGACATTAGCGCTTTTCATCCTAACTATATAGCTAATATAGCAATCCTAAATCAGTTGTGAAAAATTACACATAACGATAAGCTGGTCTAATTAGTATAAATAAGATGCATAATTGAGCAATGAAAGAATTGATAGATTTTATCCAAGGAAATCCAGACAAA
>JAHHHB010000019.1 GCA_019359545.1 Desmonostoc geniculatum HA4340-LM1 | reverse complement strand
TCATTTATGTAAATCCTTTACCATTGTCAAGCGTTTATTTGAACTCGCTGTTGAGCATGAAATTTTCAATTTTCCGAAAATATTTATGTATGATTGATTTTCACAAATGATTTAGGATTGCTATAGTAACAAGCTACCAAGAATTACAGCAGGTTTTTGCCAGTTTCCAGGAGTGGAAATTGAAGTTTTTTGGGAGGAATACAATGGCTGGGTTTGTCGAGTTGGTGTGGCAGTGCCAGACAAGCTGATTGTGTTGGCAGTTGTAGGTGATTCTGGGACAATATAACTAGGGGACTGCAACGCATGTAGCATTTTACTCGCAGTACTGTAGCGATCGCCTGCATGAGGTTTAATTGCCTGATTCAGTACCTGTGCCAATTCAGCAGACACATTAGGGACGTGCTGTTGCCAAAGTATTTCGCCACTTTGCAAATCGGTTTGTAGTTCTTGCGGGTGTTTGCCAGTCAGCAGATAAATTGCCGTCAAGCCTAAACTGTAGATATCAGTGGCGTAAACTGGACGCCCAACGGCTTGTTCGCTAGGCATATACCCAGGCGTACCAATAACGAGCGATCGCGTGGGGTATCCTGGAGAAGTCACCACTGAACGAATTGTTTCTTTGACTGCACCAAAATCAATCAAAACTGGCTTGCCATCCACAGAACGGATAATGATGTTCTCAGGCTTGATATCCCGGTGAATGATGCCTTTGCTGTGGACATAATCCAAGACTGATAGCAGACTCAAGAGGATTTCCCGAACAGCAGTTTCACTTTCAAATCCTTTAGCTTCGACAATTTTTGTCAGGGTTTGTCCGTGAATCCATTCTTGGACGAGGTAAAATTGCCCGTTTTCAGAAAAATAAGCGTAGAGTTTGGGAATTTGGTTACAACTTTCACCCAAATACTCCAAGGTTGCTGCTTCTCTCTTAAACCGTTCTTGGATTATTTGGTAAGTTTGTGGGTCATTATTGGTTATGGGTTTGAGTTGCTTGATTACACATCGGCGCCCAGAAGGCATGTGGGTGTCTTCTGCGAGGAAGGTTTCGCCAAACCCACCAGCACCGATTACCTGGATAACTTGATAGCGATTGTTCAGCAACGTTGTTGTCATGAAAGATTACAACCAAAGACAAGCTGAGGCTTGTCGTCAGACATAGCCCTTTCTAAATGTACATCAGATACTTTGACGAGATAGAGATAGGCAATCTCATGTCCGGTGAAAGACCGATAGTAGTTGCTAATTACGTGAGATGCAGCGATTTGTACGCAAAATTCATGAATTGCCCTGGCCAGAAAATCAGGGTTTACCTTATCGTTTGCCTAAGTTTTGACCTGCTTTTTGAAACTATTGCTGAAGCATTTACTTAGCACCAGTTACAACCCATCTACTATTTCCCCGATCCCATAAAAGTGAGAAACGCACAGAACTAGGTGATTGTTTGCCATGTAGACTGCGTTGCTGGTTGATTTGATTTATTGAGAGCAAAACCAATAACTATAGAACTACCAATTAAACCACCAGCTATTAAACTACCGAGAAGCATTCCCTTCTGTCCGTTATTTTGATTGGTAGGTTGACTAGCAGAACCTGGACTAACAGCAACTGTATTTTGCAGTGTTGGGGGAGGCTGTACGTTAACTACTGGCTGTTGGTTGTAAGGTATTGTTGGATGAACTGGCGGTTGGTTGTAGGGTATTGTTGGTGCTACTGGTGGTTGATTGTAAGGTACTGTTGGAGGAATTGACCCAAATTGCAAGGCGTCTAGCATTTCTCTGGCTGTGGCAAAGCGATCGCGTGGATGATAAGCGATCGCCACGCCCTTCTGTGGTAACAAATATTTAATACATATACAAATGTAGGAGCGTACAGTTGTACGCCCCTACAGTCGATAAATATGTTGTAAAGATTTTCGTCAACGGTATTACTGGTTACTTTAATAGTATTAATAGTTACCAGTATTCCCCGATTTAAATTTCCCACCGAAAGATTTTTCTACTGGCGGTCTTCTTGATCCTTAGGCTTGGATCTTTGTCGATGTTGTTCAACCTGTTGATCGACGGTTTCTTTGATTTTTCGCTCAGTAGCGTCCATTGCAGAATATTTAAAGCGGTTGAGTATGCTACTGAATAAGTTACCAAAGAATCTCTCAATTTCTTGCATGATTTTATACCTCAATATTTAAAGGTAAATTATTGACTCTATATAGCGATCCGCTTTGATTTTTGAACTTATTTGTGTGGGCAGGGAGTAGGGAATGGGGAATCAGCTTTTGAGTTGAAGGCAAGTTTTTTCAAAAATCAAGTAAGAGTACTATATTTGGCTGTGTACTTTCTCGTGGAAGTTGGAAATCAAAGGCTAACCTGTTTTTTTGAAATATCTGTTAGTCTCTTAGCCTCTCTGGGAGATAGATTGCAACCCGTTAGACATCCACCTATTGTAATATGTCTAAAGTAATAAATTTGACTTGATAATAATTCGTAATTCGTAATGGGCTACGCCCCGCTGCGCTAACGTAATTATAAGGTACAAAAAAATTTACTCAATGCTATCAGGGTCTATGTTGAGCGATCGCAACTTTGCCTTTAGCTTTTCTATTTCCAATTGCGCTTGTTCTGCACGTTGTTCTGCCTGTTGCCTTGCTAAAACTTCCTGCCGTAAAGCTTCTATCAATTCATCGGCAATTAATAATTTTTCCCCTGTGTCCTCTCGATAAAACGCAATTAGCTTTCCTTCGATCGCTAAACGCAGTTGTAGGGGTTCACTGCGTCCATCCTCTATAGGTTCGTAGATTTCTCCCCGCAGCCGATAGCCGCGTAACTGTTGTTCTACCCACTCGGTTTTCGGGTCAAATAGCCAGTATTCTTTAACACCCAGCTGCTCATACAGGGTCTTTTTGAAAATTTCGTCCTGTCCTTTAGTACCAAAGGATGTCATTTCAAAAATTACTGTTGGGACTTGACCCTCTTCCCAAATTTTATAGTTGTCCCTACCACCTGGTGCAACATCAAAAATCACCATCACGTCTGGGGCTACCCGTAACTTGGGAAAACCCTGTGCATAGTAAAGAAATTGATTGGCTAATACTGTTGCCTGACGGTCTGCCAAATACTGTTTGAGTACTTCTAAGGTAGTTAATAAAGCATAAAGGTGGTCGTAGGTTTCTGCCACTGGTTGACCATCAGCACTGGGGTAGAAGATTTCTGATTCGACATTAACAGGTAGAGTCGCAGTCATGGTTGTAAAATCAGTGCTACAAGATTATTGTAGAGCAAGCCTGAATTCTCGCTAATTTGGGATGTGGAAGCTTTGGAAAATGTAACTAGATAATTCGCAAAATCCTTCGCCTTCGGCAGCAGTGGTAATGTAAACAGGCTGATGTTGTAATTTATCTGCATATTCGAGGACATTTGCCACGCCTACAGAAATAGGAAAATAACGGCGATCGAATAAACTTTCATCATTGGGACTATCGCCTACGGTGACAATTTCTTCTGGTGAGTAATCAGGCAAGTATTCGCGTAATACCTGCAACAATCCCACGGCTTTATCTTGGCCTTGGGGTTTAATGTGACACTGGACGTTACTGTAGGTAAATCCCCAACCCATTTGTTGACAGAGATAATCTAGGGTTTGTAGTTCATCTTGACTTAAAGCAGCCACGTCAAAAGTCCAATCGGTGATGCGAAAGCGATTATCAACAGATTCCTGAATTTGGGGAAATTGAGTTTGTAACTTTTCAAAAGTTATAGCCAAGTGCTGGCGATGCTTAGCTAAATCGGGAATGGATGTTAAGACCACTGGTTTCTGGTTTCCAGGCGGAAAATACAAACCGCCATTTTCTGCCATAGCACCTGCCACTGGCATCAAGCTACTTAATCCACTCACCCACCCAGCAGAACGTCCCGTGACAATCAGTACCTTAATGTTAGCTGCTGCTAAATCCTCTAAAGCTTGCAGCAGTGCGGGAGTAAATTTTCCTCGTCTAGTCAGGGTGCCATCCATATCTGTGGCAACGAGACGAATATTGCTCAAGGCAGTAAGGCTTAAATGTTTTGGCATATGGGATTGGGGATTGGGTACTAGGGACTGGGGACTGGGCATTGGGCATTGGGCATTGGGCATTGAGCATGGGTGAAAAGCTTTTTTACAATCTCCCCACACTTCCTCATCCCCCTCATCCCCCTCATCTCCCCAGTCCCCAATCCCCAGTCCCCGATCGCTTAGTAAAAAGTATTAATAATACAGCAAGATGGCGTTGAAAATTTGGGCATCCTAAAGTTCAGGAGTCAAGTTTTTCAGTTTCACAACCATGCCTACTTCGATGTTTCTTGCCCAATCCTCCGGGACAAAGACTAAAAAGGCATCCCAGGAAGTGCCAGCAAGTAATCCTCAAATACCACCATTCTTGGTGATAACGTCTGGAGGACTGGCTTTAGTGGTGATTGCTTTGATTGTCTATGGTAAACTCCAGATGAATCAACTGGAGAAAAAACTTAAGTTTGAACAATTCCGGGCGCGAGAATTAGAAAAAAAATTTAAGCTAGCCCTGGAAACAATTCGCAAAATGGAAACTAATCCCGATTTGGTGAACTCACGGGATTTTAACCTAGATTATCTGCGAATGCGGATGTCAGAGGAGGTGTTTCACTTTGCGATTCTTAATCAAGTAAAGATTAAGGTCAAAGATAAAATTTCTCAAGCGCTGCGTCCAAATCAAGCCCAACAAGGATCGGTTGGAATTGCTAATAGTGCTGGTCGTCAAGTGGATGAAACTTTTGATGTAGAGTATGAAACTGGTACTCCCCCAAACCCTGCTAAGCGTGTACTGTTTCGTATCCAAGTCCGGTTAATGAAGTTACCGACGCAAGCAACTTCCGCAACTATTAGCCAAATTATTGATTGTATAGAAACTTATTTAAGTCCTATAGATGATGAAGATAGTTGGCAACCAACAATTCAAGGTCGGATTGCGAGTATGCATTGGGATCAAAAGGCTAAGCCTACGCCTTTACTGGTGCTGGAGCAATCAAATGAAGGCGTGAATGTGACTTTTCGCACTAGCCGCCAACCGAATGCTCCAACTCCACCAAATCAACCTGGAATGAAAAAATCAGGTTCGGCTAAATAGTAATTGTTATTGGTCATTGGTCATTGGTCATTAGTCATTGGTCATTAGTCATTGGTCATTAGTCATTGGTCATTGGTCAAAGAACGAAGGACAAATGACAAACGACAAAAGACAAATGACATCAAAATTATGACTGAATCACTGTATTTGAGGAATTACGGGTTAACAGGCCATCTTCCATTTCTATAATGCGATCGGCGATGTCTAAAATGCGGTTGTCGTGTGTAACTAACAAGATAGTAGTTCCCTGATTTTTAGCTAGGCTCTGCATTATTTCTACGACATCGCGTCCTGATTGTTTGTCTAATGCGGCTGTTGGTTCGTCAGCTAGCACTAGGGGAGGACGATTCACTAAGGCGCGGGCGATCGCAATTCTTTGTTTTTGACCTCCAGAAAGATTGTCTGGGTAATAATTAACTCTTTCTTCTAAACCAACAGCCCGCAGCATCATTTCTGATTTAGCTACTGCTTCTGCTTGAGAAATGCGATCGTTTAATTCTACTGCCATTTGTACGTTTTGCCTGGCCGTCAAGAACCCCAGCAAATTGTGAGCTTGGAAAATATAGCCAATGCTACGTCGCATCTGCACCAGTTTGTTTTGACTGACACCAAAGAGTTCTTCACCCAAAAATTTCAAACTTCCCTCTTGTACAGACCGCAAACCACCAATCAAGCTCAGTAATGTTGTTTTACCTGAACCCGATGGCCCGGTCATAATTACAATTTCACCAGAATAAATTTCTAGGTTGATGTCAAATAAAATTTGTTTTTTCAGTGCGCCTTTGCCATAGTAATGATTGAGATTTCTAATGGCAATTACAGGTTCTTGTCTCTTCATAAATTTGTTAGTTAGGATTTAGCAGTTCCGAGACGGAACTGCTTGTAACAGAGTGGGGGATTGAGAGCCGCCACTAATTGATTCTGAGTTCTTCTTCAAAATATATCTGCTGGATCGGCAGAGCGTAATTTTCGGACTGCGATCGCGCCAGAAACAAAGCACATGATTATGGTCAAAAATAACACATTTATCGCGCGATCAAAACTCATGAATACTGGTAAAAGTGTTGCACTCCTTGCGCTTTGATACATAAATAAAGCAAAAGTTATGCCGGGTAAATATCCTAAAACTGCGAGCAGAAAAGCCTCTTGCAGAATGACTGTCAATAAATATTTCTGTGTATAGCCTATGGCTTTCAGGGTAGCGTATTCAGCTAAGTGATCTGAAACTTCTGTATAAAGGATTTGATAAACAATTACAGTTCCGACAATAAAACCCATGATAGTTCCGAGTGTAAAAATAAACCCGATAGCTGTACTACTTGCCCAGTAATTTCGCTCAAAGTCAATAAATTGTTGTTTAGTTAAAACATTTATCTCTTTAGGTATATACTTCTTTAAATCCTCAGCAACAGCATTAGCATTGGCTCCGGGTTTCAATCTAATTAACCCAATATCAATTAATCCTTTCTGACGAGTATTGAATATCCGCAGAAAGTTAACATCGCTGGTAACTAAGTTACCGTCTGCGCCAAATGATGCACCTAATGTAAATAGTCCTACTACTTTAATTCGCCGCCTTCTTACTTCTGCTGTAACGGTTTTTCCTTGGTCATAATCAGCAGCAATCGGCCCATATTCGACCCTAGAAGAACGGTCAAATAAAACTACATCTGGTAGTTTAAGTTTTTCTAAATTTTCCGGAACTCCAGGCAAGTTTACCAGGTTAGTTTCTGGGTTCATACCAAATACCAAGATACTACGAGGGCGACCTGTTACAGGATTTTTCCAGGTTGTATAATCTAAATATATAGGATGTACTGATTGTACTGTTGGCAACTCTAAAGCTTTATATAATCGTCGCTGAGAAAAGCTTCGCATTGCCAAAACAGCGCTAGATTGACTGTTAATTAAAACAATATCACCCTGCAAGCTGTTATGAAATCGAACGTTACTATAATACAAAGCATCCCGAAATCCGAGTTGCATAAACATCAAAATATCAGCAAAAGCAATCCCTGCCAAAGCCACAGCTAGGCGAGTTTTTTCTCTTGTTAGTTGTAGCCACGACAGAGGTATTTTTTTACTCATTATTAACTATGATTTTCTCACGAATTACTTATTAATTTCCACAAGAACTTTCGCATAAGTTAAACCAGAAACTTTCAGACTATCTTCTGGAGACAGAGCAATTTTAACTTCTATGACTCTGGCATCTACATCTGCTGCTGGATCTGTATTCAATACATCTTTTTTGCCAATTTTTCTGCCAATTTCAGTGACAGTTCCTTGGAATTCGCCACTAAATGCTCCATTATCGCTAGTGATAGTAGCGTTTTGACCGAGACGCACTTTACTAATACTATCTTCAGCGACTTCAGCAACTACAAACATTTGACTAGTTTGCCCAAGTTCAGCAATGCCATTTGCACCTATGGCTTCACCTGATTTGGTATAAATTTTTAAAATTTCTCCAGCGATTGGCGCTTGAACGTAGCTTAATTTTAGTTCTGCTTCAGCTTTTCTAACATTGGCGATCGCATTACTAACTTGGGCCAGGGCTACTTGCATATCAGTAGGACTAACGTCCAAAAGTCTGCTGAGTTTGGCTTTTTCTTCTTCAATTTGTCTTTGCAAAGTTGCTACAGTTTTGTCACGGTTAACTTTGGCTTCAATTAGCTGCTGTTGCAAAGTTGCTAAATTTTGTATTTGATTAGCTCTCGCTTCAGCAAGTTGCTGTCGTAGAGTTGCCAATGTCTGCTTCAGGGTAGCTTGACTTTCAGCAACCTGCTGATTAGCTGTAACCGCACTCAGGCGTCTTCTATCCCGTTCCTGCTGAGAAATCGCACCTTCTCGGTATAAAAAATCATACCGTCCAGCATCCACTTGAGCATTGCGCTGTTCGGCTTGGATACGTGTAACTGTTGCTCTGAGAGCCTCTCTTTGCCCGCTAAGTTCAGCTTCTAGGCGATTTACAGTTGCTTGTTGGACGAGTTTTTCTCCACTCAACTGAGCTGCAATTCTAGTGATACTTGCTTGCTGAGCATCTTTTTCCCCAAGTAACTGCGCTTGTAGGCGAGCAATAACCGCTCTTTGGGCTTGAATATCTCTTGGAGATCCGGCTCTGACTTGGGCTAAATTAGCACGGGCTTCTTGGACTTTGGCTTTTGCTTCTTCTAGTGCGGCTATTTGAGTATCGCGGTTGTCCAAAATTGCCAGAATTTGGCCTTGTCTGACTTTTTCACCTTCTCTGACTAGCAGTTGCTGAATTCGTGACGATGGTGCTAATCCTGAGGATGGCGCAGACAATTTAACAACTTCGCCTCGCGGTTCCAAACGCCCCACAGCACTAACGCTATTGCTAGATGGCATTACGGGTGCAGATACAGTGAGTTTTTTTAGCTGCTCGATTTTAGCTGTACCTAGTACCCCAGCAGCAATTACTATTGGCACCGCTACAGCGATACCCCACCAAATTTTAGGTTGTTCAGGATTAAATGTCTGTTCAGTTCGCTTTGGCTTCTCAGTCACCCTTAACATAGTATGTTGCCCGTTTATCTGAATTGTGCTGATGTAAGTAAAAAAGGGTTTTTAATCAATAGCCAGCTGCTTAGGATAAACAATGGCTATGGCTTAAAATCCATTGCGCGATCGACACTCAACACTCACACTAAAGCTTTGCAAAATGATGCCTTCTTGTAGCTGGCTATTTGAAGAAGAATTCTGAATTCTGAATCAATTAATGGGGCATTCAGATATAGAGACACGAGATATCGCCTCTCTACTGAAAATCTAAAACTGCTATGATGCGGTACTGTAATAGTAGATTCACTACCGCAAAGATAAAGTTTAAGACTTACGTAAAAATTACGTAAAAGCCTTGATTTACCGTAGGGGCAATTCATGAATTGCCCCTACATTTCGTACTAGATGTGTAATTCCTAAAGTTATTAACGTCAAGTAATCAGTGAATAATAGTAACTGTTTACTAATAAGAGAATTCTCTAACTCAGAAGTCAGAATATTTGGAAAATCAATCGTTGTATACCTGCTTGATTTTGTGCAAATTATCAAGCTTGGGCATCCAAGCATTATTGATTCTGGATTCTGAATTCTGAATTTTTACGCTTAATTAGCGGAGGCTACAGTTATTCACCAAATTGAAAAACAAGATCAAAAATCATTTGTTTCAAAGACCTGATACCAATTCTCAAAAATTTTGCTACACATTATTCTCCGCGTCACTGTGTCACTGTGTCCCCGCGTCATTATCTGTAACCTAGTTAAAGCTAATTGGTTTTACTAATCTCCCTGCTGCTATTTTGGGACTCCATCAAACTCTCGTTGAATGAATTCTACATTTATCAGTTACCGGAAAACGTAACAGAACCTACAGATGGGGGAATCGGGGCATTGGGAGTGAGGAGTTAAGAGTTAGGAGTTAGGAGTTAGAAGTTAGGAGTTAGGAATTTCCCCCTCTGCCCCTCTGCTCCTCTACTCCCCTGCGTCTTTGGGCGATCGGAGATTTTTTATTTGGAAATCTCGGAGTTAGGAGTTAGGAATTTCCCCCTCTACCCCTCTGCTCCCCTGCGTCTTTGGGCAATCGGAGATTTTTTATTTGGAAATCTCCTGTGGAAGGTCGAATAGAACTGTGGTCATGTAATGTTCTGCCCAAGCTGGGCCAAAGGCTTTTTCTAGTACGCGGCGGGTTTTGTCGTTTTGCTGCTGTTTAGTGCAGTAGTTGTGTTGTCCGGCGAGATTTTGTGTGACTTGTTCGAGTGAAACAGGATGTGAGGCGATCGCTTGGGTACAATGAATTTCTAAAAAGTCTTGGACACGAGAGAGAAACATTGTTTCTTCTTCTGGGGAACTGGGGCGCACAAAGATGCAATAATCTGAAAAAATATTTCCCCATTCAGGTAATTCGCGCGGTTGGGAAAAGTTCAGCACTGTTAGCTGTGTGAGTTCAGCAGTATAAGATTCTGGTAAGGTACGTTCTAAGTGTATGGGAGAAAGATCTGCGATCGCCGCGCTAATTTGACCTCTACCCCCCACTAAATCACAACCAAACATCGGCAGGTTGTATTCTGGACGGGGAAACATGACGCAATGCAAAATATCGAGCATATTTCCGATTTTTGCTAGTTCCAAGTGCATTTTCCGGAACTGAGGCGTTTGATAGCAACGGTTTTCAATGGTCAGTTTTTCCCCTTCTAGTCTACCTTCCACATACCCCAACTCAGCAGGCAAATGGTAGGGCGATAGGTCCAGGTGCTGATGCCAAGCTGCCTCAATGCAATCAGCTAGCTGACGAATTAGGGGATGTTGTTGCTCACGCAGCGAGGGCATAGAAGTAAATGACATATTCTAGTGGGGAATGCGATCTAGTAGCCAGTCTACAACCTGGCGTGCCTCACAGTTATAGCTTGCAATATTAAGCAAAGACTTGCACCAGCGAACGTAAAGTTATAAGACAGTTGCTTTTCACAAGTATTGTTTATTTTGTAGTCTAAGTTACAGAAATAATTTTAGATTAGCCCATTGGTTAAGGGTAAGACAAAAATATGAAACTAGATTTTATTTTGGTAACAATTAAATTCAAATCAAAGGATACATCGAAATGGCTAAACTGACAATTTCTGACTTACATCGAAATAATTCTGCTCTGTTATCGGATTCAGAAAACTACATTCGAGAACTGTCTGAAGAAGAAATTAATGTTAAAGGTGGCTTACTTCCAGTGTTAATAGGCTTGGCAATATTATTGTATCCAACCGATGCCTACTAAAAATTTAAGAGATTAGTAGCGTCCTGACCACAATCTAAAAGATATGGAGAAGAATTAAATATCACTGATACCCGATTTAATCTTTTTCATATCTTCCAGCTGGAATGCTTCATTAACAATGGAGCTTTTTTGATGTGAAAATAGAGGTGTAAGATATAACAAAGGACAAATGACACTATTGCCAAAAATCCGTAACATCGTATCCCAGTTCTGCTAACATCTGCCGCAGCAAGGGTAAACTCAGTCCAATTACATTGCTGTGACAGCCTTCAATTTTTTCGACGAACAAGCTACCAAAACCTTCAAGGGCAAAGGCTCCAGCACACTTGAGGGGTTCACCCGTAGCCACATAAGCTTCAATTGCCTTGTTGTTCATTGGAGCAAAGTAAACTCTTGTAACTTGAAACTTGACTAAAGTGCGATTTTGTTCAAGGTCTATCAAGGCGTGACCTGTGTATAAGTCGCCAAAGCTACCTTGCATTATCTCCCAACGGGCGATCGCTTCACTAGCGTCTACTGGTTTGCCATGAATCTCACTATTGACAGACAAAACCGAATCACAACCCATAATCAGACCTGATTCAAACTGCGGGGCTACAGTTTGGGCTTTGTACTGGGCAAGAGTTTTGACCAATTGTTCAGGTTCACTTAATTGAATTTGCGACTCATCAAAGTCACTAGGTCGAACTATCGGTTCAATACCAACAGTTTGCAGCAAGCGCCGCCGCGCTGGAGAAGCTGAGGCCAGTACGAAAGGTGGAATGCTCATACAAAAGCACGAGATGAGGGGGATGAGGGAGATGGGGAGGCATGGGAGGCAGGGGAGGCAGGGGAGGCAGGGGGAGAATAACTTTTAACTCTTAACTCCTAACTCCTAACTCCTAATTCCCCACTCCCAATTAATAAACAGAAAAAGAATTTACAACTTCATCAATTGTTTCTTTAACTTTTGGCCAGCGTTTTTCAGAAATTGAGGCGTTGAAAGTAAAAAGTTTACCACGGCTAACAGCGACGCTGGCGATGTTGTGTCGTTGCTGTTGATTGGGGAGTTTAACTTCATACTCCAAAAGGTAGTACGTTTTACCGTCTACTTCTTGCTGCGCGGCATTAATTAATTCAGCTGAACGACCAGAATTAGCAGGTGCTAGAGCTGCTTTTCCCAGTTTGTATCCTACTTCTGTTGGAGTTCCCAATTCTGCTAAGGTTTTATTTTCTGGAACCGGGCTAATCACTACAGAAACATTTTCGGTTACCTCGATTAAATCGTGAAAAACCACATCTGGGCCGTTGGCAACTTTAACTTGCAGCCAGCCATTAGGATATAAAAACTGATAGCCATCATTGGTGTCTACAAAGCTTTTGAGTCCACCTGCAACTGCTACACCAGAATTACTCAGGCTGAAGCTCAACACCAATAGTAAAATTAATACAATTCGTTTCCACATTTATACAGATTCCTTTGGGCTGGAGGCAATACAAGACTTGCATCATTTCTCGTTTTTATTCTCCCACCAAGCGGCACGCTTCGGATAAAGCATAAGATGGGCAGGACTAATTAAAAACACAAAAAACCCCGACTTGATAGCCGAGGTAAATGGGAGAAGTCCAAATGTCGATGAGATATACCGATACCGAAGTCTATTTTTTAGCTAACATCCAAGGCAGCCAAAACTAGAAAGGTAATATATAGGGTGCAACCTTAGCTAGATGGCTTGCTTTGCTGCTTTGTTAACCTATGTAAATAAATATAACAAATATTATTACAGTGAGTCAACTAAACTTGACAAAAAAGGTTAATAGTTCTACATAGAGCTACTTACCAAGGCGATGCCTATGAAAAAATTTTTAGCGTCATCCATGAAAAAGCAGCTAGGAACTGGGGACTATAGGAATCATATTTGATTTCTGAAAAAATCTAAGTATTTGTAGGGTGTGTTAGGCGTAAGCCGTAACGCACCATCTCAAGCTTTTGGTGCGTTACGCTCCGCTAACGCACCCTACGTAATATTTCAAAAATCAAATACTAGTCCTATAGTATTTTTACATCGCAAAAGTCTTTACAATTCCTTTGTTGACTCAAAAAGTATTTCTCAACATATGACGAATCAAGCTCCTATCCCGGTTATTGTCAACGGTGCTGCTGGTAAAATGGGTCGTGAAGTAGTTAAGGCGGTGGCGCAAGCACCAGATTTGAACCTAGTGGGTGCAATTGACAGCAGTCCGGAACATCAAGATAAAGATGCTGGAGAATTGGCGGGTTTAAGCGAACCTTTGGAAGTGCCGATTACTAATCAATTAGAACCGATGTTGGGTTATGTGGCTGGAGATAGACAAGGACCCCCAGGGGTGATCGTAGACTTTACCCATCCAGATTCAGTTTATGACAATATTCGTAGTGCGATCGCCTATGGTATTCGTCCTGTAGTCGGCACCACTGGATTAAGTCCAGAACAAATTCAAGACTTAGGTGACTTTGCCGAAAAAGCTAGCACTGGTTGTCTAATTATTCCTAACTTTTCCATTGGTATGGTGCTGCTGCAACAAGCCGCAGTCGCTGCCTCTCAATATTTTGACCACGTAGAAATTATCGAACTGCATCACAATCAAAAAGCTGATGCTCCCAGCGGTACTGCTATTCAAACGGCGCAGTTATTAGGAGAATTAGGTAAAACTTTTAACCCGCCCTTAGTGGAAGAAACTGAGAAATTACCAGGAGCTAGGGGGAGCCAAGCAGAGGAAGGCATTAGAATTCATAGTGTACGCTTGCCGGGATTGGTTGCCCATCAGGAAGTTATTTTTGGCGCACCGGGACAGATTTATACTTTACGACATGATACGAGCGATCGCGCTTGCTATATGCCAGGAGTCCTATTAGCCATTCGCAAAGTCTTAGCGCTAAAGTCGTTAGTATATGGATTAGAAAAAATACTTTAAAAGAGAATTCAGAATTCAGGAGTCAGAAGTCAGAAGTTCAATTTCTTTTTCTGATGACTGACGTCTTTATTCTTTTTTTGTTAAACTTACTACTCAGCATTCATGTTAGTACCACTGACTCGCCAGAAATTTGAACAAATTGTCCCCTTAATTGCCACTGGTCTTCAGTACAAGTACTACTGGGGAAAGTTTGCAAATTTTTTGCAACGCCTGTTAATTTCTGTAGTTTCGTTAGTTGTAATTCTGCTTGTGAAAGCCTTGTTCAGGCTGGAGTTTGGTCCAATAATATTTGTGCTGGGGGTAGTTAGCGCTTTTTTTTGGCTATGGTATCCAGTGTTTCAAGCAAGTATGCGGAATGTAAAATGCCGCCGTTACAAATACAGCGGCTTTTTTCGTGGCCGAATCCTGGATTGGTGGATTACAGACCAGTTAGTTGGGAAGCAGGAAACTGTTAATAGCAAGGGTGAATTGGTAATTGTAGAAAACCGAGAAAAACGGATTAATTTAGAGGTGGGTGACGACACAGGATTTAGTATTGAATTTGACGCGCCCCTACGTCCTAGCCACAAAGCGATCGCTCGTGGTCAAATAGCAGAAACAGTAGTGATGTCAAATCGCCCGGATTTAAGCAGCATTGAAGAATTCACTGATATATACATTCCCAGCCGCGAACTGTGGGTTAGTGATTATCCTTACCTGCGGCGCGATTTTTTTAACGAAGTCGGCCGTCGCTTGCGTGAAGCTCAAGAGGAAAGAAGGCCGCGTCGGCGTCGGCGTAGAGTAGAGGAGTGATTGAGAATAGACCTAACTTGAAAATAGGGACTGGGGACTGGGGACTGGGGATTGGGGATTGGGGACTGGGAAACCCGCGTTTCTCACAAGCTTGAGATCAGAGGGGCAGAAGGGAAAAACTTACTGCAACTTCTCCCCTGCTCCCCTGCTCCCCTGCTCAAGGTTTTGAGAGATGTGGTGAGAAATCCGGGGAAAGAGATATTTTCATTCCTTTCTTGTGCTCGCGTAGCGTGCGCTTTGCGCTCACTGTGTTCATGAAGTCTCTTGCAAAAGTCCCTAACACCCCTCCCCGTTCTTCGGGCTACGGTGTACACACAAGTACTATCTGAAAGGGTTTCAGGCGTTATAGACCCCAAAAATGGTCATTACGAGCGCAGTGATAACGGAGCGAAGTAATCACATAATCCCGTGGTTAAAGCGATTGCTTGTCTACGACACGCTCCGCGAACGTGGTTCCTCCTTGCTGCTCCCAGGCTTTGGGAGCGGGAGCACAATCCTATTGCTAGAGGACGAAACCAAGTGTCAGGTGGAATTTCACGACTTGTGTGTACACCGTAGGTTCTTCGGGAGGGGAGCGTTTGCTTTACTCAAATGCGGGGTGGGGTTCTTTATTTTTGATTTATGCAAGTCCCTTCAATCTCTGCAAGCAAAAGTCAACAACTTTCACTAACGCGAACATCCAACCTTGATGAGTTTTCCTTTGAGAGTATAAGTCACTGGTTGACAAACAAAACTTACCGACTCAATTTTTATGGAATTCGGTAGATCTCGACTTTGTTTATATAGCTGTGATTTCCAATCACCAGCTATTTTTTTCAACGTTGGATGTTCCCTGACAAACTCTGCATCTGCAACAATATCATGAGGTCCTTTAACACTTACAGAGGAAGTATTTAAGTATATATTGTAATCATAAATAACATTTTCGTTTTTAGTGTTACTGTTAACATTTTTGCCAGGAAAAGCATAAAGAATGTTATTTAAAATTTTGACATCAGATGACGTATGAGCAAATATTTGTCCACCTTTAAGTTCTGGACTCTGATTATTTAAAAAAGCCGTGTTATTGAAAATATCAACATGATCGCTATAAAATGCATGAATACCTGAACCACCATTGTGAAATGTCAGATTGTTTTTAACTAAAGTACGTCCTTTATATGGACCTAATTTTGGGGTGTCCTGATTATGTGTACTATCGATAATAATGCCATTTCCGTCCGTGATAGTTCCAGTCTGAATCCAAGGAATATACTGTCGATTGTTATAGGTCTTGTTGTTCGTTACGAACATTTTATATCCCCGGTAATTATCAAAGTTCCAATTAGTCAACATCGAAATACCGCTGCAACCATAGACGTTATACCAGCTATTATCGAATACCACGTTATTATCCACTGTCACATAGTCTGATTGAATAACTGAGATGCCTCCTCCTCCACACCCATGTACCTTATTATTGACAATACGTATATGGTGAGTATGACCATTTACTCGTCCATCTACGTTGATGCAATTTCCATTCGTTAGTGGGTTTAGTTTATTATTTTTTTCACTTATTGCATAGTCAAGGGTTACATTAGCATTGTTCCCCATTACTTCAAGACCGTTGATCTCGATATATGAAGCTTTATCTGAAATCGAAATACCGTTCCATGTATTGTGTTGAATTTTTGGGAAATGTCCAGGATATGCTTTAAATTTAATCCATGCATTTGCAGTTCCAGAACGTTTAATACTTACTACAGACCCGGCTTTGGGTGCGTTTTTGTATACTCCGTTCATAATCAATACTGTGTCACCAGGGTTAGTCAGGTTGGCTGCCTTTTGAATAGTCCTAAAGGCAGATGAAGTAGAAAGTCCATTATTTTTGTCATTCCCAGTACCACTAACATAGTATGTTTTTGCAGTCGGTTTAGTACTGATTAATTGGCGGCTGGGTGCTATTGTTTCCTGTTGAGTAGATACCTGACGAACATTTTTAACTACAGATACTTTTATGTTGTCTCCCTCAAGCAAAAGACTTAAAACTACAGGGATAGCAATATATGCGCTTAGACTAAAACCTTCAATTACCACAATAGTAGGCTCCTTACTCGAGGCTATTCAATAAAAATATCAGGATATTCACTAATTATGAATACTCTTTTGGATACAGAATAGCACACAGCGAACTTTCCTAGCTTCCTCTATTGCCATCTTGCCCATAGGCTTGCCAAGCCAAATCGACCAATCCATCAACAATCGCAGCTGCTACAACTGCATTACCTTTGCGACTTTCTATTGTAATGTGAGGAACTAGAGAGTCTTGTAAACGCCCTTTAGCTTGATCGAGATTTATAAATCCCACTGGAGTCGCAATTATTAAAGCGGGTCTAATTTCCTCAGCTTCAATTAAATCCACCAATGCTGTTAATGCTGTTTGCGCTTGACCAACCACAAAAACCCCCTCTGGATAACGCTTTGCGAGGGTTTCTATTCCCCATGCAGCCCGCGTTTTTTCTTTTTGAGGGCGTGTCAAAGCTTCCATACTGCAATACACTGGATTGGCAAAAGTATTTTGAATGTCGTAGGCAATACCTACTTGTACCATCGGTACATCTACCACAATCGTGCTACGGGCAGCTAATGCTGCTGCTCCAGCTTGCAAGGCACGCTCAGAGAAGGAAATCAAAGACTTATACTCAAAGTCAGCGGTGGCGTAGATTACCCGACGCACAATCTCATACTCTGCCGGTGAAAAGACATGATCGCCAATTTCACTATCAATGATTGCTAAACTTTGAGCATCAGTTACGTGCCATTCCATTTTTGTTGAGCTTCTCAAATATCAGCTTTCAGCTTATCAGTTTAAGAGAGCTAGGAGTTAGGAGTGAGAATTCAGAATTCAGAATTCAGAACTCAGAATTCAGCACTCTTTACTCATTACTGGAAGAAGGCCTGCTGAAAACAGGGGATAAATAAGCAACTAGGACGCCGATGAGAAACCCAGAAATATTACGAACTAGGGGTAACCAGTCGCTTGTACGTGTCACTACTGGCCCGATGCCAAAGGCAATAAACAAGATTCCCCACAAAGGAGAGAAAATTAAAGCCCATTGCCAAGCAAAAACTTGTCCTTTTTCACGGGGTTGAGCTGCAAATCCGCAAATTATCCCACCAATAACTGAAGTAATCAAGGTGAGAATCCACTGCTCTCGTGGTAGTCCGGGGACAACATTGCAACCACCTTTGAGTAAACAGCCTTTCACAGATTCTAAGGCTTGGAGAATAGCTTGGTCTTCGCCTTGTTCGCGTACAAAGTACAAATTACCAAACCTGGTTTGCAGTTCTATCCAGAAAGTCCGGGGCAAAAGTTCATAAACAGCATCACCGACACTAAAGCTCAGGATGTTACCGCCGCGAGAGTCAGCAACTAGCAAAATACTTTTATCGTCTAAACCCCAATAATTAATCACTGCCCGACCTGGAGTGCGGTCATACTGAGTCAATACTCGTAATTTCCAGCCCGTATCGGTTTCAAACTGCTCTAAATCTTTGACAAGTTTTTCTTCCTGTAGTTCAGGAAGAGATTTAGCTAAGTCTACAACTGGAGTAAACGTCTTGGGAAGTAAGTCAGGATTGTCATAAGCCAGTGCTGGGGGAGAATGCATCACCCAAATTGACCCAGCCAGGAAAAATACTGCAATAGATACTAGGATTCGTCGCCAAAAACAAGACTGCATGGACGTTTTTATACAAATATCAAAGGTAAAAGTGAACAAGTTGTTTTAAAAGAGTACTAGAAAAATGATACTTCTTTACACTTGTTTACTTTACTCTAATCTAAGGGATCAAAGCAAAGGGTTTTTGAGGAGTGGGGATTGCGAGTGGCATTCGTGGTGATTTAATATAAAGTGCGTTTTGTCAATCAGTTAAAATACTCAAAATATCTTTGAAAAAATGATAATCGTAGATGGGAAGAGTGTTAGTAAGTCATTATTTATTGTCTCTTGTTGTTTTTTTTATTATCATTCTCATTAGAACCCAATAATGTATATTCAGTATATTTCCTGCCTCTGGATATAAATATTTGCCAAAATCACACAAATTGACAACATCACGAGTGCTAATGCAGCCTTTATCAAAACTGCAATATCCGCTAGGTTTTGCAAATACAAAGAAATCCCCTATTGAACTGTCCCAAGATTTATATTGGCTATTCACGCTATCTACAAATTTGCAAACAACCTCGTATGTACTTGGTTCATGGCAGAAATTTGGGAACAAGCACATTTCTCCTAAAAAGACGGCTTGATTAAAATATGCTTCACCCGTTTTCCCAAATTGCTGAATACAGTGCCAAAGTTTATCCATAAACAAAAATCGCTTTTTTTGAAGCTGATGAAATAGTACCTTTTGACACTTGCAACAAAGAAGATAAGCAATGCTCTATGCCCTTTTGTTGCTCAATCTTCCTCATCAAAATTGTTTTCCCAGCTACTGGCATCGTTATAACCGTCATTAGTGCGGTATACCTCTGCTTTACTCCGACGATTTTCTGGCCTGAGCACTTCTCGTTCTCGCAACGTTAGGGGTGGTTTTTCATTGCTTGGCAAGCGATCGCCTGTTCGCCTCGCAGGTTTTTGGCGCGTGAAGTTTCTCCAAGCTGCTTTGACGCCAACAACTATGCTGCGTGTACCTACTTGCAGATTTTGAGCTTGTTTTCTCGCAGTATCAAGGCTTTGGTCTACTTGTTTGACAACTTGACTGGCACTTTTTACACCTTGACTGACATCATCAGTTAAGTCAGTAATTTCTAAACCAGTGACGCGGATAGCATCTAGAGTAGGTGGTAATTCTCGTGAGAGTGTGTCAAATAGCTTTTCTGCACTGCGAGCAGCGCGTGCTAACTCCTGCAAAGCCGGTATAGCCGCCACTAAAACCGCAGTTAAGCTTGTGGCGACTAACAGTAAGGAAAGTCCCAACCAAAACAGGGGTTCAATCACGGTTAGATCATTTATAAGCGTTCTAATTGCTGGGGAAGAGAATCTGAGTCCTCAATAGATGTTTGCCGGTTCAAGACTTGGCTTTCCCGCTGACTAGCATCTACACCTGCGGCGATCGCTTCCCGTAATCTATCTAAAGTTTCATCCCAGTTTCGCAATGCGCTGGCAGAAAGACGATCTGCCTGGATTTGCACACTTGTTGATATATCTTCTGCCAAGTCTGGGATAGCATTGGCAGATTTTTGCAAAATTTTACGCGTTTCGCGCCCTGTGCGTGGAGCAGCAAGTAAACCGGCTAAAGCGCCGATGGTCGCTCCCAGCATCAAACCGCCAACAAATATTCCAGAACGATTATTAGACATTTTATTGTTTCTCTCCTTAGACCCATTTTAGGTGGGTTTCCCCCCCTTGCAAGACTTAAACAATTTTATCTATGTGCAGCATGGTGCAAATCCAGCTACCATCTCAATTCAGCAGACAAGGGGCTTGAGTCCCTTGTTAAAGGTAGCTAAGCTTCGCTCACAGTCTAGTAGTTACTATCCTGACAAAATATCAGCCACAAATGTTGCTTTTATTCTAAGAAATCAGAATTAAAAATTTTGCTGTCAATTCTGATTTCTGGATCAGGAGTTGCTCAATTGTCACCTTTTGTTAATTAATTCATTTTGTGAGTGTTGTTTTCCCAGGTGTTAACCGTGGTCTCAGAAAATAACGCTGCCAGATTTGCCGCCCTAGCAAAATCAGACTGATAATTTGCTGGACTTGTTGAATTTGTATCTGTAGTGCTTGGTTTCTCTGCCGTAAGTTAGAAATATTCTGCTGACTCAGATAAATATTTTCAGGTGCTTTATGCAGTGTTGCATGGGTACAAATTTCATAGGCGGTTAAGCTATCTGCTATACATGCTAGTCGCTGCTTAAGTTGCCACACTTGCCAAGCACCATACAGTAGTATCAACGAAATAAAGGTGTTAATTATGACGACTATAATTACCATTGTTGATCTTGACTAATATCAGATTTGATAAATTGTTCTATGTAGTTAGGGATTACAAAGGAATAATTATCCAATTTTGTGGGGTAAATATCTTGTTTGCCTTAGATTATGAGCGAACATAAGTTTCTCAAACAATATACTTGGCTTAATAACAATTGTAGGAAATATCAATAAGATTCTCTGGTTGTGAAAAATATTTTGGTTGTCGTGCTCGTAGGACGTATTCGATTCGAGCCTAAGTGAACTGTAGTCAGTTAAGGGACTTCCAAAAAATAAATTATCCCAAATTATTTGTACATTTTTCCGGTAGCACAGCTGTGCTACCCTACTATGGAATATTTTTTCCTTGGAAGTCCCTAAGCAGATTCAGTTTTAGGTAAACGATTCATAGGAAGTTGAGTTAGCCTTGCTCCTTGACTTACCCACTGTTGTAGCTGCAATAATTTAATGACTAAAAAATCGCAAATTTGCCAATTTTGTAACAAATACATATCCACGCCTCGCAAAACCACAGCTACAATTGCCTTAGATTCACGACTTGGTATGCTCCCATCAACCCGTATGATCGATACGCCCCATCATCACTATGTTCCTCTCCTTAATCAATTTGCGACTTTGACGGCACATCACCACAATGGTATAGTTGCTTGATGCAGATAGTGAAAGACTGCACTACATTTTCTACCAAAGAGATACCCTAGCATCGCCTCGTATCTTGGTGCTTTTACCTTTAGCAGTTTTACAGCCCGTCGCATGAGGCTACATTTTACCTGCAAAAACCTTGTTTGCTGAATTTTGAATTCTTGAATAATAATGATTATCTTTTTTTATGCATCCAGTAGGAGATGAGGATGTCAAATAAATCACCACGAAATAATTTATTACGAGGTATTCTTGTTGGATTGACGATTGGATTTGTTGGGTGCCAAAATCAAGCTGCAAGAACTACATTTACTCAGACTACTGCCGAGGTGAATGAAAATCTTCCCCAAGTTGTAGCAACCACAAGTGTACTCTGTGACTTAACCAGACAAGTTGCTGGGAATACAGTTAACCTCACCTGTTTGATTTCCCCTACTGCCAATCCCAAAACTTATAAACCAAAACCGGAAGATCGTAAAGCTCTTGAGCAAGCTAATCTGATTCTCTATACTGGTTATAATTTTGAACCAAATCTGCTCAAATTAATTAAAGGAACTAAAAATTCTGCACCGAAAATAGCGATCGCCCAAGTTGCAGTACCTAAGCCACAAAAATTTCGGGAAGATGGTAAAGCAGTAACCGATCCTCATGTTTGGCACAATGCTAAGAATGCGATGCAGATGGTAGAAGTAATTAATAGTAACCTCAAAAAAGTAGCATCTAGTAATGCAGAGGTTTATACCAGCAATACCAAAAAAATCACAAATGAACTAACTCAACTAGATACCTGGATTAAATCAAGAATTGCAAGTATTCCTGAGAAACAACGCAAGTTGTTTACCACCTCTGATGCATTTGGTTATTATGCTAAATCATACCGTATTTCATTAACAGGGGGAATGGAAAGTATTAGCAGTAGAGAAAAACTGACAGCTGCACGAGTCAATAATTTGGCTAAAAATATTAAACAGGCTAAAGTGCCAACTATTTTTCCTGAGGTAGCAATTAACCCTAATTTAATTCAATCGGTAGCCAGAGAAGCTGATGTGAAAATTTCTGAAAGGAAGTTGTATTCTGAGGGACTTGGAGAAGTTGGAGGCGAAGCAGATACTTATCAAAAAATGATGATTGCTAATACACGTACCATTGTGGAAGGTTTAGGAGGGACGTATTTGATATTTCAAGGGAAATAATTATGACGAAATCTCCAGTTTTTTAATGTTTCTAACAACATCTGTACGCCCCTACTACTGAATTCTGTTAGCGCAGCGGGGCGTAGCCAATTCTGAGTTCTGCTGTAAATTAACGTACTTCTTTGAGAGTATCAATTTGCTTGGTAAATAACTCAGTGAATAGACTCAAGACAGTTCGTTCTTCCCGCACTTTTATATTGGCACTGATGGACATACCTGACTGTAAAGAAACCGTTTTACCCTTAATAACTAAGGATTGTTTATCCAAAGATACTTTAGCGGGAAATCGATAAAACTGATGTGTTTGATCTGGTGGTAATGCGTCTGAAGCTATTCCTAGTACTTCTCCTTTGATATCGCCAAATTCGCTGTAAGGAAAGGAGTCAATTCTGACATCTACTTTCATCCCTTTTCGCACAAAACCGATATCTTTGTTTGTGATGAAAACTTCACCTATATAGTTTTCGTTTGGTACAATTTGCATCAGTTTTGTTGTTGGATTCGCTACAAATCCAGGGTTTTTGGCTTGCAAATCAAAAACTGTTCCGGACACCGGTGCGCGGAGTTCTTGATATCTTACGTTTAATTCTGTTTGGGATATTTTACTATTGACATCTGCTAAACGTTGCTCGTTATCTAGAATAACTTTCATGAATTGGCTATCGATTTCGGCAATACGTTTTTTGTTGTCACCTATTTTATCCAAAACGTTTTTGTCAGTGATAGCTACTGTATTGCTTACCTCTTGTTGTCCTTTTTCAATATCGAATTGGAGACGTTTCAGTTCTTCACCTAATTGGGCTACTTCTGCTGTGCGGTTTTGTACTTCTTGTTGTTGATTGAGATACTGAAGCTGAGAAATGCCACCTTCTTCTGAGAGAATTTTGAGTTTATCTAAAATTCTTTGTTGAATAGCTAAACTTGATTTACTATCTTCCAGTTTAACTTGAGTTTGAGTCAGTTGTTTCCTGGTTTTTTCTACTTCTAACCGTGCAGCGGAAGAACGAGAATCTAATTCTTGCTTGGCAACTTGTAGACGTTGTTGTTCATCAATTCCCAATGCATAATCTTGTCCGGAATTTCTTAACTGAGTCCGCAACAAATCATTTTCTGCTACTAAAGCTGCCCGATTTTTCAACAAAAAAGTAGTTTCTGGTGGCAAGTTACTACGCAGAAATAATAGTTCTGATGTTGTACCAGTGCTTGCTCCTAACAGTCGCCGATAAATTTGGTTTTCTTTAGTTAATGCAATACGAATTTTATTCAAAGAATTTAATTCAGCAACAGAGGCAATGGAATCAAAAGTTAGTAGCAAATCTCCTTGCTTAACTTCTTGTCCGTCTTTCACATAAAGCGCTTTCACTACTCCGCTTACAGGGGCTTGAACTTCTTTAACTGTTCCTTGCGGTTTTAGTTGCCCTGTTGCTGGTACTACCTGCTCAATTTTGGCAAAATAAGTCCAAGCTATTCCAAAACAGGCTAAGGCCATTAAGGTCACCATAATTGTACGTGACCAAATTGGAGATTGACGCAAAATAACGGACTGCTCAAATTCTTGAGGATTTGAGCTAATTAAAGATTCTGGAGCAGCTTTTTGTTGTTTTGTCACAACTCGTGAATCTTGTTTTGCTCCGTTTTTATAATTGCCGTTGGTGTGATTTCCATTAAGTTGAGTCATAGTGATTTTGGATTTTGAATTTTGAATTTTGGATTGAAAAAGAAATTTTTGTAGGGTGGACAACGTTTATCGATACTGGTGTCCACCCTACGGTTATTGCTGAATTCTGATTTCTGAATTCAGAATTGTGAATTCTGTTAGCGCAGCGGGGCGTAGCCCATTGTGACTCGTGTTCATAAGTTCACTTCTTGTTGCTGATACAGGTAGTAATAATGACCTTTAGCGGCCATTAATTCTTGATGGCTACCTTGTTCTATAACCCTGCTGTTATCCATGACAACGATGATGTCTGCATTACTGACGGTGTTCAATCGGTGGGTAATAAAAAATACTGTATCACCCTTGAATGCCCTGGCTAAGTTGAGACATATTTGCCGCTCTGTGGGATAATCTAATGCGCTAGTTGCTTCATCTAAAACTAGTAATTTTGGTCGTTGTAAAACAGAACGGGCGATCGCAATTCTTTGTCGTTGTCCACCAGAAAGTGCAGAACCACGTTCTCCTACCCGTGTGTTGTAACCGTTGGGCAAGTTCATGATAAATTCGTGGGCACAGGCTACCTGAGCTGCTTGGATAATTTCTTCGGTTGTTGCATCAGGATTTGTCAAGGCAATATTTTCTTGAACGCTGCCATCAAACAACAATGTTTCTTGGGGAACTACACCAATTTGTCGTCGCAGTGAATAAAGTTCTACTTTGGCAATGTCGTAACCATCAATCAAAATTCTGCCGGACTCGGTTTCATAAAGTCTCAGCAATAATTTCATCATTGTACTTTTACCAGAGCCACTTTGCCCGACAATGCCAACAAATTTTCCGGGAGCAAATTCGACG
Organism: Desmonostoc geniculatum HA4340-LM1; assembly: GCA_019359545.1. GTDB lineage: Bacteria > Cyanobacteriota > Cyanobacteriia > Cyanobacteriales > Nostocaceae > Nostoc > Nostoc geniculatum. The sequence continues at coordinate 63,241 of JAHHHB010000019.1, read as the reverse complement.
TTGACGTTAGAAAGTTGTAGAGGGCCAGTAGTGCCAAATCGGAAGGAAACATTTTCGTATTTGACTGCTCCGGTAATTGTCGGTAAGGGTATATTGTAGCGGTCTGTTTCTGCTTCTTCTGGTGTATCAACAATATCGCTCAAACGTTCTATGGACAAGGCAGTTTCTTGGAAGCTTTGCCAGAGTTGAGCTAAGCGCAATATTGGGCTGGTAACGTAACCAGATATGATTCTGAAGGCGATTAATTCACCTAAAGTTAATTCTTGTTGGAGTACTAAATAAGCTCCTACCCACAAAACTAGTAAGCTGCTGAGTTTGTTGAGGAAGTTACTGGTAGAGTTGGCAAGGGTAGAAGTAACGACTGTTTTAAAACCAGCGGCGACAAAACGAGCATAACGCTCTTGCCAGGAAAAGCGCGATCGCAATTCGATATTCTGCGCTTTGACTGTTTGAATTCCTGACATCACCTCCACTAAATAAGATTGAGTTTCGGAGTTGCGTTCGGCTTTGCTGCGTAATTGTCTGCTAATGGTGGGAGATGCTATTAGGGTAATAATCACAAACACGGGAATTGTGCTTAAACCTACTAAGGTGAGTTGCCAACTATAAATCAGCATCACACCGATATAAACCACGGAAAACAGAGCATCTAACCCCACTGTTAAAGCAGTACCTGTGAGAAATTGGCGGATGTTTTCTAGTTCGTTAATCCGAGTAGAAAGTTCACCCACCGGTCGCTTTTCAAAATAACGTAGTGGTAGACGTAATAAGTGGTCAATAATTTCCGAACCTAAACCCATATCGATGCGATTTGTCGTATCGACAAATAGGTAGGTTCGTAAGGTCGTTAACACTGCTTCAAATAGCCCGACTACTAATAGTAAAATCCCCAAAATATGTAAAGTCCCAATACTATTTTGGGTGATAACTTTGTCGATAATTAACTGCACTACCAAGGGATTTGCTAATGCTGCTAACTGTACGAAAAAGGAAGCGATAAATACTTCTATTAGTACTCGGCGATAGCGTGACAAATAAGGGATAAACCACCGCAAACCAAAACGTTCTTGGGGTGTTTCTTTGGTAGCTGTCAGCAGTAATACCCTAACTTGTGGCGGAAAGTTGGCAGGGTCGGTATCTAATTGTTCAATAAATTGAGCGGGTTTGCAGCGGACAATTCCTTGGGATGGTACACCCACAACCATAGTGTTGGCGTCGGTTGCATATAAAACGGCATAATTATCGGCATAGCGAATTAATGCTGGTGTGGGAATCCGCGTCACTGAGGCCACTGGCAGATCTACTAGTTGCGCCTTGAGTCCAATTAACTCTGCTAGGTAAGCAATTGCTGGAAAGGAAATATTACCCTGGCGTTTGATTTGCTCGTTTAAAATGCGGCGAACCACCTCTCGACGAAACGGCATTTCTAAGTGTTTCGCAAGCATTTGGAAGCAGGCGAAGGCTGTATTTAATTCTCCTTTCCCGCTAAAAAATGGGTATTTTATGTTTTTTGCCGAATTTTTTGAAGTCTGATCGGTTGTTTGTGGTAAGACTATTTGATCTGATGCGTAGGGAATATCTAGTGGATCTTGGCTATGTGATTGGGTGTCGCTGACTACAAGTTCAAGAGGTCGAGTATCTTGCAAGATCAGGGTTGAGGGACTTAGACCTACTAAACGTGCGGAAGTTCGACCGACAACTTGGATTTTGTCGTTGTCCTCTGATTCTAGCCGATCGCCAACGGCAAAATTCGTCACGGTACCCCCACCACTGACAAACCAAACGCGTTCGCTATCGAGTTGATCGAATGGAGTTTTGCCTGGGGTGAGATACTGGATTGTTGCTTCTGGTAAAGCTGTTTGTGTTAATTCTTTGAGATTTAATGTGGCGATCGCTTGCTTTTGCCAGTATGAGCTGAGAATATCAAAAACTTCGACTAAATTACTGCGGTTTTTCCGAGCCTCGGCAAAAGCTGGGTATGCTTCTAAAAGCTGAAAATATGCTGCTGCACTCAAGGTTAAACATACTACTTCGGTGGAGGCGATCGCAGTTTCACAAGGAACATCGCGCAATAAACCAATTTCGCCGATGATTTCCCCTGGTTGCAGTAATTTCAAGGTGATGGGGATTTGCGTCTGGGGTTCGTATCCCAACAGCCGCACTTGTCCTTCATAAATGATGGTGATGTGTTCCGGCAGACTTTCTTTACCAATGAGTTTTTGACCCAACCGATAGCGCCAAGCTTGCAGTTGTTGGGATATCTTGGCGATCGCTTCATCCGGTAAGCGATCGAACCCTTCTAGGGTAGTGAGAAATTCGGGAAAAGTGTTCTTAATATAAGTCATGTCAAATAAATCAGAAGGTAAAAATCAGTCATCAAGTTACGAGTTAGGGATGAAGAATTAACACAATTCTTAACCCATACGGGGTTAAAAATTTGACGTTTGAAGAAGCATTTAAGACGACACTGGCTCACTTCTAACTCCTAACTTGACCATGTAGCATTCAGTGTAAATAAACACCTAATACCACAGATAACGAATTTGCTAATTACAAACCTACATTTAGATACACGGTTATTACTGTTAGATTATTCAAAACAAACATAGTTTGTAATAATTCTTAAACTCAGTCAATCATAGGGAAATTAGACAACCAAACATCAAAAAGATTTTCTTTCACCTACAGCCGCCATTAGTGGCGTCTCTACCCATTTCCTACTCCCTTTTTCAAGCTAGAAGTCAGAATAGCTGGAAAATCAAGACTAGTACAACTGCTAAATTTTGTGCAAATCATGAAGTTGAGGTCTTCAAGTTTCATCAATTCACGGATTCAGCCATTCTGGATTGGAGAATTATGACGATAGTTTTGATCGATTGACGAGAGATTATTACTCGGTTAATGTTACATAATTTATACAAACTTTAATTCAGGATTTACTATTGCAACTATGCAAAATGGATACTCATAACTCAATCAATACATCGAGACGTGTTTGGAAAACTTAGCTTGATGCATTTAAAGTTATGATAGTCAACACGAAAATATCACAAATACTTGCCTAAGTAAATACCCTAATTAAGAATTAGTAATAAAAAAACTTTAAATTTTTGAATTATTTTTTACAAATTCTTTGATATAGGGAACAACAGTATCGTCAATGGGGAAAGACAGTCAGCTTTCCTCATCAAACAGCACCCATACTTAATTGTCAAAGAATTCCCCATGACCTTTTTCCAGTTAAGTTCAATATGAATCAACTGGAAAAGTACCGTAGAGGAATCAACTATTAAATTTATGAAGGAAAGACAGTAACTGGCTTCAGTAGATTTACTAGTTTAATATTGCTATCCAGAAAATAGCCCAATTGTCGTTGTAGGTGAAGTTGTGGAAGTTTACTATGTAATTACCGAAATTTTATCTCACCAAAAAGTAAAAGGCACAAGGTTAAAAGTATCAATAAAAACTTTATTTCTGTATAGATGCTGTTATTTGATAGTTGGATTGTTGAAAAAATTCTACACACTCTAAGGTACTTCCAACTAAAAAAATATCCTATCGCTGTGTAGGCAGGGGGCAGGGGGAGAAAGAAAAATATTAAATGGAGTAAACCCCTCCTCAACCCCAGCCTTGGCAAGGGCAGGGTTGGGGAGGGGTATTTTTGTACTCCACCAACTTAAAATCTGCTGTAATTTCAAAAATCAAAGCAGATTACTGTATTACACAGCATTGGCAGTCAAACTGATCTGCACAATTATGTCGTTGTAATCTTTGTCGCCCCCTGAAGGCAAATCTTCAAAGCCAAAAGTGTTATTACCCAAAAGACGAATGTGATCTGTATTGCCTGTGTTCGCACCTAAGAATGCAAAGTAAACCTTGGGATTATTATTGCCATTACTATCAAGAAACGCATCGGGTTTACCATCGACAATAATAAATGGTGCAAACAGAGAATCAGCTCCAAAAATGCTGCTGTAAGAGGCTGTACCTTGGTTGCTCACTGTCAAATCCATGCCTGTAACACGCGCACGCACGGCGGCTTCGGCGTAACCAGCTTGTCCAACAAGAACATCTGCTACACCATCACCATTTGTGTCAATCCCACCACTTTCATCAGCAATTTTATAGAACCCGACGCAGTTGTTGAATGCAGCTTCTCTGTGAACCTTAAAGTCAGCTTTTACTGATTGTTTCACACTGCGTAAATCAATCAGTTGTCCTTCCTTTTTCCCTTGCAAACCCGTACCCAAAGTTATCTGTTGATTTGTTGCTTGAACTGTCACAACCAAATTCTGGAAGTTGAGAGAAAATCCTTCTTCTTCTGTGTTGTTATTTGTAGCTGAAGAAAAAACGACACTTGAGAAAGATGTTTTTCCAGACAGTACAGCTTGAGTAGTACTGTTGGATATCGTATAGAATCGCAGTTTGGTATTAGACTCAAATTCTAATACATTTGTCAAGTCGGCACTATTAAAACCATTAGGCGAATTGCCAAGGGAGCAGAAAATCACCTTTGAACGCAAAAGAGCAGCTTTTGCATAGCCTTCTGCACCGGGGGCTATACCGTCAATCTTACCTTCATCATCATCAACATTAAATACACACAGTTCATTTACTTCTTTAGAACTCGTGGTTTTAATTTTAATGGAAAGTTTTCCTTTGCCACCCTTAACTTTACTTTTGACGGTAAAGATATTCTGAGTAATATTAACAATCTGGAAAATAGTTGTTATCTGGGTATTTGTAGACCCAAAGCCATCAATATTAACATCCAATTCCTTATCAAAAGAAAGCCCACCAAGGTCAGTAGTGCGGACGCGGATTTTATAACTAGATTTAGTGACATCAGATTTAATTTTGAGGCTATCTCCCTCAATGATGAATGCATCATTATCAGTATCACCATTACCCACCACTAAGCTATAAGTGTGTTCATCGTCTTGGTTTGCGTCAGTGGTTGTGAAGAAGCCAATGATTTTTTTATCATCATCGTCATCATCATCTCCGTCGCCACTACCACTATCGTCATCATCGTCATCATCATCATCATCGTCATCATCGTCGTCATCGCTGATAGCGGTAAATATCAAATTTGTCGGAGCAGAATTCTTTTGGGCAACTGCAAGTGTAAATACATCACTGACTTGCTCTCCAGCAATATCTTCAGCGATAACTTTGATGTCTAGACTACCCACATCGTTATTTGTCGGAGTGCCACTGAAGGTAAGGGTAGTAGGATTGAAGTTCAACCAAGTCGGTAGTAAATCATCATTTGCCAGAGTTGCAGTGTAAGTCAGGATGTCTTCAGCATCTACATCGCTGAAGGTGTCAACTGGAACAATGAAGTTAAAGACAGTATCTTCGGTAGCTTCTTGATCTTGAATTTCATTTGCCAATTCTGGCGCATTGTTGAAAGGCGCACTAAACACCGCCACCGCCGAATCATAAGATCCAGATGCATAGAGGTATTTACCGTCGGGACTGAGAGTTACAGAAGTGACAGCAGCAAGCCCATCGACACCATCGGTATCATCTTTTTGAACTTCTAGAAAAGTCAACTCGCCTGTTTGTTGATTGCGCTCAAACACCGCTACCGCTGAGTCCCCAAATCCAGATGCATAGAGATATTTACCGTCGGGGCTGACAGTTACAGAGGTGGCAGCATTAAGTCCATCGACGCCATTTATATCATCTTTTTGAACTTCTACAAAAGTCAACTTGCCTGTTTGTTCATCGCGCTCAAATACCGCCAGCGCTGAGTCCCCAAATCCAGCAGCATAGAGAAATTTCCCGTCGGGGCTGACAGTTACGGAGTTGACAGCAGCAAGTCCATCGACACCATTTGTATCATCTTTTTGAACTTCTACAAAACTCAGCTGGCCTGTTTGTTCATCACGCTCAAATACCGATACTGCCGACTCATCAGCTCCAGCAGCATAGAGGAATTTGCCGTCGGGGCTGACAGTTACAAAGAGGGCACCAGCAAGTCCATCGACACCATTTGTATCATCTTTTTGAGCTTCTACAAAACTTAGCTGGCCTGTTAGTTCATCACGCTCAAATACGGCTACCGCCGAGTCACCATATCCAGTAGCATAGAGGAATTTGCCATCGGGGCTGACAGTTACAGAAGTGGCATTAGCAAGTCCATCGACACCATTGGTATCATCTTTTTGAACTTCTACAAAACTTAGCTGGCCTGTTTGCTCATCGCGCTCAAACACCGCTACCGCCGAGTCACCATATCCAGGAACATAGAGGTATTTGCCGTCGGGGCTGAGAGCGAGGGCTTCAGCACTGCCAAGCCCATCGACGCCATTTGTATCATCTTTTTGAACTTCTACAAAACTCAACTCGCCTGTTTCTTGATTGCGCTCAAATACCACCACCGCCGAGTCATCATACCCAGATGCATAGAGGTATTTGCCGTCGGGGCTGATGGCGGTAAAGAAGCTCCCACCAAGCCCATCGACACCATTTGTGTTATTTTTTTTAACTTCTACAAAATTCAAAATTTTCTCTGTCATAATTTTACCTTTTAATATTTACTAGTTGTCGCCTTAATTTATGAGATAAAACCAACATTTGTCTTCAGTAAATTTACGATTTCAATTAATATCAAGTCTATGCAAAAAAAACCACCCCCTGAAGTTATAATCCAAACGGTGGTTAGCTTTGAGGCATTTTTGCTGAGTAGTCACTAATCGGACTTATCTGCTAAATCTGGTGATGGTTCTTCGATTTTGCTAAATAATTATTTGAGTTTATTCAGGATTTATACCATTGACAAAAATCTTTGGAACGCATAAATCGGCTGTAGGGGTGTACATCTGTACGCCCCTAGATCTATCTCTATCAGGTATTTTGTGAAATGGTAAGTTTTCCAGATTGAAGTTACATAATTAGGGCGGGCAAGATGCTGGCAACGCCGATTTAATATTATTAAACTGCGTTAACGCTGAAATTCACTCGCACAATCACATCGTTGTAGTCTTTGTCACCACCATTAGCTAAGTCTTGAAAACTAAAGGTGTTATTTCCTAGCAGCTGAATGCGATCTGTCTTATCTGTATTAGATACGTAGGGTGCGTTATCGACGAGAGTACGGCATCATTCTTAAGACTTTGGTGCGTTACGGCTTACGCCTAACACACCCTACAAATACTTAGATTTTTCACCAAATCAAATATGATTCCTATATATTAAACAGCGTTGACACTGAAATTAAGTTGCACAATCACATCGTTGTAATCTTTGTCACCACCATTTACTAAATCTTCAAAGCCAAAGGTGTTATTTCCTAATAGGCGGATGTGATCTGTATTGTTAGTGTTAGCACCTAAAAATGGGAAGTAAATCGCTGGATTGTTATTGGGATTGCTATCAAGAAATGCGTCGGGTCTGCCATCCACAATAATAAATGGTGCAAATAGCGAATCAGCCCCGAAAGTGCCGGTGTAAGAAGCTGTACCTTGGTTGCTTACTGTCAAGTTAATGTCTGCAACACGCCCACGCACGGCGGCTTCGGCGTAACCAGTCTGTCCAACAAGAATGTCTGCTACGCCATCATCATTAGTGTCAATACCACCATTTTCATCAGCAACTTGGTAGAACCCGATAAAGTTGTTGAATGCAGCTTCTCTATGAACTGTAAACTCAGCTGTTGGCGATTGTGTCACACCCCGTAAATCAATCAGTTCACCTTGATGTTTGCCTTGCAAATTTGCACCTAAAGGTAATTGTTGCTCTGTGGGTTGAATTTTGACTACTAAATCTTGGTTTTTCCAAACTAGGGAAAAACTACCATCGCTCAAGCTTTCGATTTGAAGATTTGTTGGGTCAGAAAATAGTACATCAGTCATGGCAGCTTGTCCTGCCATGACTGTATCAGTGGTAGTGTTGCGTACCAAGTAAAATCTCAGTTGTTCACCAGAGTTAAATTCCAAAAGACTTGTTAAGTCACCATTAAAGCCATTGGGAATATCAGCCAGGGAGGAAAAAATCACCTTGGCTCTTTGCAAGGCAGCTTCAGTGTAACCAGTAGCACCAGGCGCAATATTACCAATATTTCCTTGTTCATCGCTGACGGTAAATACTCCCAGTTCATAAAGCTGATTAGAACTGTGGGCTGCCAATTCAACTGAGAGTCTTGCTTTATCGCCATTACCTTTGATGGTGAAGACATCACTATCAGCACTCTTTGATAGTGGGATATCGTTGTCTGTGATGCTAACGTTTACGGGGTCAATGGCAATACCATCATAATCAGTATCGGTGCTTGCAGCTGTATGCTCGATAGTCTGACTGTCATGGCCTTCTACGATCGCATCATCGATCGCTGTTACCGTCACATTTTGCGCTAGATTCCAGTTCTGTGTGGTAAAAGTGAGAGTCTTGGGACTGATTTGGATTTGCTCACCACTATCGATAGTAAGGATGACATCAGCAGTTGGCTGGCTTGCAAGTACCAGAGAATAGCTATCAGTTGCACCCTCTTCAGTGACATTTGTCGTGCCGTTAGTTTGGGTAATGATAACTAAAGGATTTGGATCGTCATTATTGATAGTTCCTTTAGCTATACCACTAGTAGGATTAATAATTGCTTCATTTGTAGGATTGCTCAAACTAACAGTAAAAGTCTCATTTCCCTCGAACACGAAATCTGGAGTTGTTTGAACTGTGAAGCTTTTTTGGGTTGCTCCTACTTCAAAAATGATAGTCTCTGTTTTTGTTGCAAAGTCAGTTGTGCTGGCAGTATCTTCTGTGGTCAAAGATGTAGATACAATTACGCTTTGTTCAGACTGGGTATATTCTGCGCGGGTAATGGTGAAGGTAATAACATTTCCTTCGATCGCTGAAGCATCACTAATTGCGAAAACTCCAACTTGAAAGTCAAAGTCATCTGCTGTCAGAGTATTGGCTTGGACGTTTCTTAAAATGCCGAACTCTTTCAATTCGCCATTGATATTAACTTTGATGGATGTATCGAGTCCGATTTGCTGTAATATTAAATCTGAGAATTTCTCAACTTCGGGAATTCCAGTAATTAGAACTTTATCTTGACCTTGAGTAAAATCCAATACTTCAACAGCCACATCAGGAACGGCTGCACTAGCGATAAAAAAGCGGTCTTCTCCAGTACCTCCTGTTAGTTGGCTGCCTTTTTTACCACTAAATAGTAAATCATCACCAGATCCACCAAATAAGCGATCGCTAGCTAATCCCCCAATCAAAACGTCATCGCCTTCGTTACCTTCAAGGCTGTTATTACCTGTCCCATTCGATACATTTAAGACATCATTGCCAAGTCCACCCAATAGTGTGTTGTAGCCAGTGCCATCGGAAACTGTGAGGCGATCGTTTCCGGAAGCACCATTGAGTTTGTTATTGCTACCTTCGACTACAAAAAGGCGATCGTTGTCTTCTCCTCCTTCCAGGATGTTAAAGCCAGAACTACCTACAGCAAATAAATCGTCTGCTCCAATACCGCCTCTTAAGGTATCGTTGTTGTTGGCAAAAAGGCGATCGCTTCCAGAGCCACCATCAAGCAAATTATTCCCTTCACCATTGGAAGCATCTAGAATATCATCTCCTTCAAAACCAAAAAGTTGGTCATCTTTACTGGCGTACAATTCGTCTTGACTTGAAGTGCCGTTAACAATCATGGTTATGGTTTCATCCAGAATATAGCTTTTTTTAAACAGGTTCATCTATTAGCATCTTGTTAGAGGTTGTTTGAAAAGAGATTGGCTGTGATTTTAATTACGTTGTTACCCCCCTTAGTCCCCCCGATGTATTGGGGGGAAACAAGAAAAATCTGGTTCCCTCCCCAATACATACGGGGAGGGTTAGGGAGGGATAAAAAATATTTGAGACATCAATCATGACTTTTCAAACATCCTCTTAGACGGACTTCATCTAATGGTTAAAATGCTATTTTTGAAGTTTTCTTATATCAAGCTTTTCAGTAAATAAGGTTCTTGATTACATACTCTGCTAAATGTTGTTGATCGAACCATTAAAAGCTTGCTATTCAATAGAAATAAACATCATTTACTAACATTTTAGGGTTTTGGTAATGATTTAGAGTTTTGGCAATGATTTTTAAGTCAAGCTTTGATGTTTAACTCATAATTTGGCATAACAGGTACTGAAGAACCGTAAATACAAACACTAAATAATATCAACTCATATATAAGTTAATTAATTATTATTTCGAGGTTATCAAAAAATTAAGAAGCAATTACATACATACGTCTTTCAGACTCGATGAATCGCCTCTCTAAATGAATAATTTTGGGTTTAATCCAAGCATATTGGACTAGAATCATTTTCTCTAAGGTTGAGATACCCAACTTTTTGAAGAAGTTGGGTATCTCGTTTTTCACATGCTATTACGCTAGGCGAACAAATTAACCCACGACACTAGCCGAGAACACAAAATCATTGGCTGTGAGGCTAGTTGAGGTAATTCCAACTAATAAAGCCAACTCTGTATTTGCGGTTTTCACCAAAGTGTCACTACCTTGTTGCAATAGAGTTAAGCCACTAAATTGAGTCACGCCAATACCACCAAGTCCGATTTTATCAATGCCACTTGCAAAATCACTCACGATATTCTTGCTAGTTGGTAGGCTAGCATTGGCAATCCAGAATTGGTCAATACCAGTACCGCCGCTGAGACGGTTACCACCTTGTTGACCAGCAAATAGCACATCATCTCCATCCCCACCAAACAAGGAGTCATTCAGATTTGAGAACAGGATGTCATCGCCAGAACCGCCATATAAACGGTTATTGTTACCTTCGCTTCTGACGCTATCATTGCCTGAACCACCGAATGATAATTGGCGAGAACCTTCAATGACTGTGAGAGTATCAGCACCTGCGGCTCCAAATAAATTATTACTACCACCGGCTTCCACCACGGTAATCACATCATCACCATTCCCACCATCAGCGTTGGTATTAGAAGCCGCGCCATTTTGACCAATAAATATCTCGTCGTCACCCTCTCCCCCGGATACTGAAGAGTCACTACCTACGAATACAGTATCGTCACCGTTTCCGGCTTCGATTGTGTTACCTTCAGTACCTTCTACAAAGTCTGCACCATCACCTGTGAATAAGGTTTGATTTGGCTCGGTAATAATATCATCACTGGTGGTGGAGCCAAAGTTAATTTCTTCAGCTTGGGGTTGACCTAAACCTGGAGCAAGATTGAGGGGATTCTCCAATTTCAGGAGAATAATTTCATTGTTATCTATGACTGGATTTTGAGGGTTATTCCCAGGACGACCTGTTGAGAAGGGATAGTTGTTGTCATTGGCTACTAAAATGGTGTTTTTGTCAACAACTAAAACGTTTTCAATTGTGACAAATGGGAAGTCGAAGGTGGTTTTACCATCGCCGTTGAGGTCGTTGGGGTCCTGGATGTTCAACAAGTTGGCAATTTCTTGTTTGGCTACATAGCCATGAGAATCTGCTTTAGACAAGTCTATTTTGAAAATCTTTTTGAATTGAGCAGAAGTTCCTTGACCATTATCGCGCTCAATCACTAAGTACTCATTGTCATTAATGACTGCTAAATCACCGATCGCATATCCAGGATTTTCCAGTCTGTAGTAGAGTTTATTATCGGTATATTGGCGGCTGGCGATGTCAAATTCGTTAATCCGCAAAGTAGCGACAGGATCGCCTTGAACCGTACCTTCCAGCAGCATATAGAGCTTGGTTTTGCTGGCGTTGATTGCTCCGCCTTCAAAACCTTTGGAGCCACCTAAGTTAGCAAAAGCATCACCTGAGAGAACATCGGGGTTTTGTGGCGATCGCACTAAGTTATTCTGAGGATTACTCAAGAAATCTCGGACTTGATCCCCTGTATCTGGAAAGTCTGTGAACAGTGCATCTACGCCTAATTGAAAGAACTGCTGAAATTCTAGTTCTGCATTACCTTTGTAGTCTGCTGCTAGGTACAGGTCTTCATCGCGGAAGGTGTAGGGATGCACCTCTAAACCTGCATTGTGAGCATCTTGAACTAAGGTCGTAGGAGCTAACAGGGTTCTGTCAGCATCATTTACTGTGCCATCGTTGTTGATATCATCTGCCAAACCATCGTTATTAGCATCAGTACCTCTGACACTAACAATCATCCGCTTCCAAGGGCCAATGCCATCAGCATAGGTGGCAATTTCAGCTAAGCCTTCTGGAGTTCGTAAATCACCATATGTGCGAGAGTCATTACTGACTTCCAAATCATAAGGCTGAGTTTCGATGAGGGTACCATTTAGCTGAATGCCAGCTGCATCTAGAAGTTGGATCAGTGGGATATCTACGCCAGCATTAGGCATAATGCGATCGTGTAGATCCTTGAGATTACCAGCTTCAAAAGACTGGATGAAAATGCGAGCGGGATCGGTGAAGTTCTCAGCCTTGAGTGTATCAATGAGTATTTCACTGATGTTTCTATTAATTTTCTCTGTGGTGCCTACATAGGTAGCTTCTTGGGCAAAATAGGTTGGGTGCTTGGTTTCAGGATAGATACCAATCTTTTTACCTGTCTCGGCTTCTACTTGTTTCACCAAGTCAATGATTTGGCCCAGGGTAGGAATCTCAAATTGACCATTGAAGGATTGATCGCGGAAAGGTACACGCTGTATGGCTTTTAAACTCTTGATTTCTTCTAAAGTAAAATCTTCAGCAAACCAACCTGTGATTTGAGTTCCATCGAGGCTGACTGTTTTCTGGCGATCGGCAAACTGTGGATATTTGCTAATATCGTAAACGTCTGTGGTTGTATTGTTGAAATTGACAGTGCCATCAGCGTTCAAAATTGCCAAAGCAGGTTCATGACGAGCAATTAATACACCATCTTTTGTGACTACTAAATCAGGCTCAATAAAGTCAGCACCGTCCGCAATTGCTTGTTTGTAGGCTTCTAGAGTATGTTCTGGAAGCTTTCCACTAGCACCTCTGTGGCCAATAACTAATGGTGCTTCTCCATCTAAAGTTTTGAATTGGTCGGGTGTAGCGATGGGAGCTTCTAACAACTTACCACTGGCATCGAAATGTAGTAGATAGGGGCCAAACTCTTCTCCAACCCAGATAGTACCATCTTTATCAAAGACAAATGACTCTACATCAAAATCAGCACCAGTCAGTAATCTATCGGTAGTGCCTTCATTAACTATTGAGAAAGGAATCTTGTTGTTAGGGTCAGACAGTTGAATGTAGTCTAAAACATTAACAGTGCCATCGCCGTTTTCTGTTCCCTTAAAATTGGGGTCTAGACGATGGATACGTAACAAAAAGTCTTCACTATTATCTTTGCTACCGTAACCATTATCTGAGAGGAAATAGAGAGAGTTACTGTTAGCAAACTGTACACCGCTAAAACCTTGTATTGGCTGTCCTGGGAAGGGACCGGTTCTACCATTCCCGGAAATTTCCTCACCAGAAGTCGGGCCATCACCATAGGTATCAGCGGGTAAAGAGGCAAAACCTACTAATTCAACTGCCATAATTAGAATGTTTTTTGGGTGTTTGATTTGAGAGCGATCGCCAGCTAGCTATGGAAGTTCTCTGAATGCATTATTTGTGAAAAAATTCAATCATCTTCTCACGCTAGAAATCGGAATTACGGGTAATTTCAGAGTGAAAAGCATATAATTTTGCAAATCCGTTAAGTCCGATTTTGTCGGTAACACGAGAATACATTTACAAAAAATGTAATTACTCAAAGTTATCGATAGTAGTTATGAGATAACTTAGCTAGCCTTCAAGATGTTTTCATCAAAAGATTAAGAAAAGAATAAATTCACCGGAAGAAAGGATTAAAATACACTCAGTTCAAAAAGATAATATTTGTGAAAATTTTTCCAGATCAACTTATAGCAATACGTTTTGATTAAGGCAAGAGACAAGGGTAAATCGCCGTCAAGACGAAAGATTTATTATTGTAGAGACGCGATTGATCGCGTCTGCTTAAAAACTGATATAGCAAAAGCCTTGGTGGTTAGGACATCAACAGATGATAAAACTCACACACAAAAAGACTTTTCACCCAGTCCCCAGTAAAGAGTCCCCAGTCCCTTGCTATACTTTAAACTTTCATCAAGAAGTTTCAGATCCCCGACTTCTTTAAGAAGTTGAGGATCGTATTGTTCAGCAATTCGGATTACGATTATGCTAGGTTGACCAATCAAACCACAACACTAGCCGAGAAAACAAAATCATTGGCTGTGAGGCTAGTCGATGTAATTCCAACCAATGAAGCTAACTCTATATTTCCAACCTTCACCAAAGTATCACTGCCTTGTTGCAATAGAGTTAAACCACTAAATTGAGTCACACCAATACCTCCAAGCCCGATTTTGTCAATGGCGATCGCAAAATCAGTCACAATATTCTTACTAGTTGGCAGACTGGCATTGGCAATCCAAAACTGATCTGCACCAGCACCACCACTGAGGCGATTACCACCTGCAATACCTGCAAATAGCACATCATCACCATCGCCACCAAACAATGAGTCATTGACACCAGAGAAGAGTTTGTCATCTCCAGAACCACCATACAAACGGTTACTGCTGCCGTTGCTGGTGAGTGTATCATTGCCTGAGCCACCGAATAACGATTGACGCGAGCCTTCAACTACTGTCAGGGTGTCAGTCCCTGCGCCTCCTAATATGTTATTAATACCACCAGCTTCGATGACAGTAATTTGGTCATCACCATTGCCACCATCGGCAGTGGTGTTGCTAGCAGCACCATTTTGACCAATAAAGATACTATCATCACCGTCCCCCGTGGAAACTGAAGAGTTACTGCCAACCAGCACCGTATCTTCACCGCTTCCAGTCTCGATTGTGTTACCTGTAGTACCTTCTACAAAGTCTGCTCCATCACCTGTGAATAAGGTTTGATTTGGCTCAAGTGTAATGGTATCGCTGTTAGTCGAGCCAAAACTGCCGGGTAAAGTAGGCTCTACAGATGTCAGATTATTGGGTAATTCTAGAATACCGAGTTTCTGGGCAGGAGTATTGCCCGTAACATTGAAGTCGTTGTCGTTAATCAAAGCTAGGGTGTTGGGTGCTACCAACGCCAAACCTTCTAATTTTTCCACCCCGGTGTAACCCAACTGAGCAGCATTAGCAATCAAACTCTTGGTCACAGGGGTGATATTGGCAGCAGCTAATTCCCCAGAGGTCAGTTGCTCAATGGTTTTACCAGCTGGCAAGCTAAAATTAGCAGCGTTATTAATGTTGGTCGCCCCGGCTAAATCAATTTGGTAAATTAATTTATTGCCAGCAGATGTACCATTATCATCTCGCTCAACTACTGCAAATTTGCCTTTACCTAAAGAAACTGCATCGCCAATTTTATCGGTTCCTGGTAGACCTTCTAGGCGATATAAATACTCTCCTGTTACCTGCTTAGTAACAATATCAAACTCCAGAATTCGTAGGTTGAGAGAAGCTTTAGAAGTCGCGTCATTAGCGACATCTGGATTATCAATTGGACTCTGAATAAAGGCATATAATTTATTACCTTCCAATGCCACAGCTTCAAATCCCCGGTTATTGCGGCGTTGGGCATAAACTGCTGGCAATACCTCAGTACCAAAAGTTCCAGCTGCTTGGTTTGGGTTGGGTGCAGTGGCAGTTCCTTGAGGGATAAAACGCTCAATTAGTTTACCATTACTATTAAAGTGGTAAATGGCAGGACGATATTCATCTACCATCCAGTAATCACCATTTTCTGCAACTATAATTCCTTCTAAGTCGGCACCCAAAGGATCGTTAGGAAGAACATTGTTGTTTAAGTCAACGGCAATTTCATCTGTGTAGGCTAAACCGTTTCCTACAGCTTGCAAATTAGGTAGTCCCGTTAATGGGGTTGTTCCATCTTGGCGGAATAATTCTGTTCTTTTGGTGATGGTGATTTCACCTGTGGTGCGGTTGAGTTCAAAGCTGACTATTTCTGGCTGGAAGTCGGGTAATAAAAATGGTCTGTTGACACCATCCGGTTCTCCATTGGGACCGCGGTCTGTGTTAGTGACAAATTTCAGGTTGCCATTTGCTGCAACGCCTTGGAAATACAACCCAGAAAAACCACCCAAGAAAATATCTTCACCCTTAGAGGTTGTGCCTAACTTGGGTAAATTTTCAAATTCGTAAATAGTCAGTTTGGGTTGGGCAACGGGATTGCGGGGATCGTAACTAGTGGTGTCGATAGTTAAAGGATTGGGCAAGGCGTTGGCTATATTTTCCCACGGCACCAGCTTGAAGTTAGAACTGATATTTTCTTCTTCACCTTCATCACTAACTATTGTCCCAGGTTCATTGGAGCCATCTTGGGTGACAAATAAACCAAATGGGAAGTTAGGCCCCAGTGGGACGTTAATGACATCTGCACCGTCTGACTCTTGTACACTGTCAATTGTCCCGTTGTTACCAACCGCAAAGTTACCTACGTATTCGTTGTTGCCTTCACGGGTGTAGGCAACAAAGGTGTTGTCGCCTTGGCTGGATGCTAGTAAGTAGCCTGTGCCATTTTTGCCGTAATAAATGGTCAGCCCTTCTACATCGTTGGTGAGGTGAGTACCGCCCAAGTCTTTAACTTTGTCAATTAACTTGCCAGTGGTGCCACCGTTTGGTTCTGCTTGGAACTTCCAAATACCAATATCTTCCTGTCCAATGTAGAGGAAGCCAGTTTCCTGGTCTACCACCATACCCTCAGTTTGGGGTTCGCGTTCGCCAATTGTCGGTACAGTAAATTCTCGTACTCGTTCAATACCAATTTTGCCATTACCTTTGTCAATCAGTTTATACTGAGCCACATCTCCAGTTTCCCGGCGATTGACAAAGACGTAGTAATCATTGGTGATTGGACTCCGGTACAATGCCAGCCCGTAAGCACTGCGAGAAGATGAGGAATAAGGTTCTGCAAAAGGTAGCCCTTGGAAGAGAGTCCCGATACTGCTGTCGGTAATGTTTTCTAGGTATTGTCCGGGGGTGGTGGGGTTGGGATTAATTTTGAAGATTGCTAGTTTATCATTTTGGCGATCACTAGCTACCGCAATATCGATAGATTGACCACCTAATTTAAAACCGTATTGCAAATCAACGTTGTTGTAGCGAATACCACCAGGATTCACTGTTTGCAACAAATTACCAGACAAATCATAAATCCGCAGTCCGCCATTTTTCACTGAGGTCAATACTAGGCTATCAGCGGAATTCGTAGCATTAACATAGATGGCAGGATCGTCAGCATCAGCACGTTGATCCACTGGGAGAGTTTCATCGTCCAACAAAGCGGGGCGGGTTTCTACTGTGGGTGCAACGGTGGGAACTAAGTCTACACCCAAGGTGAGGATTTGGGTAAATTGGCTGTTGTTGAAGTTGTTGTCACTCACTAGTACAATTGACTGACGACCATCTGCTAGTTTGGGGCCAAAAGCGATACCCTCAATGTTATCTGTACCGTTAGGTAAGTTTAAGTCATTTAAATTCAACAGCAGACGTTTTTGAGTAGGTGCGATCGCTGCTAGTTGTTCAGCACTCAAATTATTCAGAGAATCGTAGAAACTAATGTCTGTTGCACCTTGCAACGAAACTTCGTAAATTTTGATGGTGTTACCTACACCTTGTGCAAAGGAACGTTCTAAGGCCAGTAATGTGCCACGATTATCTATTGCCAGTAAATCTACTAAACCATTGTCAGCAAAAGCTGTGCTGGGGTTTGGTGCTTCGGCGATCCCTACGGGGGGCTGCGCCAACGCATCAGTAATATAAAGGTATTCTTTTTCTGGTTGTCCAGTGACCAAATTGTATTGCAGAATCCGAGAACGGCTGCCACTGGCGAGTGAAGCCCTTAATCCATCTTGGAAGAGGGCGTTTTCAGTGGCGGTGAATAGAGTTTTCTGGTCGGGTGTGATGGTGAGGCTTTCAAATGCCAAGTTATTGTAAACGCCTGATGTCTGCGTATCACCTGCATCTATAACACCGTTGTTGTTGGTGTCCTGAACTACTGGTAGGAATTTGCTGGGGATCAGGAGCGATCGCACCTCTTGACCTGTAGTCAGTGAAAACTCTTTAATAAAGGGATTGCTAACGCGACTTGCACCCAAATCCGGTCTAACTTCGCCTTCTGAAGAGATGAAAACAGTACCATTGTTAGTTAAGGCAATGCCTTCTGGGTCAAGGCTAAAAGCTGTAAAAAAGTTGCCCGTGCTATCTTTGAGGGGTGTAACATTGGTAAAATTCACCTCAATACCACCAGTGAAAGTATACAAGCGAGCCAGACCGTTGGTATCAGAACGAGCATCAGAGATAGCGTAGTAACGGTTGTTAACAGCATCGTAGGTGACACCAGATAGTCCACCCACTGGAGTTGGCGTACCATCCACAGTTCCTGCTGCACCAGTAGGAACAAAGCCAGTCTGGAAAGTACTTTGCCTGACAAATCCCGCACTGGAAATGGTTTTACCTGGTTCATTTGGCCCGGTTTGCACATCTGCGAACACTAAGCGATGGTCAGAACTGGGGAAGGGAAAAGTACCTACTGGGGAAAATGTCGGGTCAGTATTGAGCGGCCAAAATACTCCTGAATTGGCAATTTTTAAGTCAGCGGAGGGTAGCACGTAATCAGACCGGAGGTTTCCGGGATTTGAGAGAGTAGTATTATCACCAAAATCTGCGGTGTCAAAAGCCGGATTACCCGCATGGTTAACATTTGCACCACCCTGCAAAGCTGCTTGTTGTGGTCCACCCAGACTGGTAGGGATAATATTAGTATTAATACTAGGATTTTGCAGCAGTTGGCGAATAGCGTAGTCAACACTATCACCATCAAATGGGTCAGCATTTTGGTCGCCCATAATTACAAAGCTCGATCCAGCGTCAATACCGCCCGTTTTACCTTGATCGTCGTAGATGTAATTACTATCACCAGGGGTAATATAGTCTGCCCAAAAGCGGATTTCGTCATGATTGCGTTTGCCGTTGCGGTCTTCTGGCCCATCAAAAACCGGTGGTGTGGGGTGGCTGGCGAGGACATGAATCGTCTCGCCATTTACTTGGATGGGTACATCCCAGTGGCTTTTAGAAGAAAGGCGTAGAACAGCCAGTTCCTCTTGAGAATACCAATCATTTGCTTGTGGTGTTGCGGAGTTATCAGGAAGCAACGCATTGGGCATATCCTTCCAGAGGAAGTTTTGGAAGGTGCGGACATTGGCAGTGTCAATGGGATATTTGGATAACAGCAACATCCCGTATTGACCGGGAAAATTACCGAATCCCAAAGCATCATCGCCGTATCCGGCTTCGCCTGGGGTTGTAACTGCTGTGCCGTTATTGTTTAAATCAAATCCTGAAGCAATACCCGTATTGGAAGGAGCAATATAAAAGTAGGGGTAATCAACAGGAGTTGCACCATTTTGGCTGATTGCTAAGTAATTTTGCTTAAATAGTTGAACCGCCTGTGGGGAGTAATCAAACTCATTGATCAGCAGTACATCAGGGTTATTACGCTGGATGATTTCTGCAACTGCCTTTGCTTGAGCATTATCAGGAGTGGATAAATCAGTTACTAACTGCCCTTGAGTATTACGATTCAAAGAAGCATTAAACTGAGAAAAGCGAATTGTGCTTGTAGTTACCATAGTTTATAAGTAGATTCCAAATATTAGACTGCTTAAAACTGTTACTCTGTACCAGCCAAACGATCGCCCTCAAGTTTCCTTAAAAGGCGATCGCTTGAATCTGCATTAAACAAATACGAAACGAGTATCTGTTGCCAAATTGCGGTTTAATCCGCTTTCCACAACCGCAATTAATTCTAATTGCGTCCCATTATTAGCAAAAATGCCCACAGCCGAACTGCTAAATCCAGAGACTGGTGCTGACCCCAAGAAGTAATTATTAGCAGATCCTTTAAGCTGAATGCGATCGCTTGCTTTGAAGTTAACAATATCAGCGTAGTCACCATTGCCAGATGTGGCATAGAAAACTGAACTAGCATCACCCAAAATGTAAGTATCTGCACCTTGAGCGCCGTTGAGTTGGTCAATTTCGTTTGTACCACCTCCCCAACCAATCAGGTGGTCATTGCCACCACCTCCAGCCAGGATGTCATTGCCAAGTCCACCTAAAATGGTGTCATTACCTGCTCCACCATTGAGGTTGTCATTACCTGCTCCACCATTGAGGCTATCATTACCTGCTCCACCGAGAAGTGTGTCATTGCCAAGTTCACCTAGAAGGATGTCATCGGCTGCTCCACCATCGAGGATGTCATTACCTGCCCCACCTAAAAGTGTGTCAATGCCATCGTTCCCCAAAAGGGAGTCATTACCGCCCTTGGCATCAATGTAATCATTGCCGGCTCCACCACTGAGTGTTTCATTGGCATCAGTGCCGATGACGCGATCGTTGCCGCCTAGAGCATTGAGTACGCTCACACCAACAAGTTGGTCGATAAAGATAATGTCGTTGCCAGATGTCGCCTTGTTATTGGCAACAGTCAGGTCAAAGGTATCGCTAACACTGCCACCTTTGCCATCAGCAGCGGTAACAGTAACTGCAAAAATGCCAGTTTGGGAGATATAGCCGAATATCAGACCCGTGTTAGCGATATCAGATTCAGTGGGTAAGCCGGTAGCAGTGTAGGTAAGGGTGTCGCCTCGATCGATGTCAGTAAATTTGTCACCGACGTTGAAAGAGAAAAGCTTGCTTGTGGAGATGATTTTGTCTTCAAGGGGTTGCACTACTGTGGGAGCATCGTTGACACCAGTGACGCTGACGTTAACGATCGCCGTAGATTGTAAACCTTGACTGTCAGCGATCGCATAACTAAAACTATCAGTTGCAGTCTGCCCTTGGGACAAATAGTTAAAACTGGAGGCAGTATAAGTCAAGTTTTGAGTGTTTTGGTCAAATAAAACTGTCCCTTGTGTGCCTGTGGTGTTCACGGCAATGATGTTTTTCAGATCTCCAGCATCGGGGTCAGTATCGTTACTCAGTAATGTGGCATAGAAATTAGCTGTAGTTGCATCTTCGGCAATGCTGACTGTATCATTTACAGCTGTGGGGGCTTGGTTTGCAGGCAGATTAAACCGAGCCACACTAGGGTCATGATCGCTATCCTGATCGGCAAACTCTGAGTTGATGTGAACTACATCATACCCATCCAGCTTGTTGAGCAAGTTACTACTGACTAAAATGTGGTCGAGTGTTTGGGCATTGCCTTCAAAGTTGTAGGTATAACGCTCATTTGCAGGGAGAGTTTCAATTAAGGAAGTTAGCCCAGCGCTTTCTAGTGTGGTGAGAGGGTTGGAGAACTCAAAGTCATTCAAGTCACCGGCTACTACTACATTGGCATTGGGGTCGATCGCTAAAATACTTTGGACAAAGTTTTTCACCAGGGTAGCTTGTTGCTGACGCTGGGTTTCGCTGGTGAGAGTTGGCGGTTGATTGACGCCGAATAATGGTTGGTCGCCACCTTTGGAATTGAAGTGGTTACCAATTACATAAACAGTTTGACCTTTGAAAGTAAATTCACCAACTAACGGTTTACGGCTGGCATTAAAGGCCGAGTTGGTGGGGTCAATCAAACCAGGACTATTGGAAACTGTGGGAACACCTGAGTTATTGGTGACTGTGGTGCTGGAGGTGGAAGTACCACCGGGACGATCTACAAAGTTGACACGAGTGGGATTAAATAAGAAACCCACGCGGATATTGCCACCCGGTTCACCGCCATTTGTACCGTTCACTGGGTCAATTTGGCGATATTGATATGTGGGGCCACCAGCAGCAGCGATCGCATTAATTAATGTTTGGAAGGTGGTGCTGGCATCAACTACGCCATTATTCGTCGCCCCGTTATTGTCCTGAATTTCTTCCAGACTAATGATATCTGGTGATTTCAGATTATTGACAATGCGGCTAGCAAGGTTGTTAAATTTGGTTGCCCCATCGCTGGGGTCAAGGTTTTCGACATTGAAGGTAGCAACTGTCAGTTGGTCAGTGGTGGGAGTTAAATTGGTGACTTCTTTTTGCAGAGTACTGTTCTGTACCACTGTGGGAGCAGCCGAGACTAAAACCTCATAGTTGCTAAAGTCGTAGTTAACGACACCAACAATAGTGCTAAGTTGCGTACCAACATTCACCTCAGGTAATACTAAGGCATTGTTGAGATCGTCGATTTGAATCCGCT
This sequence comes from Desmonostoc geniculatum HA4340-LM1, assembly GCA_019359545.1. Classification (GTDB taxonomy): domain Bacteria; phylum Cyanobacteriota; class Cyanobacteriia; order Cyanobacteriales; family Nostocaceae; genus Nostoc; species Nostoc geniculatum. The sequence goes on along the minus strand of JAHHHB010000019.1, from coordinate 41,020 downwards.
CAGGATTGAAGTCTGAGGCACTAATTAAGCTACCACCACGAGCTGTCCGCCCAGTGGCATTTGCCCCATTGTCTGCTAATACCCAAATTTCCTGTGATGTACCAAAGGTTGCAGTGGGTGAAGTGGAGACTGGGTTATTGACCTGTACTCGCATTCCTTCTAAGCTTTCGTAGAAGTCGATGCCATCCTGGGCAGGGTCAAAGGTAGTGGTTCCAGTTTCGATATTACCAGTAGTATCGTTATCGATGACTGTAGTTGGGATAGTTCTGCCGCCATTACCCAAAATTGTGGCAGTTGGCAAAGCATTGCCGCTGGAGATTTTGACAATTGTGGGGCTAGTAATTTGTGTTACCGTCAGGTTATTGGCATTATTCCCAGGACGAAATTCCGTGACTGTTCCACTGACTAATATAGAATCGCCGACGGCTATTGTTGGTGCTGATGAAGTGAAGACGAAAATACCTTCAGAAGTGCGATCGTCGCTATCTGGGTTTGGGTCTTGCAAGTAAAAACCGTTACTAGCTGTAGCCGTGACAATACCTGCTACATTGCTGACGGTTTGACCTCTCAAGGCTGAAATATGCCCTGTTCCTTGAATATCGTGAATCCGAATTGCGTCGTTATCAGCGATCGCCACTGTTGCAGTAGCAGTACCCAGAGTATAGTTAGCGTTGCTACTCAAAGTCAAACTGACGGTTTCAGTTCCTTCAATTGTCGTATCATCCACAGGTGTAATGGTGATATCTACAAAGGATTGTCCGGCAGCGATGGTTGCTGTGCCTGTTAGGGTTGGTGTATAGTCTGCGCTTGTGGCTTGTCCAGCCCCCGTGGCAATGGTGTAATTTACCGTCAGGGCATTGGTGGTGCTGCCTGTGCGAGAGATCCGGAAGATGCCAGGGTCATTGCCAGCTTCAGCTGCATTGGCATCTTGGGCGGCGATCGCAATTGTGGGTAGAGGCGTGGCAATAGTCCCAGGAGAGCCGATTTCCGTGCTTGAATTTACAGCTACGAATCCGCCATTGACTCCCACAGCGCTTAGTGTTGCGATCGTGGCATTGTTCGACAAGGCGGCATTGTCGAAGGTGGCAAATGGGGCTGCGGCTGGAGATGCTCCGAAGACGACATTAGCCTGTAAAGCACCAGTGGAATTATAGATATTTACGGCATCACCACCCGTACCCAAGCCCACGCCTGAACCTGAATAGTTGCCAATCTTCAAGCTGGCTGGTGGGTTTGCGCCGAACCAGTTGGATAGGAAAGTAGGATTGACGGTAGCTCCTTCGATGAAGATTACCGATTCACCTGCGCCGATACTGGTAATACCGTTCAAGGCGACAGATGCAGCAAAGCTATTGGAGTTGTCGTCAAATTTCCAGCCCGTGATATCCACGGCGCTCGTACCAGTGTTGGTAAGCTCAAACCAGTCTGCACCGACGGGCGAGTTGCCACTGCTCCAAGGAGCTACTTCAGTGATGAAGATACTGCTGGTGGTGGGATTCTCATTTACATCGGTGACTGATAAGGTAAATGCCGTAGTTGCATCTGGGTTATTGCCAACGGTGGTATCATTTACGTTAACGCTGACGTTGTAGCTGGTCTTGGTTTCAAAATCTAGGGTAGTTCCCGCTTTGAGGAACAAAGCATTACCCGTAATCTCAAAGAAACTGGCATCTGCACCAGTCAAGCTGAGGATATTTGTTCCCAGAGCGTCATCACTGACGATAATGTTGGCGACTTTAAAGGGAGTTGCAGTACTGGTGCTTTCTGACAAGCTGGTGACGGTATTCGCAAGGCTGACGGCTACAGGGGCTTGATTGGCATAGGTAAATGAGGACGGTGCATATACCCAAAGTTGAGGGTGATCGAGATCGCCTCCGCCCCCTTCGTTAACGACATAAATCAATCCATCCTTGTCCACCGTGATTCCTTCATTTCCCTGATCCACAACGGACAAAGGATTACCCGCATCGGAGACGATGGTTAATGAGCTAGAGATATTCCCAGTGCGATCGATGTTGACGATCTGGCCTGATTCTTGGCTCAAAATCAGCAGGTGGCTGGAGTCGGGTTGCCCGTTCAAGGCTGATACATTCGACAATGCGAAAACATCTGCGAAGTCCGCCAGCCCAGCTAAAGCTGGATCGAAAAGGTTGGTAGAGTTGACTGTGGTGGGCGAACCGTTACTTGCAGTTCCCGCCGCAAAATCAATGTTTGTTTGAAAAATTCCTTCGGGTGTAATCTCCTTAACTGCGATGAAGCCGCCAGTCTGTGGGTCGTAGGAGATACCTTCAATCCCAATATTTCCGACCGTGGTACCGAGCTTTACGGTCTGTACATCACTTCTGGTAAGGGTGGTTCCTGGGACATATGTAAACAAATTAGCCTGTCTCTCTCGCTCCTCGATCAAGACAAACTTGCCGTCACCGACATAGGTAAGTCCTTCTGTATCGTAGAATTCTGTTCCTTGGGGACTGCTGCCAAGAGCTAGCGTCATTGAGTCGATTAATTGTCCTGTCTTCGATACTTGCACGATCGCTCTACCGCCATCGCCGACAACAAAAAGCGTGTCGGTATCTTTGTTGTAGGTCACTGCCGAGGCTTCTTGAGCCAGCAAGCTGTTGAGTGGCGGATTGGTTCGTGTTGGTTCGGGTAGATCGTAACGTCCGATACGAACATAGGTGGAGAGATCGATGGAAGTCACACCCGTATCATTGTCAGCGATCGCCACTGTTGCAGTAGCAGTACCCAGAGTATAGTCGGCGCTGCTATTCAGAGTCAAACTGACGGTTTCAGTTCCTTCAACTATCCCATCATCCACAGGTGTAATGATGATATCTACAAAGGATTGTCCGGCAGCGATGGTTGCTGTGCCTGTTAGGGTTGGTGTGTAGTCTGCGCTTGTGGCTTGTCCAGCACCCGTGGCAATGGTGTAATTTACCGTCAAGGCATTGGTGGTACTGCCTGTGCGAGAGATGCGGAAGATACCAGGGTCAGTGCCAGCTTCAGCTGCATTGGCATCTTGGGCAGCAATTGTGACAGTGGGGGTTGTATCGATCGTGAAGGGAGTTTGGTTCAGTGCTGTAATCAAAGTCGCCCCAGTCGCCAGCGTCCAATTAGCAGGGTTGTTAACGATCGCCTTGAATTCGGCAAAGGTATTTGCTGTGCGAGGACCGGTATAGACTGCTGATTCTTCCCCCGTCAAAAAGGTTATACGGCTGTCAGCAGGTAGTGAGTTAGGTGCAACACCATCCTCTGCGTTGCCAATATTAATTCGCGCCAGCTGTGTTGTTGGCGTGTCTGCCGTGGCATCACTGGCGGCAAGATAGGCATATAGGGAGTCGGCGGTTTGGCTAAAGCCGCGATTGCTAGACCCTGAGAAGGTGACTACAGCAGCCGTACCTACATTGGCAACAGGACCCCCAGCAAGATCAAAATTGGTCAAAGTGACGATAGTCCCTGCGGCAACACCGCCTGTTGGAGCAGTCCATTTGCTGTAGGATTCACCAGTGTTAAAAGCTGTTGCCGTCCCTGTTGTCAGTTCGTTGTCGGTAAAATAGATGACCGTACCTGCTGGAATGGCGGTTAGCGTCACAAAAGCTACCCAGTCATCGGGTCCACCCGCAGTATTGATACCTACAAATGCAATGTCGCCAGAATTAAGTACCATATCTAAGACTCCTTGATCGATTAATGATGATGCCCAAAATGCTTAATTCCCTTGGGAATATCTGTTGAGTATCGCTACCTTCGCCATTGGTAGTTGGTCGTACTTCGTGCCAGTCCAAAAGCGATCGCCATCTCCACCAGAGCGATTAGACTCATTAGTGGGGCGATCGCCTCGCATAACTACAAAAGGATGGATGCAAAAACTTATTTCACGGCTTGAACGAACGCAAGACAAAATCGCCATGAAAAAAATAAGTATATAAATCAAAACAGTTACATGCTCTACTGGTATTAATTCGTATTTATCAACTTCAACCTATCCCGATAAGTTTAAGAAACAGCTAGCAAAAGGTTAAAAAAATAAATATTTGGCATGAAGTTGCGCTCAGATATATATTTATTTTGTTGTTTTGGATGGGGCTTTACGTAAAACAAGGGACTGGGGACTGGGGACTGGTGACTAGGTGAAAAGTAGTATTTTAGGACTTACGCATTGACAATAAACATCAAATATGTGATAGATTAAAAACCATATTTGTCGTAGGGGCAATTCATGAATTGCCCCTACAGGGTGGCCTAGTTGGCAATCATAAGGATAATTTAGAAAAGCCTGAAACAACCCCAAGATCGTTAATACAGATCACGATAAATTTGTACAGTGCGTAAGTCCTAAGTTTTTATAAACGCCGTAAAATAAATAGTCTCTGGTCGATATAACTAAACCAGAGACTATTTTTAACAGAGTACAATGTCTGATACTAATTTGGTCTTAACGGTGTTTGAACATTAAAAACGTAACTATTAATTAGCGGAAATTACCAGGATTTAAGCGAACAGAACTAGGCGCAGACTGGCGACGAAGCGCCACTCCATTGCGGAGGTTTCTAGCAGTACCACCATCTTTGGTATCGAGGAAAGGCTTGAGATTAATCCCACCTCTAGATGAACTAACTCGATTATTGCCACTGCCTAGAAGAGTGCGTCCTAAATTATATACACTGCCTGAGCGATCGCCATAAGTGTTAACGGCGATAGTTTGCTGTCCGCTATCAGCAGTAGTCAAGTTTTGAAAAATGCTATTGCGGATAACAACGGGATCTTTCCCACGCGGTACTGTCAACACAATTCTACAAGTTGGGTTAACTTCAGTTGTCACGCAGACAATGTTTTCGTTATTTTGTACAGATGTCTGGAGTTCTTGTAAGCCATCTGGGCGATACAATTCCAAGCGACTGGCAATTGCTACACAACGCTTTTCGGCATCCCAACCACCGCCCAAAGTCGCAGGTGCCGCCCAAGGAAAGAATTGTCCTGGTTGACTTTGTGGCTGATACATCACGGTGTACTGACCATTGTAAGTCTGACAGGTAAAGCGAGTTGCAGTGTCAGATGAAGGTGATGTTGGGATGCCTGTAGATGTGTCTATTGGTACTGGTGCAGATGTGCCGCCTGATGGCACTGTTGGTACTACCACACCATCATCGCTAATTGAATCATCATATTGTGCCATTGCTATGGAATTGCCCAGACACAAAGATAAGCCAAGACTGCCCAAAGATATCAATCGCAGCAGTTTTGATGACATAAATCATCCTCCAGTATAAATAATTACGGAATTGATAGTTTAAGTGACGAATAATTCTATTTTTTGATTCATTAAAAACCTATTTTTTTCGTATCTTGCTTTTTTCTCTTGCAGTAAATTTTTCACCCGTGCTTGAATTTCTGTATGATGCCCAACTCCTTCATAGGCGTAACGGTTGTAGCTACTACGGGTAATCAGGTTTTCTAAATCACTAACTCGTTCACCACCGCCGGGATGAGAAGACAACCAACTAGGAGGAGCATTTTTTTGCTGTTTATCAAGTGTCACCATTAAGTTACGTAAACCATCAGCAGCGTAGCCAGTGGCTACAATTAGGCGTGTGCCGAGTGTATCTGCTTGACGTTCCATGTCGCGGCTGTAACTGAGTGCAAACAGTTGACCAATGGTGCCGCCCAGAGGTAGATATTGAGTAACGTTAGAGATTAAGTTGCCTTGGGTGACTAATTGAAAACCGTGAGATAAAACGACATGGGATAATTCATGTCCAATTAATCCGGCTAATTCTGCTTCGGAATTTGTCTTGGCGATCGCACCTGCATTAATAAAGATCTTACCCCCAGGTAATGCAAAGGCGTTGAGGCTTTCCTCTGGAATCACAAAAAATTCGTATTTAAATTCTTCACGTCCAGTTACTTTGGCTAATTTCTGTCCGATTTCGTTGACGTATGCCAAAACAGTTTCGTCTGTAATGACATTCAACTGTTTTTTTGCCTCTTTGGCTACGGACTCACCTATGGCTCTTTCACCTTGCAGCAGAACGATGGTAGAATCAATGGCGGAAAATGGCCCAAGCAGACTGCCAGTAAGGGCGTAACCTAATGCACCTGTAATAATATTACCGATGACGTTGCCTCGAATTTCTGCTTGGATATGTCTTTTGTAACGTTTAAGATTTTCTTCTGCTAAGTTTGTAAATTCAGCCGCTTGGGGATTTTCAGGGTTGAGAATGGCAAATTGACGCGCCGCCAAAGATGCTTCCATCCATTTTTTCTCACTAGCCAAGGCAGTGACTTTAGCTTTAATCAATTCTGCTTGGTTTGGATACAGTGAAGATGCTCTTTCTAATATATCTAACGCTTCTTTGGGGCGATCGTATTGTTTCAATACTTCAGCATATCGGATATGACCAGGGATAAATTCTGGATATTGCTCAACTAATAGTTGCAGAGGTATAACCGTTCTTGTTTGTAACTTATTTGCTATCCCCGCTTCTGATTCTCGCCAGTATACCTTACCTCCTGGGGATAGTTGCGTGGGGTCAAGTATGGCTGATTTACGTTCTTCGGGTATGCTTGTTTTGGCAAAAGGTTCTTTTACCTCGCGGTAAATTTTTTCTGCCTCTGGGATTTGTCCGGCGAGATAAAGTCTATCTGCCTCAAGAAATTTTAGCTGACGGGTGATTTCTTCAGGAGTGAGTGTAGAATCGTAATTCTGTACTTTACGAGGATAAGTGATTCAGATCAAGTGGATCGCTCTCAACATAATCCTTCGCTGTCATATCTTCGAGAGATGTTACTATACCATCAGCCTTAAAGCGTCCAGATTCAGGGAGTAATTTTAACCACTGATTGCGAAGTTCAACCCATTCCACTTTTTGAAAGTTAATCTGTTCTTCATGACGAATAAACAAGAACATCAATTGAACTTCTGGCGCATTCCAAGAAGGTTCTGCACGAACTCTAATTTCGCGTAAGGCGCGAAGGGCTTCTCCTTCAATACTGTTTTTACCTTGAACAGCAAGAAGGCTCACATCTTACCGCAAAGCGGAAGTGTGAGATGAATTGCGCGTGAGTTGAGGAGTGTGGTCTGACCTTATTTGAGCGCAGCGAAAACCGGGAAGACCACAACGACGAAACGAACAAAATATTTGTTTTAAGTTGCGACATTTTCAACTATGTTACCATTAATAAGTGAATACGGTAAGGTCGATACCCTTCGGGTGACGCTCGTTCCGACGCTCCTTCGTCGCTAACGCTTCGCTAACGCTACCGCTGCGCTAACGCCACTTTGGCGGGACGGAAGCCGACACCGCCAAGTGGTCTCACCATGTATAGAGCAGTTAAAGTTAGAATTTATCCGACTGACGAGCAAGAAACTTATCTAGCTCAGTGTTTTGGAAATACTCGATGGTTGTGGAACTATATGCTTAATGCCACTACTACCGTGTATAAAGAAACAGGAAAAGGTCTTTCAAAGGCAGCGATGGACAAATTGCTTCCTGGGTTAAAGAAAGAATATGAATGGTTGGGACTTGCTTATAGTCAAGTTCTACAACGGGTCACATTCAACCTCTCAAGTGCATTTGTCAACTTCTTTGAAGGACGTGCTAAATACCCTAACTTTAAATCTAAGCATGGTAAACAATCGATTCAATATCCCCAAAACGTGAAACTAATTCCACAAGATTCTGTGATTAAGTTTCCTGGCATTTTGGGTTTGATGAAAACCGTGTTTCACAAGCAACTACCATCAGGCAAATTCACGACTGTAACTATATCGAGAAGTGCAGACGGTAGGTATTATGCTTCTATTCTTTTTAACCAAAATGATAATCCAGTAGTTGCAATTAGAGAAGCTATTGGAGTTGATTTAGGCTTGAAAAGCTTTGCTATAACCTCGGAAGGTTCAAAATATGACCTTCCCAAAAACCAATTAGCCAAGCTGGAAAAGAATAGAAAGCGTAAACAGAAAAAATTAGCTAAGAAGACAGACAAGACTTCTAATAAACGTTGTAAAGCTCAAAATTTAGTTGCAAAAGTTTCTAGCAAAATAGCTAGAGTTCGTGAAGATTTTATACACAAGCTATCTCGCAAAATAGCATACGAAAACCAAGTTATTTGTGTAGAAGATTTGGCAGTTAAAAACATGGTTAAAAATCCTAACTTGGCAAAATCAATATCAGACCAAGGATGGGGAATGTTTCAAACTATGTTGAAATACAAAGCTGAAAAGTTTGGTCATATCTATATAGAAATAGGTCGTTTCTTCCCATCATCACAGCTTTGTAGTGAGACTCTGCTACCAATCCCAATGTTGCAGCATGGTTATGATTCATTGGGTGTCAGGTTTGTAGATTGTCCACACTGCCTCCAAACACATGATAGAGATATCAATGCTGCAATAAATATTAGAAATGAAGGTTTGCGGATTTGGGCGTTAGGAACTAGCGCTTCTGCCCTTGGAGGGGATGTAAGACCAAAATCTTCGGGACGTAAAAAATCTACTCAGGTCGAGGCAATCCCCAATGAATTGGGAAGCCTACACTGTACCGCAAGGTCAGTGTAGGTAGTTCACGTGTTTATCTTGAATCCGCTGTTGAAGCTTTCTGACAAATTGATTGAAATCATCAGGAAAAGCAAATCGAACTCGTTTCCGAGCTAATGCCTGCCCCAGTGTTCTGATTTGTTGATCATTTTGGCATCCAGGAACACGTTCCCATTCACCAATAACAGCCTTTTCTACTGTCATTACACAGTCAAGATCAGCAATCAGATAAAGTTTTGCAACTCCAGGGATGTATACAAATTGAGTTCGTCTACCTTTTTGCACTTCATCTAGGAATTGCTCCTCACTCCCCTGAAACTTAACTTTGTCCAAGAATTGCCTGCTAATTTTTATGAGAGGTACTATCTCAACGAATGGACGATCAATACAAGAACGCGAAGGCTGTGGAACAATATCGCACGTTTGCGAAACTACAACAAATCCCTGGACTTCTGATTCTGAGAGGTCAGTTTCTTCTTGTACAACATCAGCAGAATCTTAGGTCAGAGGGCATTGAGGATTAAAGTGTTGGACAAACCAATGTTCCCCCAGCACACAATCACCCTGACGCCACTCTTTGAGAGCAGCATCTATTTTTTGAATCGAAAAGTTGTGTTCATTGACCACTACTATTCTTTCGACTCCTTGCTGCTCTTGCAGGTCTGGATCTTCCAGACTGGTGATAGCTAACATCCGGCAGAGGATTGGCTAGAACATCAGGGGGTAAAGGCATTCTTAGTCTACGTTCTTCTTCAGATAACGCACCTAACTTTAGTTTTGTCGGAGCATTACCAGAACCAAGAATTTGTTTAATTTCTTCGTATTTACCTACCACCAATAAATCAAGAAGAGGTCTACCATCACTACCAGGTTGTAGCAAGAGACTGCGATTGAGGCTTGCACTTCCTCGATCAATGTACTGAATAGTACCTAAAAGTCGATTTAAGGTCTCTTCGTTAAAGGGTTTTAGCCGCTCTCCACTTGCCCAAGAATGAAGACTTCTACGTGAAACATTGAAAAGCTTGGCAAGTTGATCCCAGGTTAATCCACTCAATCTTCTCAGATCATTAACGGCTTTCTGTGTTATTTCTGGAGAACTAGTTGCTGGTGGGGTAACTCCACTCGTTGTTATCTCCGAAGCAGCTACTAAATTCCGACCAATATCTTCTCTAGAAGCAGCTGTAGTACAAGAAGCTGTAAAAATTATTGAGGGAATGGTCCGATGAGTATCTAATGGCTTGCCAGGAAATAATTGCGGATCAGTTAAGGTGTTCATAATTCACCTCCATAACGCCGTAGGAAATCATCCTTTACTGCCCATCGAAAAAAGGTATAAATTCTCTCAGCAAAATGTTGCGCTTCACCCATCAATTCTTCAACGCAAAATTGCCGATTTTGGGAAATAGACATGTCTATATCAAGAATCCAACTAGCTTCACCAACAGCTTCTATGGACTCTGGATCAAAAGTTGTACCAGCAGGCATAGCTCCCCATCTTGCTACGATTTGTTTGCCTCCATCTGGAATAATAAACAAAGATTCATTAATCGTTTGATGAAGATACTCTCTAAAATCAGCATTCATCATTCCAGCTATCTCAGGCTTCACTAGTAATGATATGTCTTGGAAATTTTGACCGACAATTCTATCGATATATCGCAAACCAAATCTTTCAATACTTGCAGGATGAAAGTTTTCATTAAGCGCAACAAGTATGTTTTCTAAACGTTTCAAAAAATCACTACGACTTAGGTAAGAAGTTGTCTCAAGTGCAACAAAATCAGGTGCTAATGAAACTCGCCAATTCCAACTATTTGTAGTGTCCACAAACCGCCAAGTAACTTGGGGTGCAATTGGAACAACACCTTGGGAGCCAATAGCAAAACCCTGAGTTTGCTCAGGCTGTAGAATGGGATATTCTTCTCGAATTGCCTCTTGAAATGAACCCACAAAATCTTTCTTCTCGATTGAGAGAATAGGTGGAAAGCGCACTTGTGCAATCACTCGAACAAGGGGTGCATCCTTTAGGGGCACTTCTTGGGGCGGTGGTGCGGTGAGTGGATTGAAATTAACCACTTTCTACATCCTTTTTGGGGCTTTCAGAAAAATTGGGCATCATTACAGACATATAGACGTAATTTATCATCCACTATAACTATCGTAGGGCAATAGTGTGAATTAGAGTGTGAAGTTTAAAAAAATTTCCCGTAAAACACTTGGAAATGGAGAATAATTTAGGAAAATCCAAGATTAATAGTACTCCTAAAGTTGGGATAAGGCAGGAGGGAACAGGGCTTCAGCCTTGTTTACCTTTTTTCACATAGTTTAGTTTTATTCTGCCGACTTACTGAATCAGCAAATACGTATAGGACTTACGCAAGAACTGTCTGAAACTCTCATTTCTCCGTGTCGCGCCAGTTGCTACCCTGCGGGAACGCTAAGAGCGAACAAGTCGGGGAACTCGCCCAACGCACTGGCTTCTCTGCGTCCTCTGCGGTTCGATTTTCCGTTACCTGTGCGTAAATCCTGAGGCATATGGAGCGATGCCTAGGTTGGGCGGGTACGCCATCGCAGTTATTTATATAACGCCAGATACACAATGCCTAAAACACAAAAAACCCCGGCTAAATTAGCCGAGGTAAAGTCGAGAAGTGAGAATGACGATGAGATATAGCGATACCGAAATCTAAAAATCTTAGCTGACGCTAAAACCAACCAAAACTAAAGTAGTGACGATTAATGTTGCAAATACACCTTGTATGAGGTATTTACGTTGTTCCCAAATCGCTGGGTACTCAGCGTAGTAGACTTTGGGTTCAGTTGCGTAGTTATTGAGAACGCCGTCTTCATTTACAGTGGTGTACATAATTTTTTCTCTTGGTTGTTTGTTAACTTATGTAAATAAATTTAACAGTTTTGTTACGAATCGTCAACAGGACTTGACAAAAAAAGAATGATGGCTATAGTAAAATTTGCTTATGAACAGTGCCTCGGTTGGGCAAGTATGCCATCGCACAACGCTAAAACAGAAAAAACCCCGGCTAAATTAGCCGAGGTCAAAGGAGAAGTACGAATGGCGATGAGATACAGCGATACCGAAATCAAAAAATCTTAACTAACGCTAAAACCAACCAATACTAAAGTAGTGACGATTAATGTTGCAAACACACCTTGTATCAAGTATTTACGTTGTTCCCAAATCGCTGGGTACTCAGCGTAGTAGACCTTGGGTTCTGTTGCATAGTTATTGAGAACGCCGTCTTCGTTTACAGTAGTGTACATAATTTTTTCTCTTGGTTGTTTGTTAACTTATGTAAATAAATTTAACAGTTTTGTTACAAGTTGTCAACAGGGCTTGACAAAAAAAAGGTGATAGGTTTCATAAAAGTTACTTATGAGCCAATACAGTTCAGTTAAGGCTAAAACTCTTGGTCAAATTCAATTTTTTTTAGGAACCGCAAAGGACTCAAAGGACGCAAAGACAAGAAAGAAATGCTTAACTGAACTGTATTGACGGCGTTGCTGAATTTGGTCATGAATTATGTTTGTCCACATTTTGTCGTTTAATGCCAAATCCTTGTAGAGACGTAGCAATGCTACGTCTCTACATAACCGTAAATTGTAAATTCATATCTTGATTCAGCAACGCCGTATTGACTTATGAGCGATGCCTTGGTTGGGCGGGTACGCCATCGCAGATTCTTGGCCAAGTAGTTCGAGTCTTTGTTCTGCGTCCACAAGAAAACCCCCAATAAGTTGGGGGCATAAATTCTACTGATGTGAAAAAGTGGAGCAAGAGACTTCTTAGGCTGGTAAATAATAAAGTGGGATTCTACTGCTATCGACACTCAGACGATATCCAATAGGTTCTATAGAGGTTAACAACATAATGAAAATTACTCATTTTCAGACTATTTATATCGCACAAACTCCTGAACCATCACCATCCCCGATTATAAAACGGGAACAGGAAGGAGTAAACCTGCTAGGTGCAAGTTGGGTTCCTTTTTGGCAAACCATAGTCTGGTTAGTCTTTTGGGTTTTTATAATAAAATACATTCATAGAAATTTTAGCGAACAAATTAGTAGCTTATTTAATGCTTTTATCACAAGAATTCAAGATGGTTCTCCAGTTAAATTGGGAGATTTTATGTCCCTGGATGCTCCATTAGTTATCAAAAATGTACAGGTAAGGACTGCAACTTCAGAAGGTGTGAGTGGTGTAACAGTCCCTGAAGATATTAACGAAAAAGTTCTGAATTATCAGAAAAACTCTACAGGAATTTCTGAGAGTATCTATCTAATTCATACATCTGAGGTAATTGTACCCAGAACTCTAGAAAAACGTGGAATGTATCGGGTTAAGGTCTGGCTAGAGGCCTATTCAGAGGTAGATTTTAATAATTGCGTTCGTGTTACCTATCGCTTACATGATTCTTTTAAAAAACAAATTATTGCTACTGAGTCACATCAGAATCAGTTTGAACTGTGGCTGAATCTTTGGGGGGAGTTCACGGTAATTGCCTATGTCGAACGGAAAAATCAAGAAGCGTTATGGCTGACTCGCTATCTCGATCTACCGGGGCGTCCACCAGAGTAGTTTTTTTACATAATATAAAGATAAACCCACTGTTTACAGCGAGTTTATCGAACAGAATTCAGGAGTCAGGAGTCAGAATTCATTCTGAATTCTGTGCGAGTGGCGGATGAATAACCGGGTTTAAGACCCCCACCAAATCTACGATTTGGTGGTCTTTAATCAGTCGCGGGTCTGAATCCCCGACTGATTTATTCTGACTCCTGAATTCTGAATTCTGAATTCTTCTTCAACAATATTATTAGGCTTTCAGATTCCTGCTATTTGTTATTAAGTAATATCAGTCTAATTCTTCATGACTGCATCCAAAAGCACATCGGCATCAAAGCGGACGACATCGGTGCAAGGTAGCCCGGTTTCTGCTGTGATTTGAGCGATCGCTTCATGAGCGGCAAATTCATCGAGATGGGCTGTGTTCAACGCTATACCCACCACAGGAACACTTCCAAAGGCACCACCTGCACTAGCAACACTTTCATAAAGTTGGATTACCTTACGCAAAGGTGGAATTACTACATGGGGATGATTGCGTATATGAACTTGTCCTGCGCGATGTGCCAATATTAGTTGGGTTGGTTGGGAACCACGAATCAAGGGTAGGGTTGCGGTTGAACCAGGGTGTAGCAGTGAACCTTGTCCTTCAATGTGCAGGATGTCGTAGTTTTTGCCATAGCGCATAACTATTTGTTCCACAGCACCGGCGGCAAAGTCTACCCGCACGGCATCCAAAGGCACGCCATCGCCTTCTAACATGATGCCAGTTTGACCTGTGGCTAAGAATTTAGAACGCCAACCCCGCAGTTTTGACGCCCAATGTAACTCTAAACTAGTTGACATTTTACCGATCGCCATGTCGGTTCCCACAGTCAATACCCGCCGACACGGGAGAGTGCGTGCCATGCCGCTGGCAATACTTATATTAGATGGCTCTTTCCGCACATCCCAAATGAGTTGCCCTGGTTTGAGCAGTGCATTTAACTCTGGCATATTTGCCATCGGTGTATGTAAACCATTCACCAACGACATTCCAGCTTGTAAAGCGTCTTTGATTTCCAGCCAGTAATCATCTGGAACGGCGCCGCCTCCTGGGGCGATGCCAATTACCAAGACTTCCGGCTTGTACATTAGGGCGGCGGCTACAGATGCGACAATTGGGACATCACGCTTGAGACCTGTTAATTTTGACAAAGATTTGCCAACAGAGTCGCGATCGATGACTACTACGATTGGGGCTTCACTATAGCGTAAAATCGCTAGCCCTGTTTTACCGCTAGGCCCGGTAATTCCCTCATGAAGTAAGATAGCTACTCGTTGATTAAGTGGCAGACGCACTGTGCTGTACCCCCAAACCTGGTAAATCCTTTGGCAAAACTCTCCCTTCTTTGATCGATGCACCCGTAAAGGGGTCATCAATTAAGTTAAGGTGACTGTCTAAATCTAAATAATCAGCTAGTGGTGCTAGCTGTGCTGCTGCTGTATTGGCTAAGGAACTGTCAGAATAGCAACCGAACATTACTTGTAAGCCGTAGGCTCTGGCTACATGTACCATTCGCATTGCCTCGGTTAGTCCCCCTGATTTCATCAGTTTAATATTAATCCCATCGACGTAGTTTGCTAGATCGGGAATATCTGAACTTGTAAAGCAACTTTCATCGACAAAAATGGGGAGAGGAGAGTTTTCCTTGAGTGTTGCTAAACTTATTTCCTGTCCTCGTGGCAATGGTTGTTCTACATACTTTATACCTAAATCAGCCAGCCAATTGCACATGGCGATCGCATCTTCTAAACTCCAGCCGCCGTTAGCATCAACAAAAAATTCTACTTCGGGTGCTGCTTCTCGCACTGCTAAGAGCATTTTTTGGTCTGCTTCTATGCCATCTGGACTACCCAGCTTGACTTTGAAAATACGAACATCGGTAAAGTTTAACCAGTCTTTGGCTCTGGCGATCGCACCTGCTGGTGAATTAATGCCGATTGTCAGGGAAGTTGGTACAATGGCGTGGCGATCGAGTCCCCAAATTTGCCATAGAGGTAACCCCACGCGCTTACCCAGCCAGTCGTGCATTGCCATATCCAAAGCTGCTTTCACAGCAGAAGAAACCTGGTTTTGGGTTAATACTTGCTCAATTTCCTGCCGCTGTAAGGGACTGAATGCTTGCAACAGTGGTATAACTTGCTCTAGAGCGTCCTTGATTGTATCAGTTGATTGCCGATGATTACCCACACCGAACGGCGACGCTTCTCCCCAGCCTTCGATACCATCTTGTGAAATTCTTACCCAGACATTCGTTGTCTGTGCTGTTGTGCCGCGACTAATGGTCAACGGAAATCTTTTATTAACCGTAAATAAATTTACATTTATTTGCATAAATATAGAGCGTATTATGTTATTGCAAAAGCCAGTGTAAGTTTAAAATTTAGATCGTCGGACGTATCCGTTATACTTTTTTACATTCAGTACTTGATTCCTTATACAAAATTTTCTTTATTAGTTAATTTATGAGCAACTTAAAGAAATGGAAAACTTTGAAATCAAAAATGGTCTTAGATCATTATTGGTGTAAGGTAAGGCAAGATGAAATAGAATTGCCGAATGGAAAAATAATCGATGATTATTTTGTCAGTATTAAGCAAGACGTTGCAATGGTTTTGCCTATAACTAGTAGTAGAGAAATTATTTTCGTCCGCCAATACAGACATGCCGTAGGTGAATTTTTCGTGGAACTGCCAGCAGGGAATTTCGATCCTACAAAAGAGAGTGCTGAAGTAGCAGCAATTAGAGAATTTACAGAAGAAACTGGTTATATCCCCCAAGAATTTAAAAAGATAGGAACTTTATACGATAAGCCAAGCAAAGATACCAATCAAATACATTTATTTTTAGCCGAAAATGTCATAAAAGTGAGAGAGCAACAACTTGATATTACAGAAGAAATTGAGATTGTCTTAATTTCCGCCGAATCAGTTTTAGAGAAAATTATTCAAGGAGAAATTTCTGTTGCTGGTACTATAGCGGCTCTCTTCTTAGGTTTAAAATTTATCACTTATTAGTAATAGCGTTAAACAAACGCAAATTTTAGAATCCAAGCCAGACAATATCAATGACAGATAAAGAACAAAAAGCTTGCTTGCCCATTTCAGTAAATCTAGAATTTTTTAATTCTCGTTGTGAACTTCCATATGAATTAAAAATAGACGATATATATCAAGCTATGAATGAGTTTATCGATTTTCTAGGGTTTATTAATATTCAACTAAAAACCAAAAATATGTTGCGTTTAGAAAGTTTTTTGATGCCTGCAAACTTTAGCAGTACTGTAGGCGAATTTATGAATATGAGTATTCCCAAGTACTGCGGTAACCTTGTGAAGAATCAATATCACAATGGTCATCCAGATCTAATTCCAATAAATACATTTCCGGAGAATGCGGTTCAATATTCAAATCAAGGCATAGAAGTTAAAGGTTCTAGACATCTGAATGGTTGGCAAGGTCATAATCCTGAAGCTGTATGGCTTATGGTATTTTGCTTTGATAGCAATACATCTAGCGACAGCATTAAAAATGTAGAGCCAAAGCCTTTTGTTTTTAGAGCTGTATATGCAGCTAAACTCAACGAAGATGATTGGACTTTTTCTGGTCGTTCTTCAACGAGCCGCCGTACAATTACAGCAAGTGTAAATAAAAATGGCTTTCGTAAGATGAAAAGTAACTGGGTATATGAAGATCCATCAAATTTGTAGAGAACTTTGATAGTCTTCTGTTTGTATTATTGTCAATTTGGGAATAGCGATTTGGCTTTTTTCAAAGTAATCTTTGTATCGCTCAATTCCAATACTTTGATATCCAACAGCCTCTGCTGCTGCGATCGTAGAACCAGATCCCATAAAAGGATCTACGATAACACCTTTTCCTAATGGAAGAGATGCATAAACGATTTTTCTGAGAAAAGATTGCGGTTTCAGACTAGGATGCTCTACAATGGTGCGTTCTCTTTGAGGAGTGCGTTCACTTGCAATAACATCCTCAAAAGGATTACCGTCAGGCTTTCTTCTCAAACCTCCAGTTCCAAATTCCTTGAGACAATCACTAACCTTCATTCCTTTTAAAAGAGGTTTACGAAATATTCCCCAAGGTTCAAAACATCCACGAGGTAATGAGCAAACATCCTCAAATTTTTCTTCTGCGTTTTTTGGTCTATCTCCTCCACGCAATGTTCTTACTAAGCGAATAACTGTTCCTCTATATTCAAGTCCACCATCTACTAATGCTTGAAAAATTAACTGAGAGAGGAAAGTATTAGATGCAATAAATATGTGACCACCAGGACATACAGGTGGAATAACGACTTTTGCCCATTCCAAAAAGAAACGATATAAGCTGGCTCTCTCTTTCTCATTAAGGGCAGTAAAACGTGGCAAAGGAGAACGTATATTTCCATCAAAAGATGGTGGTATTCTCCAAACTCCTCCCTTGCCATTTTCTTTTTTCTCTAATTGGTCAAAGTCATATTCCTTAACTCCATAGGGAGGATCGCTAACGATCGCGTGAATGCTGTACTCAGGAATTAGACTCAGCCATTCAAAACAGTCTGCATGTATTACCAAAGACTGACCGTACTCATACATCGAATAGTTAAGTGTTAATTCTGTGTATTTCCCTAGCACAAACTTTCCACAACTGAAAACGAAATTTAATGATGATTCAAAGTAGCATAATCACGCTATTAATTCAAGTTTTATTTTCAATACTCAGTTTTTTACCTCGCCCATTGCTGCAAGATATAAGCATAAAAAGCATCTTCTTAGGTTTAAAATTTATCACTTCAGTAAGTTAGCGGGAAAAATTCAAATAAGCCCAAAACCCTGATGTAGAGACGCGATTTATCGCGTCTTAATCTAGACCAATTATCTACACCAATAACATTAACCCAATCGTCTTGCAGCATAATGCACAAAAAGAAAAGCATTTTGCAGATTATTAAATTAAAACTGCTCTTGCTGAAACCAAACAAGAGCAGTTTTAATACCAAAGCCCAAAATCAAAAATTTAGGCATCCTCAAGTTCCAATTGAGCCACGGTAACCGCGTTAAAGGCGAAAGCCAAAACTAATGGCATTGGAGACTGAAACCAAAAGCTAAAAAGAATAGCCGAGATTGTACCAATTACTGCTGAGGTAGACCACAATCGTTCTTCAAAAGTTAATCCATTTTGGGCTTTAATCAATCTCAGAACATTAACTGGAATTGGTTCTGGCATTACGCCACCCGGAGGAAAAGCCCAGTAGTTGTTACGCCGCTCGACAAATAAATCTGTCCAGCCATTTTCTTCGCACCATGTCTCAATCCATTGAAGTGAGTAATGATTAATCATCGCAGTTGGGAGTTCAGGTTGTGGAATTTGTGTAGTTGGTGAAGACAATCTTTCGGAGATTCCTGAAAATCTAACTAATTCGGTATAAAGTTAACTTTATCTATGATATTTTTAAGCTTTGTTAAGCAGTTGAAACACACGATCGTTAGGCTCAAACATTGCTTTACTTAATTAAAAGCCTAGCAGTGGATAGAATCTGTTGACTTCAAATGACAATAAACTTTACGTGAAAAAATCAAAGTTAAGAATTGTAAATTCATTGATGAGTGTTACTGCTCAATAAAACTATCCATATCCGAAAAAGCATTTTTTAAAATCAAGAATTGTAAATAAATCAATGAGCATTTCGTGACAGGTTAAAAAAATAGAAAGTTATTTTTATCAGTCTTTGGTAAGAATTTTGCTGGTATGATGTTGCGTAGGCGTAGCCCGTCGTAGACATCGCCCCCATACTCCCCCCGAATTAATTGCTGTTTTCTGCCTCAAGTCGCAGAAACAATTTTGCTCAAGGTGAGAAGCCAAGGCTGCTTTTACGTTACAAAATATTAAGCAAGGGGAAATTTTATAGATCCCCTAAGTCCACTAGCAGGGCTGCGAGTCTCAATTGCGATGATGCAGTCAAGTTAATATTCAAATGCGGTAAGCTTACAATGCAGCGATTTTACACCAAATTGGCTCTCGATATGTTTTGGCGGCAAGGGTTGGCGTTACTTTTGGGGATTATTGTATGGTGCGTGGCTCATCCTGCACTGGCGGTAAGCTGGACTCATCCACTGTCATTTAGTAATGCAGAGTTGTCGAGACGTGATTTTTCTGGTCAAAGTTTACAAGCTGCGGAGTTTTCTAACGCCAACATGGAATTCGCTAATTTTACAAACGCTGACTTACGGGGAGCAGTATTGAGTGCTTCGGTGATGACGCAAGCAAACCTCCACGGAGCGGATTTAACGAATGCAATGGTCGATCAGGTAAACTTGACTAGGGTAGATTTGAGCGATGCAGTTCTCAAAGAAACTCTTTTGCTCCGCGCCATATTTAATGATGTGAATATAGACGGTGCAGATTTTACAGATGCAATTTTGGATAGAGCGCAAATCAAAGAACTGTGTACAAAAGCCAGTGGTGTGAATTCCAAAACAGGCGTGCAAACTCGTGATTCTCTGGGATGTTAATGAAACGTGTAGGTGTAATTGGTGGCGGACAACTTGCCTGGATGATGGCAGATACAGCACGCAAGCTAGGAGTAGAATTAATAGTACAGACTCCTAGTGAAGGCGACCCGGCCGTGTCGATCGCCAAGGAAGTTGTTTTCGCCCCGGTAGATGACGCTAATGCTACAGAAATCTTAGCAAAAAAATGCGATGTCATCACCTTTGAAAATGAATTTGTTAACTTAGATGCTTTATCTGTTTTAGCAAAGCAAGGTGTTTGTTTCCGTCCAAAATTAGAAGCATTAACTCCTCTTTTAGATAAATATCATCAACGCCGCTATTTAAGCAATTTAGGCTTACCAGTTCCGCAATTTTTTGCTCTCGAACAGACAGAAAATCTCAAATCTAAAATAGAGTATCTAGGTTTTCCAGTAGTTCTGAAATCCCGACGCCACGGTTATGACGGACAGGGTACTTTCATCATTCCAGACTTTGCTGCTTTAGAAAAAAAGTTAAGTTATGAAACTATAACAAAAACTCCAAGTCAATCGATTTTCTTGCTAGAAGAATTTGTCCCTTTTGAAAGAGAACTAGCAGTCATAGCAGCTCGTTCTGTAGACGGAGAAATTGTCATCTATCCAGTGGTAGAAACCCAACAAGAACAACAAGTGTGTCGGCGGGTGATTGCGCCAGCTGAGATTTCGCCCAATCAACTAGCAGAAATAGAAGCGATCGCACATACTCTATTAAATACCCTGCAAGTAGTAGGAGTCTTTGGCATTGAGCTATTTCTGGCGGCTGATGGGAAAGTACTGGTAAATGAAATTGCTCCCCGTACCCACAATTCTGGGCATTTTTCCCTTGACGCCTGTGAAACTTCTCAATTTGAGCAACAGCTAAGGGCGGTTTGTGGTTTACCCTTGGGAAATCCTGGTTTACAGTGTGCTGCTGCTGTGATGGTGAACTTGTTGGGGTATGAAAATTCTCACAGCGATTACCAAAGCCAGCGTCAACAAATAGCAGAAATTCCCCAGGCGCATGTCCACTGGTATGGAAAAACTGAATCGCTTCCTGGGCGCAAGTTGGGACATGTCACCGTTTTGCTGGATAATCAAAATCGAGAGATGGCGAGCGCAGTTGCCCAGATCATAGAATCTATCTGGTATCCCAGCTAAATTTCTCAAAAACTTTGGATGTTGAACACACAACATCTTTTTGAAAGCTATAATGAGTTAGTTGCACTACGACGTTGGTGACTGCCATCAAGTTTTTTGATCTATGCCTTTAAAGACAAGGGAGTCAAACAGTTCTCGTGGCAGTAGACCGGGCATGTACCCGGAAACTTTAAACGAGAAATTTAGGTTCCCACCTGGTTTAACCAGGTCATAAACTTAGGTAAAACGGCGTCGCGGTGAACTCAAAATTATTGGCTCCCAAACTCAGTGAAAATTTGGGAGCTTTAATTATTTGAAGAAGAATTCAGAATCCAGAATTCAGAATTCAGCAATCTTTCAGTGTTGTATGAGTGCGGAAAGTCATCAACGAAGGGTTCCTCCGCTATTGGTAGTATTTAGGTTTGGGAGCGCTCGTTGGCGATCGCTTGCTTTTCATCGCTAAATTTGATATTAAGCTACCAAGTATAGATTCTAGTCAAAAAATGACATCGCCAACTGTATGTCTCTGAAATAAAAACAAAATCTGTATAACATGATTCTAATTTAGGTAACGTTCGGAGTTAAGATCGCACAATTGAATGAAATTGTGGTTAAAGCTACAAAAAATTGTCACAACAACAAACTGATACCGTGTTTCCAGCCTCGGTCTTCCGACTAGACAGTGGTTTAACGTTTATTCATCAAGAAATTCCCACTACCCCTGTAGTTGTGGCTGATGTTTGGGTGCGTGCTGGAGCAACCCTAGAGCCAGAACCGTGGTTTGGGATGGCGCACTTTTTAGAACACATGATTTTTAAAGGTACGGCAACGCTACCCCCTGGAATGTTCGACCACAACGTTGAAAACCGGGGTGGCGTCAGTAATGCCGCAACAAGTTATGATTATGCTCATTATTCCCTTACCACAGCTGCGCCTTATTTGCAAGATACTCTACCCCATTTGGGAGAACTACTGCTGAATGCGGCAATTCCAGAAGATGAATTTGGCCGCGAACGGGATGTAGTACTAGAGGAAATCCGTTCGTGTAATGACGATTCCGACTGGATGGGATTCCAAGCTTTAATTGAGAACATCTATGGGCGTCATCCTTACGGACGTTCAGTGCTGGGTACTGAGCAGGAACTTATGCAGCAGTCACCAGAAGCGATGCGCTGTTTTCACCGCGCCCACTACCAGCCGGAAAATATGACAGTGGTAATTGCGGGGGGCATAGCTCAGGAGCCAGCCTGGGAATTAGTAAATCGTTCATTTGCTGATTTTGCCGAACCTTCTCATTGTCCCCAATTTGAAAAAGTAGCAGAGCCAATAATAACAGAAATTCGTCGTCAAGAACTATGTTTACCACGCATAGAGCAAGCGCGATTATTAATGGCGTGGCTGGTACCCGGAGTAGAACAAATCCACACTGCCTATGGTTTAGATTTATTGTCGGTGTTATTAGCAGAAGGGCGGACTTCGCGTTTAGTAAGGGATTTGCGGGAAGATTTGCAATTGGTACAGGGAATTTGTAGTAATTTTTCTCTGCAACGGGAATCGAGTTTATTTACAATTACTGCCTGGTTAGAACCAGAAAATCTAGAAAAAGTTGAGTCTTTGATTTGCGATCATTTAGATCAGTTACAGACTCAAGGAATTAGTCAACAGGAAATAGCGCGATCGCGCAGGCTACTATGTAACGAGTATGCCTTTTCTACGGAAACGCCAAATCAACTTACAGGACTTTACGGGTACTACAATACAATTGCCCAAGCCGAATTAGCTGTGACATATCCCCAGGAGATTCAGTCTTTTGATGTCCAAGAACTGCAAAAATTAGCTAAACAGTATCTCTCACCGCAAAATTATGCGGTTACAGTGCTTAGACCATGTTAGGTATTGGGCATTGGGCATGGGGCATAGGAAGATGAGGGAGACGCGGGGACGCAGATAATGACAAATGACCAATGACCAATGACCAATGACAGATGACAAAGGAAAAATGACAAATGACAACCTTGCTGCAAAAATCGCCTATCCATCGCACCGTATTGAACAATGGCATTGTCGTGCTAGTGGCAGAAAACCCTGCTGCCGACATCATTGCAGCCCGAATCTTTGTGCGTGCTGGTAGTTGTAATGAAAACCAAGAACAAGCAGGGTTGGCACATTTGCTATCAGCAGTGATGACAAAGGGATGCGATGGACTTTCTAGCTTGGAAATTGCTGAAAAAGTCGAGTCTGTCGGGGCGAGTTTGAGTACAGATGCCGCCACTGATTATTTTTTGCTATCTTTCAAGACGGTAACATCGGATTTTGCCGAAATTTTAACATTGGCAGGGCAGATTTTGCGATCGCCTACTTTTCCTGAAATTCAAGTAGAACTAGAACGGCGTCTAGCGCTACAAGATATTCGTTCGCAAAAAGAGCAACCCTTCACCGTGGCCTTTGAACAAATGCGGCAGGTAATGTACCAAAATCATCCCTATGCCATGTCGGTATTAGGAGATGAAACAACCATGAGCCGTTTAACTCGTGCAGACTTAGTGCAGTATCATCAAACTTATTTCCGCCCAGATAATTTGGTAATTAGTATTGCTGGTCGAGTCACACCCGCAGATGCAGTAGCATTGGTGACAAAAGTTTTTGGTGATTGGCAAGTTCCAGCATCAGCACTGCCAATCCTAAATTTACCTGAAATTAGGGTGGAACCCCAGGTAATGTTGAAGCCACAACAAACGCAACAATCAATCGTGATGCTGGGTTATTTAGGAACATCAGTGAGTTCTCCTGACTACGCCTCACTAAAGTTGCTGTGTACCTACTTGGGAAATGGGCTTTCTAGCCGCTTGTTTGTCGAATTGCGGGAAAAACGAGGTTTAGCTTACGAAGTATCTGCTTTTTACTCAACCAGGCTATACCCAGCATTGTTTGTAGTTTACATGGGTACAGCACCAGAAAATACCACCATAGCCTTAGAAGGACTGCGTACAGAAGTAGATTTATTGTCTACCAGCGAAGTCTCCCCAAGCACCCTACAAGCCGCTAAAAACAAGATTCTGGGGCAGTATGCTTTGGGTAAACAAACTAACGGGCAAATTGCTCAAATATACGGCTGGTATGAGATTTTAGGCTTAGGAATTGATTTTGACATTAAGTTCCAAGAACTGATTGCGGCTGTGGATGCCCAAGACGCCATCGCCGCCGCTTCTAAGTATTTAAAAGAACCTTACCTGTCTTTAGTTGGTCAAGAAACAGCAATTAATGGGGCGATCGCGTAAGTAGATTAGTAGATTATATGCATAGGCGTAGCCCATCGGAGACATCGCTTTCTGTAGGAGCTGTTTTTTAGACCAAGCGGCTGTACCATTAGCATGAGAATATTCTGGGAGTAAATTCCATGCAACACAGCCAGACAGCAAGTATTTTGAGTTACTTAAAATTACTACATCCAACTGTAAATCGCTGTCGGATGGAAAAACCGCAAAAGAATTGGTGGGCAAACAGATCTAAGTCTTTATCAGCACTTAAAATACTCCTGTTTTCCACTACACCTCTGGTCATTGTCTCCTCTGCCCTAGTATCAATTGCAGCCCCACAAAAAATAGCCCAAGTAAATCCCGCAGATAGTATCAGCCGTCCCATCCTGAAAGTTGGTAGCCAAGGCGAACGCGTATCTGAACTTCAGGCAGCTTTGAAACTTTTGGGTTTTTACTCCGGTGTAGTAGATGGTACATATAGTGAAAATACTGCCAATGCTGTTTCCCGATTTAAACAAGCAGCTGGCTTAAATCCAGATGGTATAGTTGATGCCACCACCTGGCAACGACTTTTTCCTAAAGAAGCGACAGTAGCATCAACAGTTCCTTCATCTGGGCAAAGATTTAACTCAGCAACAAATTTTCCCGTTCCAACCCAGAGTAGCAACCTCACCAACGTTGCGAATCCCAGTCCCAACCCACCAAGACAAGCTGTAACACAAGCTCCCACCAAGCCCAGCCCACCAAAAAAACCTGTAACACAAGCTCCCACCAAGCCCAATCCACCAAAGAAACCTGTAACACAAGTTGGTACCAGCCCTGAACCAAGGCCTGCTAAACCTAGACAAGCTCAAAAAACGCCAAATCGTAGTACATCAACTACTCGAACTCAGTCAACCACACGCACTGGACAAACTACCCGAACTCAGTCAAATACAAGTACTAAGCGAACCCCTGGTATTCAATACACCTCAGAAGGATTACCAATTTTGCGTATAGGGTTGCGTGGTTCGGAAGTTGTCAAATTGCAACAACAATTGAAAAAGCTTGGTTACTTAAAAGGCAACGTAGATGGAGACTTTGGTGCGACAACCGAGGCCGCTGTCAAAGCCGTACAAAAGCGCTATGGTTTAGAACCTGACGGTGTAGTTGGTGGGGCTACCTGGGAAATTATTTTGCGGCGTTAGGCAACTCCAAATCATACAGCAGAATTCAGAATTCAGAAGTAATAAAGCATTTATACCTGACTTTGAAGTTAACCCTCTTTTGTCAGAGTGGGAAAATCCAATCGCCCAAATGCTTACAGGGCTTTAATTTCCACTTTTATCTATAAATTTCAGTTTCTGTTAGAAAATAAAGCCTCAAACCTTGATGAAATCAAAGTCTCAGAATCAGGCTGAGATTATTGTTTTCCGAGAGTGACAAAAGAGGGTTAAGCTTGTCTACTTCACTTTCGTTGAAATCTGCTAGAAATTATTCAACTCTTGGAATGAGGGGGATGAGGGAGTAAATTCTTCCTTGTCCTCCTTGTGCTTGAATGAAAATGTGAGTTAGTGGTGTAGGCGATCGCATCGGCACTGGTTAAAAATTACTCAAATTTCCAGCTTGGGCAACAGCTAGCGTTACAGCTCCTGGTTGCCCTTTTGATTGAAAAATTTGTTTGGGAACTAAGAATTTCACCGCCAATTCTTCTGTGTCGAACGACAGAGAATTAGTGAACGACAACTGGAGTTGACTCGCTGCAAGAATAGCTGCTGCCTCTGCTACACTGGCTGTACCTACTTGTTCGTTAGCAATTGTGCTAGGGTTGGGAACCCAGATACTGCTAAGAACTTCGGCACAAAAAGTTTTTAGAGGCAAATTGCGTCGCTTACAAAATTCTAATAAGCCAACTTCCGATGCTTTAGTATCGATAGTAGCAATACCCGCGATCGCACTTTGACAAAGCTGATTTTCTTCAAATACTTTCTCAATCCCCTCATTAATTAATTGCCATGAGGTTCCCCGCTTACAACCAATTCCTACCCATAAAACCTGTTGCACCTGGTGTATTCCATCGCCTCCAGTCCAGCAATTCTAATTAAAAAACCGCAAAGTACACAAAGAAAAAATCAGCTTAACTCTTACTCTCCGTACCTTAGCGTTACCTTAGCGTACCTACCCTACGGGAAGGCGTTCGCGTAGCGTCTCGTAGAGAAGCGCCTATGCGTTAAAAAAATATTACATCCTCTCCAAAACCTGAATACCCAACAAAGATAATCCCAACTTCAGAGTTCTAGCAGTCAAATCACACAGAATCAAGCGAGATGTTCGCTGTGGTTCCTCCGCATCCAGCACCCGAACTCCTTGATTGCGGTCATAAAACTGATTAAACTTTTTACTCAATTCATACAAATATTCACATAACCGATGTGGTAATAAATCTTGTTCTACAGTACTAATAACTTCATCGAGTTGAAGTAAATATTTTGCCAGTGTTAATTCAGTTTCATGCTCTAAGACTAGGGCATTACTTCCTAAATTTTCAAAGTTAATTTCACCCTTGCGGCTAATTCCCTGAATCCGCGCATAAGCGTATAGCATATAGGGCGCAGTATTGCCTTTGAGATCTAGCATTTTTTCATAGCTGAAAACGTAGTTACTAGTGCGGTTTTGGCTTAAATCTGCATACTTAACCGCACTAATTCCAACTACGTTGGCAACTTCATTAATAAATTCTTCAGTTTCTTCGCGTTCCTCTTCTTGTAATCTAGCTTTTAGATCCGCATAGGAACGAGCGATCGCTTCATCTAACAAATCCCGCAATCGTACAGTATCGCCAGAACGAGTCTTAAATTTCTTACCGTCTTCTCCTAACACCAACCCAAAAGGCACATGCACTAATTCCACATCATCGGGAATCCATCCGGCTTTGCGTGCTACCTGCAAAAATTGGGCAAAGTGGTTTGCTTGTCCAGCATCCGTTACATAAATTATCCGCTTTGCTTCATCCTGCTGAATCCGGTAACAGAGGGATGCTAAATCTGTAGTGGCGTAGTTATAACCGCCATCGGATTTTTGCACAATTAAAGGTAGCGGTTCACCTTCTCTATTTGTAAACCCTTCGAGAAAAACGCATTTCGCCCCTTGATTTTCTACCAGTAATCCAGCTTTTTCTAAATCTTCCACAACTCCTGGTAGTAAAGCATTGTAGAAAGATTCACCTCGTTCAATTAACTTGATATCCAACAAATCATAAATTACTTGAAACTCCCGGCGTGATTGTTCGCACAGTAATTTCCAAGCATGGAGTGTGTCTTGGGCACCTGCTTGTAATCTGACAACTTCTTGGCGTGCTGTTTCCTGAAAAGCTTCATCTGCATCAAACCGCTGCTTGGCTTGGCGGTAAAAACTGACTAAATCGCCAATATCTAAAGCATTAGCAGTTGTCAGGGCTTGGGGGTAAACTTCTCGCAAATAGGCGATTAACATGCCAAATTGCGTACCCCAATCACCTACATGATTTAACCGCAGCACATCATGTCCTTGAAATTCGAGAATACGGGCGATCGCATCACCGATAATTGTAGAACGCAAATGCCCAACGTGCATTTCTTTAGCAATATTCGGACTAGAAAAATCCACAATTTCTCGCTGTGGTGTTTTCGCCGTTGGGATTCCTAGCCTGGAATCTGCTTGAATAGCGTTGAGTTGTGCTTCTAGGTATGTTGTTTTGAGTTTCAGATTGATAAATCCTAGCCCCGCGATTTCTGGCGGTTCGCAGATTTCGGATACATCTAATTTCTCAACTATGGCAGATGCGATGACTCTTGGTTGCAATCCTTTCTTTTTACTCAAGGATAAAGCCACATTTGCCTGATAATCACCAAATTTAGGATTACTAGCAGCAACCAAAATAGGATCTATTGCAGCGAAGTCAGCACCAAAAGCCGCGACTAAAGCCTGCTCAAACTGAACTTTTAGTTTTTCTTGTGTAGGGTTCATATATGAATTCTATCTGCGAGGGGGGTGATGTAGCACTGGAAAAGCTTGATTATTTTAACCTTAAAATATATTCATCAAGTCCAAGCAAAGACCGTCATCTGAAAGCACAACCCTGTAAATTGTCTCCCATCTTTGGCATAACTTCCAGATTCTGACGATACCCCAGCTGATTCCCTATTCATTAACTCCTGTAGAGACGCGATTAACGGCGTCTCTACCTACACCTACACAAATCAGTTCAAAAATCAAACCGGATTAGTATGTCAGTTCATCAAGTCAACGAAAGTGTGCCATCTAGTAAAAACAAGGACTAAATTCCTGACTACAAAGTTATTTATACCGTTTCTTTGTGAAGCTGCATATATTTACCCCCCGGCTACGCCGTCCCCCCTTGCCAAGGGGGGACTACAGGGGGGTCTTGATTATGTGCATCTTCATACAGAATTGGTATTACTCAGATTTCGTTGATTTGATCGACTAGTACGTTTCTCGACGTAAGTACGGAGATAAACTTTGTTTGTAGAGCCAGGAATTCCATTCACCAAGGCTGAAGTTGACACGTATGACACCACTACCCTACCTATGTACTTCATTACCATGAAAATCGCTAGAGATTGAGGTTTTAAACTTGAACTCTAGAAATTGCACATCTTTTTTTCATAAACAATATAAATTTATCATCAAGTTTTCATCATATATAAGTTTAAACTCTGAGTGTTAATAACAGTATATTATCTGAGAAAAAATTGCCTATTTTCAGTAGAAATACTTTAAATGAAGAGCTATTTGAATATACCAAAAAAAGGGAAAAACAAGATTGACTTTGCAGAATCAAAGCTGTTAGAAGTAAGAGACAACAGAAGAGAGATAGCTGCTCAAAAGAGCATTATCTAAATTGTTTTCCCTACTTAATGACTCTAATATGAAACGTACTTTATTCACCGCTTTGATTGCCGCTACAGCTACCTTCACCGGATTAGTATCCAAAGTAGAGACTGCATCTGCTTCGGGTTTTACTTGGAATGATTCTTGGACTCAACCAACAGTACTCAGTAATTCTCAAACTGGTTTTAACGACGCTCCTTTCCAACAATTTGTTCAAGCAGAAGGCATTGAAATTCCAAACAGCGGACAATTTAAATTAGACTCGACTAAATTAAACTTAAAATACGACCACGATGTTTCTGTTTTCTTTATCAATGAGGGTGCAGGTTATAGAAACCAGTTAGCCTTCGATGCCGCAGGAACTACTAATAAGTCTGGACTACTTTTTAATGATATTTCCTGTGAAGGAAACGGATGTGTTGGTGGTTGGGGCGGTAATGCACTAAAGTTCGGTGATGGCGTCAATATTGGTAATATCACCGCAGGTACTCAACTAGACTTTTGGTTGAGAGCTGATGGTTTAAACCGTGGTAACTCTGCCAATATCTTTGGTACTGACACTGCCTCTAATGCTGACGGGCTACAGCACACAGTTGCTTATGCTTACAACAACTACATCATACTGGCATTCGAGGATTTATACGGTGGTTTGTACGCTTCCGGGATAGATTCTGCAACTGGTAAGTGGAACGAAAGCTCTGACCGTGACTTTAATGATGTTATCGTCGTTCTTGATATCGGTGAAGCAAATGTTAGAGAATTAATTGGTGCTACCGTTCCTGAACCATCAGTTACTCTGTCAATGTTTGCGGTGGGAGCAGTTAGTATGTTTGGATTACGTCGTCGCCGTCAAACTCGCACTTCTAACTAAATTTGAAAATGTTATTAGTGTAAGGTGCTTTTACTTTTATTGAAAAATAACAAGCGTTTGATCGCATTTTCACCCGTACACTTATACGGGTGAATTTACGTGTATAGTAGCATTTATCTTCTACACACCACGATCGCGTTCTAAATCATCAATTACTTTTTGCAAGTACCACTCGTCTGACATTCCAGGATAATAGTCCTGCTTCTGCTCAATTAATCGTTCGGCAATTTCCCAATATCCCCCCACCATTCGCAAAAGTCGCTGACGCAGCAGGTTATAATTTTGCTTTTTGGAATCTGGACTAAGTTTTTGGATTTTTTCTAAACTACTTAAGACTTGTTGATAATTTCCCCAGTCTTCTTGTTCACAAAAAATACTCGCCGCGCGTTGATAATTATCCACAGCATTTTGCATTTCTTCTATGCAAGAATAAGCAATGCCGCGATTGTAATAAGCTTGGGCATCATCAGGATTGATTTGCAGTGCTTGGGTGTAATCTTGAATTGCACCGAGATAGTTGCCCATTGCCCGATAGGTATTACCTCTGGCAACATAGACTAAGGCATCTTCAGGTTGCATCTGGAGTGCTTGATTAAGATCTGCGATCGCTCCAGTATGATCTCCTAACACAGAACGTGCTTTGCCTCGATTGCGATAAACAATGGCGTCTTGAAAATTTAGTCGCAATGCTTGATTAAAATCTGCGATCGCTTCTTGATAATTCCCCATTTTACAGCGCACAACGCCACGACAGCAGTAAGCTTGGGCATCTTGGGGGTCAGCTTTTAGTATCCAGTTTAAATCTGCCAGAGCCTCTTGGGTATCTCCTTTTTCAGCCTTTTCTAATAATTGCGTGAAATATTCTTTTGTGGATAAAATTGGGGCATTTGGAGAACGCGATCGCTCTACAATAGGTAATTGTTGGGGTTGTAGCTGTTTAATTTGTTCTAGACACAGGCTACAATTCTTTTTGTCCTGCTGCTCTAGATATAACCCAGCAGCTTTTTTAAAGTTAGCGATCGCATCTTGAATATAACCCTGTTTCCGCCGCACCATTGCCCGCAGTTGATAAGCAGGAGCATAATTGAGATTGAAACGAATAGCACGTTCAACGTCGTCCAACGCCCCCGGCAAATTTTTCAGTGCTAGCCTTGCCAATGCACGACTATAATACGCCTCTACACTCTCAGGATTGAGCTTCAAAGCCTCAGTATAATCTGAAACAGCTTTTAGGAATGCTCCTGAGTCATAGTATGCTAAACCCCGTTGTAAATAAGCTTCGGTAAAGTAAGGCGTTAATTGTAAAGCATGGCTAAATTCTTCAATTGCTCCAGCGTAGTCTTTTCGCTTTGCCTTGGACAATCCCCTATTGTAGAATTCTTGATTCATGGCATTTATTTGCTTGATTCAGTAATTAAATTCGAGGAGGCTTGGTTTAGTAGCCTAATCTATGGACTTACTCTTGATATTTTAAGTATTCAGCTTGGCTTTGCTTGATTTCGTAATTTTTGCTGAATCTGCTTAATTATCTTAAATAATTTTTTTTTATAAAATCTACCTATAGGTGATTTCTAATTAGAAGCTATTACAACTAAGCTGGCAAAGCAACGCCTAATTTTTATATACTTTCCTATATGGTAGATATCTATATTCTCGATCTATTTGTAATTGGTCTACTTTTACTAATAGTCACCTTGGGGTCAGGTTGGATTTCTCGATTACCTCTTTCTTTTGCGATTATCTATCTAATTGTTGGTATTTTTCTAGGGCCTTACGGCTTAGGACTTATTCAATTACGTCAAGATGAAGTTTTCAACACGGAACTACTGGAAAAACTAACAGAAATTGTGGTGATTATTTCTGTATTTAGTTGCGGCTTAAAAATTATTCGTCCATTCAATTTAAATGCTTGGAATATTACGGTGCGATTGATTTTATTGCTGATGCCAATTTCAATTGTTGCCTTAGCGACTGTGGGTAAATTATTTCTAGGGATGAATTGGGGAGAAGCAATTTTATTAGGAGCAATTCTCGCACCTACCGATCCAGTATTAGCCTCAGAAGTCCAACTGACTGATACAAAAGACCAAGACGAGTTGCGATTTGGTTTAACTTCAGAAGGTGGATTAAACGATGCTTTAGCTTTTCCCTTTGTTTATTTTGGTCTTTCTGCGTTAAAAAATGATAATTGGAATGACTGGTTTAAACAGTGGATTGTTGTTGATTTAATTTGGGCGATCGCTGTTGCCATTATCATGGGAATTATTGTTGCAAAATCAATAGTTTGGATTGAAAAAAGAATCGAAAAACGCCGTCCTGCCGATGAATTGATGGAAGATTTTGTTGCCATCAGTACAATTTTACTCACTTATTCTTTGACTGAAATGGTTAATGGCTATGGATTTCTGGCAGTATTTGTGGCTGGGTTAGTTGTCCAACGCAGTTACAGAAATCCGGAAAAGCCTTTAGCACAATTGGAATTTATTGAGCGACTTGAAAAGCTGCTAGAAGTTGGAACAATTTTACTACTGGGGTCAATATTATTATTCCAGCCAATGCTCAATTATGCTAGGCAATCTTTTTTAGTAATAATTTTGTTATTCTTGGTAATTAGACCTGTAGGAGTCTGGATTAGCACAATCGGTAAACGTCCTTTAAACTCACGCCGCCGCAATTTGGAACGAGGCACTCGTTGGCTATTGGGATGGTTTGGTATTCGCGGTGTTGGCTCTTTATATTATCTTGCTTATGCGTTTGGTAATGGTTTAAAAGATGAAGCAGCCGAACAAATTGCCTGGATAACTTACACTACTATTGTAGTTTCTGTGATTGTGCATGGTATTAGTGCCACTCCATTAATGAAGTGGTATCAGGAGAATATTGCTAATCAAAAAAAGGCTAATCCTCCCGCTACAATTGATGAATTTGAATAAATGGATAGCGTTTTTTATGGAGATAAAGTACTAAGTAGAGCAGCACGGCATTGCCCATAGGTGTCAACTTAACGTGAAACCCTTATGAAGACGTAATATTGAGTTCACTCACTGACCATCACTCAACGTGTTACCCCACCCTAACCCTCCCCTTATAAAGGGGAGGGAACTGCATTTCTTTTTCCCCCTTTATAAGGCAATACAGTTCAGTTAAGACTAACAACTGAACTCCTGTAGGTTGGGTTGAGGAACGAAACCCAACATTTTCGAGCATTTGTTGGGTTTGACTTCGTTCAACCCAACCTACAATTATCCTTAACTGAGCCGTATTGCTTTATAAGGGGGAACTAAGGGGGGTAAAACGCCTGTGAGATAAGCATTTGAGCTTAAGTTTACACCAATGGGCAATGCCGTGCCCCTACACCTGGCGATATAGTCTTGTACCGCATCTCAATGGGAACCGCTATACACAAGATGTGAATGAAAATCTTATTCTTGGGTAGCAGTAATTCATGTAGACGCAAAGCGGCTTCCCGCAGGGTATTACCGCTAATTTCGTTATCTTTTGCGTAAGTCCTGATTGATTGTAATTCTTGAATTCTGTTAGCGCTGCGGTGTGTAGCCCATTCTGAAGTCTTCTTTTTAATTATCAGTAGGAATTTTAATTAAAAATTCTGTTCCTTCTCCTGCTTTGGACAAACATTTAATTTCACCATGATGTTTTTCGACCACAATTTGATAGCTGATAGACAATCCTAAGCCTGTACCTTTACCTGGTGCTTTGGTGGTGAAGAAGGGGTCAAAAATGTGCGAGCGCACTTCCTCTGGAATACCCAGACCATTATCAGCTATTCTAATTAAAACTTGATTATTAATAATTTGGGTACTAATCCAGATAGTCAAAGGAATTCTTGGGCATCTTTCTGCTGATTCTGAATACTTATGCTGTATAATTTTAAACTTTTCCTCTAATGCATCAACGCTGTTACTCAGGAGATTCATAAACACCTGATTTAATTGTGCCGGATAGCATTCGAGTAAAGGTAAGGTGCTATATTCTTTAATAACCTCAACAGCAGGGCGATCGCTACTGTTTTTCAGCCGATGCCCTAAAATTAGCAAAGTACTATCTAAACCTTCATGAACGTCTACTGCTCTCAATTCCGCCTCATCTGTACGAGAGAAGTTTCGCAGTGATAGGACAATCTCATGAATCCGCTCTGCTCCTACCTGCATCGAGTCAACAGTTTTAGGTAAATCTTCAATAATAAAATCCAAATCAGTCTTGTCAATTTTCTTTTGCACATCTGGAATTCCCCGATAAAGTTTCACAACATCCAGCAGTTCTTGAGTATATTCTTTTAAATGTATGAGATTGCCAAAAATAAAACTAATTGGGTTATTAATTTCATGGGCGACACCAGCCAAGAGTTGTCCTAAACCTGCCATTTTCTCACCCTGAATCAATCTGCTTTGAGTTTGTTTTAATTCTTGCAAGGCTTGAGTAAGTTCTGAAGTTTGACGTTTAGTTTGTTCGAGCAATTCTGCTTGCTGAATCGCAATACCCAGTTGCACTCCTACTTGAGCTAGTAAATTAATTTCTTCTTCTTTCCAATAACGCGGTTGGGAATTTTGATACGCAACTAACAAACCCCATAATTTTTCACCTTGGCGAATGGGAACGAAAGTTTCGTTGCGTGGAAGTTCATTATCATCATCTGTATCTTCAAAGGTTTCTATAATCAATGGTTGAGTTTGTACAACAGGTTTCCAACCATCTTTGAAGGAATCTGCTACAAATTTACCGCTCCAATCTGAGTTAAAGCGATAAATTGCCACTCGCTCAACTTCAAGTAGCTCTCGCACAGCTTGAGTGGTGGTTCTAAAAATAGTTTGAATATCTAGAGATTGACGTATTTTATCAATAGTAGCAGCCAACAATTCTTGTCGTTCCATTGCTTTCTCTCGTTCGGTAGCTTCTGCTAACTGGACAGCTTGCATTTGAACTTGTTTAAAATAGGAATCTTGTTTTAATGCTACTCCTAATTGCTCGGCAATTTGAGTAGCAAATTCAATTTCCGATTGTTGCCAATGACGAGGAGCGTTACATTGATGAATACACAGCAATCCCCAAAGTTCGCCTTTTTTCAAAAGTGGAGCAACCATATTTGCACGCACTTGAAATGTCTCTAGGATTTGTATATAACAGCCTTGAAATTTACCTTGATAAATATCAGCGATCGCATTTACTCGACCTTGGGCATAAAGCGGTGCAAAATGTTCACCAAAACAGTGATCGTAAACTTTTTCTGCTATTGCTGAAGTCCAACTGGCAGCTACATCTTCATAAACAAATTCTCCTTCCCAATCATTTTGTGCATTAAAGCGGAACACTCCTACTCGGTCGGCTTTGAGTAGTTGCCGCATTTCGGTAACAGATGTTTGAAAGATTGTATCTAAATCTAAAGATTCACGAATTCGAGCAATAACACTAGTTAATATCTTTTGTTGCTCTGCTTGATATCGAGCTTCATGCAAGAGTTTGTTATGTTGTAAAGCAACCCATAAATTTTCTGCAATTTGGCTGACAAATTCAATTTCTGAAGGCTGCCAAGTTCGAGGATTGCTGCATTGATGAACACACAATAATCCCCATAATTGACCTTGCTTCAACAAAGGAACTACCAGATTAGCCCGCACTTGAAATCTGCCGAGAATGGCTGCATGACATTCACTTAATCCTGCGTCGTAAATATCTGCTACTGCTTGTACCCGACCTTGTTGATAATCAATAGCAAACTGTTCCCCAAAACAGTGGTCGTAGACTTTTGCAGTGATTACTGAGTTCCATCCACTTACAACATCTTCAGAAATAAATTCTCCTTCCCAGTTTTTTTGAGGATCAAAACAAAAGACTGCCACTCGGTCTGTTTGCAGCATTTGCCGCACCTCAGTCACAGAAGTTTGAAAGATTGTATCCAAATCCAAAGACTTACGAATGCGAGTAATTACGCTAGTTAATGTCTTCTGTTGTTCTGCTTGATACTGAGCTTGTGCTAACAACTCATGGTGTCGCAGTACTACACCAATTTGTGTACCGATTTTGCTGAGTGATTCAACTTCATAGGATTGCCATTCTCTCGGTAAGAGATTTTGGTAAGCAGCAATAATTCCCCAAAGTTTATCTCCTTGAAGAATTGGGGCAGTTGAAAAAGCTTTTGCTTGAAATTGTTCTAACAGAGTGACGTGGCAATTTGTTAATCCGGCTTGATAAATGTCATTGACTGTAAATGTCTGATTTTTAAGGTAGCGTCCCCCTTGAGTTTGTTGTAAATAAGTATCAGCGATCGCAGGTTGAATACCAACTAAGGCGGTCCACCCTTCGGCAAATGATTCAGCCACAAAGCTACCACTCCAATCGGGATAGAAGCGAAAAATCGCAACTCGATCGGCTTGCAGTAGTTTGCGTATTTCTTCAGTTGTTGTTTTAAAGATGGTGTCAAGATCCAGAGGCGAACGAATTGTATCAACAAGCTGAGCAATTACTTGGTCGCGCTGGGCTGCTTGAGCTAATTTTGCAGCTTGTAATTGGACTTCATGGAGATGCTTTACTTGTTGAATGGCAACTGTTAAATGGTCAGCAATTTGACGAATAAATTCAATTTCTGATTTTTTCCAGTTACGAGCCTCACTACACTGATGAATGCAAAGTAATCCCCACAGTTTCTTCTCTCTTAATAGAGGGACAATGAGGTTGGCGCGGATTTGAAATTGACCCAAAAATTTTGTATGACAATCACTCAGTCCCGCTTCGTAAATATCAGCAATTGCTTGCACTTTTCCCTGTTGATAAATAGAAGAAAATTGTTCTCCAAAGCAATGGTCGTGGACTTTGACTGTCATTGCTGAAGTCCAACCAGGTGCAACATCCTCAGAAATAAATTCTCCTTCCCAATCTTTTTCTAGGTCAAATTGAAACACCCCTACTCGGTCAGCATTGAGCAACTGGCGCACTTCTGTAACTGTAGTTTGAAAAATCGTCTTTAACTCAAGAGACTCCCGAATTCGCACAATCACACTCGCCAGAGCCTTTTGTTTCTCTAGTTGCTCTTGAAGCTGAGCGCTTGACAATAGAAGTTGATTTTCGGTGAAATTTGAATTGAGTTCCATTGCTATTGATTTGAGGGATTGTTCTACAAAGATTTATCATGTCAAACTTCGTCGCGTTGAACAGTGTCAAGCTTCTGAGGATGACAAACTTCTTCTTGAAGTATCCATGTAAATATTGAGAATACAGAATACAGAAGTCAGAATTCAGAAGACTTTGAGATTGAAGCTTAATAATTTGAATAAAATTAAGAAGCTATAGCACCCTTGATCTTTTAATTATTCTGGATTCTGACTATCCAATTCTTTTAAAGAAGATGCTTATTGTTATAATTCCCCTTTCTTGACTTATCTTCACAACTTGTTAACAATCAGTTATCAATGTTTCCAGTCCTGCACAGTTTCCCACTTTTCTCAGGGCTGCGCTTGAGTTAGGGTTGAAATCCCTAGCTCAGACCTAGTGTCACTTAGTCCTTTGTAAACACAAATGACAAAGACAAATGGCAGCCCTCACCAATTTGATTGGATGTCTAAGTATCGCTTGGCGTCAAATACTAACGTTTTTAAACGTACACATAAATATGTAGACGGGCACTGGCTATTGCCTGTCTGGTGAAAATTGTTGTAATTTTGGACGATCGCTTTGTCAATGCCTTCTAGTGTATCTACTAGGGGAAAGGCGATGTCTGACGACAAGAAGCTAAATCCTTTAATTCTTTTTTCTATCAGAGCATAATGGGAGCATGAGAACCCCTACTATGCGCGAGAGGGGATGAAACGCGACCCGCTCTCCCTTTAGTCCGGCGTTTCTCCTATTGTCCTCGCTGATTTTCAATATATTTCTTAACTACCGTCGAGCGGGTACGCTCGCCCGCTTCGCTATCAGTGCTGACTTGACCTGTTGACGCTACAAAATAGGTCGGTGTCCACAAAGCGGGTAGTTTTTTTAATTCTGGAAATTCTTTTCTTAAATATGGAATACAGTTAACAATCACTGAGGAAGCTCAGACCGAGGCGTAACATCCTTTTAGAATTCCCCGCGCTTCTAGCCGGGGGAGATGTCAATAATGTTATCATGATTATGCAATCGTGATAAAGTTGATATCATGTTAAGAGCAGTCAAAGTTAGGATTTACCCAACCAAAGAACAACAGCAACATATAGCTCAGGCTTTTGGTTGTGTTCGCTGGATCTGGAATCAATCCCTTGTAACCATGTCTGTGACTTACAAAGAGACTGGTAAAGGCTTATCTGCTTACGACATGAAGAGGCAAATACCCATTTGGAAAGTTGAACATGAGTGGTTGAAAGAATGCTACTCGCAATGCCTTCAGCAATCATGTTTAAACTTATCTCAAGCGTTTATCAATTTCTTTGATGGTCGAGCCAAGTATCCAACGCTTAAAAATAGACATGGCAGACAGTCTCTTCAGTATCCCGCTAATGTCAAAATACTCAGCTATACACAGATTAAATTCCCTGGAAAACTAGGAACTGTTAAAGCAAAAATCCATCGAGATGCTACAGGTAAACTGAAAACTGTAACCGTTTCTAAAATGCCTGATGGGAGGTATTATGCTTCGCTATTGATTGATAATGAATTAGATATTTTAACACCAAATAGTCAAGGCAAAGCAATAGGTATTGACCTGGGTTTGATTGATTTCTGTGTAACAAGTGATGGCTCTAAGTATCAGAATCCTAGACACTTGAAAAAGCACGAAATCAATCTAAAACGCAAACAGCGTAAATTATCACGGAAGAAAGACAAGACAACTAACAATCGTCAAAAAGCTAAACTCGCTCTAGCAAAAGTTCACTCAAAAATATCTAGAATTCGTGAAGATTTTCTGCACAAGCTATCCCGCAAGATAGTAAACGAGAACCAAGTTATTGCAGTAGAAAATCTAGCAGTAAAGAACATGATTCAAAATCATTCCTTGGCTCAGGCTATTGCTGATGTTGCATGGGGAATATTTTGCACCATGCTCAAATATAAAGCAGAGGCTGAAGGAAAAATCTACTTAGAAATTGGTAGATTTTTTCCATCAACACACCTTTGTTCTAATACTTTGCTGTCGCTGTCAAAGATGGATTTATCGGTGCGTGAATTTGATTGTCCCCATTGTGGAAGTCGTCACGACCGAGATACGAACGCGGCGCTGAATATCAAAAATGAAGGCTTGCGGATATTATCGTTGGGAACCAGCGATACTGCCCTTGGAGGCAATGTCAGACCAAAACGGTATGGGCGTAAGTCTACTACTGTAGAGGCAGTTGCCAATGAATTGGGAAGCCCACACTTACCGCGTAGCGCAAGTGTACGGTAGTTCACGTTAAATGTTTTCAGATATGCACTCTGCAAGAGTATTCAGGTATTCTTCGTGACACAACAAGACCAAAAACCCTCTCGTTCTTTCGCTGGAATTGCTGGCATTGTTGCCATTGCCACATTAATTAGTAAAGTCTTTGGTTTAATTCGCCAGCAAGCCATTGCTGCTGCTTTTGGTGTTGGTGCGGCTGCTACTGCCTACAGCTACGCTTATATTATCCCTGGCTTTTTATTAATCTTACTAGGTGGTGTGAATGGGCCATTACACAGTGCGATCGTCAGTGTTTTAGCCAAGCGCAAGCAACAAGAAGCGGCTCCCTTGGTAGAAACAGTGACAACACTGGTGGGTGGATTGCTGTTACTGGTAACAGTTGCTCAAATTTTCTTGGCAGATGAGATTGTTGATATAGTCGGTCATGGTTTGGATGGAACAACCAGAGCGATCGCTATCCAACAAATCCAGATTATGGCACCAATGGCTCTATTTTCTGGATTAATTGGTATTGGCTTCGGTACTCTTAATGCCGCTAATCAGTATTGGTTGCTCTCTATTAGCCCTTTGTTATCAAGTATTACCGTTGTCATCGGCATTGGTTTCATGACGATGCAACTGGGCAAGGACATAATCAAGCCAGAATACGCTTTCATCGGTGGTATGGTGTTAGCCTGGGGAACCTTGGCAGGGGCAATTCTCCAGTGGTTGGTACAGCTAGTTGTCCAGTGGCGATTGGGGCTAGGTACATTACGGCTGCGGTTTGATTTTAAATCCCCAGCTGTCCAAGAAGTAGTTAAAATCATGACTCCGGCAACTATTTCCTCTGGAATGATGCCAATTAACTTTGCCACCGTGCTTTACTTCGCCAGTCCCATCCCTGGTGCTGCTGCGGGTTTTAACTATGCCAATTTGCTGGTGCAAACTCCCTTAGGAATTATTTCTAACATCATTTTATTGCCCCTATTACCAATATTTGCCAAACTTGCCGCTCCAGAACATTGGGACGACCTGAAATCACGTATTCGTCAAGGACTATTCCTGAGTGCTATCACCATGTTACCTTTGGGAGCGCTGATGGTGGCGCTATCTGTACCCATCGTCCAGGTGGTTTACGAACGCGGTGCTTTTAAGGGGGATGCGACACAGTTAGTTTCCGAGTTGCTAATTGTTTACGGCATTGGGATGTTTGTTTATTTGGGGCGTGATGTCTTGGTGCGGGTGTTTTATGCTTTGGGTGATGGACAGACACCCTTTCGCATCAGTACTTTTAATATCTTTCTCAATGCTGCACTCGATTGGATTTTGGTTGGGCCTTTTGGCGCACCCGGTTTAGTATTAGCAACAGTGGGTGTAAATTGCAGCTCTTTATTAATGCTGTTGTGGTTGCTCGATCGCAAACTTAATGGTTTACCTTGGCGTGAGTGGAGTGTGCCAATTCTCGGTTTAACTGCGGGAAGTGTAGTAGCCGGTGTAGCCAGCTATGGAACTTTGGTTGCTTCTCAACAATTGTTAGGTAAAACAGGTTTACTGATTATGCTGTCGCAGTTGTGTGTATCTGGCTTTGTGGGAATTGCGGTGTTTGCGGCGATCGCTTTATGGATGAAAATACCAGAGGTGAATATTTTGATATCTCCTCTGCGTCTGCGTTTTTTGAAAAAATAACTCTCTGTTAGATCCAAGTGGCTGAATTATAATTCAGCCACTTGGCTCTAATATCTATAGACTCATCCGCGAATCATGAAAGCTTACCAGGAGAGAGTTACAAGGATTTGCACGGAAGGAGCGATCGCTATCTGGCTGTACGAGGAAATGAGGGTTTGAAGGCATCTAGAGAGAAAAAAATGG
>JAHHHB010000017.1 GCA_019359545.1 Desmonostoc geniculatum HA4340-LM1 | reverse complement strand
TAAGCTAATTCACATTTTGAAAAATATTTTATTTATTTTATTTATCATTCCATCAATTTTTACAATTATCTATGTCATTTTGGAATCTCCCTTAGTTTTTATTAGTAAATAAGATGCGTTTGCCCTGATATATCCCCTATATTTTGGTGTAACCTAATTGGCTGAACTTTGATGTTGCACCTTAGTCATTGTTGCAGTGCCGCAGTTACTGTCTGTCGTAGGGTCGTATTCGTACCCATAGAACCCCATCCCTTCATACGAATCTTCCCATCTGTCTGACATGTTGTTTTTGATTGGCTCTAAATACTCAATACGACAACCAACAGACTTCGCGTACTCAATTTCATTGCGCGTGGACTCTCCAATGTACCCACCAACATTTAGGACGAGTATGTAGTCGGACATGTCGATCTTCCTGAAGTGCAATTGGTCAACAACCGCCTTGATATCATCGGGAATTGGATCAGAGTGCCCAAACCAACCTACCGACAAAACGATAATCCCTTGCGCTGTAAGCCGTTTGTTGGCTTTCTCGAATTCAGATTTGAACTTAGTTGACCCGCAAAGCGTACAGATTTTTGGTCTTGAAGCCGTCATAGGTATACCCTCCGCAAAAGTGTTACTCTGGACTAACATAAAAAGTGTTACTTTGAGTGCTACCTAGAGTGTTAGTCTGAGATAGCACTTTGGC
The DNA here is from genome assembly GCA_019359545.1 of Desmonostoc geniculatum HA4340-LM1. GTDB lineage: Bacteria > Cyanobacteriota > Cyanobacteriia > Cyanobacteriales > Nostocaceae > Nostoc > Nostoc geniculatum. The sequence goes on along the minus strand of JAHHHB010000017.1, from coordinate 89,152 downwards.
AGGTGGGGTACTATTGACCCATTACTTTGAGTAACAACTCAGCTTTTGCGGCAAGCGGTGACTTGAGGGAAGTCACAACATTGATAGCGTCAGCGAGGGTCTTAACTTCCGGATCGTGCAATGCAAGCTGGGATACAAAGTACTTCTCACGGGTAGCCAGTACGACCTCTGTAGATTCAGCAGGTGAGCCACCGCCCCAATTACCACCGCCGCCTTTCTTGCGTTCTTCCTTTTTGGGTAGGGTGACTGCCACGGCATCGTATGAAGGTAGCTCACCGGTGAATGAGAAGCACTCGATTTTAGTCCCTGTTCTTTTATTGAAAATGTCATACAACGGTATAGATGGTAAATCTTCGTTAGACAAGCATGGCATACTCATCAAACCAGCGGCTGCAACCACGCCAGCGGCGGCGTATGCAGGGTTGCCGGCACCAGGTGTATTCCCTTCATTGGCGATCAAATAGCACCAAAATTCGCTTAGTGCCGTTTCAAGCTGAGGACACATATCGGCAGCTTCGGTATTCAGTCGCACTGTGATTTCCCCACTCCCTGACTTGGCAATGATCTTCAGTTCATGCGCAACCTTGACCATAGTCCTAAGTACGGGGATGTCGTTGCAGTGTATAGCCGCAAAGCAACCGTCTTTCTGCCATTGCAATGCGATCGCCTCAGCGGCAGCTTTGTCGAAACTTCCTTTCGCCCCACCTTCTCCGTTTTTCCAAGATTTGAACTCGAAGACACCTGCCTTAGGATTACAACTACCACTAGCAAGTACTGCTATCAGCCAATAGTTATCGCCATCAATAAGCCCAGTAAATGTGCCCACTTGTAGGGTGAAACTGTCACCTGTAAAATCATACTTGCCGTCCGACCCACCGCCCTTGTTGAGTCTCAGCCCCGCCCACACCGTTTCGTTGGATATGAATGAGTGCTGTGCAAAACCTTGGTATGCTTCGAGTGCTACGTTAGCCATGGTATTAATGTCCTTATGAATTAATGAAAGTGTACTTAGTCGAGATGTCATACCGTCACGGTTGTCATCGTCAAAGGGTTGTTCAGTTAAAGTGCTAACCTATTCTTCTGGAATCGTACTCATCAAAGAAAAAGATAACTTGCCTTGTGATAACACAAAGACGTGATACTTCTATTTCTGACACTCCCCACGCGGATGCTATTGATCGCTTTAGTGCTTGATACTCGTGAACATTCTTGTCCCTCATAGAACAAGCCTCTATCAACCCTTCAGCTAACACAAAAGAGTTGCTGTAATTAGTCACTTGTGCGTTCACAAGGTCTAATTCCGATAAGTGGACGCCACCTAGAAAAATATGTCTCATATTATTATTCCCTTGGCGTTCTATGACTGTCATAGTTTCCATTCAGTGATTTAGCGAATTATGAAATGTATTGAAATGCAACCATCTACCCTACTGCCGCCTCTATGACATTCTCCCTTGATGGATACTATCGCGGTGAGTAGCACCAAGAGTGCTATGCCTGCTCTCATCTACGCACCTTCCTGATATCAATTAATTGCACCAGTGGCACGACAGTAGTGTCTTTCCTGCGCCATTGCTTGTTCCCCACATAGCATACTAAGCGCGCCATCTGGCAAAGCTTTTCATATACTATGCCTGATATTTGGAATGTAGCAGGGTTAGCACTACCTAGTTCACCTTGAAGGTACACGATATCCCCTATCTCGAGTCGTGGGTATATGCTCTTTTGTATTGTCGATATCCAACTTATGTTGGTATCATCGCCGTCAAATCTCCATTTATTGCCTATTTTTACGAATGTGGGTGATATCGGATAGCGCAGTGTGACGCCAAGCGATGGATCATCGACCTGTCTACACGCTGCTATGCAATTCGCTGTAAGGGAGCCATGAGATTGATTGTTTGTTTGCGCTGAAATCCACTTCCATTCATCCCTGATATACGCTTTTATGCGAGTAATCTTAGTTTTCTTGCTAGGGTATAGCCACTCTACATTACCTGCTAGTTTTGTTAGTGGGTAAGCTTTGTATACCCCGTCATTGTCAAATATCTCCAATTGGCATATGTCCACCTTGTGGGTAGGGTTGTCAATTGTTACCACTGCTACTTCTTTGCTGATAGTAGTAGCGGTGTTAGTGCTGTCGTCCCAACGTACCTCCACTTCTCTCACTTCATCGCTAATCTGGACTTCTACAGTAGTGTCTGTGGGTAAACTGACTACTCCGATTTCTGCGAATAGTGCTACCTCACCTGTAGGCTCATCTTCGTGTAGTTCATCTTCCGTCTCTGCTTGCGTAGCACTCATCAAGCGTTCGTACTCTTCCCTGATCGTGTCGTAAGATGCAGAAAGCTTGCATTTTACTTCTACCCCAGCAAGGCGTTGACCTTTGAGGAAGCCTACCATCGTTGCATATTGGAGTGTTGCCATAAGTGTGTTACGTGGGTTTAAAGTTTACTGGCATAGTTGCCATGCAGAGACAGAAGTGAATCCATCTCTGTATGACCGTCTATGCTGTTACGCGTCAGAATTAGGGGTTAAAGCCTTAGCAAGTATGACCCGTATCTTTTCACAAGCTATGTAGTTGCCACCGATAGCTTCTTTGAGGATAAACTCAGCAGCCAATATCGGACTTAATAAAGCGTCTCGGTAGTGCGTTGGTGAATGAAGTGCACGCTGATGGGCAAATCTCTCAACATCATCAATGCTCGCACCAAGCGATCGCGCCAATTCAACGCCATCTATCAACCATTTGCTGTCAGGTGAAGGGAATGAATCACCTAGTTTGACATTGGGTTTCCTGGTTTCCTTGATGGGTCTATCGAAAAAAGGCGCTGCAACTGGTGTTGCTTCGTTGTTAGACATGTGAATTATCCTTTAATTGGTTGAATGTTTGTTTGTGTTTGGATGCCTTTTGTGTGCATGGATAGCGTTATTTACTATCCACATGTGCAATGCTGAAACCTGTCATACCCTTCATCGAATTACATCATCGTCTCTACGCATTGGTAGCAGTCGTGTGTGTCTGTTCGTTTGAGTGGTATGTATCAAACGTAAACTACGAATCATTGGTTGTCAACTATAAAATTAGGATTGACAACTGTAAATTTATAAATTACGGTAACTTTAACAATGACAACCGATAATTAGTAGTTGAGGTCAATGGTATGCAGTCAGTTATGAAAATTCAGAAAATTATTGAGTGCGAGTCAGAGGGGATAGGAGAAGCTATCAAAAAAGCTAGAAAACAAGACAACCGCTCTCTAACTCAAATTTGCGCCGAAGTCGGTATGACTACTTCTAATTGGTACAAAATCGAAAATGAAGACACAAAAGTATTGCCCTTGGATACTTTGCGCCAAATAGAGAAAGTACTAGGTATATCACTAGGTGTAGATTTGTAATTACAATTTTTCTCTTGACCTGGGTAAGTCAGAAAAATGCCCACAAAAAAGCATGATAAATCTATCAGTCTTCAATTTCGAGTCACATGAGGTACGGTGTGTAGGTAATTCTGCTTCACCTTGGTTTATAGCAGATGATGTTTGTAAAATCTTGGGAATAGTCAATAACAGAGATGCAATATCTAAGTTAGATGAAGATGAGAAGCTGATGTCGTTAGTACCGACATCAGGTCAAAATAGGCAAATGACGGTCATTAACGAATCTGGACTTTACTCTTTAGTACTTACCAGCCGCAAACCTCAAGCCAAGCGCTTTAAAAAGTGGCTTACTTCAGAAGTCATCCCAGCTATCCGCAAGACTGGCAGGTATGCGATCGCCCCACAATCAAGGAAGTACATCCTTGCCGTGTCACCTAGTTCTGTCTTTGCCATCATTGCAAGATACTTGAAACAGTCTATTGAGGCTTCAATGGTGATAACCAGAGGCAGTGGAAAACCAAAGGCATCCCCGATACGGCAGTGTCTTGCATCATTAGTTATTATGCTATGCACGCTGGAAGGTATTGCACAGATGAAGCCAAGCAAATGGTGACGGCATTTACCGCTCTAGGACTGAGAGTATTCGTCCAAAAAGCAGTGGGGTACGAAGAAAGTGCGATCCCATCCCTACCTCAACCACGCCAAATTGGGACACAACGACAACAACGCCTACAAGAACTCGATACCGAGGTAAATGACATCAATCAACAGATAAAGGCTCACGAACAGACAATAAGCAACCTGAGGGCAAAGTTACAAGACGTGAAACAACAACAGATAAACGAGGCTGTAGCGTTTCTGAAGGCATACCCTGAACTTGGCGAAATGTATATTCACTGCAAAGAAGTGTTGCAAAGAGAGAATAACCCCTTCAGGTCTGTCCAGACTGGCACCAAGAAGTAACACTTTTAGTAACACTCTAGATAGCACTTTTTGTGTTACTTACGAGTAACACTTTCCAGGAGGGCATACCCCCTACCCCAAAAAAGAGCAAGATTTTCACCACAGCAAATATACTCATAAACTCTGGAACCCTTATCCAGAGCGTATTTTGCTGTAAGCACAACTTGGTACAGTAGCACTGTGACACTTTGTTAGTGCTATCAGATGACAAAACTGAATAACACTTGCTAGTGTTAGTACATCAACAAAAGGGTAACACCCAAGGGAAAAACAATGACATCATTAAAAGGACAAGCTTGGCAACAGTTCGCATCTTATATCAATTGCACCTACGATGATGCTAAAAAAGCTTATACAGTAAGTGGCATTAGGGACAAGATAAAAAGTGATAACAGCTTTAATCTAGAATGTAGTCGTGACTTCGAGGCACGTGGCAATAGCAATGCGTTCTGGGAGGCTGTAATTAAGTGGTGTCCTGCGCCCAGAGATAAAGCTGGCACTGGAGATACAACACCAAATAAAGCTAGTGGCGTAGAAATAAGTGATACCAGATTCCCTAATGGAGACATACCCGCATATGGCTGGAGCGTAGTAGAACCCACGCCAAAACTCAAACTAGTGCAATGTGACACTGACCTAGCAGATGAATGCTATTGCATTCAGAATGAGGAGCAACTAGAGGATGAGAATGATGCAATAGACCGGTATTTACCAGAGTGTGAATTCAATGGCAGCAAAATACTCCATTTTGGTTGGACGCCTGACTGTGGCTACAAGCAAGAGGATGGATGGTTTATCGATAAGTACTGTCCGATTTGCACTGGCTGGGGAAAATCACTATACGCGGAAGTGAGGTTACCTAGCGAGATGCCTTGCAACTACATAATCAGCAACTTCTGTCTTGCCCTACGACTACGGGTAGTGTTCGAGATAGTCAAATCTGCAAGTCTTAAGATGGCTACATTCAGGACTGAAGACCTCAGCCAGCAACAGATATTCGGCTTACACCAACAATATAGACTTGCTCAAGACTGTGTTTGTGACAATATCCTGTTGATGCCTAGACAGTTGTGGCATGAATGGGTAACCGACGCGGATAGTCTGATCGATAACTATATATATGTAGTGGGGGAGATCTTGGAGGCTGTAGAGTTTCACCCACGCTACATACTCGCTGATGAATGCTGTGAATATCACGAGATGATGGAAGGCTTATACAGTGAGCAATACGCAACGATAGTGCTTGAGAAAATGGACTTCTATTGGGATACAGAACTTTGTACCCTAAGAGCTTCTGATGATTACGAAACCCAAGAAGACTTTGAGATGTTGGCAGATTTCCTGAAGGGGTAGTACCCTTCCTAGAAGTGTTACTCCGAAGTAGCACTTTTAGTAACACTTTTAGTAACACTTTTAATGCTACTTTTGACTAACACTTTCCAGCAGGGTATAGGTCTATCATGAAAAACGAAACAATCCACCTACTTGTTGACTCTCTCAAGAAGCGGAGAACGTTAGCCTTGGAAGCCGAAATATTGCAACACACAGAACATTACGAACTACCTTACTACATCGTGAAATTCTGGGAAGACGTAGATCCTCAAGTAGCGTCACATGAGCAACTTCTAAGGCTTGAAGTGTATTTACGGCAAGTACACCAGATGGATATACAGAATGCTTACAAACTTATCCACACTACGCGAAGAATCGCCAACGAGTACAACCTACGCATAGATGAGGTATATCGCAATGGAAGATAGCAAACAATGCCCCAGGTGTAGACAAACCAACACTTACCGGAATGGGTACAACACCAAGAAATCAGGTGAAAGAGTTGATAGGTGGTATTGCAAGGGTTGCCAGAAAAGCTTTCAGGCTGTCACTAGAGCCAATCTGTACACGTTAAAACTCGACAGCATGACATTCAAGGGAATATAGATGAGTAACTACAGCAAGGAAGATAAGGAAAGGTTAAGTGATGACAGACTCAAAGAAGAAAAGGACAACGGCAAAGAGTACGAGCAATGGAAACAATACGAGAAAGACGCCAAACAAGACGTTAACAGAGGTTGGGGAAGGAAAGCGGGTAGTTGAGGTTGGGTTGTACGCGGTGGTTGAGATCTTAAACTATTGGGGTAAATGGAAAGGACAGTATATCGTAGTTGACAGGTTTCTTGGCGATTGGGTAGTTTGTCAGCATTGGTACTCTACCAACAGTCACAATGAACAATTTAGCCAGTTGTATACACCTTTGATAATCAAACCTGACAGGGTGAGAATATGCACTGAAAAACTCAACAGACCTTTACCTTGGGAATGGTACAAGTCAATAGAGGATTTTGTACGCTTCTGCAAAAGCAGAGTGGGTGGTATTGGCGAATACAGGCAGCTAACAGAAATAGAGAAAACCTATGAAGACTAGTGAAGGGGTAAAAGTGTACAAATATTTCACTCACATCGGCGATTGGCAATTTGCGCTAATTGAAAAGAAAAAAGGTTCTAATTTTCAAGTCGGGGAATCAAATCGAGCACAGTTCAGGTGTCGGATGTTGAGTTTAGCAAGTAGTCATAAAGTAAAAGCTTTGGTTGATTCTTACCACATAAAAACTGAAATTACAGATTGATAGACAAAATAAATACTCTTACTTTGTAGTAGGAGTATTTTTTTATGAGTATGTATTTCATGTAGGGGGGGGATTAATAACACACAACCTATACAAGTGTCAATGTAACCTCCTATATTAATATATTTAATACTATATATGTAGTTATATATAGTTATATATACCTATATCTATAGATAGTAAGTGAGTATTAATACTATTTATAAGTAAAAGTTGTAGTGTTTTCTGCGATCGCTTGAGCTTTACTTATAACTATCGGAATTGACACACTGACACAGAAAAATCCTATTACTCATAAGTATTTATGTCTAACCACGTTGATAGTAGAACCTTACAAGTGTACTTGTGTCGTTACCACTTCAAACTAAATCTGTCCTGTGTCAGTTTTTGTGTCAATGAGTCAGAGTTTTTTGTGTCAGATTTCTCTGTAATGAATGCCAGGAACCAGACTTGAACTGGTGACACGAGGATTTTCAGTCCTCTGCTCTACCGACTGAGCTATCCCGGCTAGGGCTTTTATTTGAGCCACGATTAATAAATATAGCAAAGATAAAACGAATTTGCAATAGGTTGTAGAAAAATATTTATGCTGCTTTCAAGGTCAACCTAAACCAGATGAAAACAGCTAGAAAGAGTAGAAACTGGACAAGAACAATACTCGGGCCAGAAGCCAGGTTGAAAAGACCTGACACAAGGATGCCAGTAATGCTGCTAATGGAACCGACTATCACCGACATGACTAGAAAACGGCTAAAGTGGTGACTCATGAGTTTAGCGGTAGAAGCGGGAATGACCAAAAAGGCATTTACCAGTAAAACGCCAACAGCTTTAATCGCTACAGCAACGGCGAGTGAAAGCAAGACCACAAAGGCATAGCGGTACAATTGCACAGGAACACCTTGAACTTGCGCCACATCAGGGTTAAGTGTCAATAAAATTTGCTGTTGTAGAGTTGATAGTAAAAATATGCAACTTCCCACAAGTATCAGCAGGGTCAAAATCAAATCTGTGGTATCAAGCGCCAGAATGTCGCCAAACAGCACTGCCATCAAGTTGCCACGATATCCTTTAATTAAGCTAGTGAGAATCAGTCCGATCGCTAATGCTCCAGATAGCACTATACTAAGTACGCTATCGCTAGCTAAGTCGGTTTTGTCGATACAGTAGAGGACAATAACACCAAAAACTAAGGTAAAAGGTAACAGCATCCAACTAGGATTCACCTGTAACAGCACACCTAACGCCACACCTACTAATGCTGCATGACCAACGGCGTGACTGAAAAAAGACAGCTGGCGCAAGGTGACAAAACTACCCAATATGCCGCCAAGTATTCCCATCAACACAGCTTCTGCGATCGCCCGCTGCATAAAGGGGTATTGTAATAAGCTTACCAAATCATTACTATTGGCGATCGCAAGCCTTGCTATCTGAAAGTTATTCAAGAAATCCATACTTAGTATTTGAAGTTGAAAGTCTGCAATTTATTGGCTATGCTGTATCAACAAAGGCACATTTTTGTCAATTATGAACATAGCCAAACTAATCTTACTTGCCTGTCCCGCCCTTCTGGCATCCATGTTACTGCTAGCCAATCCCGCACACGCATCAAATCTGAAATCTATAGATGCTACACAAATAATCACAGTAGCATCTACACAACAAATTTCCGATTTAGCAGCGCCAAAACTAATTCAAAAATCCAATCCGATTATCGAGCAACTTGGTTGCAATTGTGCAAAGTGTATTGAAGTACAGTTTCAGTCACTACAAGGCAAGCTGCCATTGGTTGGTTTTTAATAAAGTTAGGATTTATGAAAATAAACAGGGGCAAAGTATTCCTTTGCCCCTATTTATTTTCATAAACCACTGGGAAAATAATTACTCTTGACTAGACCGAGTTTTTAATCTAGTCCAAAGCAAACTTAACACTTCATTAGTTAGAACCCTTGTAGAATAAGGGTTAACGGAGAGATAGGGATTTGAACCCTAGAATACGTTTCCGCATTACAGCATTTCCAGTGCTGCGCCTTAAACCACTCGGCCATCTCTCCAGATGCCACGATTATCAATAGTACTATGAAAGTCCAAAAAATGCAAAGATAAAAAAAGATTTTTAGGTTAATCTCAAAATTCAAGTTTTAAAACCCAAATCCAGATGTCCCTTAGATATACAATTCGAGTTCGCGATCGCGCCACTGGCAAAACATACACCCTAGAAGTGCCAGAAGACCGCTACATCCTGCACACTGCCGAAAAACAAGGGGTGGAACTGCCGTTTTCCTGCCGTAATGGGGCTTGTACCACTTGTGCTGTGAGAGTGTTGTCGGGAGAAATTTATCAACCAGAGGCGATCGGATTGTCGCCAGATTTACGTCGGCAAGGTTATGCCTTGTTGTGTGTGAGTTACCCCCGTTCTGATCTGGAGGTGGAAACACAAGACGAAGATGAAGTTTATGAACTCCAGTTTGGACGGTATTTTGGTAGGGGGAGAGTTAAAGCGGGTTTACCGTTAGATGAGGAATAGAAGTTATCTCACGCAGAGGCGCCCAGGCGCAGAGGCGCAAAAAACTACTTTGATGGCGTGCCTTGGCATCTGGGCAAGAAAAATAGCTATTTTGGTTTGTGTATTTCTTTTGGTGAGTTGCCAAGGTAAAAATCAGCTGCCAAACAATCAGGCGCAGGTGAAGGTAGCGCGGGTAGTTAGTGGCCAAAGTTTGGAAGTGTTAGGCATGGCCGAACAGCCAAATTTGATTTCTCAGGTGCGGTTAGTAGGAATTGATGCACCAGATTTGCGACAGCGGCCTTGGGGTGAACAAGCAAAAGAACAGTTAGAGAATCTAATTGGTGGTGCAGAACAATCTGTAACGCTGGAGTTTGATTTAGAAGCAAAAGACAAAATTGGGCGAACTTTAGCTTATGTATGGAAAAATAAGGTTTTGTTGAATGAAGAATTAGTTAAACAAGGGAATGCATTGTTTGTTGGGCGATCGCCTAACCACAAATATGACCAACGTTTAGAACGTGCCCAACAATGGGCTAGACTCATGGGGCAAGGAATTTGGAACCCAGAAAAACCCATGCGCCTCACTCCCGCTGAGTTTCGCCGTCAATATCTTTAAAGGAGTGGGGAGATGAGGGAGATGAGGGAGCAGGGGAGGCAGGGGAGGCAGGGGAGGCAGGGGGACAAATGACAAATGACAAATAACAAATAACAAATGACAAATCTACAAATTTTTCTAGATATTGCTACAGAAGCAGCATTGGCTGGTGGCGCTATACTGCAAGGCTATTTGGGTAAGTTAGAAGATGCAATTATTGAAAAAGGACGCCCTGGTGATTTAGTCACCGTTGCTGATAAAGCCTCAGAAGAGTTGATTTTGGAAATTTTGCGTCGCCATTTTCCCCAACATTCTATCCTCGCTGAAGAATCAGGAAAATTAGGCGATGGAGAAAATGAATATCTCTGGGCAATAGATCCTTTAGATGGCACAACTAACTACGCCCATCAATACCCATTCTTTGCCGTTTCTATTGGGCTGTTAATTAATGGCGTTCCACAAGTTGGTGTCATTTATGACCCATTTCACAATGAGCTATTTCGTGCTGCTGCTGGTTTGGGAGCAACACGCAACCGTCGCCCCATCACAGTTTCCACAACCTCAGAACTGAATAAGAGCTTGCTGGTAACTGGATTTGCTTACGATCGCCGTGAAACCTCTGATAACAACTATGCAGAATTTTGTCACCTCACCCATCTGACTCAGGGAGTTAGACGCAGCGGTTCCGCATCCCTGGATTTGGCGTATGTTGCCTGTGGACGTGTCGATGGTTACTGGGAACGGGGACTTTCGCCTTGGGATATTGCCGCTGGGATCGTTTTGGTACAAGAAGCAGGGGGCAAAGTTACCGCCTACGATGGCACTCCCTTAAAAATCGAATCAGGTAGAATTCTCGCCACCAACAGTTATATTCATGACACCGTGAGTCATGAACTTGTAAAAGTTCCGCCCCTGTCAGCGTGGAAATGAGGGGAGTGGGGAGTGGGGAGTGGGGAGGTAGGGGAGGCAGGGGAGGCAGGGGGAGAAATAACCAATGCCCAATGCCCAATGCCCAATGACAAATGACAAATGACAAATGACAAATGATAATTTGCTACTGACGGATCGCCGATGGAGCGAAGTAAACTAGAAAAAATCTAATTGCTCCTTTGGTGCAAACTGCTATATGTCTTTCAAAATAGATCGTGGATTATTTAGATATGATTTCATAGATTATCACGCAGTATTGTGCGTTCCAGTTGATGCGGATGCCAAGGATATTCGCAAACGCTATCTTCAAATCGCCCGCCGTTTACACCCAGATAGTATTATTACTGAAAGTCCTGAGCAAAAACAGCTAGGTAATGAATTATTGTCAAAGTTGGTTAACCCAGCTTACGAAAAACTTGCTAACGAACGTACTCGGACGGAATATCTTGTGATTTTGTCGCAAATGGGTAAGCGTCTGGTACAAGAATCTACTTCGGTGACTTTAAACACAGAATTAGGTAGACAGTTAGCTGGTACTGGCAATATCGATCATTTTTATAAAAGTGCGATCGCCAAAGTTGCCCAAACCCAATATGATTCTTTAGAGCAAGCCCTACAAGTCATTGCCCAAATCAGTGAATTGAATTTAGTCTATTTAATGCGGAGTGCAGTTAAAACATCCCCAGCGGCACCACCAACTGCTCAACCCAAAGTTAATTCAAGTACACCTAAGCCAGACACAGCAAAACAGACACCACCAACAGCACCAAAAGAAGACTCCGTTGTAGAACAGTATGTTCGTCGCGCTCAATCTTTGATTGAGAAAAACCAATTTGCCCAAGCCAAGGTAGAGTTGCAGGAAGCCCTGAAGCTAGAACCGAAAAATAGTCACTGCCATAGCTTGATTGCAATGGTGTATTTGAAGCAAAATCAGCTCAAAATGGCGAAAATCCACTTCGAGAACGCTCTGAAATTAGATCCCAATGACCAAATGGCGTTGCAATGGAAACCTAAAATAGATAAAGTTTTAGGGCAACAACCTACCGATCATAAGGTGACTTCATCTCCCAATCATGGAGATAAGCAACCAGATAAATCTGGTAATGGTGGTTTATTCGGTGGTTTGTTTGGTGGGAAGAAAAAATAATGGTGTATCAACCAGCAGCGGGAGCCAGGGATTTATTACCCTTAGATGTGGCGAAAAAACGCTGGATTGAAGATAGGTTACAACAGGTGTTTCATCGTTGGGGATATCACAGGATTATCACCTCAACTTTAGAGCGGATGGATACCTTGATGGCAGGGGAAGCAATCCAACGCCAGATGGTGATTCAACTACAAAATACCGAAGACGATGAATTAGGGCTGCGTCCAGAATTAACAGCGTCTATTGCTCGCACTGTCGTCACTCGTATGGCAGATGTAACTTATCCCCAACGGCTGTACTACAATGCCAACGTATTTCGCCGCACTTGGGAAAGTAGGCATAATCGCCAGCAGGAGTTTTATCAAGCTGGAGTCGAGTTATTAGGTGCTGGTGGATTGCTAGCAAATGCAGAGGTACTGTTATTGGTAGCAGATTGTCTGGCTGCACTGGGTTTGCGCCAATGGCATTTAATTTTAGGTGAAGCGGGAATTACCCGATCGCTCCTCAATGCCTTTGGTGCTAATCTACAGGATAAAGTTCGCACTGCGATCGCTCATCTTGACCGCATTACTATAGATACTTTACCTCTGAGTGACGAACTACGCGATCGCGCCCGAATCATGATGGATTTGCGCGGATCGAGTGCCGATGTCTTACAAAAAGTCAGTAGCTTAGATTTAGATGAACAACAGCAACAGGCAGTTAATAACCTCAAATCCCTAGTAGAATTACTGGAATCAGAGAAAAAATTTTCCTTAATCCTTGACCTGAGCCTCATCCAGACCATAGACTACTACACTGGCATTGTGTTTGAAGTTGTTAATGATACCGAATCCCAAGCTCGAATTTTAGGTCAGGGTGGCCGCTACGACCAGCTTTTGGGTCTATATCATCCCCAAGGAGAAAACATCCCCGGAATTGGTTTTGTACTTAACATCGAAGATTTATACCAAGTTTTATTATCAACTGGGCAATTACCGCAAGCAACCCCAGCTAGCAACTGGTTGGTAGTACCAGAGACGCCGAGTGCTGACGCTTCTGCCTTCGCCTACGCGCAAAAACTCCGAGATTCAACTCATTTGGTGCGGGTGGAAATGGATTTGCTCAGAAGGGATGCAGACGCTATCCGCCAATATGCACGCGATCGCGGTATTGCCCAAATTGCCTGGATCAAAGCTGATGGCTCACCCAAAATTGAATCATTGCGTTGAGTGAGTTGGGCATGGGGCATGGGGAATGGGGCATTGGGCATTGGGCATTGGGCATTGGTTATTAATTCTTATCCCTCACTCCTCCTCATCCCCCTCATCCCCCTCATCTCCCACTCCCCACTCCCCAGTCCCTAATCCTCAAGAGTTTGCTCTTTGACATGTTCTAAAAACTCTTCAACTGTACCTGTTTTACCCTGATTGCGAAGACGTATAGCCATTGCATGAATAGCATCCTCGTCGTCTCTATGAGCCAAGATGTACTGTCTTAGGTCTTTCATGGTCATTTGTTCAAAATTCGGCTTCGGTTGACTCATAACTCACCTTTCCTTCTGGGCTAATTGATGCTTCTATCTCTTCACCAGCAATAATGATTAAGTCGCCTGTTCTCGTGTCGGTAGTTACTAAATATATAGGCGTGTACATTTTTGTTAATTGTTGACAAATCCTGTACATCACCGTCTTCTGCTCTGGCGTCGGTTCCATTTCACCTCCTTGAGTGGATAAGTGGCAAATTTTAGCTAAACATTTTTTGCTTGCTTGGGCATCTTCTAATAAAGTTTTGTAAACATTACTTGAACGTTTGACGTTAGAGCCGCCAGCAGAACCAGTCGTTCAACTCAAACAATGGCTCAAAAAAAGGTTTGAATCTGATTGGCAACCCCCGCAAGACTTACTCAGCACTATTAAAGGAGAGATTACACAACTTTATCAGCCACAACTTCAACAACGAGGTGACGATCCCATTCGCCAACGGGTTGAACAACTCTATCGCGGACAGTCTTCTAATTTGATGCAATCGATTTCGGTTGATCCAAATCCCCAGGAAACTTTGGTAAATCTGATCCAAACTACCCAGGATGATGAAATTCGCTGGCAGTCCGCTGAGTTGTTGTGGGAACTAAATCCCCATCATCCGCACTGTCCGGTAGCTTCCTAATTCCGACTTATCGTGCTGATAACTTTTTGTTTTAAATTCTACCTGATAGTCCACCAATATTTGTCAATATTGATGATGGCAACCAACGTTCTCCTGTATCTGTAAAGCGGATTAGATAAGCAAATGTTTTTTAGATTTTAGATTCGTGAATAAATCTAGAATCTAAAATCTCAAACGGATTCATCAATACAATCCTTTAGTCAGCTATGCCAAAATTATCACAGCAAAATTGGCGATCGCGCATCAGCAATATTTTCTCTACAATCATCAGCAATACTTGTACTACACTAATTTTTAGAAGTGAAAAAATTGCTGCAACTTCTCCCTCATCCCCCTCCCCCTCCCCTGCTAGTCTAGAAATAGCCGATACAGAACAAAGGGAATCGAGAACATGCCGCACACAATTGTTACAGAAGTCTGTGAAGGCGTCGCTGACTGCGTAGGTGCCTGTCCCGTAGCTTGCATTCATGAAGGCCCAGGCAAAAATGCCAAGGGAACCGATTGGTACTGGATTGACTTTGCCACCTGCATTGACTGTGGTATATGTCTCCAAGTTTGCCCAGTCGAAGGGGCAATTCTTCCAGAAGAACGACCAGAGTTGCAAAAAACCCCGGAATAGTTCATAGTCAGTGGTCAGTTGTCAGTTGTTTTTTGCCAATGACCACTGACAAATGACAAATGACGAATCACAAACTACACATGACAAATGACTATTTACTAGAAGTTCAAAACGTCCACGCCGGATATATCAAGGACGTAGATATCCTACAAGGTGTGAATTTTTACGCTGCACCAGGGGAATTGGTAGCGGTAATTGGCCCTAATGGTGCTGGTAAATCTACTTTAGCAAAAACAATTTTTGGGCTTTTAAACCCTCACACGGGCACAATTACCTTCAAAGGTGAAAATATTGTGGGGCTAAAGTCGAATCAAATTGTGCAACGGGGAATGTGCTACGTACCCCAAATAGTTAATGTTTTCCCCTCCCTCAGTGTCGAAGAGAACTTAGAGATGGGTGCTTTTGTGCTTAACGTTCCTTTGAAACCACTCAAAGATAAAATATTTAGTATGTTTCCTAGACTGAGCGATCGCCGTAATCAACGCGCTGGTACCTTATCTGGAGGAGAACGCCAGATGCTAGCGATGGGCAAAGCTTTGATGTTGGAACCGAGTTTGCTGATTTTGGATGAACCTTCTGCTGCTTTATCGCCTATCTTGGTAACACAAGTGTTTGAGCAGATTAAACAAATAAATCAAACGGGTACTGCGATCGTATTAGTAGAACAAAATGCCCGCAAGGCTTTAGAAATGGCTCATCGCGGATATGTACTAGAATCTGGACGCGATGCTATCTCCGGGCCTGGTGAAGAATTATTGAATGACCCGAAAGTGGGTGAGTTGTATTTGGGAGTAGGTAAAAGGCATTAAATACGGCAGAATTTAGGAGTAAAATAGCCTTTGCAAGTAGCTAGCCGTAAATAAATTAAAGTTTGTAGTCAGGACTTTAGTCCTGATAATCCTGAATCAGCGATGAATCGCTCACTACGAACTAAGATTTTATTTGATGTCTAATTATGTCTATCTACTTATCTGGATTGGTAACTTTAATTGTCTACTTCACTCACTTGCAAATTGCTGTAATTCAAAATGGCTAACAGCTTCAAAATAGTTTCTGGTGGTCAAACTGGAGCAGACCGCGCAGCTCTGGATTGGGCTATAGCTCATCAAATTCCTCACGGAGGCTGGTGTCCTAAAGGACGGAAAGCAGAAGATGGTGTGATTAATCCACGCTATAACCTAACTGAAACACCATCAGATGAATATTCCCAGCGGACTGAATGGAATGTTCGTGACTCTGATGGAACTGCTATATTTTCTATTGCTCAAAAACTTTTTGCAGGCAGTTTATTAACTGCTGAATTAGCTCAAAAATATCAGAAACCTTGTATACATATATGTAAAGAGTTAGCTCCTTTAAATCCTGTCAGCAAATTATTGTTATTTATTTCCAAGTATAAAATAATAACTCTTAATGTCGCAGGAACAAGAGCTTCAGACGAGGCAGAGGTATATCAGTTTGTGAAAAGTACTTTGGAAGCAGCTATTTGTTAGAAAACAAATAATTATAATCACATTTTACGATACAAAATGAAGATTAAATAACTCTTAAACAGTGTAACAAAGTACTCTTGCATTCTGTTTGCATCTGATATCTTCTTGATACTAAGAAAAATGTTGTCAGGTAGATTGATGAGTCAAATTAATGGATTCGTAGGGCGACGTGATTTCTTGAAATTCGCAAGTGTGATGGGTATTGCGGTTACTGCTTTTGGCGATCGCTTTTGGAGTGCAGAACAAGCTGCTGCGGCTGATGTTCATCCAGTTAACCCTAATCCAGTCAGTCCTAGTGAAGCTATTAGACGCTTGCTCAGTGGTAATCAAAGATTTGTTCATCAACAACGTAAATATCCCGATCAATCATTAGAACATCTACGATTAGTTGCTAAAGCTCAGTATCCATTTGCTGCAATCTTAGGCTGTGCAGATTCTAGAGTACCTGCGGAAATTGTCTTCGATCAAGGACTTGGAGATTTATTTGTTGTGCGAGTAGCTGGCAATGTCGCCAGTGATATGGCTATAGGTAGTTTAGAATACTCTACAGCCGTATTAGGTTCGCAGTTAATTGTAGTTTTAGGTCATAAAAGATGCGGCGCAGTCACAGAAGCAATCAAAAACGAACCACTTCCTGGCAGAATTGGCTTTGTTATTGAAAGCATCAAACCTGCTTTAGCTAACGTGAAATTGACAGATGATAATATTAGTAATGATGCGGTTATAGCTAATGTTAAATATCAGGCTAAAAAATTGGAAGAAAGCTCAGTGATATTAGCTAAATTACTCCGTGAAGGTAAACTAAAAATTATTGGCGCTTGTTACGATATTGACACTGGTAAAGTCAATATTGTTAGTTGAATATCTTTTAGGCTGAGGATTTTTAGTTGAATGATGTTCAAAAAAGTATTAATTATATATAGGACTCATATTTGATTATTGAAATATACGTAGGGGAGCCAGTCGTGTGGGCGGGTTTCCCGACTTGAAGGTTAGCGTAGCAGTAGCGACGCAGGAGCGTCACTGGCGTTGCGTTATGCCAAAAGCTAACGCACCACACAAAGGTTCGGGTGCGTTAGGCTACGCCGTAACACACCCTACATACTACTTAGATTTTTTCAGAAATCAAATCATAGTCCCATAGCCCTACTTAATCATTCGTGAAAAGTTAGATCCCCGACTTCTTTAAGAAGTCGGGGATCTGGACACTGCAAATTTGGAGAAAAATCCAAAAGCTAAGCACAGCCGAAGCTTGTAACAAATAAACCCAGCAGAGGTCATATAACAAGACCACCTGCCAGGAAGGTATAGTTTATTCTGGCCATGTTTGATTAGGTTAGCGCTTATTTGTCAAAAATAATGCGTATCCTCAGTTAGGATAACTAAAATGTTTGCAAAACTTAGTTAATAAACGTTAAGAAACAGGTTAATTTACAGTTAAGGCTAAATGAATGGGAGTGGGGGAGATGGGGGAGCAGGGGAGGCAGGGGAGGCAGGGGGAGAAATAACCAATGCCCAATGCCCAATGCCCAATGACTAATGATTAATAATATAAGAAAGCGCTTCACACTTCTTAAATAATCAGCTTTACAAGAACTATGGCCAGAGATTTACGGGGATTCATTAAAATTCTAGAGGAAAGAGGACAATTACGGCGGATTTCAGCTTTAGTTGATCCTGATTTGGAAATTGCTGAGATTTCTAACCGGATGCTACAGAAAGGTGGGCCAGGGTTGTTGTTTGAAAACGTCAAAGGTGCTTCTTTCCCGGTGGCGGTAAATTTGATGGGAACTGTGGAAAGAATTTGTTGGGCGATGAATATGCAGCGTCCAGAGGAGTTGGAAACTCTGGGGAAAAAGTTGAGTATGCTGCAACAACCAAAACCACCGAAGAAGATTTCCCAGGCGATAGATTTTGGTAAGGTGCTGTTTGACGTGGTGAAGGCGAAACCGGGACGGGATTTTTTCCCGGCTTGTCAGCAAGTTGTGATTCAAGGCGATGATTTGGATTTAAACAAGTTGCCTTTGATACGTCCTTATTGTGGTGATGCTGGCAAGATTATCACACTGGGATTAGTAATTACTAAGGATTGTGAGACGGGTACGCCCAATGTAGGAGTGTATCGTTTGCAACTCCAATCAAAAAATACGATGACGGTTCACTGGTTATCGGTACGGGGTGGGGCAAGGCATTTGCGAAAAGCGGCTGAACGTGGGAAAAAATTAGAAGTAGCGATCGCACTTGGTGTAGATCCTTTAATTATCATGGCAGCAGCTACGCCCATTCCTGTAGATTTATCAGAATGGCTGTTTGCGGGACTTTATGGCGGTTCGGGTGTGCAGTTGGCGAAGTGTAAAACTGTAGATTTGGAAGTTCCCGCAGATTCAGAATTTGTCTTAGAAGGAACGATTACACCGGGGGAAGTTTTACCGGATGGGCCTTTTGGCGACCATATGGGTTATTACGGTAGCGTTGAGGATTCGCCTTTGGTTCGCTTCAACTGCATGACACACCGCAAAGATCCGATTTACTTAACAACATTTAGCGGTCGTCCACCCAAAGAAGAAGCGATGATGGCGATCGCACTTAATCGCATCTATACACCTATTCTCCGGCAACAAGTCTCGGAAATCGTCGATTTTTTCTTACCAATGGAAGCTTTGAGTTACAAAGCAGCGATTATTTCCATTGATAAAGCATATCCGGGACAAGCGCGACGGGCGGCTTTGGCGTTTTGGAGTGCTTTACCACAATTTACTTACACGAAGTTTGTCATTGTAGTGGATAAAGATATAAATATTCGCGATCCGCGTCAAGTTGTATGGGCAATTAGTTCTAAAGTTGATCCAGTGCGAGATGTGTTTATTTTGCCGAATACGCCCTTTGATAGTTTGGATTTTGCCAGCGAAAAAATTGGCTTAGGTGGACGCATGGGAATTGATGCTACCACAAAAATTCCACCGGAAACAGACCATGAATGGGGTGCGACTTTAGAATCAGATCCAGATGTGGCGGCGATGGTAGATAGACGATGGGCAGAGTATGGTTTGGCAGAGTTGCAATTAGGAGAAGTTGATCCAAATCTGTTTGGCTACGATATGAAGTAGTATTTTGGATCGCGGTGCGTTATGCTGTCGCTAACAACGCACCCTAGATTTAAATTTCTAAAAGTTAGTTTACGAGTCACAAAAGCTGCTTTTAGAGTCGCAAAAGCTGCTTTTCATGTCACAAAAGCTGCTTTTCATGTCACAAAAGCTGCTTTTAGAGTCACAAAAGCTGCTTTTAGAGTCGCAAAAGCAAATATACTCGGCGATTACAAATCCCGCTCAGATAAACTAAGCCTGTGGAGGCGCAATACGATTCGGTTAAGGTTTTTTGATCAAAATTCTAGATCTTACCTTAACCGAACAGTGTTGCGTACAGATGGACTTGAGGAATTTGCAACCCGCGTTGGCAGTTTTTTTCTGTATAGCCACGAATTCCATTCGCCAGGACTTTTACCTCAAAATGAAAAGCCGGGGAACATAGATTGAACTAGTCTAAGTTCATTAAAAAACTGTCGCCCATCACATACAGTAATTTCACCATCTTTTAACGGTTTATAAAATCTGTACTCAATGAATTGGTAAATTCTTTAAAAATTTCAGCATTAGCCAAAAATTTTCTAAAAAGTAAGATTCTATAGGATTTAAATAGATTAATAATTTCTTCCTTGTCTAATTCTAAGACACTGATATTATTTATATTAATAATCTCTTTCCCTATGTCATTTGATATTGACTGTATCTTGGTATTCATCCGAGTTTAATCAATGCTAATCACTTTTGAAAGTCGTCTTGCGGTTAACGATACCATATACTGACATGTTAATACTCAATCATGTGGTTGTGTCGCCTTCATGGGCGATCGCGTGACTAAATTTTGTAAAATCAAGAGTTATTACAGTCCTAAAATCAATTTTAATAATGGTTAGGATTGAGATAGAAAGAGAACTCCAGCTTTGAGTACTGATGCCAGCAGATTGGAGAAATTATGACCAAAAAAGTGAAAAATTCGGCGAATAAGTTAGCGATCGCATTGGCATTCAGTTGTATTAGTGTAATACTCAGTGGCATAGCTAATCAAATAGCTTTAGCGGAATCAACTAATCACCAAAAGTGTGATATTTTTGCCTACGTTACTGATACAGATCCCCAAGGTTTAAATGTGCGGAGTGGTGGAAGTACGAAAAACAGAATTTTAGGGCAAATACCCATTAATGAAACAGTTCAGATTGTTGCTGCTGCTAAAAATTGGGTACAGATTACTAATGCTAGTAGTGGTTTTAAAGGAACTGGATGGGTATTTGTGCCAAACTTAGGTTTATCAACTCAGGGCTACGGTACTAATGGCGTGGATGTTTATGCTAGTAGTAATGAACAAAGCCAAAAAGTGGGAAGAATTCCTGCTAATACGCCTGTGAAATTGTTAGGCTGTCACGGAGATTGGGCGCAGGTAGAATATCAAGGTATTAAGGGTTGGTTGAAAAGGGAAGATCAATGTGGTGCAGCTCTTACTAGTTGTTCTTAAAGTTCCATATCTGAGTACCACGAACAGGTGAGGCATAAGTGATAATTCTAATAAGCGTTTCTAGAATAATTGCCAGCATTGGAACGCGACAATTTAGAATTTTAAACTGCTTATGCCTTCTTCATTTCCAGGAATGAACCCGTATTTAGAAGATCCTGCATTATGGCCAGGAGTACATGGGAGACTAATAGTAGCGATGTCTGACGACAAGCTGCTTCGCATCTACGCAGACTCATTATCTCCTCAACTGCGTCCTAAATATTTTGTCGCTATAGAAGAACGAATTTATCAAACTACTGGTGATGATAGGCTTTTGGTTGGTATTCCTGATGTCATAATCAAAAATTCACAGACAGTAATAAATCCTAAAATACCGAATATAGCCGTAGCTGGTGGACCTGTGGTTCAACCTAAAACAGTGACAGTTCCTATACCTGAGACAGTTAAAGAAAGATATTTAGAAGTGCGGAAGGTAGGAACAAAAGAAGTAGTGACAGCAATTGAAGTTCTTTCACCAAAAAATAAACGTCCAGGAGAAGGACGCGATGCATACGAAACTAAGCGACAGAGAGTCTTGGGAAGCTTAACACATTTGGTGGAAATTGATTTATTACGTGTTGGAGAACCAATGCTAGTTTTTGGTGATGGTACGCAAAATGATTACCGAATTTTGGTCAGTCGCGCAGAAAATCGTCCCCAATCTGATTTATATGCTTTTAATTTGCCAGATGTAATTCCATCTTTTCCCCTACCATTGCGAACTGGTGATAGTGAACCTTTGGTAGATTTGCAGAGTTTATTAGTTGGAATTTATGACCGTGCCAGTTATGATTTAGTAATAGATTACAGCCAACAGCCAGTGTTACAATTTTCAGAAGAGAATGTAGTTTGGGTTGATGCATTATTACGAGATAAAGGACTACGTTAAAAAAAGAAAATAGGAGTTAAATCAATGCCTTCTATCTTTCCTGGAATGAATCCTTATTTAGAACATCCGGAATTGTTTCCAGGATTACATCACTTACTCATTAGTGAAATTGCCAGATTTTTATCTCCCCAGTTGCGTCCTAAATATCGAGTTGCAGTAGAAGTGCGGATGTATGAAACGACTGATGAGAATTCCTTGCTTGTTGGTATTCCTGATATAATAGTAAAAAATCGGCAAACTATAACTGATTCTACGATTACAAATATAGCGGTTGCCGCACCGATATCTGAACCGATAAAAGTCAAAATTCCAATGCCAGTGAGTATTAGGGAAGGATATTTAGAAGTACGAGAAGTAGAGACAGAGGTATTAATTACTACTATTGAAATTTTATCTCCTACGAATAAACGTACAGGAAAAGGACGGCAGATTTACGAAGAAAAACGCGCACAAGTATTAGCCAGCCGCAGTAATTTAGTTGAAATTGATTTATTACGTAAAGGCGACCCCATGCCGATGATAGGTAATGATATTCAGAGTCACTATAGAATTTTAGTTTGTCGTGGCGATCGCCGTCCTTATGCTGACTTATATGCTTTTAATTTACAAGATATAATTCCGTCCTTTGCCTTACCTTTGCGTTCTGGAGATAGGGAACCAATTATAGATTTGCAGACATTATTAAATGAGGTATATGACATCTACGGTTATGACTTGGTAGTAGATTACAGCCAACAGCCAGTACCAGCATTATCAGAAACAGATGCAGCTTGGGCAGATGCACTGTTGCAGGAGAATGGTGTAAGGTAACAAAAGAATCTATAAATATTGAAATTAACTATGTATATGGTAGCAAAAAGATTTATTGCCTTGGAGTTTTTCTTTGGCATGTAATACATACTCCTGCAACATAAAAGAGTAATTTTTGACATTGTTATTCACAGAGTTCTGAGAATAACAATGTCACGAAATCACGAAGAATGCGTTGCGCTACTTGAGCAAATTCGTTGGAATGGAAAGCCAAAGTGCCCATATTGTGAATCAACCAACGCCACTGCATATAAGAATGAGCGTAGATATCACTGTAATGAATGCTTTACTTCATACAGTGTTACAGTAGGTACACTTTTTCACAAGACTCATGTAGAATTACAAAAGTGGTTTGTAGCGATTCACCTTATGCTGAATTCTCCAGGGGGTATTAGTGTGCGTCAGCTTGCCAAAGAGATTGGGGTTAATAAGAATACAGCTTGCTATATGATTGAGCGCATTCGCAAAGCGGTGCATGATGAGCCAGAAATATTACAAATGTTTATAGAAGATAACGATGTTTCAAATAACAAGACGATTGTAGAGTGAAATTATGCATATTATCGCACTACAATGATTAGTGTCGAACAAGTACAAACTCAAAACTCCAACTGAGAACGGGATTCATAAACTAAACGCAAGCATTCTTCAAAGTCATCGCCTTCCCATGTACCCGCGTGTCTGAGTGGAGAACGACCTGAAGCAGGGCGAAACGCTGGAGTAGGAAGCAAAGATGACTCTGATTCATCAGGGACAATAATTACACGAACCTTATGTCCAGTGAGTTCTGCGCTGTGGGTGACAATTTCTTCCCAAGTTCCCTCTAGTTCTAATGGTTGCGATGTCATGTGTTTCCTATTAAAAGGTTTACGCCGCATGAATATTTTAATAGAATAATCTCATCAAAAGATTCGCAGCAATCAAAATGGACTGGATTACGCTATTGCGATCGCTACAGTCTGATTTTATCAAAAGGTTAGCATCTGGTTGTCTGCTTCATTGTGAAACAGAAGGTCAATATAGTGAATTAACTATAATTTCTGGAGAGAGGTTAAAGACACTACGGGAATTTTGCTGGCAGATGGCTGAAAAATATAAGCGTGTTTTGCCAGTTCGTGATGTTTTCATCAGTTATCTTAAAGGAAAACTCGGTGAGGAAGTTGTCAAGGAACGTTTAGCTGATTTTATTACCGAAGTCGATTATGAAAAGCGATTCGGCGGTGATGGTAAAATAGATTTTACCTTGACTTCTGACCCGTCTATTGGTATTGAAGTTAAATCTCGTCACGGTAGTATTGACAGAGTTAGATGGTCAATTAGTTCTGAAGAAGTTGAAAAAAATGCAGTTGTAGTTTGCATTTTAATTCAAGAAGATGTGAGCGAAGCACAATCTGAATATCACCTTTTTTTAGCTGGCTTTCTCCCAACCAGAATGATTAAGTTAAAGACTGGTAAAATATCTTTTGGAATAGACCAATTACTTTACGGTGGTGGCTTGTTTTGCTATTTAGAACAGTTACAATCTTCTGAAAATCAGAATTATTTTACACAACAAACACCGATTTACAAATATCTCCCAAAACAAGAAACGCCACCTCAGCCAGCTAGGAATCAGTTGCTGAAATCTTCTTTTCAACCTCATGTAGAGAGTTATTTGCATTCTCCTGACGAAGATTTAAATTTGCTTTACCTAAAATTAGGTGATGAATGTTTCCAAAAAGGAGAATATACAAATGCAATAGCTAGCTATAATCAAGTTTTAGAAGTTAGCTATAGTGATGGTGATTTGTATTATAAACGAGGTTTAGCTCAGTATCAACTAGGAAATTATGACGCAGCGATCGCAGATTATTCTCAGGCAATCCAGATAAATATTCATGATGCTAAATCTTACAATAAACGAGGTTTAACTTTATATCAAATAGGACGATTAGAAGAAGCAATTAATGATTATACCCAAGCTATTAGAATTAATCCTAACCTTGCGGTAGCTTATAAAAATCGCGCTGAAGCTCGTTCTCATATAGGAGATAACCAGGGAGCAATTGAAGATTATACCCAAGCTATTAAAATTAATCCCGATTATGCTGATGCTTATAAAAATCGTGGTATTGCCCGTTATTTACTAGGAACTCCACCAGTATTTTCCCAAGCAATCAAAATTAATCCCCAAGATGCCCTAGCTTATAAAAATCGTGGTAATGCTCGTTCTGATTTAGGAGATTTTCAGGGGGCAATTGAAGATTATACGAAGGCGATAGAGATTAATCCTAATTATATAGATGCTTATTACAACCGTGGTAATGCTCGTTCCGATTTAGGAGATTTTGCAGGAGCATTTGAAGATTATACTCAAGCCATCCAGATTAATTCTAATTATGCTGATGCTTATTACAATCGTGGCAATATTCGCTTAGAAATGGCAGATAAACAGGGCGCAATTGAAGATTTTCAAAAAGCCGCAGATATCTATCGCAAAGAAGGTAAATTAGAAGCCCTCAAAGATACAAAAGAAAGAATATTAGAATTAGAAATAGAAGAATCATTAGATATTTTAAACTTCTAGAGCAATGGGAGTGTTGACTGTTGATTAAGAGGATGTTTTAAAAGTCATAATTGATGTATCAAATATTTTTTACCCCACCCTAACCCTCCCCTTATGAAGGGGAGGGAACCGGATTTTATTATTTCCCCCCTTTAGAAGGGGGGATTAAGGGGGGTAATAATTCGATTAAAATCACAACATACCACTTTTCAAACAACCTCTAAGAATAAAAATTATTCTCCTTGTCTCCTTGTCCTCTGCTCCCCATCTTCCTCATGCATAGGTATCAGCTAGATTGGGATTGATACTTATTATCAAATGAAAATATTTGACTTTATAAATCTTAGTATTCGCTAAAAATTAATCGAAACATTCAACATTAAACCTTCTGAATTCTTACTTATTGATATCGATTATCTTTCTTAAATTATTAACTTGTAAAAACTGATTTTTTTCATTACCTTTAAATAAAGGTTCCATATCAAATAACTTACCAGTTTCAACAAAAATGAAGCCAAAACTACATTCAGAATCTTCAGGTTGTGGCCACTGTGAACACGATCGTCACGAGAATCATAACCATCATCATGATGAGAATCATAACCATGACCACAATCATAATCACGGTGAAGAATTCAATCTCAAAAATGAGATATTTCCTTTAATAGTAATTTTAGGTTTGTATGCACCTGGTGTAATTTTTGAATACCAGTTGCACAACACACTCTACTCAATAGGTGAATATTTGGTTTTTATTCCTGCTTATTTATTAAGTGGATGGAGTGTTTTAAAAACTGCGGGACGCAATATACTTAGAGGCAGAATATTTGATGAAACATTTTTAATGACAGTAGCGACACTAGGGGCGATCGCAATTCATAAATTACCCGAAGCTGTCGGAGTTATGTTATTTTATAAAATTGGCGAATTGTTCCAAGATATTGCCGTCAGCCGTTCCCGTAATTCCATCAAAGCTTTATTAGAAATCCGCCCAGATTATGCAAATATCCAGACAGAACAAGGACTGAAAAAAGTATCGCCAGACACAGTAAATATTGGAGATATTATCGTCGTCAAACCTGGAGAAAAGATTCCCTTAGATGGTGAAATTATCGAAGGGAATTCCCAAGTTGATACATCTGCATTAACTGGCGAATCTGTGCCGCGAACCGTGAAGCCGAAAGAAACAGTTTTGGCTGGGACAATCAATAAAATTGGTGTTCTCAGCATTAAAGTCACAAAGCTTTTTGATGAATCTTCCATTGCCAAGATTTTGGACTTGGTGCAAAATGCCAAAAGCAAAAAAGCAGAAACAGAGAAATTTATTACTAAGTTTGCTCGATATTATACGCCAATAGTAGTTTTTACATCTCTAGCAGTTGCCCTATTACCTCCTTTATTCATTTCTGGCGCAACTTCTTCAGAATGGATTTATCGAGCCTTAGTTTTATTAGTTATTTCCTGTCCCTGTGGACTAGTAATCAGTATTCCATTAGGTTATTTTGGAGGTGTGGGAGGTGCAGCCAAACGCGGTATTTTAGTAAAAGGCTCTACGTTTTTAGATACTCTAAATATAGTCAAAACGGTTGTTTTTGATTGGCAATTCTCAATGCAACGAGAGCAATGAAATAAAATTTTGAGTAAATCGGGAATCCGTAATTGGGAAATTGTAGAAGTTAAAACTGAAAAGTAATAATTGAAGCAAGTATTCCCAATCGTATTCTTTCGAGGTATACCGTGAACTCACATATTAAAAGTATCGCTACAGTTGCGCTAGCTTTGCTGCTAACTTACTCAGCAAAAGAAGCAATTGCACTACCCCAGAAAATCGATCGTCCAGTTACTATCGCTAAATCGCAACCATTAACAGACACCTTAATTGTTCCTGGCGAAAGAGTCGGCCCGATAACACGCACAACCACCAAACAAGATTTAGTCAAGTTGTTTGGTGCGTCTCGTCTAGTTGATAAAACCATTTCTGGTGCTGAAGGAATCGGTAGTTTTGCCGCTACTCAATTAAAGTTAGATCAAGGGCGATCGCTCTTGGTAGTCTGGAGTGATAAAACTCGTACCAAACCTCTAGATGTGCGTAACCTGGGTTCAGCTTGGAAAACCCGCGAAGGTATCGGCGTTGGAACCTCATTGAGCGAGTTACGCAAGAAATTAGGTAACTTTAAACTCTATGGATTGGGTTGGGATTACGGCGGTACAATTTTGTTGGATAGTAGCAAATTATCCCGCTATCAAGGCAAACTCATTTTACGAGTAGACGCTGCTTCCAATGCTTCTGAAAAGTTCCCCAATGACTACCAAGCAGTGTTAGGGGATGGTACTTTTTCCTCCAGCAATCCGCACTGGAAACCATTGGGAGTAAGGCTTACAGAAATTATTGTCGTACTGAATCCAAGTCAAGAATAATCAACTGCTCAACATCTAATTTACTGGTTTAGACAGTCCGCTGTTGCCTAAACCAGATTTTTATACTAGACATCTCCGAAAATGAATGTAGAGACGTAGCACTGCTACGTCTCTACAAGGGTTCTGGGTAACGCATATTTAATTTCTGGAGATGTCTACTAGGTCTGGAAGTGGTAAATTACTTTTAGAATAAACTACATAAGTTACATCTAGCCTCAGAATATAGTGTTTCAGCCATTGAAACAAAACGCGATCGCCCAGATTGCTGCATCGATATTCTGGCGAACGTCAATGAAATTTTACTTACAGCGCTATAAAAATGCTGGTAATAGCAGTACAATTGCTATGTAAAAACTATTCTTTGTTAGTTGCGTAGGCGTATCCCAACCCAGCGTCCCAAAAAGTAAGTTGAAAAATCTAGCTAAAAGCCTTGAAAAGCATACCTGGTATTTTGGCTTCTCTGTCAATGGGTAAGTCCTATTTTCAACACTAAAATAGCCACAAATTTCGGTAAATTAACAAACAGGAAAATCATGTCACAGATTCAGACTGAAGATTCTTCATCTACCTTAAATCAGAAAAGTATAATCTTAGATCTAGTAGATTTGCTTAAACTTTTATACTCACTTCTGAAATTACATCAAACCGCATCGAAAGGTTTTACGTATAAATACAACTACACTTATCTAGATCCTTTAGCCATAACAAATGTACCTCAATTCACAATTGGAAGTATTACTATACCTCTTCTTCCTAAAGAAGAACTTCCCAGCATCAAATGGATAATTGCAGTAGTAATCAGATTAGTTGTTACTCAATTAAACAAGTTGTTAATTAACCAACCTGATTTATTGAAATCAATAATTGCCGTTTCTTTAGATGCAATTGGTAACGAAATCAACAAGCCAGAATCTCAAGAAGAATTAAGCGCTATTCTTTTGAAACTCAAATCCAGTTTAGAAGAGATTAATCAATATCAGAAAGTTGATGAGCAACTTGTACTTGCTAGATTTGCGAAACAACCAGAAAGCATTACTCACCCTTTAATTGATGCAGAATTTCAAGAAATTGATAAACAGATAGATCTATTATTAATTCAAAATCCAGAAAGGGTTATCCCGAATTTAGAAGACTTAAGTGAAGAACCTAAAATTCAAAATCTTAAGGAAATAATTAAATCCACGGCTAAATTAGCAGAACTAGCTAAGTATCAAATATCCAGTTCAAAGTCTGCTTCTGATTCTCCTAGCCTTGAAAGTTATAACAACCAATTTCAAGTTATAGCCAAACCGGATATTTCTTATCACTTTCAAGAAGATAAATATTTTGCTTATATGCAGGTAGCTGGCCCCAACCCAGTTATGCTACAGCAGCTAGCACAACTAGATTTGCGTTTACCAATTACTCAAGACAAATACTCTGATGTTGCTAACTTATATGGAGTTTCAGATACTCTAAATAATGCCCTAGCTGAGGGTCGAATTTATTTAGCAGACTATACTCTGTTAGATACCTTGGCAAATGGCACTTTCCCAGAAAAACAAAAGTATATTTCTGCTCCTTTAGCGCTATTTGCAGTACCACCAAGTAGCTATGAAGTTCGCTCTTTATTCCCAGTCGCAATTAGTTATCGGCAGACTTCAATTAGTAATGATTGGATTTTATTTACACCCTTAGTTACTGATACTGATGCAGATACGTGGATGACTGCCAAGAATATTGTCCAAATGGCAGATAGCAACTATCACGAGTTAGTCAGTCACTTAGCCCGTACTCACTTAGTGGTTGAGCCTTTTATTGTGGCAACTAATCTATTGCCTGACAACCACAATCTAAGGAACCTGCTGAAACCTCATCTTGAGGGTACTGTACTGATTAATTATGGCGCTCATACAACCTTAATCGCCCCAGGGGGTGGTGTAGATGAGCTGCTAGCCAGCAGTATTGGCAGCGATCAAACTCTAGCTGCTAGTGGAGCGCAAAGCTACCTGTTTAACTTTAATGATATTGCCTTTCCTGATACTTTAATAAATCGGGGTGTTGACGATGCTAGCAAACTACCTATTTACCCCTATAGAGATGACGGATTACTGATTTGGGGGGCTATTGAAAGTTGGGTTAAGGAATATTTTAGTGTCTTCTACAGCAGTGATTCATTAGTTCTTAAAGATCAATCTTTACAGACTTGGGCATCTACATTGATTTCCCATGAAGGAGGCCGCTTAAAAAATTTTGGTGAAGATGAAGAAGGGCATATTAAAACACTAGATTATTTAGTGAAAGCTGTCTCAACGATTATTTTTACAGCTAGCGCTCAACACGCTGCTGTTAATTTTCCGCAAAAGAAACTGATGATGTATACACCAGCATTTCCTTTAGCTCGTTATTTATCTGTACCTATAGATCCCCAGCAATCAGAGAATTTTATCAAGGGACTACCGCCTCTAGAGCAAGCACTAAATCAGATCAATTTACTTTATTTACTTGGCTCTATCTACTACACCAATTTAGGCAATTATTCCGCATCAGCTTTTACAGATCCAAATGTAACATCAGCTTTGGAGAAATTCCAGATAAACCTCAAAGACATTCAGCAACAGATTAACCAGAGAAATAGTAATAGTAAGGGTGATAGGATAATACCTTACGAGTTTTTGCTTCCTACCAATATTCCTCAAAGTATCAATATTTAAGAGATACAGAGTAGTTGTATCTGCGAGATAGATAGTCGGTAAACTGACGACAATTCGTAAGCTAATCAAATAGATAATACTGACGCCTGTGAGTTTTTCGTGAAGCGACAGGCGTCAAATTCATTTTCATACTGAGGCTACCAAGTGGCGATCGCGCCGCCTATCCACCAATACAAATCACCGAACTGCATAAAATTGAGTCTGCATTGCAATCATGAAACTTATTAAATATAGTGTTATTTGCCTGATGTAAATCAGAATTTCCTAACCTAGAAAATTAGAAAAACAGAGATATTCAGCAAATTGGTGTTTGTTTATACTATTTCAATTTTTTGTAGTCGTTATACTCATGACTTAGGTTCTACCTGGGAATTAGGAAGTGGCAAAGCCACTTCTTTTTATTTATATCGTAGGCCAGTAAAAAATAAATTAAAAGTTAAAAGTAATTTGTTTCAACTTTTAACTTTTATTTAGTGATGACAGCAAGTTGCAACTAAATGAAGTAAAATCCATCATCCTGAAAACCAGATACAAAGCTTTTTTTACTTCTGAATTCTGACTCCTGATATTTAGTCATTACTCATGCTATCTCGCCATCTTTCACGCTTAGCCTTGCTTTCATCATCGCGCGATCGCGCATCTTCCCAAGTCCCCCACATTCGAGACTGCTGTTTTTCAACATGATTGATGAACTGCATAATTGACTGATCTGCTTTAATTGGGGTTTTCAAATCAAACTGAATAGTTTGGACAACTTTGATGTCACCCATGAGAAAGTACTTACCTGCAATCTTAGTTAGCCACAGCACAACTCGATTGGATAACGAACCAAAAATTCCCTTACGTTTTTTAACCATCAACACAATTTGACCTTCAGCTTTTCCCCATTCATGAAGGCGCGCAGCAAACATCATGTGGACATGGAGGAAATCGGGGCCAAATGTCACAATGCCAATGCTACCGTACCAATAGCAAATACTGTAAGTAATGGTACGTTTGTAAAAAAGACGGATGAGCTTGACGAAAAATAAATTTTCTTTGATGGGTGCAGTGTTGGTGAAGACAATCGCATTTTCGTTGAGTTGCTGTCTTTCAAAGAGAACTTCTACAGGCAATTTGTGAACTGTATTCAGGTGCTGAGCATCAATTGCATTAATCATCACTACATTAGGGTGACAATTCATCAAGAAGTGGGAATGGATGGCAATATCACACTCTTTGTGTTCTAACTCTGGAACAAAAGGTAGAGGTTGTTGTGGTATTTCTCCAGTCCAAACCCAAATCATCCCGTACTTCTCAGCAGTCGGCCAAGATTGTAACTTCAAAGAAAGCGGCGTATCTAAACATGGGATATCAATACACATCCCTTCACCATCAAACTTCCAGTGGTGGAAAAAACAACGTAGTGCATTCCCCTCAACTTTGCCTTCAGCAAGGTGAGCGCCCATATGTGGACAGTAGGCATCAAAAGTAACTACTCTTTTATCTTTACCACGGTAAATCACTAGTTCTCTGCCCAAAATCGTGACAGGTTTTACTTCACCTACCCGCAGATTTTGAGAGGGTATTACCCAATACCATCCTTCAATAAAACGCTCTGGATTATTAAAAGTTTTAGGTTTACGGGTTGAGTTAAAAGTCTGCGAGTTGAGATTCATTTTTATGGTTTCACTTGCAGTGAAGCGGTTAATCTACAAGTAACATGGGAACTCTAAACAAACAGTTACTTTCAGTACTAGGACAAGGATTTACTCGATGAATTGATATGAAATATTGAATAATTATCGTTAAAAATGTTAAAATTATGGCAACTAAAGCATCGATTCAGTAATCAAAAACCTAACCCTCCAGCCCCCTTCCCTACAAGGGAAGAGGGAGCCAAACTCCCCTCTCAGTTTCGGAGAGGGGTTGG
Organism: Desmonostoc geniculatum HA4340-LM1; assembly: GCA_019359545.1. Taxonomy (GTDB): domain Bacteria; phylum Cyanobacteriota; class Cyanobacteriia; order Cyanobacteriales; family Nostocaceae; genus Nostoc; species Nostoc geniculatum. The sequence goes on along the minus strand of JAHHHB010000017.1, from coordinate 56,872 downwards.
GGGAGAGGTTCTTTCAAGATTACTGAATCGGTGTTCTAGATATAACCCTCTTTTGTCAGAGTGGGAAAATCCAATCGCCCAAATGCTTACAGGGCTTTAATTTCCACTTTTATCTATAAATTTCAGTTTCTGTTAGAAAATAAAGCCTCAAACCTTGATGAAATCAAAGTCTCAGAATCAGGCTGAGATTATTGTTTTCCGAGAGTGACAAAAGAGGGATAAGCTCCCATCAGATGCTAGGAACTTACAATAGATATTTTAAAAATTGCAACTCAGTAAAATTCCTAATTAGATAAAAATTTCAGCTACTGATTCTAATATTTTGCTATATAACTTCTCATTTTAATGAGAAGATTGCGCTGTAGCAGTTTGCAGGGAAAACTGCTAACTTATTATACCAATTTCCTATTTTCAATATGTCATAATAATCACAAGTATTGGGGCAATCTACCGTGTTAACTCAGGATAAAAAACTACTTTTAATTGGTCAGGTAACAAATTTAAGCAAAATTCCCATTAGGACAATTCGTTATTACGAGAGTTTAGGTTTAATCAAATCCTCAAAACGAACAGAAGGAGGCTTTCGCCAGTTTTCATTAGATGTATTAACTCGTCTAGCCTTCATTAAAAGGGCACAAAACTTCGGTCTGAGCCTAGAAGAGATTGGAGATATTCTTCAGGTCTATGACCAAGGACAAGCTCCCTGTGGTGAAATTCAAGAAAAGCTGGAAGAGAAGCTTTTGCAGATCGATCGCCAAATCGATCAGTTGTTAACCTTACGCTCCGAAATCAAAGGATTACTTTCAGGCTGGAAAAATATGAACGACCAACGTGAGGATACAATTTGTCCCAATATGCAAAATACCAGATGAGGGAGATGAGGAGCAGAGGAGCAGGGGAGCAGAGGAGCAGGGGAGCAGGGGAGCAGTAAGTTTTTCCCCTCTGTCCCTCTGCCCCTCTGCCTCTTGTGCCCAATGCCCAATGCCCCATACCCACTAAAAATGTGAAATCCCACAACCAATAGGCGTGGGAGTGGCTCAAGTGAGTTTTTTGCCAATTTTACATTTGATCCAATTGTTTGCGTAGGGAATCCAACTCGGCATCAACCACATCATTAGACTTAGGAGCAGTGGTTTGTTGTTGAGTTGGCTGTTGGGGCGGTAGTTGGGGTTGACTTACCGGAGTGGCAGGTGGTAGCATTTGGGCTTTCAAAGCTGCCAATTCATCATCAACATCACTACCAGATTCCAACCGAGCAAATTGGGTTTCTAAATCTGCTCCTGCCAACTCTCCTGCTGACTGGGCACGAGCTTCTTGCATCAAGACTTTTTCTTCCATCCGCTCGAAGGCAGACATTGCACTGCTGGTATTCATCCCACTAACCATGCTTTGGAGTTGCTCTTGGGCTTTGGCAGTGGTGATCCGAGCTTTGAGCATTTCTTTCTTGGTCTTGGCCTCAGAAATTTTGCTTTCTAGCTGGATTAAATTGCGCTTGAGGGTTTCAACTTGAGTAGTTTGTGTATCTAAACTAGCTTTGAGGGCTGCACTAGTATCAGTATAAGTCTTCTTGCGTTCTAGGGCTTGTCGTGCTAAGTTTTCATCACCTTTTTGCAGAGCCAGTTGGGCATTGCGTTGCCACTTATTGATTTCATTTTGGGCATCGCTGTACTGTTTCTCACTACGTTTTTGGGCGGCGATCGCCTGGGCTACTCCCTGACGCAGTTGAACCAAGTCTTCCTGCATTTCCAGGATGGCTTGCTCTAGCATTTTTTCAGGGTCTTCAGCCTTGTTAACTAGGTCATTTAGGTTAGAACTAACAACTCGTTTAATGCGATCGAATAATCCCATAACTTTGTTTTTCCTTCTTTTGGTTTACGCTCTTTGTTGGACAGTTAGCTTTTTTACTTTTTAATAGCTACCTATTTCAATGTAATCTTTCCGGTTTGGATCGGTACCTCCCAACAACTCTTAATTGTTAAGATATCTCGAAGCTGCGGCAATTCACCAAACTTTAAGAGTCTTGTGTTTTGGGTAGCTGCTGTTGGGGAGGCTGTTGTGTTTTCTGGTTGTCTTCCATGAGGCGATTGTTGGGCTGTGTGTTTTCTGCCTCATTTAAAACCTGCACCTTCATCGCTGCCAATTCGGCATCCACATCATTAGTAGATTCCAACGACGCAAATTGTGTTTCCAGGTCATCGCTGCTAAGTTGACCAATCGCTTCTGATTTGGCCTCAATCTGCAAAACTTTTTCTTCCATCCGCTCAAAGGCATTGAGGCTGCTAGTGGCAGAAGCTCCATCGAGCATTTCTTGCAGGCGATAAGAGGCTTCGGCAGAACGGGCGCGAGCAATATACATATCTTTTTTAGTTTTCGCCTCGGCAATTTTTGACTCTAGCGATCGCATGTCCTTTTTTAGCCTAGCTACTATCTCATTTTGTTGTTCTATCTGGTTGGAGAGGGCTTTTGTGGTTTCTTTATAAGCTTGGCGTTTAGTCAAAGCTTCCCGTGCTAACACTTCATTGCCTTGTCCCAGTGCCAATTGGGCGCGGCGATACCATTCTTCGGCTTGAGACTCGGCGGCGGCGGCTTGTCGTTGGGTGCGTTTTTGGGTAGCGATCGCTTGTGCCACACCCTGCCGTAACCGCACTAGATTTTCCTGCATTTCCATCACAGTTTGCTCCAGAATCTTTTCTGGATCTTCTGCACTGCCGATCAAACTATTGAGGTTAGCGCGAATCACCCGCAGGATACGCTTGATTAACTCCATGTCTGCCCTCCATAAAAATAGGGAGTAGGGAGTAGGGAGTGGGGAATGGAGGTGGCGATCGCCGCCAGTCAGACGCTCCTAAGTATAATAATTTTTGTAGTAGCGTACTAAACAACCAAAATTTTATCTCTACTACTCCCGACTCCCGACTCCCTACTCCCCACTTAGCACTGTTATCTCATGGTATCGTAGATTTTTGCGACTCATGGCTGCTGAACTCGTGCTTTAATTCCTCTTGTTTGTAGTAATTGCATGTGTCTTTGTACTTGCTCTTTAGTCTTAAAAGCACCCAGAAAAATCAATTGTTTGTCAGATGATAAATAAGCATCGGGAACTACTTGCCTTGCTGAAGCTAAAGCACGGTCTTGATTGTCTATCACTATGTGGTATAGCCCATCTGTAGATGGTTTGATTTGTGCATTTGGCTGAGGTGAGGTTTTTGGCTTTGGAGTCGGCGACAAATTCGCAAGAGGTAAGGGCTTTGCTGTTGGTACAGGTGCTATGGCGATCGGATTTGTGGGTTTTAGGGGTGCGATCGGGTTAGGCAATGGGGCTTGAGGATTTGCCGGGTTTTGGGGAACAACTGGATTCCTTACAACTGGAGTTATTGGTTGGACTTTGGGTTTTAAGCCAACTACATCATTGGGATCTTTGACCTCAGGAAACTCTTCGGCAGCGAGATTGGGATATTTGGGTATAGATGTGCTTGGTGGCTGGATCTGAGATTGGACATTACTTGCAACTTCCTGAGTATTTTCTGGTGCAGCAGACGAGTTGTTATTAAACAACTTGGCTAAATTCCACTGGGGCAAGCTTTTAGGATTGAAAACTACATAACCCAAAGTCAGACTTGCTACCAATAGCAGCAACATCGAGCCGATACCCAAGGGTGATAGCAGACTGTCACTATAATTACTTGGCTTTTTAGTTTGTGGCTGTTCTTCTGTTAGACTTCGCAACAGTGCTTCACTAGATTCCAAATAGTCATCTGGCTGCTTCGGTTTATCATCCGGCTGCACAAGATTTTCGCCTTTAGTATCTTTTACGACTGCTGGTACAATGCTGCTACTAAAGTTAGGCGGCGGTGGTGGAAGTTGAGTTTGTCTTTTAGCAGAATCCAAGTTGGGCGGGACATTAAGATTACTCACTTCCTCAGTGTTTACCGTTACTGGTTCTGAGTTCACCTGAGGATTTACGGGTACAGATATCGGCGGTTCCTCAATTTTTACAACAGATGGTGCTGGAGTTACCTGAGGATTCACAGGTACAGATGGAGGCGGTGGTGGTGGGAGATTGATTTTAGTTTCCGCTAGGGATGGCGCAGGTGTACCCGATGCTGTAGAAACGGCAGTGAACTGCTGAATTTGAGTGTTGATGTAACTCCCGACACGGGGCTGGTTCGAGGACACTGAACCAGTTCGGGTGCGTCGGTATCGAGCTAACTCTCGATCTAGTGGCACCTCTAAACTCGCCAGTGCTGCCGCCAGTGCTGGTTTCAAGCCAGGTGTTTTAGACGATTGAGTACCGGAATCATTCGGGGAGTTTTGAGTCATTACCTCTACACCTCAAAGGTAGATTGCTGGAATTAACTTTAGACATATTTGTGCCAATATTAGCGAAAATTACTTAGAAAGTGGGGAGTGGGGAGTGGGGAGTAGAAAAGACGATTTTTAGACTTTGTTGTGAAGCATAGTTCATGGAGGTCTATCTTGAGAATAGGAAATGAGGTGGGGAGAGAATACTCCTAACTCCTGTAGAGACGCGATTAATCGCGTCTCTACTCTCCACTCCCGACTCCCCACTTTGATTAATCATGTCGTTGAAATCAGTTAATGATATTTTAGGCATTCTAGAAAAGCAGGCTAAATGGCAGGAGCAACCATTTCAACGCTTGACCAAGTGTTGGGCAGAGGTTGTTGGTTCTGTGGTTGCTGCACATACTCGACCATTGTCGATTCAGCGTGATGTTTTGTGGGTAGCAACTTCTAGCGCAGCTTGGGCGCAAAACTTGACTTTTGGTCGCACGTCTCTACTTTTAAAGTTGAATAAAAAGCTGCCAACGCCTTTGGTTGATATTCGCTTCTCGACTGCTGGTTGGCAGCATTCAGCTGTGGAGACAAAACAGCAACAAACAATTTTGTCCCATGAGCATCCCAGTTACGTTGGCGATCGCCTTAGCCGCCCTGAGAGTACACCCAGTATTCAAGATCCGAATGCTGCTTTTGGGCATTGGACTAAGATCGTGCAAGCGCGATCGCATGGCTTACCCCTTTGTCCCCAATGTCAATCCCCCACCCCACCCGGCGAACTCCAGCGCTGGGCAGTCTGTTCTGTCTGTGCTGCTAAGCAATTTTGAAGCCAGTCAATCCTGACTAATAAGCTGAGGAGCTTCAGTGTAGAGATCTGGAGAAATTACAGCGTATTTCAGGTAAATGAGGTACACCGGTAGGGGCGCACAGCTGTGCGCCCCTACGATTATCCATACCTCACCAACTTGCAATGTGCTGTAAATTTATCCGCAGAATTACAGACAGAGCAACTAAATTTATTTAAGAAAAAAATATCCTCAAGTAACTTGCTGCAACCACACACAAGAGTTCTAATTCTTGAGAAAAAATATATTTTACTGCTAGAATATGCCGAGTGTGATACAAAAGCAGACTATTTATCTCTAATAATCTGCCTAAAGCTATCCTTAAGGAAGAAGTTAAAACGTTCAAGAAATCAAATTCTTTACTTTTAATCTTGATCCCTAATAAGTTTTAGCCAAAATCTATAGGTATCCACTCTAAAGAACATTGAAAAATATAACAAGAATATAAAAATATCCTAAAATTTATTTTTTCATCGGGATCGCTGAAACCTAGAGCAAATAATGACTTTTTGGCTTTCCTCCCTCTTTATATATAGAAGCAAAATATAAGGGTGAAATTCAGCCGAAACGGCACTAACGATGAACCCAAATGAAACCTATTAAATTTTTAGCATCTGCCTGTAGATATTGCCGTCATTACCAGCCAGAGGGTCGCCGTGGCGGAATGTGTCAGCAATTGGGAGCGCCAGTTCAAGCAAGCTGGAAGGCTTGCTCTTTGGCGATCCCACCTTTTGCACCTTCTTGGGAAACTTTGGAAGATGCTTGGGGTTTGCCAGATGCAAAACCAGTTTTAACTTCTTGTCAATCCCTAGTTTCAGATTTAGACAATGCCAGTCTTGCTCTTGCAGAGGAAACAACTGTCTCTACTTCCCAAGAGGCTAAGACTGTACTTATTTAGTCACTCATTATTACTGGACTGAGTTCCTAGTCTGCTTAAAATAAGATTTGTTTTTAAGATTTTTAGTGCTGTAAAGGTTGACATCTACAAAAATCGCACCCTTTAGGAAGGTGCGATTTTTGCAATTTTAGGGTAGCCAAGGAAAAGAGCGAAAATCTGGTGGACGTTTTTCGAGGAACGCTTGTTTGCCCTCAGACCCTTCTTCTGTCATGTAATACAGTAGGGTGGCATTACCAGCGAGTTCTTGTAAACCAGCTTGTCCGTCACAATCAGCGTTGAATGCTGCTTTGAGACACCGAATGGCGATCGGACTTTTTTCTAAAATCTCTTGCGCCCATTGAACACCTTCGGCTTCTAGTTGTTCGACTGGGACGATGCAATTAATTAAGCCCATTTCTAGGGCTTGTTGGGCATCATATTGACGGCAGAGAAACCAAATCTCGCGTGCTTTTTTTTGCCCTACAACGCGGGCGAGATAGCTGGCGCCAAAACCACCATCAAAACTGCCGACTTTCGGCCCAGTCTGTCCGAAAATGGCGTTATCAGCAGCGATGGTGAGGTCACAAATCAGGTGTAGGACATGTCCACCACCGATCGCATATCCCGCTACCAAAGCAATCACTACTTTCGGCATGGAACGAATCAAGCGTTGCAAATCCAGCACATTCAACCGGGGGATGCCAGTATCATCCACATAACCAGCATGTCCCCGCACGCTTTGGTCCCCACCAGCACAGAAGGCATATTTACCATCAGTGTGGGGACCGTAACCAGTAAATAGAACAACACCAATAGTAGTATCTTCACGCGCATCACAAAAAGCATCGTAAAGTTCAAACACAGTCTTGGGGCGGAAAGCATTGCGTTTGTGGGGGCGGTTGATGGTGATTTTCGCAATGCCATCGGTTTTTTGATACAGGATATCTTCGTAGGATTTGGCAGTTTGCCAGTTGATTTGCATTGGTATGGAGTGCGCTGTTGCTTAGAGAATTTTATCGCGGACGTGGGGAGTTGCGATACCTGCGGTGGGCTACGCCTACGCTAAGATTCATGTCTCAAGCTTTACAATCAGGGCTAGTAATTGATTAGCAATCACAATGCGGCGTGACTCCATCTTCTACAAATTATTCAAGCAATTTCCAGGGAAGTCCAGTTTCAGAAGGACGAAGATTTATATCACCGCTTCTTTAGCGAATTGTTTTTGTTTCTTTATCGCCACTCAATTCGTTACGATGACTGGTTTGGAGTGGTGATTTTTCCTTCTCGCAGTCTGGAACCATCAAATTTAATGATTCATCGCGCTTTGTTGGAGAGTGGACAAGTTAGGCGGGTTTATCTCGATGAGTTGGGGGATTTACGACAACAACCTTTGGGATTGGGTTTGATGTTGCTGACAAATGTTACCGCTGAAGCAGAAGCAGTGGAAGGGGCGCGGTTTTTGCTGGAACAAGCACGGCAGCAATCGGAGCAAGCGATAATTGATTTAGTGACGACGATTATCGTCTACAAGTTTTCTACCTTGAGTCGAGAGGAGATTGAAGCGATGTTGGGACTGAATTTGGAAGAACCACGGGCTATTGTGGAAGCGAAGGAACAAGGACGAGAGGAAGGAAAGGTTGAAGGAGAAAGAGCGATCGTTTTACGACTATTAAATCGGCGCGTGGGTAATATTTCTGATGCGCTTACTTTGAGATGAAAAAGGTATTTAATTAAATTAAGCCGTTTGATTACTAGGGCGGCTTAACTAAGCTCAACTTTATTTAGGAATAGTTAAATCATAGTATCTGCCGCAAACTTCCTTAAATTCTCTTGTCGCCACTTAGCGTCATGTTTACGATTTGTCTGCAATTCCAAAACCCGAATTCCTGTAGTTGGTAGTGGGTTTAATTTTTGCTGCAACTGTTCCCAAGAAGTCATCAATTCATACTGCACATTATAAGTAGCGCATAACTGAGCAAAATCAATATCCTGGGGAGTGCCGAAAAACTCTTCAAATGGTGGGTCAAATTTGGCAATCGGTAACATTTCAAAAATGCCACCACCATTATTATTAATTAACACAATTGTCAGATGTCCCACAAATTTATTGCGGATTAAAAAACCGTTGGTGTCATGCAACAAAGCTAAATCTCCTGTTAACATCACACTACTTTGCTGGCGGTGGGCAATTCCTAACGCTGTGGATAATGTGCCGTCAATGCCATTTGCACCCCGATTAAAATACGATCGCACTCCCAAATTATTCGGTTTCCAAAAATACTCCACATCCCGCACAGGCATACTATTAGCAATAAACAGCGGCGTTCCTGGCGGTAGCGTCTGAGAAATTAACCAAGCTGCTTTACCCTCAAATAATTCCTCCATATCCCCCATAGTTTGGTCAACAGCTGTCCTAACTTGCGTTTCTGCTGCACACCACTGGCGGAGATAATCGGGGGAAGATGAGGGGGATAAAGAAGTATTTTCTTCCTCATCTCCCCCTACTCCCTCATCTCCCTCTGCTCCCCCTGCTCCCTCATCTCCCCCTACTCCCTCATCTCCCCAAAAAAGCTGCTCTACCCTCATCCGCAAATGCATTGTCCTCCCGTGCAAAGGGTCGAGGTTTTGGTTGCTGTTGTCAATTACCCAGCGTCGGGGTTGGGTTGCATCTATCCAGGTACGCAGTTCTTTACTAGTGGGCATTTCTCCTATCTGAATCACCATTTTCGGTGCTAGCTGCTTGGCTAGTTGCTGATTTCGCAAAATCAAGTCATAGGTGGAAATTAAATAAGGGTTGAGTTCGGCATAATTTCTCAGTGGCGAAAGTCCCTCTGCTAAAACAGGCCATTTGAGAGTTTGGGAAAGTCGGGCGATCGCCTTACAATACTCCTGTGGTTGCTCTGGTTGCGCTACACCTGCGATAATAATGCCGCGATCGCATTGTTTCCATTCTTGGGGAATGGGAAATAGGGAATGGGCAATGGGGAATGGGTTTGCTATACCTGCAAAGAAGTCTTCTGGGTGGAACTGGGACTGTAAAAAACTCAAGTCACTTCCATCGGGAACAGGCGCTAAAGGATCGCGAAAGGGAATATTCAAATGTACTGGGCCAATCGTTGGGATTTGCGTTGTTTCCCAGCTATGAATTACCATTTGCCGCAAATAAGCTAACATTCCCATATCAGCAGCGGGTAAGGCTAACTCGCCTTGCCAATTTGGGTAGTTGCCATATAATCTCAACTGGTCTATGGTTTGCCCAGAGTGGCAATCTCGCAATTCTGGTGGTCTATCGGTGGTTAATACTAACAGTGGTACGCGGCTATATGAGGCTTCGATTACCGCTGGATAAAAGTTCGCTCCTGCTGTACCAGAGGTGCAAAGGACTACCACAGGGCGTCCGGTTGCTTTAGCTTGTCCTAAGGCAAAAAAGGCGGCGGAGCGTTCGTCAAGGATGGAAATTGCTTCAATCTCTGGCGCTTGTTGGGCAAAGGCCACTGCTAAAGGTGTGGAGCGTGAACCAGGACAAACGATAGCACAAGTTAATCCCAGCTGCTTTAGCGTTTCTGTTAAGATATAAGCCCAAAGTTGATTAACATTTTTAAAGGCGATCGGCATTAAATCAAACATAGCTATAAAACAATCTTAAATTTTAGATTTTGTTTAGGGGAATTCAATTTAAAATCCGTCTGGGAAAGTTGGACAAGGAAAAGTCCGAGGCTCGGTTTTTGACCCTTGGAGGTTCAAAAGCAGCTTTCCCCAAAAGTAGGTTGCGAGCTTTTCCTCACAAATGCTCCCGATGGAAACCGACACCGCCACGCGAGTTTGTTGGCAAGAAAATTTCCAGACAGACTAGCTTGACGCCAGTTGATTCAACTTTGCCAAAGATCGCAACCCAGTGACTAAACTTTCTAGAAAATGCACACAATTTGCTCTCAAACTTTTATGGACTGCATTCATTTAACAGGAATTCGCTGCTATGGCTACACTGGGTATCTACCAGAAGAACAGGTGCTAGGACAATGGTTTGAGGTGGATGTGAGGTTATGGTTGGATATCTCCACAGCGGCTAAGACTGACGCCATCGAAGACACTTTAGATTATCGCAGCGTCATTAGCTTGATACAACATCTGGTCAAAACTTCTAAGTTCGCTTTGGTGGAGAAACTGGTAATGGCGATCGCAGATTCTATCCTCCAACACTACGATCGCATCACACAAGTCCAAGTCATTCTCAGCAAACCTAGCGCACCGATTCCAGACTTTGGCGGCACAATTAGCATTGAAGTGACTAAAACTAAGTCCAATCTCTAAACCGCAAAGCGTGTTTTGGCGATCGAGACCGATAAACTAGCAAACACAGGGGTTTAGCTGGAGTGTGGAAATATCTGACAAACAGAATTTTTCCTGCCATTTATTCCCCCCACCCCGCACTCGTTCTCAAAAACCGAAAACCAACTTCAACCCAGTCTAAAGCCAGTACAATTTTAAATTCTTCTTAAATAACTAAGTCCTAGATAATTCATCCCCTCATTCTCACTCCCTGAGTCTTTAAAAGTTAATATTCCCTAACCCCACTTTAAAAGCAGGAAATTAAAGATGAGTATGCTGTGAATTTACAGCAGATTTCAAGGAAAGTGAACTACACAACGATTCATCCCAAAGCCTGGTATAAACCCTGTTTTACTTCCCAATTCTGGATTCTGGATTCGGAATTCTAAATTCTGTTGTATTAAATTTTATTCTTGATGACTTTTTGGATAAATATTATACTGACTTATTTTTCTTTTTATCACAATAATTATTGCATATTTCTGAAATTCAATTTTTGATTGCTGGTAACTGACATTGAATATTAATGACTTGATATTAGCTGTATTGAGTAATTACCTTTAGGAAACACAGAAATTATCACAGGTAAACAACATGCTATTTGCTATTTAGCCAGGTACTGAGAGATTGTTTATGATAAGATTATCTAATTTTAGATTGAGTTGATAGTGACTACAAAATCTCAACCTTAGCAAACAGACTATTGTAACATGTTCGCCCGCAAAATCCTAGTTGTTGAGGATGAAAAAAGCCTAGCCTCAAATATCAAAAAAAATCTACAAAAATTAGGCTATTCCGTTTCAGAAATAACTGAACCTGGTGAAGAGGCAATACAAAAGGTAGTAGAAATTCATCCAAATTTAGTATTAATTGATATCCGGCTAAATCGGAAAATAAATGGTGTGCAACTAGCAGATATTATCCAGAATAAGTTACATGTGCCTATAGTCTATCTCATAGACAGATCTGAATATAAAATCTTACAAAAAAATCAGCTAATTGAGCCTTTTATGTATATACTAAAACCCTTTATTGAAAGTGATTTACATTTTGTGATTGAAATGGCTCTGTATAAACATCAGAGCGAAAAGAAATTACAGGAAGAAAAACAGAGGTTGACAGCGATTATTAACAGTATGGGTCGTGCAGTGATTGTGACATATGCAAATGGTTGTATTCAAATGATGAATCCAATAGCAGAAATTATCACTGGCTGGAAGCAAAGCGAAGCCTTCGGTAAAGATTTAGTAGAAGTTGTGAACTTAGTTGACAAAGATGTAGGAGAAGCAATTGAAAATTTAGTTACAGATGTAATCGAAGCAGGTGAAGTTTTAAATCTACCGGAAAACTGTACACTAATTACCAAAGATGGCAAAGAAATACCCATTGGAGATAATGTTGCACCTCTTTGCGATCGAGATGGTAATATTACTGGTGCGGTTTTAGTTTTTCAAGATATCACCAAACGCAAGGAGACAGAAGCGCAACTGATCCGCAATGCGTTTTATGATGGACTGACAGCATTACCAAATCGTGTTTTATTTTTAGACCGACTCAGACAAGCAATTGAACGCAGCAAACGGAAAAGTGATTATTATTTTGGAGTTCTGTTTTTGGATTTAGATAACTTCAAACAGATTAACGATCGCTTTGGGCATGGAGTAGGGGATGATTTCTTAGTAGCGATCGCTAGACGTTTAGAGTCATGCTTACGCAGTGGCGATACTGTAGCACGATTTGGTGGTGATGAGTTTACCGTTCTTTTGGAAGATATTAAAGACGTGACTGATGCGATCAATGTTGCCAGACGTATTCAAGACTCCTTAAGATTACCCCTTAGCCTCAACGGAAATCAATTATATACTACAGCTAGCATTGGTATTGCTTGGAATTGTAGTAGCTATGAAGAACCTGCAACCCTGCTACAGGATGCTGATACTGCTATGTACCGAGCTAAGCGGCAAGGAAAGGCTACTTATGCGATATTTTAATATTGATTAATGTGCAAACTATGGAAAAAACCGAAAAACAGAAAATGCTCGCAGGCGAGTTATATTTTGCAGAAGATCCCGAACTAGCTGCCGAACAGAAACGAGCTAGTTGTCTGTTGCGAAACTACAATTCTACAATCGAAGAACAGCAAGAACAACGACAACAAATTTTGCAGGAATTATTTGGAAAAGTAGGTCAAAAAGTTGTAATCGTACCACCTTTTCACTGTGACTATGGTAGTAATATTTTCGCTGGCAATAAATTATACATGAACTATGGCTGTGTAATTTTAGACTGTAATACAGTTCACATTGGCAATCATGTGTTATGCGCCCCTTACGTGCAAATTTATACTGCTTATCATCCTACAGAACCCGAAATTCGCCTTTCCGGTAGAGAACTAGCAGCCCCAATTAAGATTGGTAATAATGTCTGGATTGGTGGCGGTGCAATTATTTGTCCAGGTGTAACCATTGGCGATAACACAACCATTGGTGCTGGTAGTGTAGTTACTAAAGATATACCTGAAAATGTGATTGCTGCTGGCAATCCTTGTCGCGTGATTCGGAATTTATCGTAGAATTTAGAATTTATACCCTCTAGCAATCCAATAGAGCCAGTCTGCGATCGCTTCAATCGTTTCACTATCAGCATCAATGGCTACTATTTCAGATAACTTTGCAGAATATACATCATCATCCTTACCATTAATATCAGCGACTTCTACAAACATATCCTTTAAGCACTCATCATCCGGTGCCATTCCCAGTACTTCTACTTGTTTCTCTTCCACAGAAGCGGATTTGCGCCCCTTCTTAGTCCATTTAGCCATAAACGGAAAATTCAGAGTTTCTTCGAGGTAATAGTACCAACCCATAGCCCGGTCTTCTTTATCTTCAGCATCTACAATGATCTCTGTTTGAATGCGATGCTCTCGGTTTTCGTCAAGTTCAACACTAGGCATAAAACAACGGTTTGCGTAGGATGCACTATATGGTATATCCTTTTGGCGAGTGTCTGTCAATTAGAAAATTGATACTTCCATCCAAAAAAGGAAGTAGAGAGTAGGGGGTTAGCAATACGCTTTACCCCTAACGCAGCAAAAATCTCTCAGAATGCCCAACAGAACCGCATAACACACGCCGCACTTCCAGAACATCGGAAGCTGTAGTGTATGTAGTCTACCTCGATCGCTGAGTCTATAGACATCTGGTGAAATAATCTAACTGCGTACCGCTAGAAACCCGAAGGTTAGGGCTGTTCACCTCTACCAAGGGTTTTGTGTAATGCACAATTAATTTTCACTCCTATGTCTTATGGGTCTAGTACTGAACTGTCAGATATCACTTAAGTTCTTAACCTAAACTTCTCAATAATGAAAGCTAAAACTTATTTTTAATTACATCACAATAGTAGGCTGAGAGCTAAATAATAGTAATTGGACATCATTAAACATAACTATCTTCTGCTAAGTTATTACTTCTAATGCCTTATTTATCAAGCTTTATACTCAATTATAATTAGTGATGTTTATTTATACCCAGGTCATTAACTTTCAAGTTTGCACTGGACAAATTACAATATGCTATTAAATTGACGATAACTTTATTTTAACTTTAAAAACCATATCATTTTCCTCTTTTCAGGGTAAAATTTAACCAGCAAGAGCCAACTCATAAGATTAAATTGGGGATTCCATTATAGACTTTTCAAAAAATATGGTATTCTGTAAAAACAATGGGCAAGCATCTATTAATCTTGATGCAAACTCATCATTACATCTATTCATCCATCTTCTGAGCAGCCAGTTAAACGCTGATCTAGTTAGGGAATAAACTTTAATTGGAAAGTGAAGATATAAAATGCCAAAAATCTCAAAAAAGTTTAAAAATTAGGAAAAAAAGTTAAAATGCAAAAATTTAGTACAATCTCTTGAGTTTGAAAATGCAATCTAAATTTTTTAAATAATATTTCCAACACAAAATCGTTGAATTATCTAAAATTAGGCACAGAAAATAAAGAGGATATATGCGTTTTTTCCATATTGCAGGAATTGTTGGTTGTACAACAGCAGCTTTTATATCAATTGCACCCATACAAGTAGAAGCTGCAACTTTTAAAGTGGAATCTGGAGTCACCAGTATAGATCGCGACCACGAAAATATTCTCAGAAATATCGGGCTAATCATCACAGGCACTCAGGATACAGTCCCACCAATACCCAGCGATTATTTAGTTGGGTTTCAAATCGACTCGGCTACCAACTTCACCTTCAGCGACGAAGGCGGTTTTACTCCACTATTCGGTACAATCGAGCATAGTGGTACCGTTACCTTCAACGATCAAATTACTGTTGGTAACTTTTCAATTGGTTTTGCTCCAGGACGTACTCTTCCTAATGCCAGCGGACTTGTTTTAAGAGACACAATTTCTCCTCAAAATTCAATTTTGTTTGATTTAAGCGCTCCCCAATCTGTGATATTTGATCGAGATAATTTAACTTTAACTCTGGCTGATGTTCAATTGTTCATTTCTCCAGAGTTTGCTCAAGGACTTGGCAACTCTAATTTGGCAGGTTTGTTTGCTGGAACTGCACGAATTGATGCTAAAGTCGCTGCCATACCCGAACCTGGAAGTACCTTAGCGATTTTGGCTGCGGGTGCGGCTTTGTTAGCAGCGAGATTTTGTACTCAAAAAAATAAATGCATTTATTAGAATTCGGGAGTCAGGAGTCAGAATTCAGAAGTCAGAAGTCAGAATTCACGATTCAGAAGACTTTGATACTCAAGCTTTATAATTTGAACAAAATCAAAAAATCAAAAATACATAGCACGCTTGATTCTATATTCATTCTGAATTCTGAATTCTGATATCATGTCCGGCTAATTAGTTATGATTCCCGAATCTATGCAGAAAACCAAAAACCCTTCCCCTCTGCTCCTCTGCCCCCCTGCCCCCCTGCTGCCTTAATGATAAGTCTTCAACCGGACATGATATGACTCCTGAATTCTCCTTTTTAAATGCACTTAATATCCTCAAGCATTTCTAAATGCTTGTTAATAGGTGCAAGGGTATTGGCGGCAATCATCCCACTAGCGGCGACTGCTGGTAAACCAATACCAGGAAATGTCGAATCTCCACAGCACAATAGCCCTGGTAGGGGAGTGCTGGGGCCGGGAAATATACCAGAACCAGCCGCAATTGCTGGGCCATATGAACCTTGGTGACGACGCAGAAAACGCTCGTGAGTTAGAGGTGTACCAACAAGTGTGACTTCGCAACGAGAGCGAATATCTGGAATAATCCGCTGTAGCGCTTGCCACATTACTTCTGCACGCGATCGCTTTTGTTCGGCATATTCTTCACTTCTTCTATCCATCCCCTGCCAAATAGCATACGGTTCATTCCCCGGAGTATAAACGTGAATTACATGCTTACCTGGTGGTGCTAGGGATGAATCGAGAGTTGAAGGAATTGATATCACTACCACATTTTGAGGTGCTGTTACCCCCAGTTCCCAATTATTCACCACGACGTAATGACATTGTAAATTTGTTTGTAATCCTTGGGCATCAATACCCAAATGCAGATGCATGAAACTATCACACTCAGGCGTCCCTTGTCTTTGAGCGCGGAAGTGTTTTGATACTGCCTTTTCTGGTAACAGCTTCAGCGTGTCCCAAACCGATGCATTAGAAATTACTGCTTTTCGGGCACGGATTTCTTGGCGATCGCCCAAACGCACACCCACCGCCCGATTACCTTCCACCAGCACTTCTTGGACATGTGCGCCTAGTTTTATCTGACCACCGTGACGCTGCAATCCTTGTACAAGGGCGTCAACTAAAGCACCACTACCACCAATCGGATAGTCAAGCATTGCCCCTGCTTTATACCAGTCAGCAAACATAAATGCTACCTCTGCGGCGATCGTGCCATCTGCTGGCAGCCCCGAAAGCAGAAAACACAGCAAATTCAGCCAATTTTGCGTAAATTGGTCTTTGACAACACCATCCATAATCCGGCTGAAAGAGCCAGTCAACTTGATGATATTTCCAGTATGTTTTAGTAGAGAAGGGGCAAATCGTCCCACAGTTTGAACTGCACCCAAATCAAAGCGTAATGCTGCCGGTGACATAGCCGTTGCTGCACTCGCCAGTGGTTCCATAAGCCGCTGGAGTTCCTGCCATTCGGCGACAGCATTACCACCACGCAATTTCATCAACACTTCAGAAAATTGCTCAGCCCCAACAGACGTGTCAAAATAACCTTCTGGCAGAAAACAACCCCAAGTATCGTAGGTGACGCATGGTAGTTCAGAGCCAATGGCGTCCAGGACTTGCCGCAGGGGGTTGGCAGAGGGACTGTAAGACAGTCCAGAGTGGAGAGACGGGCCACAGTCAAACTTGAAACCATTGCGCTCAAAAGCGTGGGCGGCACCACCAGGTATGGAATGACTTTCGCAGACAATCACATCAAAGCCATATCGTGCCAAAAGAGCAGCACAACTTAAACCGCCAATACCGCTACCGATGACAACTACATCTGTGTTTTGCATATCCTATGTTTGCAATGATGGTTTTTAAGATTTGTTAAGCGATATTTGGCAGTATAACTTGTTGGCGGCTGGTGGGTGAGATAGAGAAGGCAATGCCTACGGCGGTAAACTATGCATTAGACTTCTTGCAAAAATCCTTATTTTTACCTTATTCTTTGCGCGGCAGTCGCTCATGGGGGAAACCCCCAAGACCGCGCTGCCTCGCCTTTGCGCCTTTGGGTGAGATAAAAACTTATTTATGCAAGAGGTCTATTTTGAGGCATTCTTAAGTTTTAACGATCAAGGGTTATACTACTCATAGTATGATTTTAAGTAGGATATGGCTAAAATCTCTATTTCGCTGCCAGATGAATTACTGATTTACATCGATCAAAAAGTACAAAACCGCAGTGCCTTGATTGAAAATCTTTTGAAACAATGGCAGGAGCAACAAGAAGATACCGCACTAGCAATAGCTTGTTCGCTAGTGGATGAATTGGAATTAGGTTGGGAGAGTGAATGGCAGAACGCGGCGATTACCGACTGGGAAGCATCTGGATCGTAACTTTTGATCCATCTTTAGGCACTGAAATTCGTAAAACACGGCCAGCATTGGTAGTTTCTGGTACTGTATTTAATGCCCAACGAACCAAGGTGACCGTTTTACCTTTTACATCAGCACGACCAGATGATTCTCGGATTTCGCCTGCGGTGGTTGCAGTACCTTCATCAGCACAAAATGGGCTGTCTGTAGATAGTCTTTTGGTATGTGTTGAACCAATGACCTTTGACAAAATGCGTTTGATTCAACGATTGGGCGAACTAGAAGCAGAACTACTAGAACAGGTACAAAGCATTTTGCGTCAATATCTGAAACTGTAGGCTAAATAGTGCTAATAATTATGAAAAATATAGAGATGTTTGGTAGTTTTAAGCACTGCGATCGCATCCTTTACTATGATGCTAAATAACTTGTAAGCTAAACAAAAATCAGCATGACCATTATCGTTTTTGGCAGCATCAATATAGACTTGGTAGCCACAGCACCCCGCTTACCTGTTGGCGGAGAAACCTTACTCGGAGAAAACTTTTTTCAAGTTTCGGGAGGAAAAGGAGCCAATCAAGCTGTAGCACTCGCTAGATTGGGAATTCCTGTGCAAATGGTGGGGCGTGTTGGTGCAGACAATTTTGGTGTCGAACTTCTCAAAAATTTGCAAGCATCTGGCGTGCAGACAAACAATGTTTTTGTTGATGAAACTGTTAGTTCTGGAGTCGCCATTATCACCGTTAGTCATACTGGAGAAAATCAAATTGTTGTGATTCCTGGTGCAAATGGACGCGTCAATCAGGAAGATGTGCAACGGTTATCAAACTTATTACCAGAAGCTACAGCACTACTTTTACAATTAGAAATTCCGATTTCTGCGGTGGTTGCAGCAGCTAAAGCAGCCAGAAACGCAAACATCAAAGTCATTCTTGATCCGGCACCGGCACAATCTGATTTACCTGCTGAACTTTATCCATTGGTAGACATTATCACACCCAATGAAGTGGAGGCTGGGCAGTTGGTGGGTTTTGCTGTGGATGGAGAGCAAACAGCAGCCAAGGCAACTGAGATTTTATTGCAACGGGGAGTGAAATGTGCGATCGTCAAACTCGGTGCTAAGGGTGTTTTTTGTGCAACTGCCCAAGAAAAGTTTTTTGTACCCGCATTTCCAGTTGATGTAGTTGACACAGTAGCTGCTGGCGACGCTTTTAATGGCGGTTTAGCAGCGGCACTTTTTGAAGGAATGTCCTTACATCAGGGAGTTGTTTGGGGTGCAGTTGCAGGTGCTTTAGCCGCCACAAAACCAGGCGCACAAACTTCACTACCACATAGGTTGATGTTTGATGCTTTTCTCAAGGAATAAGTCTTCAACCGGACATGATATCATCCCAAATCTAAATGGGCTTCGTCTGCTCCTAAGTACTATTGAGGTTGCTCTATGAAATTGATTTCTGTTTGCGTTGGACTGCCGCGTGAAGTGAGTTGGAAGAGAAAGTCTGTCACAACTAGCATTTTTAAGCAGCCCGTGAATGGAAGAGTAATGCTGCGATCGCTCAATCTAGATGGAGATAGACAGGCAGATTTGACCGTTCACGGGGGTGCCGAAAAAGCGGTTTACGCTTATCCAATGGAGCATTACGCTTACTGGCGGCAGGAATTACCAGATGAGGACTTGCCTTGGGGTGCGTTTGGCGAAAACCTAACGATTGAGGGCTTGTCGGAAACGGAAGTCAATATTGGCGATCGCTTTCGTATTGGCTCGGCTGTTGTGATGGTGACGCAGCCCCGGTTTCCCTGCTTCAAGCTCAATCTCAAGTTTGGGCGCGATGATATGGTTAAACGGTTTCTCAACAGCCGTTTAAGTGGCATTTACTTTTCAGTAGTCCAAGAAGGTGAAATTGGTGTAGGAGATGAGATCGAACTAGTGAGTCGGGATGAAAACAATGTCACAGTTGCCGATATTGTACAAATCTACGTGCGTGAAGCCGATGAAAATTTAGTGCGTCGCGCTGTTCAGGTTCCAGCTTTGGCAGATGGTTTGCGAACTTACTTCCAACAGCAAATCGAACCAGAGCATTAAGCTATGGGGTTTTGATACTCCCCTCATCAACTATTGCTCCAATAATTTCATCCGCTGCCACCAAAGATTCAGGGGATAATAAACCACAGGTCCCCAGAGACTACTAAGAATCGCAGAAGCAAGAGCGACACGTTGATAATATGTCCAAATATCTCCGACTTGGCGTAGACTGTGCCCGCCGTGGGCATCGCCAGTAAAACTTAATTGCAACCCAAAGATAGTTTCTCCCAAAACTGCCATCACAAAGACAATTACAGCAATAGAAATAAAATCCTCTTCCATGAAGCGCTGTTTCTGGAGTAAACCAGTCAGAAATCCCACTATACCTAAACTGAGGGCATGAGTAGGGTAAGGTGATGTCATTCCATCTTGAAGTAGCCCCAAAATTATACCTGCCAACGCTCCCGCAAACATTGTGCGCTTCACACTCCAAGCCACCACCCAAATTAACAGCCAGTTTGGTCCAATTCCCAATAATTCCATACCTGGAAAGCGGGTTGGCAACAACAATAAACATAGCAGCACAGACCCAACCGTTATCATCCAACCCGTCAACTTACGTACAGCAGGATGCCAACGAGAAAGCGGCGGGATTTGGATTTTCAATTTTCGCTTTGGCGATTTTGGCTTTTTTTGTCTGCTGCCAACAAATGCAGGAATCTTCATTTTTCTGTGGATTTTATCGAAGAATTTACTTAGACTTTTGATCTGGCGACTTTTGGGTTTCCAAATCTTGGTTTTCTAGCTTTGGATAGACTGCTACCCAATCTAGAAAACGAATTGGCGGAAAAAGCTCAACTTTTGCGACTGAGGCTGGGAGTTTCTTTAAATTCAGTGATTTGATTCGTCCTACTGCCAAGCCTGATGGGAATTTTTGACTATAAGTAGATGTCGAAACTAAATCTCCTACCTTCGCATTTGGAACTTTTTCATAAAACTCCAGCACAGCATCCGCAGAAGAATCTCCTCGCAAAACACCTTTAGCAGCCGTGCGGCTAATTGTGACACCTACTTGACTCTTGAGGTCACTGATTAACAACACGCGGCTAGTGTTGGGAGTTACACTTTGTACTAAACCGACCAATCCCCCATCGGCCTTGACTACATAGCCTTCCTGAATCCCCGAATTAGCACCCCGATTCAAGGTAACCTGTTGCCACCACTGGTCAGCACTACGTCCCACCACCCGCGCTGGAATTGGCCTTGATGCCAGTGGCTCTTTTTCCACATAGCCCAATAAATTTTGTAACTTTTTCTTCTCACTTTCCAAATCTACTATACGAGTTTGCAACTCTAATACCCGCGCATCTCTGAGGCGTTCTTCTGGAGTTGGCCCTGACTGCAACATCTGCAACGGACGGGTAATTGTATAGTACGTCTCAAGCACCAACTCACCTTGAGTCTGTCGCAATATCCAAACACTACCAGCTACTACAGCTAGCAACCCGATTTGTAATCCTTTATGATCCCACCAACGC
This sequence comes from Desmonostoc geniculatum HA4340-LM1, assembly GCA_019359545.1. Taxonomy (GTDB): domain Bacteria; phylum Cyanobacteriota; class Cyanobacteriia; order Cyanobacteriales; family Nostocaceae; genus Nostoc; species Nostoc geniculatum. The sequence continues at coordinate 35,891 of JAHHHB010000017.1, read as the reverse complement.
CGTACTGTCACCATATATACCTTTGTATACTTAATAAATTAAGTTCTACCCGGATTCTATTTATATAGAACCCAAATAGAACTCAAATAGAACTCAAGTTTGATATTTTTTCGCTACATATTGCGAGAGCGAGCGCTGAAAACTCGTTCCATTTGCTTAAAGTTTTCTAACACACGACCTGTCCCCAGCACAACACAGCTTAAAGGATCGGCGGCAATGTGGGTCACAATCCCTGTTTCATGGCTAATCAGGGTATCTATGCCTTTGAGCAAAGCGCCACCACCAGCCAGCATAATACCTCTGTCAATAATGTCTGCTGCTAGTTCTGGAGGCGTGCGTTCTAATGTCCGCTTCACAGCTTCTATAATTACCGATAACGGTTCCAACATACTTTCACGGATTTCTGGGCTTTTGATTGTTACAGTTCGTGGCAGACCAGAAAGTAAGTGTAAGCCCCGGACTTCCATCATGGCATCGTTATCATCGTTAGTGGGATAGGCAGAGCCAAGGCGAATTTTGATCTCCTCGGCAGTGCGTTCACCAATCACTAAGTTGTGCATTTTCTTGAGATACTGAACGATCGCTTCAGTTAATTCATCCCCGGCAATGCGTACTGATTCGCTGATTACCGTACCTTGAAGACTCAGCACTGCAACTTCTGTTGTGCCACCCCCAATATCAATGATCATGTTACCAGTAGGCTCAGTAACAGGTAGTCCTGCACCAATTGCCGCTGCTACAGGCTCATCAATTAAGTAAACTTCTCTTGCTCCGGCTTGTTGAGCTGCATCCATCACAGCCCGCCTTTCTACTCCTGTGACGCCACTGGGAATGCCAATGACAATCCTGGGCAAAATCAGGGATCTACCTTCATTTACACGTTGAATAAAGCTTTTGAGCATCAGCTCGGCCACCTCGAAATCAGCGATTACACCATCACGCAGGGGGCGGAGAGCAATCACATTTCCAGGCGTCCGACCAAGCATTTTCTTGGCTTCTTCTCCAACAGCCAAGGCTACCTTTTCATTTTGATCGATGGCAACCACTGAAGGTTCTTGCAGTACTATACCTTTACCAGATACATAAACAAGGGTATTAGCGGTACCGAGGTCGATACCCATATCCCACGATGTGCGAAAGTTCCTGAAAAGACCCACGCGTTTCTAAGCCCCCTAAGCGCTAATTTTTGACTACAACAGTATGAGTTAATAGTGTTATATGCTATTCGTTGGTATCCTGAGTCCAGTAAACTAGACTATATTTTTATATAATTCCCAGCAATATTTACTATGTCTCAGGCATCTATTTTTTGATATTCTCTGGTTGAGTTAGTATATCCGTATACTTTTATGTGTTTCTCCAAGTAGTATGTATAATTTTTCAATTCAACTATATTGTTAACTGTTTAACACATTATTTTCAATAGTTTGACAATTCGCTATGATGAGAGTCTAGACTAATAAGTACGCTTGTACTAAAAGGTAACGCACATGAGTATCAATGTTGTCACCCTCGTCGGTCGCGTAGGCGGCGACCCAGAAATGAAGTATTACGAGTCTGGTAAAGTTGTGTGTAAGCTAACACTAGCTGTCGATCGCCGCTCACGTAACAATGATAAACCGGACTGGTTTAATTTAGAATTGTGGGATAAGACAGCTGAGATCGCAGGTAATTATGTGCGTAAAGGCAGCCTAATTGGAATCAAAGGCTCATTGAAGTTTAACAGCTGGAACGATCGCCAAACAGGAATACTGCGTTCTTCACCATTTATTCGAGTAGACCAATTAGATTTATTAGGCTCGAAGCGCGATGCAGAAGGCGGTGGAGATTTTTCCCCAGAGAATTTCTAATTGGTCATTAGTCATCTGTCATTAGTCCTTTGTTCTAACTAATGACTAATGACTAATGACTAGTGACTAAAGACTAATAACTAATTTGCAACGTTACCGATGCTTCTACTTGTTGTTCGCCACCTATCACAGGGGTCGAGGCATCAGCTTGTAGAGCTGATTTCGCTTCCTCAGCACGGTATAACACGGGTGGTCGGGGTGGATTTGCATTATTAACTTGAATGCTTACCACTTCTTTGGGTGTGAAACCTAAGGCACCGAAAACAGCATTGGCTTGCTGTCTGGCGTCTTGGGTAGCTTCTGCTAATGCTTGGTTTTGTGCTTTAGCGATCGCTTCATCATTCGCAACAAAACTAATACTATCAATTTGTGTTGCACCCACTTTGACTGCGCCATCCAATAATGTGCCAGTTTGCTCAATGGGAATACGAAAACTTACGGTGTTATTGGCAGCATAGCCCGTAATCCGCTGTACATTATTGGTGTAGCTATAAACTGGGTTGAGCCGGATACCAGTAGTTTGTAATTTGTCAACATTTTGGTTTTTCAGAAACGCAACCACAGCCGACGACCTGCGGGCGGCTTCTTGCTGTACTTCCTGTGCAGTTTTACCCTGAATTTCCACTCCCAAACTAACTTGGGCTATGGTTGTGGGAATTGCTTCCATGCCGCGACCATTAACAGTCAGGGTTCGCCACAATTTCTCCTTTTCTTGTGCCAATGTCGGCAGTGTAAAAGTTGTACATAAAAGCAAAGTTAAAGACAGTATTTTCCATAGATTTCCAGATGGAAACCGAGAACCGGATAAAGCGGCTCTAGTCATAAGATTTGCACTCCTCACAACAGATGTTTTTAATACGCGTATCTAGCAATCCAACGACTTTGGATTTTGGATTTTGGATTTTGGATTTTGGATTGAACAGACCACTAGCTACAGGGCTTGGGGATTTTCGATTTGTCTCACCCACAAGGGATCGAGCATGAACCAAAACAATCTAAAATCGGCAATCTAAAATCTAAAATTGCCAATCAACAGCCACCACAAGTTTTTCATAATTCAAATGCGATCGCTAGATACGATTCGTATGTTTATACTTTGACACCGCCAGAATCAAAAGCGGGAATGGTTACATTTTTGGAAACTAAAAAAATTACACTTATATTTTTGGAGATTTGGGTATGGCGTATTGGCTGCTGAAAACTGAACCAGAAAATTATTCCTACTTCGATTTGGAACGGGACGGCAGTACAATTTGGGATGGAGTCAATAATCCTCTGGCACTCAAACATATACGTACCATGCTAATTGGTGACTTGGCGTTGATTTATCACACAGGCAAAGAACGACAAGTTATGGGTGTAGCAGAAATAATTAGTCAACCTTATATCGATCCAGCACTCAACGATAGCAAACGGGTAGTTGTGGATGTGCGGGCAGTGCGAAAAGTACAGCAACCCGTCACCTTAGCTCAAATGAAGCAGGATGAAAAATTTACAGACTTTGACTTGCTACGACTTCCTAGACTGTCTGTAGTCCCGGTTTCTCAAGTCAATTGGCAGCGCTTGATGGATTTGACAAATGGCACAAATTAAGTTATCGAAGCTGCCAATATCATCTCCATAGATAGACGTTTTTCAGAAACGCGTCAAAATCAAAGAGAAGGATTTTCACAGAACCCAATGCATTTGATAAATCCAATCAGCTTCTCTTTTCCTCTGCTGGCTAGCGCAACAGAAGCCGCAGACAGTTCAATGGTAGTAGCAGCAGTGCTACTGAGCTTAGTAGTCATTTACCTCGCCAGCAAAGTTGGTGGGGAGTTATCAAACCAAATAGGTTTGCCGCCCGTGTTGGGCGAACTCGTAGGTGGTGTAGTAGTGGGAATCTCTGTTTTGCATCTTTTGGTGTTTCCAGAAGGTGGCACAGACAGTTCTAACTCTTTGATTATGACCTTCCTGCAAACTACAGCTGGTTTATCTCCCGAAGCCACTCCAGCGGTGTTTGCAGCACAGTCCGAGGTTGTTTCCGTTTTGGCAGAATTGGGCGTGATCATCCTGCTGTTTGAAATCGGTTTGGAGTCCAACTTAAAAGACTTAATGGCAGTGGGTATCCAAGCCACCGTCGTCGCAGTGGTGGGGGTGGCAGTACCCTTTGCCGCTGGGACTGTGGGACTGATGACTTTGTTTGGTATCGGTGCTGTCCCAGCGATTTTTGCAGGGGCGGCTTTGACTGCTACTAGTATTGGCATTACTTCCAAAGTCTTATCAGAACTGGGGCGACTCAATTCTAAAGAAGGGCAGATTATTCTCGGTGCTGCCGTAATTGACGATGTTCTGGGAATCATCGTTTTAGCGGTGGTTGCCAGTTTAGCTAAAGATGGTGTAGTGGATGTCAGCAAAGTCATTTATTTGATAATCAGTGCCACTGGTTTTATTTTGGGAGCAATCTTGCTAGGCAATGTTTTCAATAAATCCTTTGTGGCGATCGCTGATAAACTCAAAACACGCGGTGGATTGGTAATACCAGCATTCATCTTCGCCTTTGCTATGGCATATCTGGCCGCCGTCATCCACTTAGAAGCAATTCTGGGAGCTTTTGCCGCCGGTTTAGTCCTAGAAGAGACAGATAAGCGCAAAGAACTGCAAAAGCAAGTCTGTCCCATTGCCGATATGCTAGTGCCAATTTTCTTTGTCACCGTTGGCGCAAAAACCGATTTGGGAGTCTTAAACCCAGCGATTCCCGATAATCGTGAAGGTTTAATTATGGCAACTTTCCTGATTACAGTAGCCATTCTCGGTAAAGTGATCACAGGCTTAAGCGTGTTTGGTCAACCGGGAATCAACCGTTTAGCGATCGGTGTGGGGATGATTCCTAGAGGCGAAGTCGGGTTAGTATTTGCTGGTGTAGGCGCTGCTAGCGGCGCTCTTTCCAAACCACTAGGGGCAGCAATCATCATGATGGTTATCTTAACCACCTTTTTAGCTCCTCCCTTGTTACGATTTGTATTTCCAGAACCAAAAACTGTGGATGCAGACTCAGAGCAACTAATTTTAGACGGTGCTTCTGGAACATCGTTGGTAATCGAACCACCCCAATCGAAAGTATCAGCGTCAGAAATAACTCCAGAATCAGGGGATAGTTAATCACTGGGGTATGAGCATGGGGTATGGGGCATGGGGCATGGGGAGCAGAGGGGAAAGACTTACTGCAACTTGCCCTCTGCTCCTCTGCTCCTCTGCTCCCCTGCCTCCCCAGCCTCCCCAGCCGCCCCTGCCTCCCCTGCCTCCCCTGCCCCTTTGCCCCATCTCCCTCCTAGCAGTGGAAACTTCTCTTTCCAAATCTCCGTCCCGTGTGATTATAAAATTGTCGTTTGTTTGGAATTTCTACTAGTATTCGGAATGTTATTGATTTCCAGTTTTCCCCTGCTCCTCATACCAATTTGCAGCCAGAAACGTAATTTATAAATTTTTCTTGCCTACTCCCCGAAAGTGAAAGTTACGATTTAAAAAGCAGATTGGTATCAGCCTTCATTTGAAGTTTTTTCAACTAATTGGGGAGTAACACCCATAAACAAAGCTAGATCAACTGACAGTAGTGGGAATTATTTACTCAGTGCATCAATGGCAACAAACAACAAAAAGTTATCTGTGAAAAATTATCAGTTATCAGCGATCTAGCTTTTTTGGGAGTCAGAGTCCTCCACCTCAAAAGGTGGAATGCTTCACGCTGGATCGAAATCCCGATATCAAACCTAGCAACTCTTTTTAGTGTGCCTTTATACCAATTTAACAATGAAAAAAGGCATCAAAGCTCAAGTTTAGGTGGTGACTGTGTGATGATTTAAAAATGAATTCAGATATTGACCGAAGCAGTGCTGAGCAATGAATCCAAGTATTAAGTAAAATAAACCACGTTAAAAATACTCATTGGACGGCAATTTGATCTGGGAGTTACATGAGGACGAGAAGTCAGGAGCTTCAGCTTTTTTAGATCTGAACTTTGGCAACTCACTACTACTGAAGGCTCCCATGAATGTGAATTAGGAGAAAGGACTGTGAAATTACACTGGTTACTACCCAGCACTATTGGAACGATCTTGATGCTATGTTCGCCGGCAATGGCCGCGAGACTAGAGTCTTGGCGTTTTGATGCCAATCAAAACAGGCTGGAAATTAATACTGTGGGGGATGTTCAACCCCAAGCACAACTAATTTTCAACCCGACTCGGTTGGTAATTGATTTGCCAGGAACGACATTTGGGCGTCCCCAGGTCACCCAACAAGTAGGTAATGGTATTCGCTATATCCGTGTTGGGCAGTTTGACACAGAAACAACGCGTATAGTCGTCGAATTGACTCCTGGTTATACTTTAGACCCCAAGAAAGTGCAATTTTTGGGCACAACTGGCGAATCCCCTGCGGGGACACTTCGTGAACGCTGGACTGTGCAATTACCTAGACCAGAAGTTGATAAAGCAGCATCTCCTCCGAGAAATGTTTACAGTGTAGTCACCCCAGACTCTAGTCCTCAACCTGATATTCCCAGGGTTGCCACCACTCCCAGGGCGGCGACTCAAATTGAGAGCCTACAAGTCACGGGCGATGGGTTTTTCATCCGCACCAGTGGAGCTAATCCTCCAATTCAGGTAGTTCGCAGCCGCGATCGCGCTACCATCTTCATGGATATTTCTAGCGCATCTCTATCACCAGGGCTGATACAGCAAAATAATCAGCCCGTTAACAAACATGGGGTTAGCCGTGTTGAATTCACTCAACTCCGAACTCAACCCCCTGGTGTTCGTTTAACTTTGCGGGTAAATAAAAATAGCCCAGACTGGCGAGCAACTAAAAGTGGTACCAGTGGTTTGGTAGTTCTCCCTACTCGCGTAGTCACATTACCTGAAAGTAATAATTCTGACAATCAGTCAGAACCCGCTTCTTTCCCCAGCAGACCACTGGCTAACAACTCGCCAGCCACAATTGAGTCAGTAGAACTGGCTGATAATGGTACACAACTGTTGATTAGAGCTGACCAAACTGTATCTGCTACAGCAGCCTGGGATAGAAACTCTGGTTTGTTCCGCATCACAATTCCCAATGCAAAGTTAGCTCCTAGAGTTACAGGCCCTAGCTTTGGCGCCAATAGCCCCATTCTCCAGGTACGCCTGCAACGGCAAGAACCCAACACAGTTGTTGTCTTAGTTCAACCAGCAGCGGGAGTGCAACTTGGGCAACCCAATCGCATCAGTGACCAGCTTTTGGCTGTACAGATACAAGGCTCTCGTCGAGTTGTCACACTTCCTGGAAGACCCCCCTATGCAATACCTCCGCTACCACCGATAAACCGAGGCCCATTCCCAGACCCAAATAATCCCAATCCCCAACCCCCAAGACAACCACAACGCCCAGCGACTAATGGACGAGTGGTAGTACTGATTGACCCAGGACATGGCGGCAAAGACCCCGGAGCAATAGGTCTTGGCAGTCTGCGGGAAAAGGACGTTATCTTACCTATCAGTAAAAGAATAGCTCAGGTTTTGCAGCAAAATGGCGTCCAAGTAGTGATGACGCGGGATTCTGACTATTTTGTTACCTTGCCGGGACGGGTGCAATTAGCAGAGCGAGCTAATGCTGACGTGTTTGTTAGCATCCATGCTAATGCAGTGGGGCCTGGTCGTTCCGATGTCAGTGGCTTAGAAACCTATTATTACGAGAGTGGTTTGGGTTTAGCTCGCGCTGTCCATAACAGTATTCTCCAAAATGTCAATGTTAGAGATAGGGGAGTGCGGCGAGCCAGATTTTATGTTCTCAGAAAAAGTTCTATGCCTTCGATTCTCGTAGAAACAGGTTATTTGACTGGTCGAGACGATAACGCTAAACTCAGAACCTCAGCTTACCAAAATCAAATGGCAGAAGCGATCGCTCGCGGCATCCTTCAGTACCTCAAGAGAAGATAAGTAATTTCGTCTAACTATTGAGTAAATACATTTAAACGATTGACGAAATTTATACAATTTAATAGTGATTATGATGAGAGTATTCCTGGTGTTGGGAACAAATTCGCCTCACCTGGACTCATCAAAATCTCAAACTCCTAACTGGCATAATTCTAATTACTCCGTTGTAGTTAAAAAATTACTAATTTTTTCTCGTGTTTTACCCTAACCGCTAGCAACATTAGGGGTTTACGTAAAAATTTAGGTATTCTTGCGGCGGGACAAGAGTCGCTTGTTTGTTATTGTCATCTGATGCTTTCTAGGTCTAATTTATATTGGCTAATGGCATGGCAAAATCAGATGAGCGTGCTATATTTTACGCCATTAGCTGTGTCTTAATAACAGCGCAAAACTCAAGTGTAGGCGCTGACGGTGTGAGGATTTGCCAATATGTTGAGATTTTGACGGCTCCCATGAATGTGAATCAGGAGAAAGGACTGTGAAATTACGCTGGTTACTACCCAGTACTATTGGAACTATCTTCATGCTGTCGTCGCCGGCAATGGCCGCGAGACTCGAATCTTGGCGCTTTGATGCCAATCAAAACAAACTGGAAATTAATACTTTGGGAGATGTCCAACCCCAAGCACAGTTAATTTTCAACCCGACTCGGCTGGTAATTGATTTGCCAGGAACGACATTTGGGCGTCCGCAGCTAACCGAACAAGTAGGTGGTGCAATTCGTGCTATCCGCATCGGGCAATTTGACGAACAAACAACGCGCATAGTCGTCGAACTGACACCTGGTTATACTTTAGACCCCAAAGGAGTACAATTTAGAGGTACAACTGGCGAATCCCCTGGGGGGACACTTCGTGAACGCTGGATAGTGCAATTACCTACGCCACAAGCCGAAAATCTACCTTCAAGAAATACTCAAGAACAACAAATAGCCACAGAAACTTCACCGAGAACATCTACACCAGCGTTCTCCCCTAGAAATATTTATAATGTGGTGACAACCGGCGCTAATCCACTTAACAAGCCAACAGTTGTCGCCAGAGTTACCCAAGTTGAAAACTTACGAATCACAGGTGATGGCTTTTTCGTCGCCACTAGTGGCGGTAATCCTCAGATTCAAGTTAATCGTAGCAGCGATCGCCAGAAAATTAACATCGACATCGCTGGCGCAACTCTCTCACCAAATCTAGAACAGCGAGATTTGCCAGTTAATCGCTACGGAGTTAGCCGCATCCAGTTCTCCCAATTGGAAAGCAGCCCATCTGTTGTTCGCATGACCTTACAGGTGGACAAAAATGCTTCTGACTGGCGGGCAACTAGCAGTAGTGTTGGTGGTTTCGTGCTTCTCCCCAGTCGTGGTATTGCCCAGTTACCAGGCAATAATACTCCACGCCCCGTACCATATGCGAACAATTCACCAGCCACCATTGAGTCTGTGGAACTAGCCGGCAATGGCACACAACTATTAATTAGAGCCGACCAAAGTTTATCTGCCACAGGAGGCTGGGATAGAACCTCTGGTCTATTCCGCATCACCATCAACAATGCTCGATTAGCTCCTAAAGTTAAAGGGCCTACTTTTAATCCTAATAGTCCTATCCTCCGCGTTCGCCTGCAACCACAAGCAGAAAATACTGTCACTGTCTTGGTTCAACCAGCAGCGGGAGTAAAAATTGGCGAACTCAACCAGGTTGGCGACCAACTTTTGGCTTTAGAATTACAACGCTCTGGTAGCATCACACCCCCCATTGTTTTACCTCCCCTACCATCACCAAACCAAGGTCAACTCCCCAGCCCCACAGATAATCCTCGTCCTACGTACCAGCCACAGCCACGCCCCCCAGTTCCTAGAGGAAAATTGCTGGTGGTTATTGACCCAGGACACGGTGGTAAAGACTCAGGTGCCCCTGGTTTGGGCGGATTGTTAGAAAAGGATGTAATCTTGCCTATTGGTAAAAGGGTAGCAGCGATTTTAGAGCAAAATGGTGTACAAGCAGTATTAACAAGGGACGCAGACTTTTTCGTCGAACTTCAGGGACGGGTAGACATCGCTGAGCGAGTTAATGCGACTTTGTTTGTCAGCATTCACGCCAATTCAGTTGATAATCGTCCTAGTGTCAATGGCTTAGAAGTCTATTATTACGACAGCGGTTATGCTCTAGCTGAAGTAGTTCGTAATAGCATTCTGCAAAATATCCCTACCATTAAAGACCGAGGAACCCGTAAAGCTAGATTCTACGTTCTCAGGAAAAGCTCTATGCCCTCGATTTTAGTGGAAACAGGTTATATGACTGGTAACGAGGATAATCCCAGATTAGCAACACCAGAATATCAAAATCGGATGGCAGAAGCGATCGCTCGTGGCATCCTCAAATACTTACAGCGGTAGTATAACAGAATTCAGAATTCCGAATGGGTAACGTCCCGCTGTGCTAACAAAATTCAGGAGTAAAACACGCTTTATACCTGGGTAAGTAAGTTAGCGCAAAAAAAACCAAATATATTACGAAATGTCAAGGTTAACAGGGCAATGATTAAGAAAATCAGAGATTTTGCCCATCTTATTATTATATTTTTCCACTGTAATATGCTGATTGTATCGAAGATTGGCTTTCCAACTTCTCTTACCGCTAAGGAATTGCAATCATGATTGATCGAAAAGCCCCTGCTGTCATTCCAAATTCTGCGCCCTCGAATATGGTAACTAACAAGTATCCCACAATTGGACTGATTGAAGTTCCAGCAACGGGACTATACGATGCAGAAGGCAATAATTGGACTTCTTTATATAGACATCGTTCTTTAATTAGCAAGCAAGTTTTAATCGCTGACTTACAAGCAGGGGGATTTGATGCGCGATTGGTCAACCTTAGGGATGGGGATTATAGTCAAGAATTTGGGCAGATTTTCTGGAAAGGTATGACCTTGCGGAAAACTTATGTAGGTGGCGAAATTTTCGCTCTCGATCCTCACGCTTATGATGCCTGGGGAATTACAGTTAATTTCTCTCAAGATCGTCAAGTAAGCTGTATGATTGTTGAGCATCTGGCCAAAGGTGGTCGTCCCATTATCGTTGGGGGATCTGATGCTGTCGCAGAACCGCAACACTACTTACAGGCTGGAGCCGCAGCAGTAGTTCAGGATAAATCTGGTGCAGCTAATTGGGCTATTCTCGACTATGTACTTGGAAAAACCCCACGGGAAGAACTGACGGGAGTAATTCTCGCAGACGGTAGACAATTTGCCAGGAAGACTAAAGCTAAAAGTCCAGAAGATTGGACTCTACCCTCTGTGGAGGTAGCTACCGAATGTTTAGGGATGCTACCAAATGTACAGGGAGTTGTGCCGATTGGTTCATTAGTGGCTGACATTGGTTGCGATCGCACCTGCGATTTTTGCATGACACCCACCTACGGCACTGGCTATCGCAGAATGACCCCAAAAACCGCCCTCAAATGGCTGGCTATTCAGAAAGAGGCGGGAGCTCGTTCGGTCAATATCGGTTCCGATCAATTCCTCGCCCGTGGACTCTTTCCTGGGGGGCGAGAAGAGATCCTCGAAATTACCAATGGGGCGCGGGAGATGGGAATATCTCTGATGTGGCCTAATGGTTTAGAACTGCGGAAAGCCACGGTGGGACATGGACGCAACTACGGCAATACCGATCTCAGCCCGGACGAAGAAGTTATTCAAGCACTGTTTGGCTGGGATGGCAAAGTAGGTTGTCCTTTAGCTTATATCCCTGCGGAACGTCCCGTTTTTGGGCGAGAAGCATACAGCAAGTTGTTGCCGTGGCAAGAGCATTGTACATTAATGAAATCTGTCGTCAGAACTGGTATACCTGTTATTGCTTATGGCATTATTATCGGGCTACCAGATGATGACGATGATAGCTTGTTACATCTTGAGGAAGCGATCTCAGGACTTGTGGATGAACTGGTAGAGATTAACCGAGAATTGGAATTTCAGATTGCTGTGTATAGCATAGCCCCCTTGCCAGGAACTCCCCAATCCCACAACTTACGCAAGTTAGGTCTGTTGCAGTTTGAAGACCCCTGTGTTTGGGGAGGGCTATGGACACCGACTTGCAATACTCATCACCTTACCTACGAGCAGGTTTCCGATTGGCAAATTCGTCTATCTAAGATTCGCAGATCAAAGAATGAATTTACTAACTATAACGGGGAATATTCAGGGCTAATTAATAACTAACTATATATCCTGCTTTTGCGTGCAGAATTTAGTGGTAAATTTGTAAATTGTCTGCTAGATTCTGTATTTTATATCCAAAAACCTAAATCAATATCTGCCTGTGTATTCATCTTCCATTTTTGAAGAAAATCTTGATGATTTTTCTAATCAAGAACCCCAACGCGCCTCAATTGGTATCTTTGATAGTGGTGTGGGAGGATTGACAGTACTGCGACAACTATATCGCCAACTCCCTAATGAATCAATTGTTTATTTTGGGGATACAGCTCGGCTTCCTTACGGAATTCGTTCACAAGCAGAAATTTTACAATTTACCCGTGAAATCCTCACCTGGCTACAACAGCAGCAGGTAAAAATGGTGATTATGGCTTGTAACACCAGTTCTGCCCTAGCGTTAGAAACTGTGCGTCAAGAATTTAGCGTACCCATACTAGGAGTAATCCTACCAGGGGCAAGGGCAGCAGTGCAGCTAGGAAAGCGCATCGGTGTAATTGCCACTCCCGCCACAGCTAAGAGTAATGCTTATAAGCACGCCATACTCGAAATTAATCCTAATGTCCAAGTTTGGCAAGTTGGATGTCCAGAGTTTGTGCCACTGATTGAACAAAACCGCATTCACGACCCTTACACTGCTGAAGTAGCACGAGGCTATTTAGAACCTTTATTAGAGCAGGAAATTGATACCTTAATCCACGGCTGTACTCATTATCCGTTGCTCACACCAGTATTGCGATCGCTCCTCCCCTCTCAAGTCCAGCTCGTTGACCCTGCCGTTCATGTTGTCGCAGCTTGTGCCCAAGAACTAGACTTGCTAGGCTTAAGAAATACGCACCCACCACTACCAACTCGCTTTGCCGTCAGTGGTTGTCCACAACAATTTTCCCAGTCCGGAGTTCACTGGCTAGGCCATACACCCCTGGTTGAACAGGTTTGCTTCACTGATATCGCTATTTCCCAACTCCAATAAAATTAATTTGTCATTGGTCAATAGTCATTTGTCATTTGCAAATCACCAATGACCAATGACTAATGACTATTGACTATTGACTGCTTCAGTCACCTTTGTCCTGACTGATATCTCCTGCTCATGTTTTTCTTTAACAGATGAAGCAAAACTTCCCGGAGCAGCCTTTGTACCCGTCCGCTTTGCTAGTGCTAATAACAGGTAGACTGTGAACAAATATCCAGACGCTAAAATAAAAATCATCATAGGCACACTTCCGTAAATCATTGTTCTACTAGCACCCTTGGTAAGCAATACAAAATTTCATGAAATTAGTAGAACTTCAGCCAACCAAGTACGTTCTTGGTGACTGTAGTTTGCTATAGTAAATCTACCTATAGAGATAAAACTCTCTACGGACAAATAATTTATTATCTAATGCAACTTTTTGCAGACCATAAATCCCACAGCAGCTAAGTTGCCAAAAGACAACCTAATACTGCAATTCTCAGCGGTCTACTCGATCTGCCTTATTTTTGCTCACACTACTGTGACAGGATTAACCCTTGCGCTCAACGTCAGCTAAAAAAGTGTAGCTTTAAGCCAAGAGAGTCATAAAGGATAACTTTAGGACTTAGTTGACCTTAGCCTACCGTTAGCTACGTTTGTTTAGCGTCTCGCAGAGAAGGAGCGTCACCCGAAGGGCTTCCCATAGGGGTATTGCATAGCTCCAAACTAGGAGTTTCGCATATCGTTGGAGAAATCAAAGGAGTTACTCCCTCAACGTCACCAGCGAATAGTTATTTTATACACACAACTACCATTTCAGTGAAATCAACTAGCAGGTGACTTACTTTTGGTGTGTGAGTATTTGAAAAATTTAAAATTCCTATATTTTAGCGTAACACAACAGCCTTGAATTTTAAGCCCACTCGTCTGCTAAATTTCAAATTTTTTCAAGAGTTACACTTCAGGCTGAAAAAAAAATTTAGTCTTACACCATTGAGTCTAACGCACTTTATTTCATTATTGTAAATAAGCAATAATACTTAATCTACTATTCTGTCTGTAGGGAACTATGTACAAATACGGCAAGTGGATACCCTGATATCTTGCACCAACTGCTTGATTTCAATTTTTCTGGAATGGGCACTGATAGAGCCTTATTTTTATCTTTTAGGCAGTGCCCCACACTTAAAGAAAATTTTACAAGACTTCAGTAACACGATCTTCAGCGAACACTTTTCCAATATTCTCAGAAATATATTAAGATTAAGCATAATTGCTTATTGACAAAACCTGTATTAGCTATTTTTTCCTCCAAGAGACTTATAACTATCGGATTACTGATGAAAACTTTGCGCTGGCACAGGGTTATCTTAAAATGAGTAAAGGATATGTAAACTTTCGTAACCTAAGTCAGAGTCCGCCCATCCATGACCCCAGCCACCTCCCTGTTTACCCCTGTGGAAGCAGACCTGCGACAACTAGCAGATAACCTCAAACAGCTAGTTGGAAATCGCCACCCCATTTTGTTTGCAGCAGCCGAACATTTATTCGGAGCTGGGGGAAAGCGTATCAGGCCAGCAATTGTCTTGCTAATATCGCGGGCAACAATGTTAGAGCAAGAAATTACCCCGCGTCATCGCCGCTTAGCTGAGATTACCGAAATGATTCATACAGCAAGCTTGGTACACGATGACGTAGTAGATGAATCAGACGTGCGGCGAGGCGTTGCCACCGTTCATAGTTTGTTTGGTAACCGCATTGCCATATTAGCAGGAGATTTTCTCTTTGCCCAATCTTCGTGGTATTTAGCAAACTTGGACAATTTGGAGGTGGTGAAACTGCTCTCAGAAGTGATTATGGATCTAGCTACTGGGGAGATTCAGCAGGGATTGAATCGTTTTGATGCTAACATCTCCATTGAAACTTACCTGCAAAAGAGTTATTACAAAACAGCTTCGTTAATTGCTAATAGTTCCAAAGCTGCTGGGTTACTCAGTGAAGTGTCTCGAGAAACTGTTGAGCATCTGTATAGCTATGGTCGTCATCTTGGCATAGCATTTCAAATTGTCGATGACATTTTAGATTTCACCAGCACAACAGATACCTTGGGTAAACCAGTGGCATCGGATCTTAAAAGTGGTAATCTGACTGCACCGGTTTTATTTGCTTTAGCTGAAAAACCATACTTGGAAGTGCTGATTGAAAGAGAATTTGCTCAAGAAGGCGATTTAGAGCAAGCATTAGCACTGATTCAAGATAGCCAGGGTATACAGCAAGCGCGA
Source organism: Desmonostoc geniculatum HA4340-LM1 (assembly GCA_019359545.1). GTDB lineage: Bacteria > Cyanobacteriota > Cyanobacteriia > Cyanobacteriales > Nostocaceae > Nostoc > Nostoc geniculatum. The sequence goes on along the minus strand of JAHHHB010000017.1, from coordinate 20,641 downwards.
GAATTAGCTGCTCATCATACTAAATTGGCAATTGAACATCTTGCAGTTCTGCCACCGTCAGAGTCCCAGCAAGCATTGATTAACATAGCTGACTATACACTGAGTCGGCTTTATTAAAAACGAATTTTAGATTTTAAATTTTGCGAAAAGTTGAGCCAGTCGTTTGGGTGGGTTTCCCGACTTGTGCGAACTGGCGTAGACGCCCGGAAGGCGGCTTGCCGGAGGCATCAAAGCTTTTCAAAACGGATTTTGGATTGAATGACTGAACTACTCCAACCTATATAGGACTTACGCAAAATATTTCTCAAACTCTCATTTCTCCGTGTCCTCTGCGCCTCTGTGGTTCGTTATTCCGTAGCTCGTGCGTAAGTCCTATATAGACGGACGGAGCTTCCCAATTCATCAGGAATAGCCTCTAGGACTCCGTAGTTACTGAATTCTGCGGTATGCATGTGGCAGTTGCCTAAGTTCTGCCTGAGTAAAACCTGCCCAACTATTCTTGGGCGGGTATTTCTGGCTCAGCAGAAGCTAAACAAAACAGGACTTACGCACAGGTAACGGAAAATCGAACCACAGAGGACGCAAAGGACACGGAGAAATAGGAGTTTGAGAGGTTTATTGCGTAAGTCCTAAAAAATTGAAAATTGTTCACTAGTAACTGTTTTTTAATCAATTCTAGATATTGCAAAGAGTTAAAACCTAACCTTGTATTTTAGAAGAAGCTAAACAAAAAATTGAAAATTGTTCACTGCTAACTGTTTTTTAATTAAATCTAGACATTGCAAAGCGATAAGGGAAAAAATGGTTTCCCGATTGAGCAAATTTTTGCAGACAGATTGGAAATTGAAAATTTTTTAGAAAATTATGAGCGCTGATTTATGGCGCTCATAAGTTTTAAAGACAGATATTAGCTTGTATCGAAAAAATCTCAGAGCCGAAATTATTCTATGCAATATCAGGGGGTATGTGTTTAGGCGATCGCATCTGTCGCAGCTTTTGTTGCATGAGTTTTTCTAACTCAGTTCGCCGGACTTCAAAGGTATGAGTGGTCTGACCCGGCGTTTCCAAAAAAACGATACTATCTACGGGTTCCAATGCCAGCAATTGAAACAAAATATGGGTGACCGGAACAATTTTAGTTAGCATTTGAGGGTCAAGCCCAGCAGTGGAAATTAGGGAGACATCCTGTATGGTAGGGAAAGCGTAAATCACTCGCTTTTCCAATCCTGGATTAGTACGATTGCTCAGTGTAGTTAAAACCCAGTTGCCCTCCGAACTTTGGAGAATATAGTACTGGGAGTAACGTAATTTTTGAGCGATCGCTCTCAGGGAAGGAGCAATTGCTGAAATTAGATTTGGTGTTATACCATCGCGGGGTGCATTGTCAATCAGCAATTGAATTTGTGCTTCTAAATCCATAATGACTTGTATACGGCTCCTGGGTAATGGCAATAACATCTACAAAATGTGAACAATCCCATTAAATTTGGGAATAATAACATCAGGCACATCTTCAACGTAGGATTGGTCTGCATTTAGCTTATAAGCAAAACTCAAAAAGCCAACACCCACGGTCGTACAGGTTGTATTTAAATACCTTAAGGTCTTTTGAAAACCGAGACTATGAATTCAGCCGCAACCGCAACTATTCCATCTGCAACTTTTCTCTTAGAAAATTCTATTGGTGTGGAGGCGATCTTTCAACTCCTGTCCAGGGAGTTCCAGCAATCAACCAAAGCTTCGGAACAGAATTGTCACGATGTGGCAAGACGAATTACCAACGAAGTCTATCGGATTTGCAGTGAAAGCAAACGAATCCAAGCTTCCGGAACTGTGGAAAGCTCGGCACTCACCCTCGCCCGACATCGGCTGCAACAGTGTCTCAGGTACTATCAGTTGGGTTCAAATCGGGGCAGGGTAGAATTACACAGTACTTTGAGCGCTATTATTTATCGTTACATTAATCCTCCTCAGAAGCAATTGAGCTATCAAGGGCGGCTGACTATAATTGAAGATTTTCTACAAAGTTTTTATCTGGAAGCATTGAACGCTTTCCGCCGAGAAAATCAGCTCGGTGCCACTTACCGGCCACAAACGCTTCTGGAATTGTCTGAGTACATGGCATTTACCGAGCGCTATGGTAAGCGGCGAATTCCCTTACCAGGCCGTCAGCAGCAGCTAATTATCCTGCGAGCGCAAACTTTCTCCCAACAGCAACCCCCCGAAACCAGCGTAGACATAGAACAAGCCGCAGAAGGCAGCAATAGTGAAGCCGACGGTTGGGAAGAACCAGCCATTCAGCAATTGCGCTCCACAATGGCAACCCAAACAGAACCGGAACCTGAAGAAGACACCTTACGTTCTGTTGTGATTACCGAATTAATGAATTATCTCGAACAACGGCAACAATCTGACTGTGCTGATTATTTTTCGCTTCGTCTTCAAGATCTATCAGCACAAGAAATTGAATCGGTTTTGGGCTTAACCTCTCGTCAGAGAGATTACTTACAGCAGCGCTTCAAGTACCATCTAATTCGATTCGCCTTGTTGCACCGTTGGGAATTAGTTCACGAATGGCTAGAAGCTTCATTGCATACCAACTTGGGCTTAACTCCCCAGCAATGGCAAGCATACACAACGCAGTTGGACGATAAACACCGGTCTTTACTAGAGTTGAAGCAACAAGGACAAGCCGATGAAAAAATAGCTAAAACTTTAGGGCTGTCAATGGCACAACTACAGAAACGCTGGTTTAAGATTCTGGAACAAGCTTGGGAAATTCGTAACTCATTAGTGTCCGGATCGGGTGCATCTACTCATGAATAGTGACTCAGAATCCTTACAAAACGAGTGTCTCTATTGGTTATTGACAGGCAATGTCAAAAACGATGAGTATCCCTCGTTAGAATGTGAGGAAAATGACGGGGTAAAAAACCTCTTCAAGGAAGCCACTGGTTCAAAAAACAGTGAGCCAAAATTGAGAGGAACGCCCCAGACCCTTCAACTGGGAGAAATTCCTACTGTGCAAGATCGTTTCCAAGCCATCCTTAAGCGTCGGTTACAAATCCAAATCCAAGATCAGCCACCGTTGTTTCCTTGGGAAACACAATTAACCGACTATCCCGACTTTGTTGATGAGCCATCAATGACACTCGTTCCTACCTGGGGATGGATGGCACAGCAGTCAAAGCTGAATCTGCCGATTCCCCTGCCAGAAAGAGTTTTCCGGCAATTGCTAGAACAGTGTCAGGCGTTGGTTACATCTTCAGTGCCACTGGGGGCAAAATTAGTTCAAGTGGTGGAGAACTTTTTCCCCAACGAATCTCAGGCACTAAATGACATAGCTGGACTGGTGCTAAGAAGCACCTATCGTTCTGTGAATACTCTGGACAAAATGCCCGATATTCAGAACGATTATTCAGATTTACAACCCCGGCAACAGATGGCTTTGTCATTGCTGGCGGCTAAACAATTGCTGGAAAATCTGACTCTACCACTTTCAGCGGCTAGTCCAGTGGTAGAAAGACAATGGTTAACCAGTGTCGGTACTTTAAACATTAGAGTAGAGTACCAATCTCTAGGTAAACTTACGAAGTTACTTGTTCAAGCTGATTTACCCGTTAAAGGAACTTTGACATTGCGAGGAAGTGGCACTTTAGCAATGACAACATCTTCGAGTTCCGGATACCTGAGTGTAGATTTAGGCTGCGAGCAACTTAATCCAATTTATACTCTGGAAGTTGAGTTTCCAGAAATAGATGAGCAACCTTTGTTGTTTGTGATTAATCCCACAATGTAGTCTAAATTACTACCGCTAGCACACTTCGTCAATGAATGCCGATATATATTTAAGATAACTTTTCCCCTAGCTGTTGCTTTGGGGCTTTGTTTCTCTTTCAAGACTACTAAAAACAGGGTGCTTACTTAATGTAGGTTGCCAAATCTTAGGCATGTGTAAACTCAACCCGTAACCAATACTGTTCGGTTAAGGCAAGAGACGCGATAAATCGCCGTCTCTACAATAACCAGTCCTTCGTCTTGACGGCGATTCATCGCGTCTTTGCGATCTAGAATTTTCATCGCTATCAATTTTCCACTTATAGACACTTAAAAAACAGGATAAGAAAACTTCCTCCGACGGGAATACTTAGAAGTAGGGCGGTGAGTTCCGTCGTTAGTATTGTTTCCGTGGGAGCTACACCTTGTTTAACTTATCCAGGATGAATCGGTTTTGGCGTCTCCCTGTAAATAATTTCAGGCAGCAAAATACACAGGGTTCGCCTTTGACAGAAGTGGAAAATTCAATTTCCTTACGGGTGCTGGTGCTAGCGTTGGTTATTTTGGGAATTGTGGCGACAGATATCGCCGCTGAAACTTCATTCAGTATTTGGGCGTTACCCCTGAGTGTAGTGGGTGCGATTTGGAGTTACTATCGTCGTGGCGATCGCAATATCGCAATTAAGTTCTGCATCGCTATCGGCATGTTAATAGCGCTGGGTGCTTTCTTTGGGCGCTTGGTGACAGAGTTGAATGATACGCGGTTGGGTTTGGCAGAGTTATTAATTCAACTACAGGTGTTGCACAGCTTTGATACACCCCGCCGCAAAAATTTGGGTTATTCGATTGTTATCGGATTGATTTTATTGGGTGTGGCGGCAACGCTGAGTCAGACTTTAGCATTTGCACCTGTGTTGCTGTTATTTTTAGCGATCGCTCTCCCAACGTTAATATTAGATTATCGCTCACGCTTGGGTTTGCAGCCATTAAAAACACAAAAAGAAAACACCCCAAAGGAGAAATTCTCAAGTTTAAATTTTAAATTTTTAATTGTTAATTTTTTTGTAATTGTCGGTCTGGGACTGGCAATTTTTGCTGTTTTACCCAGGTTACCTGGCTACCAATTACGTACTTTTCCTGTAAGTCCTCCAATTGATATCAAAGGCAATTTTACAGGACGTGGCATTATCAATCGCGGTTATGTCCGCGAAGGGAATGGTAATAATCAAGGTGATGGTACTGGACAGAATAAAACTGGGCAACCAGGAAAAGTAGATAATAATTTTTACTACGGTTTCAATAGCGAAATTAACCAAAACCTGCGGGGTGAGATGAAACCCAAGGTTGTGATGCGAGTGCGATCGCAAGCTGAGGGTTTTTGGCGAGTTTTGGGATTTGACCGTTATACAGGTAAAGGATGGGAAGTTTCTCGTAAAGAAGATGTTACCACCATCAGGCGATCGCCTTGGTCTTACCAAATTTTTATTCCCCCACCTCTAATTACTGGTAAAACCCAAGAGGTAGTACAAACTTATACAGTGGTGTCGGATTTGCCGAATTTAATTCCAGCGATGGCTAATCCCAAGGAGATTTACTTTCCCACACCAATGATCGCAGTTGATAAAGAAGATGGGTTGCGATCGCCTGTGGAATTATCAGAAGGCGTGACTTATACAGTAGTTTCCGAGGTACCATACCGCGATCGGACTTTGTTAGGTCAAACTTCTACTAAATATCCCCAAGATATTAAAAAGCATTATCTCCAAATCCCGCCCGAAATTGCCGAAAAAGTCCGGCAACGCACCGAAGAAATCCTCGCCAAGTACAATCAAAACCGGGTAGCAAAGTCTTCCAAAAACCTAGATTCAGCTTATGAAAAGGCTCTTTACTTAGCTCAATACCTAAAGCAATACTACTCTATTCCGCAAAATCCCTTAGAACTACCTTATTTGGATGAAAAAGAAGACTTGGTAGAAGCTTTTTTATTCAAATATAAAGGAGGCTATCCAGACCATTTTTCCACGGTTCTCACGGTGATGCTGCGTTCCATTGGTATCCCAGCGCGGTTGGTGGCGGGGTTTAGTCCGGGAGAGTTTAATCCATTCACGGGGATGTATGTTGTCCGTAATACAGATGCTTACGTGATGACGGAAGTGTATTTCCCTAAATTTGGCTGGTTTGCCTTCGATCCAATTCCCAATCATCCATTGATACCCCCGTCGATTGAAGATACTGAAACTTTTAGCGTGCTGCGGCAATTTTGGCAGTGGGTTGCTGGATGGTTACCTTCTCCGGTGACGGGTTTATTGAATAATGTATTTGGGACAATATTTAACTGGATCGGTAGAGCGATCGCTTGGTTTTTGGCTTTATTTACTCAAGGTTGGTTTGGTGTATTGACTGGCTTAATCTTGGGTACTACCATAGCTTTCTTTGGTTGGCTAGGTTGGGGACAGTGGCGCGAATGGCGCAATCGCCGATGGTTGAAGAAATTGCCAGCTATGGAAAGCCTTTATCAACAAATGCTGCAATGGACAGCGCAAAAAGGTTTGGGTAAGCATCCAGCACAAACACCCCTAGAGTATGCCAAAGTTTCATACCAGCATCATGCCCTAGCAACTGCTGAGGTAATAGATGAAATTTGTCAAGCCTATGTTAGCTGGCGTTATGGTGGACATCCGCCTAATTTGAAACGGCTGCGAGAAAGCTGGCAAGGTTTGAAAAAGACTGCTAAATAATTTAAATCTCAGCAAAAGGCAAAGTTTTCATGTTATCTCTTTCTTGACCCGGCTGAACCTGAATCTGCTGAGCTTGACTCTACAGATTCAGATCCTATTGAGTTTAATTCGCTTGGATAAGCCGTTTTGGTTTTTTCCCTGTTCGCTTCAATGTCAATTTTCCTTTTTTATACTCAAATTCTCTCCAAGCATATTTATCTGTAAGTAAGTAAACTTTGCTGACTGTTAGCTGGCTGAGAACTAAATTTTGTTTTTTCTGTGTTGAAACAGCAGAGCTTGATAAGAAGCAAACTTCACCTGACTGCCAACCAACTTGCTCATTCTCGTAGAGCACGGCAAAAACCTCAGCATTTCCAGAAAGCTCAGGCAAAAATAAATGAGCCAAAGTATCTAGACCTGCTTTGATCACTCCATTCTTAAAGGCAAGATAGTCTGCAATAGTGCGGTGAACGAGATCGGACTCAGGTGGTTCATATTGGAAGCCGTCTTGCCATATCCGTAGAAGCTTACCATAATTGCCCTCCTCTTCGTTATATTTCCCCTCTTTGCAGTTGACAGCATATCTAAGATCAAAACCTTGCAATCCATTACCCAAATCCTTAGGGGGGCAATTTAGCCAGTACCAGTCGCGCAGTAAAGCAAGTGAAGATGCATGGAAAGCATACGCATGATGAATGAAGGGTGCTCGATCCCAGGTGACATTTTCAGGGTCATACCTCCAGTCCCAAGCAAAAACAATAACAAAGTCGGTTAGAGGATGAATGTCTTTCCTTAAAGTATCAAAATTAGCAGACTTTTCTTCAGCAATGGTTTGAAGGCATTTAACCTCAACCCGAAGACCGCGAGAGCCTGAAGATGTGCGAACTTCTAAATCAGGGAAACGGTTAGCCACAACGTAACTCCAGAAAATATCTTCAATCTTGTGATCTTCAAGAATGCGAGTTGCTAAACGTGCTAATTCATATTCGATGATTACACTCACGCGATTGCGTACATCAGTAAGGTTTCTCTCATTTTCTGGAATTTTCTCTCCAGCGTATATACCAAGTCTACGCCTAACATCAGTTTCATTCAGTCTTTTAACAACCTCTGGTAAGAAAAAGTCAGTTAACCAAGACAACGTATCTATTGGCAAATAAATTACTTACAAGGGTAGATAGAGCGATCTAGATACTTGTTTCAAAAAAACAAATGTATATCATCTAAATAACTAATATTATCAGTATGATTTTCCCTATGCCTTTGGGTAGATTTTTAGGAAATTTAGTTGATAAACAGCTAAAAAAAGCAGACATTATTTTAAAAACGAAGGCTGGCGTGAATTTAAGCGTTGTAACTCCCGTTTATTGGCGATAACATGTAAATAAGTTTATTACAAGCTTCTCAAACCGCGTTTGGCCTCAGTTTTTTTATGGATATTCAGTTAATCAACATCGGCTTTGGTAACATTGTGTCTGCCAACCGAGTAGTTGCTATTGTCAGTCCAGAGTCTGCCCCGATTAAACGGATTATTACCGATGCACGGGACAGAGGTCAACTGATTGATGCAACTTACGGTCGTCGGACTAGGGCTGTAATTATCACCGATTCCAGCCACGTAATTCTGTCAGCGATTCAGCCGGAAACGGTAGCGAATCGCTTTGTGATTTCTCGCGATCACCAAACTGTAGATAATTGAACAGCAGTGGGTTAAAAACCCCACTCTATTTGCAGTCTATCGGCAGTACCATGTGAATTAGACCAATTTTTTGTCACCTGCGCTACAAATTCTGTAGTCAATGGTGGGCTTGGCCACGAACACAAGACTAATGAATAATATCTATTTATTAATTCACAGGTTAAACGGATGATGCAAGTTTTACCCATCCAGAGTAGCGCTACTACCAAAGAATCTCCAAATCCAGGCAGGTTGATTGTTTTAACTGGCCCCAGTGGGGTCGGTAAAGGCACTTTAATGCGATCGCTCCTCCAACGTCATCCCCAACTGTATTATTCGGTGTCCGTGACGACTCGTTCTCCCCGTCCAGGGGAAATTGATGGCAAAAATTATTACTTTATTAGCCGGAGTAAGTTTGAACAATTAATTCCTGAAGGTGAATTTTTAGAATGGGCAGAATTTGCTGGTAACTATTACGGCACTCCCCGTGAAGCTGTACTTAACCAAATTAATTCCGGTAAGCTGGTAGTGCTAGAAATTGAGTTAGAAGGAGCAAGACAAATTCGTGCTTCTTTCCCCAGTGCTTTGAGCATTTTTATTTTACCGCCTTCTTTCGAGGAATTGGAGAGACGGATACGCTCTCGCGCTCAAGATTCTGAAGATGCGATCGCTCGTCGTCTACACCGCGCCCAAGAAGAAATTAAGGCCGCAGATGAATTTGATATTCAAATCGTTAATGACGATTTTCAAACTGCTTTAAATGACATTGAAGCGGCTTTGTTTAAATAAGTTAGGAGTTAGGAGTTAAGAGTTAAGAGTTAGAAGTTATGAATTTCAACTCCTAATTCCTACGGGGTGGATTCGGGACTTACTGTACTCCGATCCATATTAGGAATTAGAAATTTTAACTCTTAACTCTTAACTCCTAACTGGTAACTCCTAACTCCTAACTTCTAAATTAACCAAATAAACCTTGAATTAGTTCCAAATTCCCAATCAAAAAGTAAGCAACTACAGCACCACCAATACCACCAATTAAGAAAGAACTGGCAAAGTTATTCCAGCTTTCTTTAGAGTTAAAAGCATCTGCCGGAGGATTGGGTACGGTAACACTAGCAAGGGCTTTGGGAGGATTACTATTGGAATACAGGGATAGGGCGCCGGTCAGAAGAACAACTAAACCGATCGCTCCTAGTAATCCAGCTAAGTTAGCATTAGCTGTGTCCCGCAGTGGACCAAATTTGGCAAAAGGCCCAAACAGCCAGTAACCATGAGCCATACCAACTTCTAATCCCCGTCTGGAAGGAGTTAAACCTGGACGATAAGCAGGTAAATTCCTAATGAACTCCGCGATCAAGCGAGAAGAATTAAATGGGGTTTCTAGGTTACCTAGCTGTGGATCGCCAAATGCAGGAAAAACAACTTCCTGATTTCTTGGATCGCTGGGGTTATTTTTTGATGCATCTACTGCTTGCGCCATATTTTTATGTTCGCCTCTCAATTAAAATGGTGGCATTTTTATATTAATAATAATTGTAGCTAAAGATGTCTTTTTCTTAGGAAGTTTAGAAAAATTAATTTAGCTCATTTGAAAACTGTGAAACCCGCGATGTGTAAACAGAATCGCGAGTTTCAAAAAACTATTTTTACTGCCTATTTAGGTGATGATATTGTTTAGTTAGGCTAAATAGACTAACTAAACAATTTTAGAGAATTGTCCTAGAATCTCATTTTCTACTTATGGCAGTGGGTGGAAAAGTAGATCTGGGAAAAAGCGGTTGAATTCAATCAAAATACCTGCTGTGATTGTCAGCCATAGGGTAGCCGCCACTGGCGCTGTGGAAATAAATTTAATCAAATAGGATGAGTTGTCGCCTTTGTCTGCCATGAATTTAGTCTCCAAAGAAATGAATTAGTAAAACCGGTTTAGCGTGGGGAAACGGGAATTTCTGAATCCTTGGCTGCTAATTTACCAGAGAGGAATTCTTGGACTGCTGCTGCTGGCCAAGCAAAGCCTGTGGCAATGATCGGTAGTGCCAAAGCAAGATCGATTTGGATTTCTTTTTGTTCAGGGTCATCACCCTTTTTGATCGCTTGCAGATAGGTACGACCTACCCAGCCAATCCAACCAGTAATGTATAGGAATAGAATACTGGGGATCAAGAAATCACCAGCACGATCTAAACGGCCATCAACAATCAAGTGAGGGTAGCCCTCAGGACCGCACAGCGCTTGAGAATAACGCTCAAATCGCTTTTTACCAGATTCTGGGTCGGCAGTAGTGTTACGGGCATTAGCTGCTAGCTCTTGAAAAGCGGGATTGTCTTTGCAGGGAGTCAAGTTAGCCCCTAGAGCTTGTGCTGGGGGGGCAAAGTTGCACCAAAGACAAATCGCTAAAATCAAAGCAAACAATCGTCGCATAGAGTGTTTCCTTTTATTACAAAACAAAAAGTTCTTTGTACAAAACGAAGCGGCTTGTACAGTCTTTATTTGCATAACTAGGAAGTCATCATACTCTTGGGTGGGAACCGAGTAAAGTTTAAGTAAATAAAAGTTAAAGCTTCTCAACCAAATACTCTCAATGACAACCGTTTTAGCAATAGAAACCAGTTGTGATGAAACTGCCGTCGCAATTGTAAAGAATCGTCAAGTTTGCAGCAGCATCATCGCTTCGCAAATTCCAGTCCATCAGCAATATGGTGGGGTGGTACCGGAAGTGGCGTCCCGCCAGCACTTGGAAACGATCAATCAAGCGATCGCTCAAGCTCTAGAGCAAGCCAAACTAGACTGGGGGGAAATTGATGGAATTGCCGCCACTTGTGCGCCTGGACTCGTAGGAGCGCTGTTGGTGGGATTAACCGCCGCTAAAACCCTGGCCATGGTACACAACAAAGCTTTTTTGGGAGTTCATCATCTCGAAGGTCACATTTACGCAACTTACTTGAGTGAGCCAAGTTTAAGTCCCCCTTTTCTTAGCTTACTGGTTTCAGGCGGACATACAAGCTTGATTTATGTTAAAGATTGTGGTATTTACGAAACGCTAGGACAAACTCGTGATGATGCTGCGGGTGAAGCCTTTGATAAAGTGGCGCGATTATTAAAGCTGGGTTATCCCGGCGGTCCAGTGATAGACAAACTCGCACAACAGGGAAATCCCCAAGCCTTTGTCCTACCAGAAGGAAAAGTTTCTTTACCTGGTGGCGGGTTTCATCGTTATGATGCGAGTTTTAGTGGATTAAAAACGGCTGTATTGCGTTTAGTACAGCAGTTAGAGAAAGATGCTAAACAAGTGCCAGTGGCAGATGTAGCAGCTAGCTTTCAGGATACTGTAGCGCGATCGCTAACCAAAAGAGCGATCGCCTGTGCCCTAGACTATGGTCTAGACACAATTGCCGTTGGCGGCGGTGTAGCAGCAAATAGTGGTCTGAGAAAAAACCTCCAAGCCGCCGCCATTCAACATAACCTCCGCGTCCTATTTCCCCCTTTGAAATTTTGTACTGACAACGCCGCCATGATTGGCTGCGCCGCCGCCGAACATCTATCCTGTGGTCATACGTCGCCCCTGACACTGGGCGTTGAATCTAGATTAGCCCTGAGTCAGGTGATGAAGTTGTATCAACTTGAGTAGTCATTGGGCATTTGTCATTGGGCATTGGGCATTGGGCATTGGGCATTGGGCATTGGGCATTGGTTATTAATTCTTCTCCCTCATCTCTCTCATCCCCCATGCCCCATGCCCCATGCCCCATTTTATTGACTTTTAACTATCGACCGGATGTAATCAGCTACTGCATCTGGCTGCTCTAACATAGCTAAGTGTCCACAATTAGGAATTTCTAAAACATTGTCACCACAGTATTGAAAAAGTCTGTGAAAGCTAGCTAAATGACGGACATATTTCGGTTCCATCACTTTGTCTTCGGCGCCAGCCAAAAAATAAACTGGCTGCTTAAGTTGGGATACTAGCTCAGGTAAACGGTTGATTTCTTCTTCGGTTGTGGAGTCTAACAGAGCTCCCAGCGCCGCTTCTGGGTCAGCCACGACGAAATCAATCACCCGCTGACGTGCCCAATAGCGCTCTAAAGGCCGTGCCACACTGGCTCTGGTAAAGAGCAAATCAATCAAAGGCACTTGGGACAACCAGCGCGGACGGATTTGCAAAAATTTTTGACCCGCCGAGCGAAACTGCTCAAAGGCTTCTTTGAGGTAAATACCGCCACCTGCGTTAATACAGATAACTCCTTTAACACACTCAGGTATTTGATCTGCTCCCCATAGAGCGATCGTACCTCCCAAAGAATGACCAATTAGCCAAGCACTAGTAATATTTAGCTGTTCCAACAGAATTGCTAAATCCTGAGCATAGGCAACAGGAGTATAAAGAGAATCGAAAGATGAGCCAACTCCATCACTGGAGATGGGCATCAGATTCACAGACGTTTGTGCCCGACTAAAATCAGTTTTTACCTGGGACTGGGATTCACCAAAACCCCGCAAATCATAGGACAGGCACTGCAAATCATCTGATAGGCGGGAAATCACAGGTTGCCAATATCCACGGCTATTAAGCCAACCGTGGATAAATACTAAAGCATCGGGGCAGGAAGTGGGAGCCGTTAGCTCGTATGCGTGTGGAACGCCCAAGATTTCAATAGTTGCCATACCTATATCGTACCCCTAAGGGTGGGTGCGACTAAATACGAAGTGTCAGGAAAGCATTTTGGATTTTGGATTTTAGGTTGACCCTATGCCTCAAGGCACGGGAATAAATAATTTTAAATTTGTTCGCGAATGAATTCCCAGGTTTCTGGAACAAGACACTGGGCAAACAGACCTTTGGAAACTTTGAATCATTCAATCCAAAATCCAAAATTTAAAATCTAAAATTCGGCGAGGAATCAGGAGTGTTTTCATTTACCCAGCAATCTGTGTCGCACCCCTTCAGCAATTTTGTGACCCAGATATTCAGGAATCAGGCTTTCATTAGGCCCCAACAAGTAGAGAATTAGCCGTGTACGTCCGCGCCAAACAAGTAAATTGGCATTGACTACCAGCAGATCTTCCTGCCAGATGGCGTACATCACTTTGTAAAATAATCCTGGTTGATTATCGGCTTCAATCACTAGGGCAGGGAGATGAAAAACCGGATCGACATAGAACTCAGTTTGTACCTGCTCTAACCCAGTATCAAGATTGAATTCTACTGCCAGCATTTCTTCTACCTCAAACCGACCTCCTAAAGCCTCACGAATCGCACGACAAACATTTTCTGCCGTTTTATCGGTCAAGGCTTTACTACCACGTGATACCAGCAGTTTGATAAAAACTAACATCGGCGGACGGATCTGACCGTATAAACTCAGACCGTGGATTGTTAAACCATAAGCTGCTAGTACACCAAAAATATCGCTGAGCAGAAAAGACTGGTTGCGGTAGGCAAAATGCAAAGCACTTTTGCTACCTTCAGGTTTCAGTTCAATCACAGCGCGTCTAGTTTTATAGAGACGGTAGGCTAGCCGTAAATTTTGCAGTTGAATCTCACTGCTGACGAATTGCTCATAAAACTGGGGAAACGCTCGATTAAAGCGCTTTAGGAGTTCCAGTGTCGAAGATTTTAAACCAGAAGCCATTTTTAAGGTAAGACTCGCTTGCTTTCGTCACCTGGGGACTAGGGACTGGGTATTGGGAACTGGGGAGTGGGAAAATTTTTCCCGGCTATTCAAATCCCTGATATACAATTCACTCTTAAGCTAACGTGCATTTAAGCTGCATACGAACAATTCACAGGATCTTTGCCAGAATTGGGTTTTCTATATTTATTTCGAGAAAAGTCACAGCAGCGGCTTGGGTCGTTTCCCGCAGAGTCAGACAGAGGAATCACAACAGGGGATGATTTTGAATTACTTATATTCTTCCCTTTTGTTGAATTTTTACTAGGGTTTACGGAAAAACTGGGTTTAGAGCCGCTGTGCTTTGAGGACGGCTTGGTGATAAAATCAAGTTGTCTCAGGTAGAATATCCGCCGATACAGGACAACTCAAAAGGGTGAAACACGACAGGTCGGGAAACAATAAAGGCAACTCGGTGGCGAATACGAGTATAAAAAAGCTAGCAAAATCAACAAAGTAGCAACAACCAGAAAACATCATATTTTTTGCCCATAAACGTATCGTGGGGCGCACGATAACGCTAGTTTCAATATACTAGTAAGTCTCTGGAGATACATCCCTCTGGGGTCAATTAAGTTAGACTCGTTGATTGGTTCTATTGAACGGTTAATTAGTTTAAGTACTGCCAGCAATGGATAGTTGATTTTAAGGTTTGTCGATGAAAGAGAAAACCTAAAAAGTAATTTTTAGAATCATCGCACTTTTAGGGCGGTGAGAACGTCAAAACAAAATGCTAAAGTTGTAGATGATTGGTGTGAAACATGCCCTAACTAGCTGTTATCATTACAAATCTGGAAAACAACCCAAAAATTTGGGGTGTCAGGGGTAGTAAATGGGGCTAGCTACGTTAAGCATGAATCAACACTCGTGAGAGTGGAAACCAATTTCAGTTATATTACCCGAACCACGTTGGCATGGGTTTTTGGAAAACTTGGTTTAGTACTCCTGAGTCTGTAGCGACAACTAGGACAAACCCTTTTGAAGAACATACAGCACAAACTGCGGGTAACTCTAGCCCCGGTAGTGTTAGCGAAGCTTCTTCAAAGGAGGCTCGCATCGTCTTCAGTACAGAGCGAGACATCGATCTGTATGAACTAGAAGAACTCTGTGATGCAGTAGGTTGGTCGCGTCGTCCTTTAAGAAAAGTGAAAAAAGCCATTGAGCATAGTTTTCTCGTCGCCTCAATGTGGCAGGTGAGAGGAAACCAAAAGCGGCTCATTGGTTTTGCCCGCGCTACATCCGATCACGCTTTTAATGCCACTATTTGGGATGTGGTGGTTCACCCAGACTTTCAAAGTCAAGGACTGGGCAAAGCGCTGATGAAATACGTCCTCAAAAAACTGAGGAGTGAAGAGATTAGCAATGTGACTCTCTTTGCCGATCCTCATGTTGTAGATTTCTACCGAACTATGGGGTTTATGCCAGATCCGGAAGGCATCAAAGGCATGTTCTGGTATCCTCACTAATACCCAGCTCAAATAAAGCCCGATTTGCACAATAAAATCGGGTATATTAGTAAAGGTCTATTATTTTGACGTGGTTTGGGAAAGTTCAGCCGACATACAAGCAAATGAATGTCTTGTAAAAGACAGTCGCCTGAAAAACCTTTATTCAATGTAAAGATCCTGTGTATCTTGTCTTTACAAAGGATAAAGAAGGTTGTGCATGAGCAGTGTTATGTGGTATGATTAGATTAATGCTTTTGCGAGAAAGTTAAAACCGAACCGTAAAAAGTAGACAGGCATAGCCGGGATGTAGCGCAGCTTGGTAGCGCGCCTGCTTTGGGAGCAGGATGCCGCAGGTTCAAATCCTGTCATCCCGATTTAGTTAATATATTTGAGCGATTAAACCCACAATTATTAATACATTTGGGTTTGGTTAGAATGTCAAATTAAAAAATCAAAATTTGCGAAATTGCGATCGCCCACGGAAAGTGTTAGCCAATTTCTATACATGGGTATGTAGAGCCGATGATTTTGTTGAGGTTTTTGTGTCTCAGCAGTCAGTTAAATATAGAGAATCTTTGAAAAATTCCTATCATTTAGGGCAAATAGACTAGAGTTTTGTTGCTAAGATGTGCAATTAAATTGCATATTTTTACGCAGAAAATTAATTTGGCTATTTTACTCTTGGGCTAGCTTTTAAAGCATAGTAGGTAAATTTCGTCCTTCAGGAATAAGATACTCCTGATACTGCACTTTGTATAAATTTAAGAAGATATTTAGCTACCCCCAGATGGAACGATTGATAAAGTCATACCGTCACCAATACGAGAGAAAGTCGAACAATTTTGGATTTTAGATTTTGAATTTTGGATTGACTCCACGGTTCAATCCGGAAGCCTGGGATTTTGGATGAAAGGATTTTCGATTGATTCCACGGATAAATTCGCTTGCTTTGTACCATCAAGGAATCATTGGTCAATAAAATGATATTTATTATTTTCAGAGTCAGACAGACTTTTCAGTGTTTGACAAGCTATAAAATAGGCATCTACAGGATTTAACAGTCAATAGCAAACCAAAATCGACAAAAACACAACTTTAGCACAGCCTATTGGTAAAAGCGATAATATAACAATCCTAAATAGTTGGGATTATTTTACTTCGATAGTTGACTTTTAACAGTCAACTGACACCATGACTTGTTTACAAAAAAATTTTCACAACTAAAATAGATTGCTATATAACTGAAGCTAGTTGGTGCTGTGCAAATCCAACCATTTGTTTAATTTAATTGTATTTTTGATGCGAGGAGCAGTCATGAAATCATTAGTTCGTTGGGGCGCAACATTAGGTATAGCTGGGAGTGTCTTTTTAGGAGGACTTTCAGGAATAGGCAATCTACCAGGGTTAGGCAATCTAGAGGCGGTGGCTTTACCACAAGATCAGGTAGTGAAAAAGCTACAAGAAGTACCCGTATTCACTCTCACAAATCCTAAAGGGGAATTCGTAGTTCTTTCAAGAAATAACCAATCCAAGACCATTTCTCAAGTGGGATTTTTTATTAGCAAGCAAGACGCTCAAAAATTTCTTGATAATCGGCTGAAAAAAGAAAATCCTCAACTTGCAAGCACGCTACAGGTAAGACCTTTGTCTTTGGCAGACTACTATAAGATAGTCCTGGAAAGCAAAAAGAAGTCAGATTCAGTAATTTATACTTTAGTCCCGACTCAACAACAGGTAGCGTCAGCAACAAGTATGGTGAACGCAAATGGTAAAAAAGTTGAGCAATTCAACGGTATTCCTTTGTTTGTGCCCAAATTTAAAAAAGATAATAGCTATCTAACCATTCCTTTGGCAAAAGGTAACGATCGCTATATCCCTTTCTTTTTCGAGAAAGAGCAAGCAGTAGCTCTGTTAGACGAATTTAAAAAAGCTGTGCCCAAGGAAGCAGAAAACACTGAAATTCAGGTGGTGGATTTATACGGTGTTATGGAGGCTCTCAACACTAGCAACGATCCTAGTATCAATAAAATTGTTTTGTATCCATCCCGCGAGTCGATCAATTTTATTCGCTCCCTAGCCCCGAATCAGTCACCAGCTGCGCCCGCTCCGAAAAAATAACGGTTATGCACTCCAAGGTTGAGACATGGGGGAGAAACATCTGATAGTTTCTGGTTTACAACTTTGGCAGTGGCGGAATGCAGCCCTCGTTGCAGCGATCGCCACTGATGTTCCACCAACGGAGGTAGATTGGCTACTTCTGGAAGTAGCTGGATTAGACCGTTTGGCACTCCGTTTGGAGTCTTTTAAAAATTGGCCGCAAATTCAGATGCAATTGCCTCTGGAAGAATTAGATCGATTGTGGCAGAGGCGATTAAATGAACGCTTGCCAGTGCAGTACATTGCTGGAACTACACCTTGGCGTCAGTTTAAAATCGCCGTATCGAATGCGGTTTTGATTCCTCGACCAGAAACAGAGTGCTTAATTGATTTGGCTGTAGGCGCTGCTAGCAATGCTTCAGGACACTGGGCGGATTTGGGTACCGGCAGTGGAGCGATCGCCATCGGACTAGCAGATGTCTTGCCAAAGGCAACAATTCATGCTGTTGATTACAGTGTTGAAGCTTTGGCGATCGCTCAAGCCAACGCCCAGAATTTGGGTTTTGCTGACCGCATTCGATTTTATCAAGGTTCCTGGTGGGAGCCGCTGGCATTCCTCAAAGGTCAGTTCAGTGGTATGGTGTCGAATCCCCCTTACATACCCACCAGTATCTTACCTAGTTTGCAACCAGAAGTAGTTAAACATGAACCACATCTAGCTTTGGATGGTGGCGCTGATGGCTTAGATTGCATTCGCCATTTGATAGAAATCTCTCCTCGCTATTTGCAACCTGGTGGTGTGTGGCTGATTGAGATGATGTCAGGACAGGCGGATGCAGTGCGAGAACTTTTGCAAAATCAAGGTAATTATTCCAATATTCAAATTCACGCTGACTTAGCTGGTATTGAACGCTTCGCCCTAGCTTATAGAAGTTAGAGCAATACGATTTGGATAAGGTTTTTTGAAATACTGCTTGCTGTTTCGCCGCTTACAACCTTTGCCAACCAGAATCAGAAACAATAACTCTTCATATAGGAATCCGTTTTGATTTTTGAAATTATCTGCGTATGCTGGGAGTGGGGAGTAGGGAGTAGGGAGTAGGAAAAAGTACTTTGTAAGTGTACGGATTTTTTTCAGAAATCAAATATGAGTCCCATAAATGTTTCAACAATATAGATTTTTCAGCCATCAGTAGTAATTTCAGCTAATAAATAATCAAGAGTTTGAGTTGAAATTCTATATTTATGAATTTTTCAAACTAACAATTTTTTTAAATGTTGATATGTTGTTTTGTAAGTTCTTTAGTCAAAGTTACTTTCAAGACTATAATTATTTAATTTATCAAGCAATACTTTTTAAGTAAAATTACAGATCGAAAAAAATACTTTTAATCTATTAAGCACATTCCAGTTAAAAACTGTGTAAAATTTTGGGAACTATTATTTTGTAAACATGACCCAAGTTTCTCTAGAAAAACTGATAGCTGGCGCACGCGCTGGTTTATTGGTGAGCTTTCCCACAGACACGGTTCCCGCACTGGCGGCGATACCAGAAAAAGCCGGATTAATTTTTGCGGCTAAGCAACGCAGTCAAGATAAACCTTTGATTTTGATGGCTGCTAGTGCTGAGGATTTGTGGCCTTATGTCAAAGCTAGTGAGAACGAGTACAAAATCTGGCAAGAATTAACAGATAAATATTGGCCAGGAGCTATAACATTAGTGTTACCAGCAAGTCAGCGCTTGCCAAAAGTCATGAATCCCATTGATCCAGCAACAATTGGTATTAGAGTACCAAACAGTGCGATCGCTCAAACTATTTTGGCGCAAACAGGCCCTCTTGCTACCACTAGCGCTAATTTCTCTGGTCAGCCACCTTTGCAAACAATAGCTGAAATTGCAGCTCAGTTTCCCAACGTTCTGACTCTAACAACCACAGAATGCCAGGATGAAATACTGGGGGTGGGTGTACCTTCCACTGTTGCCAAATGGACAGGGATGAATTGGCAGATTTTACGACAAGGTGCGATAAAGTTAGATTTATCGAGTGACAACTAGATATAGATAGCTATAATGTTGTTCTCCTGGTTTCAACAACTGAGAAATCCGGAACTTTAATTTGCGCTGTTGTGGTCAATTAACAAGTTTATAATTGCCAAAATATGAATTGGAGTAACTGGATATATTTAGGAGCGGGAATAGCGATAGGTCTAGGTTTTCGTCGATTATTTGTGCGATGGCCAAACTCTTCACATAGCTTATCCCCAGTAGTGCCATTAGACCAACAGGATACGCCATCAATATCGCAACAAATGCAGCAAACGCAGTTGGCATACCAAATGGCAAGGGAGATGAGCCTGTTTAAAGCTGGTTTTTTGGCGCGGACAACCCATGAATTGCGATCGCCTCTCAATGGTTTAATTGGTTTACATCAATTAATTTTGTCCGATCTGTGTGAAAGTCCAGCTGAAGAACGAGAATTTATTGTCCAAGCTCATGAGCGAACGCTGAAACTGCTGAAGCTAATGGATGAAATTATCAACGTTGCCAGAACCGAGCATGGTACAAATAAACTAGATATTCAGCCCAAGCCTTTAGCCAATATTTTGGAGGAGGTTTATAACTTAACTTATATGTTGGCGGCAAATCGCAATTTTAGGTTGCAATTGTTACCCGCAGATCCAGAAATTTATGTTTTGGCAGATTATCTCTGGCTCCGCCAAATATTAATCAGTTTAATAGACACTGCAATTACTCAAATGGAAGAAGGCAGTATCTATATTTCTAGCAGCACCGTCTCTAAAACTAATTTTGTGAATATTTGGCTGGATGTACCAACCCATGCCATACCTTGGAGTGAGCCAATTGACTTGATAACATCTGAAGATCAGCCAACCCAAGTGAAGCTACAGAATGCTACTCTTTCTCCAGGAATGAGGCTATTGATTAATCAGACTCTGGTGGAAGTTCTGGGAGGAAAACTAGAAATCTTGCCTTCTTCAATTGACAAGGAACCATCCCAGGAAATGAGCAGACTACAAATTTCTATTCCCTTATTTAGTAGTGCTGAGGGGTGAGTAGGGAGTGAGGAGTCGGGAAAGGGGGGAGATGAGGGAGATGAGGGGACAAGGGATTGACTCTCACCGGGCTAAAGCCACGGTGATTCAAACTGATGCTACGAACGAGGCTAAAGCCATCGTTCTCCGCTTTTTACAGTTATTCTTCCAGAGAAGAACTCTCTGTGGGACAGTCAAAAG
>JAHHHB010000016.1 GCA_019359545.1 Desmonostoc geniculatum HA4340-LM1 | reverse complement strand
GGGTGAGCATCTCTTGCCAAATGTTTCAAGATTTGTAATTCTACATCCATTGCCCTACTTACCTTTCAGGGTTTTATTTTTTTATTCTTTTATTCAGAATACCCGGAAAGTGACAGAAGAGGGCTAACATCTAGTAAAATCAAATCAGGAGGAGACGCAAGTGCTGCATTGATTGCCAGTTTTCCAGAAATAAGCCTTTGCAGTTGATAACCTTGTTGTTGAAGGATATCTGATAAAAAATCTAAATTCTCTAAGTTATCAGCAACTAATAAAATTTTGATTTTTTGAGCATCCATATCAGTGATTGAATTAGATTTTAATTAGAAAAATTGTGGTAAAAAAACTGAGTATTAAGTTATAAATTAATTAAGTTTTCCCAAGATTTACCTTACTAAATAATGAGTTTTAATATTATGTTATTAATATTAAAAGGGCGCAGGACTTACGCAAGATATGACCGAAAGCCTTATTCTTGCGTAGCGGTAATTCATGAATTACCGCTACTTTTGTGTGGTAAATTTAATTTTTAACCGCAGAGGCGCAGAGAACGCAGAGAGTGAATCAAAAATTTGAGCGTCAAAACTAAGATTTTATCAGTCACTTTAACAGGGCTAGGTAGCTTTAGTCGATCTATAGCGTTTCCTAGTCTACTGAGGTACAAATCTCTGCGTACCTGGAGCGCTTTACTTTGCGCCCCTCTGCGTTTCAAAATATTATCTGTACCTCACTTAACTGGGAATCGCTATAAGATACTGTAATGTTATCGAAAAACCGTAGTATTTGAAAAGCTAAATTTGGGCTAAGGGCGTGTCATCAGTTGAGCAAATCACGGAAGCAGCGAGGTAAATTGCAAAAAAGTTAACTTTGAGCTTGTGGTAGCGGGTGCTGGCACGGTACTGCCTGAGTTTGGTAAAAAAGTTTTCAATCAGCATAAAGGGACACGGGGACGCAAAGAAAAACAAACGACCAATGACCAAATTCTGTGACAATGGTTAAGAGTAAGCCGGAATACAGTATCCAAGCTACTCATGAGCCAGAGTTCTCAAAACAGTCCTTTGTCAAGCAAACCCGCTCCATTTTCTTTCGATTGGTTGTATGCTTTCTGGAAATTCTCTCGCCCGCACACGATTATCGGGACGAGTCTGAGTGTATTGGGTTTGTATTTAATTGCCATTGCGGTTAGTGGAGACGTGATGAATCTTGTGGTTAGTGGAGACGCGATGAATCGCGTCTCTACAAGTTCGCTACTACCTCTTTTGGGCGCATGGATTTCTTGTTTGTGTGGCAATGTCTACATTGTGGGGCTAAATCAATTAGAAGATGTTGAAATTGACAAGATTAATAAGCCTCATTTGCCGTTAGCATCTGGGGAGTTTTCCCGTAAAACTGGGCAATTAATTGTTGCTTTTACTGGGGTTTTGGCATTAATTGTGGCTTGGCTAACTGGGCCGTTTTTATTGGGGATGGTGGCAATTAGTTTGGCCATTGGTACTGCTTATTCTTTACCGCCGATTCGTTTGAAGCAGTTTCCCTTTTGGGCAGCGGTGTGTATTTTTTCGGTGCGCGGTACGATTGTGAATTTGGGATTGTATTTGCACTACAGTTGGGCGTTCCAACAAAGCCAAGCTATTGTACCTGCGGTGTGGGCGTTGACGTTATTTATTTTGGTGTTTACGTTTGCGATCGCCATTTTTAAGGATATCCCAGATATGGAAGGCGATCGCCTCTACAATATCTCGACTTTCACTATCGAACTCGGCGCCCAAGCTGTGTTTAATCTCGCTCTTTGGGTGATAACTGTCTGCTATCTGGGCATAATTTTAGTTGCTGTGCTACGCGTCGCCTCGGTTAACCCGATATTTGTCGTAATTACTCATTTAGGATTGCTCATTTGGCTGTGGTTGGGGAGTTTGGCGGTAGACTTAGAAGATAAAAGTGCGATCGCGCAGTTTTATCAATTCATCTGGAAACTCTTTTTTATCGAATATCTGATTTTTCCTATCGCTTGTCTTTTGGCTTAGATAATGTTAGAAACCTTGCCAATTAGTTCTATTATCGCTGGAAGCATAGTTGTTTTCAGTCTGGGAATCCTTGGGTATTTCGCTTGGAAAACTTTGATTACCTCAGACTTGTTTCAAAAAGGAATCAATCTTGCTCAAGCAAAAGATTACCAAGGTGCAGAAGCAGCTTTTCGCAAAGTTATTGCTCTCAATTCTACTAATGATGTGGTGCGCTTATTTCTGGGAGATGTTTTAAAGCAGCAAGGCCAAGTAGAAGCAGCAACAGAATTATTCCAAGAAGTAATTAGCCGCAGCCCCAAAAATCCTGATGCTTACTTGCGTCTAGCAAATGTTCTCATGCAACAAGATCAACCAGAAGAAGCTAAAAATAATCTGCTACAAGCTAAAGAGTTATTACAAAAACAACGTCAACCGGAAAAAGCTGCAAAAATTGCTCAACTTCTAGAGAAAATGAGTGCCAAATAATGGGAATTTTTGAATTGCTTGAAGAAAATTCGTAGGTTAGCACAACTGTACAGTGGTGTCAAATTAAGCTCAAATGCTTATCCCACAAGCGTTTTACCCCCCTTAGTCCCCCCGATATATTGGGGGGAAAAAGAAATGCAGTTCCCTCCCCTTTATAAGGGGAGGGTTAGGGTGGGGTAACACGTTGAGTGATGGTGAGTGAATGAACTCAATATCACCTCTTCATAGGGGTTTCACGTTAAGTTGACACTAATGACAGCTGTGCTACCCTACTCGCACCTTAATCAATAAATTGTTTATAGAATGAAAATTATAAGCAAAGTAATAACAATGGTGAAAATAAATAATCTCCTAGCTACAGCTATTGTCTGCTTGTGTTTGAGCAATGCGAATACTGCTTTTGGTAAAGATATTGGCGTTGTTTTAGCAAAAGTCCAAAACTCTGCTCAAACCGCAGTTCCTCAGAATCAAAAGGCAGTGACTAACTTTGAGCAAGGAGCAAATCTCTACAAACAAGGAGATTTAAAAGGAGCAGAGGCGGCTTTTCGCAAAGCAATTGAGCTAGAACCGAAATTTATACAAGCTTATATTGCTTTAGGAAATACTCTCGACGATCAAGGTAAACCACAAGAAGCGATCGCACAATATCAAAAAGCTATCAGCCTCGATCCTGAATCTGCCAAAGCCCACTTTCATTTAGGAAATTCTCTGTACGTTCAAGCCAAATTTCCAGAAGCAATTACCGAGTACAAACAAGCTATTAGCTTCGATCCCCAACATGCAGAAGCTCACTATTATTTAGGGAACGCTTTTTATGCTCAAGGAAAGCCAGCAGAAGCTATGGTAGAGTATACAACAGCGATTCGCCTCAATCCCAAAAATGCCGCAGGTTATAATGCCTTGGGAAATGTTCTGTACGCCCAAGGCAAACTAGAAGAAGCAATCATCCAGTACCAACAAGCCATTAGCATCGATCCCCAAGATGCAGACGCTCACTATAACTTAGCAAGTGCTTTTTACGCTCAAGGCAAGCTAACCGAAGCAGTGGCGGACTATACCCAAGCAATTCGCCTCGATCCCAAACATGCACAAGCTTACACTGGTTTGGCGAGCGCTATGGACGATCAAGGTAAGCCTCAAGAAGCGATCGCACATTATAAAAAAGCTATTAGCCTTGTACCCGATTATGCATATGCTTACTATAATCTGGGGATCACTCTGGGGAGAGAACAACAACTAGATGAAGCGATCGTCAATTTTAAAAAAGCCAGAGAATTATTCCAAGCTGAAGAAAACAACGAGATGGTTGAGCGAATCGATCGGCTAATTGAAAAAATTAAGGGTAAGGGGGAGTAGGGAGATGGGGAGATGGGGAGATGGGGAGATGGGGAGATGGGGAGATGAGGGAGTGGGGACGCGGAGAATGACAAATGACAAATGACAAATGACAAATGACAAATGACAGAGGCAAAGTCTACCTTGTAGGTGCTGGGCCTGGAGATGTGGGGTACCTGACGGTAAAAGCTTACAATCTCTTGGCTGCTGCTGAAGTGTTAGTCTACGATGCTTTGGTAGATGCTCGATTATTGCAGTGTGTACCAGCTGATTGCTTGAAATTAGATGTGGGCAAACGTGCTGGTAAACCCAGTACAAATCAAGGACAAATTAACAAGTTACTGGTAAAGTACTGCCAGGAAGGGAAACAAGTTGTACGGCTTAAATCAGGCGATCCCTTGATTTTTGGGCGTTGCACTTCGGAAACGGAAACTTTGAAAGCATCTGGTTGTGATTTTGAACTAGTACCAGGAATTTCCTCAGCCCTTGCTGCACCGCTATTCGCAGGAATTCCCCTCACAGATCCGGTTTTAAGTCGCACTTTTGCAGTGTTTACAGCTCACGAACCAGAGGCTTTAGACTGGGAGGCGCTATCGCGGTTAGAAACACTAGTAATTTTGATGGGAGGGCTACATCTACGGGAAATTGTACATCAGCTGTTGCGATACGGGCGATCGCATTTAACACCCATAGCCATCATCCGTTGGGCAGGAACTCCACAGCAACAAATTTGGACAGGACAACTAGGCAATATCTCCGAACGAATCACTGGATTATCTATTTCTCCAGCCGTAATTGTAATTGGCGAAGTTGTTGGGCTACGCAAGTACTTGCAACCTGAGAATATATATAGAGAAAGTCACGCCAGTATTTCCATAGCCCACCCTATGTTAAGCAACTTACCCCCATCTGCCTCATCCCTCCCATCTCCCCTTGCTGGCAAAACAATTCTAGTGACACGTTCAGTGGGACAGTCGAATCAATTTAGCTATCGCCTCATGTCCTTGGGTGCAACTGTCATCGAAATGCCTACCTTAGAAATTGGCCCGCCTGCGAGTTGGGAAGATTTAGATCGTGCGATCGCTAATTTATCTGACTTCAACTGGTTAATTCTCACTTCTGGCAATGGCGTAGACTACTTTTTTACCAGACTAATTGCCCAAGGTAAAGATAGCCGTGCATTAGCTGGTGTGAAAATTGCCGTTGTTGGTGAAAAAACAGCGCAATGTCTCAAACAATATTCTCTGCAACCAGATTTTATTCCCCCCAACTTTGTCGCGGATTCTTTAGTGGAAAATTTTCCAGAAGAATTGTCTGGTAAAAAGATTTTATTTCCCAGAGTTGAAAGCGGCGGTAGAGAAATTTTGGTTAAAGAATTAACTGCCAAAGGAGCAGAAGTTATAGAAGTTGCCGCCTATCAATCTTGTTGTCCTAGCAGTATCCCCGCTGCGGCAGAATTAGCTCTGCTAAATCGCAAGATAGATGTAATTACCTTTGCCAGTTCTAAAACTGTGCAATTTTTCTGCCAACTTACTAATAAGATATTTCCAAGTAACTCTAATAGTAGTCATTTCTTAGATGGTGTTTGTATTGCTTCTATTGGTCCTCAAACCTCCCAAAGTTGCTATTCTTTATTCGGACGCACAGATGTCGAAGCCCAAGAATATACTTTAGATGGTTTAACCGAAGCATTGATAATCTGGGCAGGGAGATGAAGAAGACGCGGGGAAGCGGGGATGGGGGGACGCGGGGACGTGGGGAATAACAAATGACAAATGACAAATAACAAATAACAAATGACAAATGACAAATGACAAATGACAAAACGGATAATCGGCTTAACTGGAGGTATTGCTACAGGCAAAACCACTGTCACAAATTATTTAGCTAGCACTTATAATCTGCCGATTTTGGATGCAGATATTTATGCTAGAGAGGCGGTATCTTTAGGTTCGCCTATTCTGGGTGCGATCGCCAAACGTTACGGGCAACAAATTTTACTCCCAGATGGCAGCCTCAACCGCCAAAAGCTAGGCGAAATTATCTTTAATCGTGAAGATGAGCGTAACTGGGTAGAGGGTTTGATTCATCCTGATGTGCGCGATCGCTTTTTGCAAGCAATTACTCAATCTTCTTCACAAACACTGGTGTTAGTTGTGCCTCTGTTATTTGAGGCTGGAATGACTGATTTGGTTACAGAAATTTGGGTAGTACATTGTTCCGAAGAACAACAACTACAAAGATTGATCCAACGAAACCATTTAAATAGAGAACAAGCACAAGCCCGGATAAATAGTCAATTATCTATCGCCGAAAAAGTGGCTCGTGCAGATGTCGTTTTAGATAACTCTTCTACTCTAGAAGCACTACTAAAACAGGTAGATGCAGCCCTAAAAAATCCAAGTCTAAACTAATTTACTTCTGACTCCTGAATTCTGAATTCTGTTAGCGTAGCGGGGCGTAGCCCATTCTGAATTCTGACTCCTGAATTCTGACTCCTGACTCATCTATTCCAATTTGAGCAAAAAATGAGCTACTAAAGTATTCCTTTCGTAGGATAACAAGTAAATATGCAAGAGATTTGGGTTCTCTTTATCAAGGTGCATCACTGAACCATCAACTGCTAAGTGATGATGATCTATCCACCGATCCTGTGAATCTAGTAACACACTAAAGAAGGGGGTAACATCTGGATGATTCTTGGTTAATTCTTCGTAGCTTTGATAAAACGGAGGTATCCCAATTCCCATTGGCATATATAAGCCTTTAGAGTAGTCTTTTACAGGCAATTGAGGAAGCTTTTTGAGATTAACACCACTGATGAATAATCTATTTTGTTCGCCATTCTTCGTGTCTGTGAATAGTAACTCAATTTCTTGTAAATTTGACTCAACACCAATCGGTTTAATGTTCCTGAAAATCGCTTTTTCAAATTTGCCGATTCTCCAGTATTGATTTCCCCAGGGCTTATTTTGATCGTAGAATCCCGGCGGACGAAAACTGGCGAATTGGATTTCATTGTTGTTATCGTAAAAATCTTTCCAAGTTGTGATATTTTTCGCTAAGGTAGTTCTAACTTTTCTACTTTGCTCTCCCGCCACGATTATCTTTTCATCTAATGGAAATTGACTTGCTACTTCTTTTTCATCGATTACATTTCTCAGAAGATCGGTCTTGACTATTGTGCCGTTTGGATCTTGCCAATGTTCTAATCTCCACCAGTGCCGCCAATAAGAAATATTATTAATTTTTTCAAAAATATTTTTATAATGTCCCATCGGGAAGGTAAACCAACTTTGATAATAAAGGGTTTTATTACTATCCTCTTTAGTAAATAGCAAAATTTCCCAATATCCTGCATTTAAGCAATTGTTAGCTAAAGCAATTTCAACAATATTTTGCTTTTCAAAACCATCTCCTCCAACAATTTCTATATTTTGTGAATTTGCTGGAAAACTAACTTGTTGTCTGTTCCATTCCCTATCTGTGAAAGCGATTACTTCTAAACCTTCATCTTTTTTAACCCATGCAGGTGCTTTGGGAACTAATAGCTCTAAATCAACATTTTTGATAACTATTTTTGCTGTTTTTTTGTCTGTTGGCTCCAGCACAAAATCGAAGTGTGTCTCATCTCTCTTGATAATTGTTAATTGGCGGTTGGTATATCTTTGAAAGTTTTTGCCTAATGGGGCGGGATTGGCTGGATAATCGACATTAGATAATTCTTGTAATTTGACGGTCATCTGATTATCAAATTTATATCTGGATTGGAACCAGAAACCGCCCAATCCTAACAAACCAAAGAATAGAATGAGACTACTAAATAAAATCTGTTTCTTTGTAACTCTAAAATTCTTTCTGCCAAGCAGGGAAAAGTCTGCATTTTTTTCCTTCGCTGAAGTTTTATTCATATAACAAATTTCTCTATATGAAAAGCCTGACTAACAGCATACAGTTTTGTGAAACTCATTTCTCGTTTATCTTGGCGAAATTCACAATAATCAATAGTTGTCTTTAGTTATCTTTAAATTTAAGATGTAAAATATGTAAGGCAAATATGCATTTAATACGCAAACAACATTCCCAAATGATTTATGAACTTTTCTGTTTATCCTCTTAGCATTCTTCTCTAGGTCAAGGTGTAGTGTCTTGTAGAGAAGAATTGTAGAGTGTGTATAAATCTTAAGTTATATCATGTCCGGCTAATTAGTTATGATCAGGACTTACGCAAACAATAGCCCAAACCCTGATTTTCACGTAGGGGCAATTCATGAATTGCCCCTACAGCGTGTACTTTTGCGTAAGTCCTGTCCTAATGATTCCCAAATCTATGCAGAAAACCAAAAACCCTTCCCCTCTGCTCAAGAGCTCCTCTGCCCCCCTGCTGCCTTAATGATAAATCTTTAACCGGACATGATATTAAAGGTGCGTTAGCCTATGGCATAACACACCCTACAAAATTTGATAATTTATTTGTTGGAAATCCGTAAACGGTAATTATCGTGTTTTCCAAGAAGGGTTTTTTGTCAGATGATAATTGTTATATTTCGCCACCAACGACTACATCTCGAATTCGGAGACTTGGGCCACCACAACCCACTGATAACCCGTTTTGCCCTCCCTTACCACAACCGCCAGATTCATCCCAATAAAAGTCATCACCAATTGCTTCAATATCGGCTAAAGTTTGGAATACGTTTCCCGAAAGTGTCACATCTCGCACAGGTTCAGCAATTTTGCCGTTTCTAATCATCCAGGCTTCCCCAGCACTGAAGGTGAACATTTCGCCATTCGTCATTCCACCCAACCAATTACGGGCATATACTCCTTCTTTGATATCAGTAAATAAGTCTTGAACTGCTGTTTTACCCCGTTCAATCCAGGTATTTGTCATTCGCACAATGGGGGTAAAGTGATAGTTGAGACAGCGGGCATTACCCGTAGGTGTTTCGTCTAATTTGCCTGCGGTTTCACGAGAATGCAAACGTCCAACTAAAACGCCATCTTTAATGAGTTGAGTAGTGGTGGCTGGGGTGCCTTCATCGTCGTAAAAATAGCTCCCGCGATGTCCTTGGGGGGCAGCGCCATCAAAAATTTGCAGTTCTTCTGGGCCAAACCGTCGTCCAATGGTCATGACTTCCAGCAAATCGGGGTTTTCATAAGCCATATCTGCTTCAGAAAGGTGTCCGAAGGCTTCGTGGACAAACAAACCAGTCAGGATTGGGTCAATGACTACGGTGTAGGTGTTACCTTTGACTGATGGCAGAGATAAAGCCGCGATCGCTCTTTGAGCTGCACTTTGGACTTGTTCATCCAAATTCGTTAAATCTTCGTAGGCTTTGCGAGAACCAGTGGTTTCCCTGCCAGTTTGCACAGTTTCGCCATTTTTTGCGGTGGCGGCAAAGCGCATTTCCATATCCACCCAAGATTGCTCAATGAAAGTCCCTTCAGAGGTGGCGATGATTACTCTTTGGGCGCTGTCTCCATAGCGCACCGAGGTAGTGGTAATTCGGCGATCGACGGTTTTGAGTAATTGTGTGTAGCGATCGCATAATTGTTTTTTATCGGAAAGTGAAATCTTTCGCGGATCGGTGCCAACGATCGGCAGACTGCATACTACTTGCACCGGGTCAATGGGTGCAAGTAAAGTTTCTTCATCACCAACCATCCGCGCCGCAGCGATCGCTTCTTCGATACGATCCTGAATTGTGGACAACTGGTTAAAGCAGCTCAACCCCCATCCACCTTTATAACAAGCGCGAATATGTCCACCAATTGAGATGCCTTCACTCAGGGTTTCCACCTTGTCGCCACGCAACAAGATATCAGTCCCTTCTGCTTCTTCAAGGCGAATCATCAGATAATCTACACGCTCTGAGTAACGGGCAATGAGGTCAGAAAGCAAATTTTGTGCGTCAGCAAGTGTAGTCGGCATTTCCAGGTAATAATAATGACGAACTGCATTTATTCTGCAATTATTTGGGGATTTCTGCTACTCAATATCGCAGTTCAGCCACCAATGGAAAAGTGCAACTACTTCCTAGAAGAGAGGAAGAAACTCTATTCGGTCTTGATACTCGTTATCAAGTGAACCCTCAGCTATCAAAAATAACTGCTCAAGATTTTCACCAACGCTTAATTTCGGATTCAGGATGAATATTCCCGGCACATGATGATTTTGTGCTATATGATCTGCCAAATGAACTGGCATGGATTTGCGGTTGTTTGTGACTAGAATACAATCATGTTCTTCACACCAGAGCAAAATTTCTGGGTCTAAAGTTCCTTTATTTGGAGTGGTTAAGTCACCAACTGCCATTACAAATAGATCGGGCTTGAAACGCCGCAGTTGAATTGTGTAAATTGGATCGACATTCTCATCTATGAGATATTTCAGCGCCATCAGTTTGAATCGCCATTTTTTCGGCTTTTAATTTTCGTAGTTTTTCTACAACTGGGTTGGGATTTCGGCGTTGTTCTTCTCTCATGCGATCGCCCCACTCTAGCCAATCCGTCATATAGGCATCTACCGCTTGTTTATTATGTAAATAGTACAGAATAGTTGCATAGACTTGTTCTAAAGTTAATGAGGTGTAAGTCTTGGTAATCTCTTCTGGAGTTTTAGCACGGAAGAGGTAGTCAAACAAAATTGTTTCAATTCCTACCCGTGTACCCTGGAGTCGAATATCATCGGGAGCTAGAAAGTTAAAGTAGTCTTCAAGTTGCATAGTTAGCTGAGGCTAATAGTTGTATTCTACGATCCTAGCATTCAGGCAATTTGAGCGATCGCTCATCGTCAATAATTGATAGTTTAATGGGGATGTAGTGCGATCGCAATTAAGTATGAGTTGGAGGAGCGATCGCAAAAACTTATTTGTGTCTGTCATTATCTTCTTGGCTCTCTAATAATTGGCTCACCTTGATTAACAGAGGATTTATTTTATTTTTTACAACATCCCAAATGATTTCATTTTCAATTTGAAAATATGTATGAGCTAAAATATCCCTTAAGCCAGCTATTTTTCGCCATTCAATTTCCGGATTGCGATCGCGCACATCAACAGGAACATTTTTTACAGCTTCTCCAATAATTAGAAGATTTCTAATAACAGCATCAAAGGTGCGATCGTCGGCTATAAATTGCTCAAATTCCATACTATTGGTGTAACGCAACACTTTTTCACACGCCACTACAATATCGGCTAGATAAAGTTGAAGATTACGCGACATGAATCGCCTCTTGTTCTACTGATGCTCGAATTTGAGGCTTGAGTGACTTCCAACTAACTAGATCTACTTTTCTTCCCAGTCGATCCTCTAGATAAAATTTCACATCCATATAGCGATCGAAAGTGACTGGAGGTTCAAACTCGACCAAAATATCAACATCACTGACAGGTGTTGCTTCATCTCGTGCAACAGAACCAAACAATGCTAAAGATCGCACACCCAACTTTTTCAATACAGTTTGATGTTGCTTTAAAGTTGCCAGGATTTGTTCGCGCTGCATAAGTGCATCTCTGTTTGGGTCAGGATACTGTCATTTTGCCATGATTTTCTCTTTTAATAATAGCTGCGATTGCCTGGAGTCCAAAATCTTTGAGTGCTTTTGGGCCAATCTTGAATGTCTGTCTTAGTGAGAGTAGTCTCGTTAAATCATCCGTAGTAAGAGAATTTTTGCTCGTTATCGACAACGACATGTATCATAACTTACCAATCAATTGTCAAGTTGATTTTTTGGTCTTCATCTCATCTTCTATAATTGATAAAATCTGCTCAACTAATTTAGGCATGACACTGTGACCGAATCAGGAAACTACAAAGATACTGTAAACCTACCCAAGACTAACTTTGAGATGCGGGCAAACGCTATCAAGCGGGAGCCGGAAATCCAGAAATTCTGGGAAGATAATAAAATTTACGATCGCCTTTCTCAAAATAACCCCGGCGAATTATTTATACTGCACGATGGGCCACCCTACGCTAATGGCTCACTTCATATCGGTCATGCCTTAAATAAAATTCTTAAAGATATTATTAATCGCTACCAACTGCTACAAGGGCGTAAAGTTCGCTACGTGCCTGGTTGGGATTGTCACGGATTGCCCATTGAGTTGAAAGTTCTGCAAAACATGAAGTCAGCAGAACGGCAAAACTTAACGTCTTTACAACTGCGACAAAAAGCCAAAGAATATGCCTTAGCTGCGGTAGATGACCAGCGCCAAAGTTTTAAAAGTTACGGTGTTTGGGGTGATTGGGAGCATCCTTATCTGACGCTGAAGCCGGAATATGAAGCGGCGCAAATCGGCGTGTTTGGTCAGATGTTCTTAAAAGGATACATCTATCGCGGTTTGAAGCCTGTTCACTGGAGTCCTAGCTCAAAAACTGCTTTGGCGGAGGCTGAGTTGGAATATCCGGAAGGTCACGTTTCCCGGAGTATTTATGCGGCGTTTGCGGTTACCAGTCTTGGGGACGGGGTGAAATCATTGTTGGGGGAATATCTGCCGGATTTGGGTGTGGCTGTATGGACGACTACGCCTTGGACGATTCCGGGGAATTTGGCGGTGGCGGTGAATGGGGATTTGGATTATGCGGTGGTGGAAATCTCACGCAAAGACGCAAAGGCGCAAAGTAATTTTAAGTATTTGATTGTGGCGGCGGAGTTGGTGCAGAGGTTATCTGCAACGCTGGATGTTGAGTTAACAGTAAAAACCACAGTTAAGGGGTGTTATTTAGAACATATAAATTATCGTCATCCTTT
This sequence comes from Desmonostoc geniculatum HA4340-LM1, assembly GCA_019359545.1. Classification (GTDB taxonomy): domain Bacteria; phylum Cyanobacteriota; class Cyanobacteriia; order Cyanobacteriales; family Nostocaceae; genus Nostoc; species Nostoc geniculatum. The sequence continues at coordinate 81,186 of JAHHHB010000016.1, read as the reverse complement.
GTTTGACCGCGAAAGTCCGGTGGTTGTGGGTGGGGATTATATTACTACTGAGTCTGGTACTGGGTTGGTACATACTGCTCCGGGGCACGGTCAAGAAGATTACATTGTTGGTCAACGTTATGGTTTGCCGATTCTTGCACCGGTGGATGATAACGGGAATTTTACTTCAGAAGCGGGTGAGTTTGCTGGGTTGAATGTGCTGGGTGATGGAAATCAGGCGGTGATTGATGCGTTGGCGGCGGCTGGTTCTTTGTTGAAGGAAGAACCTTATCAGCATAAGTATCCTTATGATTGGCGGACGAAAAAGCCGACGATTTTCCGCGCCACTGAACAATGGTTTGCTTCGGTGGAGGGATTTAGGGAGGAAGCGCTAAAGGCGATCGCCACTGTAAAATGGATTCCAGCCCAAGGTGAAAATCGCATCACGCCAATGGTGGCGGAACGTTCTGATTGGTGTATCTCCCGTCAGCGTAGTTGGGGTGTACCCATTCCGGTTTTTTACGATGAAGCCACCGGGGAACCGTTGCTGAATGAGGAAATTATCAACCACGTCCAAGGAATTATCGCCGAAAAGGGTTCCGATGCTTGGTGGGAACTTGCAGTTGAGGAATTATTACCAGCATCCTATGTCCAAAATGGCAAGTCTTACCGCAGAGGTACAGACACAATGGATGTCTGGTTTGATTCTGGCTCATCTTGGGCAGCTGTAGCCAAACAGCGTCCAGAGTTATGCTATCCCGTGAATATGTACTTGGAAGGTTCCGACCAACATCGCGGTTGGTTCCAGTCAAGTTTGCTTACTAGTGTGGCGGTAAATGACTGTGCGCCTTACCAAACTGTCTTGACTCACGGCTTTGCTTTGGACGAACAAGGCCGGAAAATGAGTAAGTCAGAAGGAAATGTGGTTGACCCAAATATAATCATTCAAGGCGGGAAAAATCAAAAAGTAGAACCTGCCTACGGTGCAGATGTCTTGAGATTGTGGGTATCATCGGTAGATTACTCAGGCGATGTCCGCATTGGGAAAAACATCATCAAGCAATTGAATGATGTTAGAGGGAAGATTCGCAATACGGCGCGGTTTTTGTTGGGTAGCCTCGATGATTTTGACCCAGAAACAGACGCAGTACCTTTTGAGGAATTGCCAGAACTTGATAAATACATGCTGCACCGCATCCTTGAGGTGTTTGCAGAAGTGACGGAAGCTTTTGAGAGTTTCCAATTCTTCCGCTTCTTCCAAACAGTGCAGAATTTCTGTGTGGTGGATTTATCCAACTTTTATTTAGACGTTGCCAAAGATAGATTGTACATCAGTGCAGTTGATGCTTTCCGCCGTCGCAGTTGTCAAACAGTGCTGAAGATTGCTTTAGAGAATTTAGCAAAAGCGATCGCTCCAGTATTATGTCATACTGCCGAGGATATCTGGCAATTTCTCCCCTACAAAACACCTTACAAATCAGTGTTTGAATCCGGTTGGGTGCTAGTGGACGAAAAGTGGCGGAATCCAGAATTAGCGGAATCTTGGGAAGCACTGCGAAAACTCCGCACCGATGTTAACAAGGTGTTAGAACAAGCCAGGATAGAAAAACTCATTGGTTCTTCCCTAGAGGCGAAAGCTTTAATTCATATCCCTCACAAACAGTTAGGTGATGCAATTAAAGCCTTGAACCCAGTTAAGGGTAACGGGATTGACGAACTGCGATATTTATTGCTGACTTCCCAAGTGGAATTATTAGATTCTGCTGAGGCACTGCAAGGATTGAAATATACCGCGCAGACAGAAGATTGGGTAATTGCAGTAGTGAACGCTGACGGGGAAAAATGCGATCGCTGTTGGAACTACTCCACCCATGTGGGAGAATCAAAAGAACATCCGCTAATTTGTGAACGGTGTGTTGCAGCTTTAGCCGGAGAGTTTTAACACGAGTGTGCGGCTTGTAGAAATCAATCACAATTAGGAAGCATTAGGTACTGGCGATCGCCACAGTGATAGAGTTAGGAATTGAAACTCCTAACTCTTCACTTAGTTATTTAATAAGCGTCCATTGGCAGACAAGAACAAACAAAATTTCTGTCGCCAAAAGCTGCATCAATGCGGCTAACAGCAGGCCAGAATTTATGTTCGCGTGTCCAAGGCGCAGGGTAAGCAGCTTGTTCACGAGAATAGGAATGATGCCATTCTCCGGTGAGTAAACTTTCAGCAGTATGGGGTGCGTTCTTCAAAAGATTATCTTGGATATCTACTTTGCCTGATTCTATTTCAGCAATTTCTTGGCGAATAGCAATCAAGCCATCACAGAAACGATCTAACTCTTGTTTCGATTCGCTTTCTGTTGGTTCCACCATGATTGTACCAGCCACAGGCCAGGAAACAGTGGGCGCGTGGAAACCATAATCCATCAAACGCTTAGCAACATCATCGATTTCGATCGCTGCGGATTTTTTGAGCGATCGCAAATCTAAAATACATTCATGGGCAACTAACCCATTTTTCCCTTGATATAAAACGGGATAGTAAGATTCAAGTTTCTTGGCGATGTAGTTAGCGTTGAGAATTGCCACTTTGGTTGCTTCGGTTAAACCAGCCGTACCCATCATCGCAATGTACATCCAAGAAATCACCAAAATACTCGCACTACCCCAAGGCGCAGCCGCCACAGCACCGAGATGCTGGGTACTGGGTATTTCTTCCTTCCCAGTCCCCAGTCCCCAGTCCCCAGTCCCTACCACAGCATGTCCAGGTAGGAACGGCACAAGATGAGAAGCAACACCAATAGGCCCCATACCAGGGCCACCGCCACCGTGGGGAATACAGAAAGTTTTGTGCAAGTTTAAGTGACAGACATCCGCGCCAATATCCCCAGGACGACAAATTCCTACTTGGGCATTCATATTTGCCCCATCCATGTAAACTTGTCCACCGTGGGCATGAACAACTGCACAGATTTCCTGAATTGACTCTTCAAAAACACCGTGAGTCGAGGGATATGTCACCATTAAAGCGGCGAGTTCTCGCTTGTGTTTTTCTGCCTTAGCCTTCAAGTCATCAACGTCAATGTTACCTTGTGAATCACAAGCAACTCCCACTACCTTCATGCCGCACATTACCGCACTCGCTGGGTTTGTCCCATGTGCCGAGGTGGGAATCAAACAGACATTACGGTGTCCTTCCCCACGATTTTCGTGATATTGGCGAATTACTAAAAGTCCGGCGTATTCACCTTGAGAACCGGCGTTTGGTTGCAGAGAAATTCCCGCAAAACCAGTAATTTCAGCTAACCATGCCTCAAGTTGCTCAAACAGAATTTGATAACCCTGGGTTTGGGATGGGGGGGCAAAAGGATGAATCTTGCCAAATTCGTCCCAAGTTACCGGAATCATCTCAGCAGTCGCATTCAACTTCATTGTGCAAGAACCCAAGGGAATCATCGATGTGGTTAGCGACAAGTCCTTGCTTTCTAGCTTGTGGAGATAGCGCAATAACTCTGTTTCTGAGTGATAGCGGTTAAAGACTGGGTGAGTTAGGTAACTGCTTTGACGAGGGAAGGGGAGATGGCCAGATGAGGGAGATGAGGGAGAAATCCATTCTTCCAAGCCCAAAGGTAGTTCTTTTTCTCCTGCGAAGATTGCCAAGATGTCAAGCACATCATCTACTGTGGTAGTTTCGTTCAACGAGATACCGACAGCAGTTGCATCAAAAATCCGCAAGTTAATTTGAAGTTGTTCGCTAGCTGCCAGAATATCTTCTAGATTGTGTGTTCCCAGTTCTACTCGCAGGGTATCAAAGAAATATTCAGAACTGATTTTGTAACCTAAACGCTTGAGTCCTTCTGCCAGCAACACCGTTAGCGAGTGGATATTTTCGGCAATTTGCTTGAGTCCACCAGGGCCATGATAAACGGCGTACATACTCGCTATCACTGCCAGTAGCACCTGTGCTGTGCAGATATTACTAGTAGCTTTTTCCCGGCGGATATGTTGTTCGCGGGTTTGTAAGGCGAGACGCAATGCAGGGTTACCACGGGCATCTTTTGATACTCCGACAATTCGCCCTGGAATTGATCGCTTATACTCTTCTTTAGTAGCGAAGTATGCCGCATGAGGTCCCCCAAACCCCAAGGGAATACCGAAGCGTTGAGTGCTACCCACAGCAATGTCAGCGCCAAATTCCCCAGGAGGGGTGAGTAAAGTTAAACTTAAGGGATCTGCTGCTACCGTCACCAATGCACCCTGAGCATGGGCTTTTTCAATAAAAGCGCGGTAATCGTAAACGGTGCCGTCACTCGCGGGATATTGCAGAAGGGCGCCAAAAATTGGTTCCTGGAAATCAAATGTTTGATGATCGCCAATAACGATCTTAATCCCCAATGGCTGAGCGCGAGTCTGCAACACATCAATGGTTTGGGGATGGCAATCACGAGAAACGAAATAGCCATTTGCGTGATTTTTAGAAACACCATAACTGAGGCTCATGGCTTCTGCGGCGGCTGTGGCTTCATCCAATAATGAAGCATTGGCAATTTCCAAACCCGTGAGGTCGATAATCAGGGTTTGGAAATTCAACAAAGCTTCCAATCGTCCTTGGGCGATTTCTGGCTGATAAGGAGTGTAAGCAGTATACCAACCAGGGTTTTCTAGGATATTACGTCCAATAACTGGAGGGGTAATACTCTCGTAATATCCCATACCAATATATGAGCGGAAAACCTGATTTTTGCCAGCAACTTTTTTTAATAATGTCAGTGCTGCGTATTCACTTTCTGCCTCTGGTAACTTCAGTGGTTCCTTAACCCGAATTGCCTGGGGTACTGTTTGGTCGATGAGGGCATCTAAACTAGAAAACCCCAAGACTCCAAGCATTTGCTCGATGTCATCGGAGTTGGGGCCAATGTGTCTTGGCGCAAAATCACTTAACTTTTGACTCGTTTCGTCTACGAAATGGCGATCGCTAGACTTCAGAATAGGGAGATTTGATACCACAAATTACTCTCCAGATGATACTATTTAATATTTTGCAACAAATACTGATAAGAAGTGAGTGTAATTTATCAATTTATCTAAATTTGATGACTTAATCTTTCTGGGGAGTGTGGGAGGTGTGGGAGGTGTGGGAGGTGTGGGAAGTTAGGAAGCTTTTTTCTAATCTCCCCACGCTTCCCCATCCCCCCACACTCCCCACACTCCCCCATCTCCCCATTCCCCACTCCCTACTCCCCTTCTACCAAGGCACGGTATTGATCGGCAGTCAAGGCATCATTTAGTTCATCGGCGTCGTTGACACGCACTTTTAAAAACCATCCTTCTCCGTAGGGGTCCTCTGTCACTAGTTCGGGGTCGTCAATCACAGCATCATTCCGTTCTACCACTGTGCCAGTCACAGGTGAATTCAGTGTTTCAACGGCTTTCACTGATTCAATAGTGCCAAAACTGTCTTCTTTTGTCAGTAATTCGCCAATTTCTGGCAGTTCCACAAATACGACATCACCCAATTGGTTTACGGCAAACTGAGTAATACCAATGGTGGCAATATCGCCATCTAGTCGCACGTATTCATGAGAATCCAGGTATCTTAAATCTTCAGGATATTCAGACATATCACTTCCTCTCCCTTATCAAACAATTTATTGTCCCAATGGTCATCCAACCCATATCTGGTAATCAACCTGACTGTAGATTGAGTAACTCACAAAAGCTGTGCCCAGCAATGAGTGAAATTCAGTACTCGCAACTGGGCACCACTGAAAACACATTATTCCTTAAAAACCTCAGCACTTATCAGTTAGTTACACGATTTTTTGAGCGATAGAAGGGACGTTTAACTACAACTACTGGGTAAGCTTTGCCCCGAATCTCAACTTCTAATTGCTGACCGACAGTTGCTAGCTTGGTGGGAACGTAGCCTAAAGCAATGGGATAACCAAGTGTCAGCGACAAAGTACCACTGGTAACTTCTCCCAGAACTTTACCTGCTGATAGAATTTGGTAACCATGACGAGCAATGTTGCGCCCTTGGGTTTGCAAACCTACCAAGCGCCGCTGCACTCCCTCGGCTTTTTGCTGTTCCAAAACCGCCCTACCAATAAAATCGCCTTTGGTATCTAGGTGAACTAGCCAGCCCAAACCTGCTTCTAAAGGTGTGGTACTGTCATCGATGTCTTGTCCATAAAGTGCCATTGCTGCTTCTAGCCGCAGGGTATCTCTCGCACCCAGTCCACAAGGGATGACACCAGCGTTATGGAGACTTTGCCATAACTCCACTGCCACATCAGGGTCTACCATCACTTCAAAGCCATCTTCTCCGGTGTAGCCTGTGCGGGCTATGAAGGCTGGTTTGCCTAGTACCGTTGCTTGGAGATGACCGAATGCTTTGATTGGTTGTAAGTCTTCTTGTACTAAGGGTTGGAGATATTTAATAGCTTTTGGCCCTTGCACGGCAATCAAGGCTTTTTCTGGTGAAAGGTCTTGAAATTGCACCTGATCTCGATCGAGGTGTTGCAATAGCCATGCTTTGTCTTTGGCTGTGGTTGCTGCATTGACTATAATAAATACCCTCTGTTTACCAGTGGTGTCTTCACCTTGATGATAAACAATGATGTCGTCAATAATTCCCCCTTGGGGATTTAACAAGACGGTGTATTGTGCCTGACCAGGTTGCAACCGACTCAAGTCTGAGGGTACTAAAAACTGGAGTTGGGAGATGAGATTTTTCCCTTGGAGGGTAAATTTACCCATGTGGGAAATATCGAACATTCCGGCTGTATTTCTTACAGCTTCGTGTTCGCGGGTAATGCCACTAAATTGTACGGGCATTTCCCAACCACCAAAGCTGGTAAAGCGTGCTTTGAGTTCTACACCCAATTGATATAAAGCAGTTCGCGCCAAGGATTGGGCGTTGTCTTCTTGATTAGCCACAGGTATTTATGCGATCGCACCTCAACATCTATCTATCCTACGAGATGCTTTCCTCTTTTAGATTTTGGATTTTGGATGGGTTTGTGAATTATCTCTCGCAATCATTTGGGAAATTGTTGTAACACAAAAAAGCCTCCTAACTCTTGGAAAGACTTGGGTTAATCGCGTCTGTACCTCACTCAAGACTCTCTACAAGGTTTAATAGTTAATGGTGGAAATGTTGAGATTTGTTAATTAAACATTATGAAGTATCGACAAATACTAGCTAGCTTCGTCTTAGCTATAGCTCTTTTTGTTTTTCCCCTCTCGGCGCAAGCTGCAAGTTCTTCCAGTATTACCCGTTCTGCTGGAGACAACCTTCAAAGCAGGGATTACTCTGGTCAAAGTTTAGTAGGGACTGAGTTTACCAATGTCGATTTAGAAAATGCTAACTTTAGCAATGCTGACTTACGGGGCGTTGTGTTCAACGGTACTGTCTTAGAGGGAGTAAATCTACACCATGCAGATTTTAGTAATGGCATAGCCTATCTCGCAAGATTTAAGAACGCTGATTTAAGTGATGCAGTCTTAAGTGAGGCAATGATGCTGCGTTCTATATTTGACAATGTTGATATTACTGGTGCTGATTTCACAAATGCAGTTTTAGATGGAACGCAAGTGAAAAAACTCTGCCTTAAGGCAAGTGGTGTAAATTCTAAAACTGGTGTGGATACGCGTGAGTCTTTAGGATGTAAGTAGAACTTCACAGCCCCCTCTTCTTCGCTCGTGGAGAGGGGGATGGTTAGCTCAGTGCTACCAATTCTTCATTAGACCTAGCTTGAAAATAGGGACTGGGGACTGGGGATTGGGGACTGGGAAAGAGATATTTTCATTCCTTTCTTGTGAACTGTGTTCATGGAGTCTCTTGCATAAATAAGTTTTTATCTCACGCAAAGGCGCAAAGGCGCAAAGAATAAGGTAACAATAAGGACTTTTGCAAGAAGTCTATTCTCCCCCTTGCCCCCTTTCCCCTGCTCCAGGAGCCTCTTACCCATGCCGCATGGGTCATTCCCTAATTCCAATCCTGTTCATCTTTCTTACCACGACTTTTGTAAATACCGCCCAAGTCGTGCATTTGGCGAGTTTTTTCAAAAAGCTGGGCTTCCGTCAAACCCCACTGCTGCAAGACTTTATCCAAATCTTTTTGAATGTCTCTCGCCCCTGGAAAGCCTTGATAACGAATTCGTAATCTAGCTAATTCTGCTAAATTATATTCTGTCGCTTGTTGAGCGAGTAAGATATCAATAAGAGGGCGATCGCGGTTATAAAGAGGGTGCTGTTGATCTTTTCCGCCCGTTGGTTCACTCATCGTCAGTCCTGAATGATTAAGTTAGGAGTTTGGAGTTTGGAGTTTGGAGTTTGGAGTTTGGAGTTTGGAGTTTGGAGTTTGGAGTTAAGAGTGCTGAGTCTTAGTTTTGTAAGTTTAGCCCAGAGCAGAGGAGCAGAAAAGGCAAAACAAAATCATCTTCTGCACTGAAAAATTAATTGTAAAATTGAGAACTTCTTACCACTCCTAACTCCTCACTCCTCACTCCTCACTCCTAACTCCTCACTTAATTATCAGACGGCAACTACACCTGAGGTCTTACGGCTCTCACCACTGCCAGTTAAATTTAAATAAAGTTACATTAGTCCTTAAGAAAATACAAAAATCTTTAGATGAGGGTGAATCTTATCTCACCCAAAGTCGAAGCAGCAAGGGAGCAAGAACCCGCTATGTTTGAACACTTCACTTCCGAAGCCATTAGAGTAATTATGCTAGCTCAGGAGGAAGCACGTCGCCTGGGACACAACTTCGTAGGAACTGAACAAATTCTCCTGGGTTTGATGGGAGAAGGAACTGGGGTTGCTGCTAAAGTGCTGGCCGAATTAGGCGTTACTCTCAAAGACGCACGCCGCGAGGTAGAAAAAATTATTGGCAGGGGTTCTGGTTTTGTACCACCAGAAATTCCTTTTACTCCCAAGGTGAAAAGCCTCTTTGAGCAATCCTTTAAAGAAGCTCATAGTTTGGGACAGAATTACATTAATACTGAACACTTACTCTTAGGATTAACCGAGGCGGGGGAAGGTGTCGCAGCCAAAGTACTGCAAAATCTAGGGGTTGACTTCAAGAGTGTCCGTAGTGCGATTACTCGCCGTTTGGGTGAAAATGCCCCGGCTTTTGCTGGTGGTGGTAATCAAAAGCGCACCCAAACGCTCACTATGGAAGAGTTTGGCAGAAATTTGACCAAATTAGCCCAAGCAGGCCAACTCGACCCCGTAGTTGGTCGTGAGAAGGAAATTGAGCGTGCCGTCCAAATTCTCGGTCGCCGCACTAAGAATAACCCAGTGTTGATTGGGGAACCAGGAGTTGGCAAAACTGCGATCGCTGAAGGTCTAGCTCAGCGTATTGTTAATCAAGATATCCCCGAATCATTACAAGATAAGCAAGTCATCAGCCTGGATATGGGTTTATTAGTGGCTGGAACTCGCTTCCGTGGCGATTTTGAAGAACGGATTAAAAAAGTCGTGGAAGAAGTCCGTTCTGTGGGCAATATCATCTTGGTGATTGACGAAATTCACACCTTAGTCGGCGCTGGTGGTACAGAAGGCGGTTTGGATGCAGCTAACATCCTCAAACCCGCTTTGGCACGGGGTGAACTCCAGTGTATCGGCGCAACCACCCTCGATGAATATCGCAAGCATATCGAACGCGATGCCGCCCTAGAGCGTCGTTTCCAACCGATTATCGTCGGCGAACCATCAGTAGAGGAAACCGTACAAATTCTTTACGGCTTGCGCGGTGCTTACGAACAACACCACAAAGTCACAATTTCTGACGCAGCGGTGGTAGCAGCAGCCAAGTTGTCAGATAGGTATATTAGCGATCGCTTTTTGCCAGATAAAGCAATAGACTTGATTGATGAAGCTGGCTCCCGCGTTCGTCTGCGGAACTCTCAAAGTTCTCCCAATAAAGAACTCAAGCGCGAACTCACTGGCGTTACCAAAGCCAAGGAAGCAGCAGTCAGAGTCCAAGATTTTGATAAAGCCGGACAACTGCGCGACCAAGAATTGGAACTCACATCTCAACTGCAAGCTTGCCTAGCAGAAAACGAGAAATCTGTCAATATTGCTGTAGTTGACGAAGAAGACATCGCCCAAATCGTGGCTTCTTGGACTGGTGTACCAGTCAACAAGCTAACCGAATCTGAGTCAGAGTTGCTCCTACACTTAGAAGACACTCTGCACCAGCGGCTTATCGGTCAAGAGCAAGCAGTCACATCTGTATCTCGTGCCATCCGTCGCGCCCGCGTCGGCTTAAAAAATCCCAATCGTCCCATCGCTAGCTTTATCTTTTCTGGCCCCACTGGCGTTGGGAAAACAGAATTGGCTAAAGCCTTGGCAGCTTACTTCTTTGGTTCGGAAGAAGCGATGATTCGCTTAGATATGTCCGAATACATGGAAAGCCACACCGTCTCCAAATTAATTGGTTCGCCTCCTGGTTATGTAGGATACGATGAAGGCGGACAGCTAACTGAATTAGTGCGGCGCAAACCTTACACAGTGCTGCTTTTCGACGAAATCGAAAAAGCACACCCAGATGTGTTTAATATGCTGCTGCAAATCTTGGATGACGGTCAACTTACGGATGCCAAAGGTCGGAAAGTGGACTTCAAGAACACGCTGATCATTTTGACCTCTAACATCGGTTCCAAGGTGATTGAAAAAGGTGGTAGTGGTTTAGGCTTTGATTTTGACACCCAAGCCGACGCTAGTTACAACCGCATTCGGAACTTGGTAAATGAAGAAATGAAAGCTTACTTCCGTCCGGAGTTCCTCAACCGCCTCGATGAGATTATCGTCTTTACCCAGCTTTCCAGAGATGAAGTCAAGCAAATTGCTGACATTATGCTCCGTGATGTTGCTAGCCGCTTAACAGAAAAAGGAATTACTTTAGAAGTTAGCGATCGCTTCAAAGAACGTGTGGTACAAGAAGGCTATAATCCCAGCTATGGTGCCAGACCATTACGCCGAGCAATTATGCGCCTTTTAGAAGATTCTCTCGCCGAAGCAATGTTGTCTGGTGAAATTACAGACGGAGACACAGCGGTTATCGATGTTGACGATGACTCCCAAGTAAAAGTCCAAAAATCAGCAAAACGAGAGTTGTTATTGGCAAATGTTGGCTAATATTTATACCTAATCACTTTTTGCTGTAATATTTTAGGAACACTCTAGCCTCTTGCTTAGGCAGAGGTATAAACAGGGGCATCTCAGACAAACATCAAGTGAAATGGTATTATATGCTTCACCTCTGGTAGAAATACCAGGGGCTTTTTTTTAGGATAATTTTCTGACGGACACTTCAACAGACCTGCCTGGGACTGGGGACTAGGGATTATGACGATCGCAAATAATTTGCCATGATATCAGCGATCGCTCTCCTACCCCTTGCACAAGTCAATCACCCAACTCCTACCAAAGGCTGGGTTATTTCAAGTTTCTGACGTGGCGATCGCCCTGTCAACAGTTCCACTACATCCATCCCATTACCAATTACACCCGGTACGCTGGGATATCCAGCACTCGCGCCTACCAAAAATAGGTTCGGTAATTCCGTCACATATCCCAGACGATTTAAACCAACTTGTTTGGGAATTAATTTTGCACCGTAAATATTACCTTGGGGTTGTCCGAGATAAAATTCGCTGGTGGTAGGTGTACCGTAAACTTTCATGCGGGCGTAGTTGTCCACATCTGGAATCAAATCTCGCACACTTGTCATCATCTGCTGATAAACTTCCCGCTTTCTGGCTTTATAGGCTTTTGGGCTGGTTTTATGCAGATATTCAAATTCTTCATAGGAACAGACAGTAGCAATCTCTAAAATATGATGTCCTTGTGGCCCCATCCCTGGTTCGCTGGATTTCATCGTTGGACACGAGAGGAAAATCCACGGATGGCTGAGGTTTCCCTGCAATTGTTGTTGGTATTCTTTATTGAGGTTGCCTGTGGGATAATACCAAATATTCCAGTTACCGATGCCGTAGCGTTGAGGATCGAAGCGGCTATCTAAACCCAGGTAAATATTGAAAGCACTAGCTGAGTATTCGTAACCGGTGAGGCGTTGACGTTCTTTGTGACTCAAAGCCTCAGAATCGTGCATCAACTCTACTGTTAATTTGGGGTCGAGGTCGCTGATATAAGCTTTGCTGGCGCGATAAGTGATTCCATCGGCAAGTACGCTATGAACAGTGCGGTTGCTAACTTGAATATGGTTAACTGGGGTTGAATACTTAATTACACCTCCACCTGCGGTAATTACCTCTGCAATGGCGTCAACAAAGTGTTTAAAGTGATGTTTGGGATAGTAAGCGCCTTCTGAGTAGTCCCAAACGAGGGAAGTGTGGGTGAGTAGGGCAATTTCTTCGGGAGGTAGCGCATAGTCGCCACTTTGCCCCGCCAACACTGCTTGCAGTTTGGGCGATAATCTCACATCGTTATATAAATCTTGTAGTGTCCACTTCCGCTTGCAAAATAAATTAAAATATTTTGGTAACTTCAACCAATCAGATAATTTGCGATCGAACCAGTGTACTTCCTGCACCAAGCTGCGAATTTCTTGATGGAGTCGCTGAATTTCATCGCAGTAAAGATTAATAGCACCAGCTTCTTCTGGAAATGTGGAAAGTAAACGCGATCGCAAATTTTCCCATCCCAAAGGAATTTTAAAATCTACCTCTGGTGTAATGACGCGATCGATACAGTCAGGATCGAGGCTATTAAAGGGTATATCCTGGCCAATATAGTCAAGAAATTGGCCTATAGTCTGACCATAACCGCATTGAGAAATGTAATGAACATCAGCACAAAAACTGTATTCTCCATAATCAAAGGTGTGACAGCATCCACCAGGTAAATAATGTTGTTCTAAAACTGCTACGCGGTAGCCTTGTCGAGTTAAACAAGCTGCGGCGGAAAGTCCACCCAATCCGGCTCCTAGAATCACGTAATCGAAGATTTCCATCTCAGCCTCCTCTAGCAATATTGATTTATCTTGATTTCGGCGTTATGGTTTTTTATCGCGGTTTTTTACTTGTAAAAATCGCAAAATAGGCAGGATTTTTTCATCTAGCTTTGTAGCTTTCACTAAATGAAAATCAGGTAAAATAACCATTCAGTAGAACGTGTAAGGATTTTATCGGTGATAGTGGTAATTCCATCATCACCAAATCTTTTGATATATAATAGCTGCGGCACTTTTTAACCGATAGGCTAATTCACATTTAGATGCCCTGAAGGGTGTTTAAATTAGCCGCATAATTTTGCTGCAATTCTTTGTAAAAACTTGCAGATAGTTAGGCGGCGATAATTTAATAATCTAAGCTTTTTTGTTCATCCTCTATGTATTCAGATTATCTAAGCTGGCAAGAATTGTTTGACAATGTTTGCTTTTCTTTATAAAAACTTTCTTCAGTTGAAATTAGCTAAAATGATACTTAGCAAATCAGTATAATAACTAATCAAAAGACTATTTTTATTAACTTAAAAAATTAACATTAAATTTTAGAAAATCATCTTTAGAATTGCAATCAACTATAATACGTAATTTGCTGTTGTGTAGATTACAATTGACTAATGACCAATGACCAATGACCATTAAGCCATTTGCACCACTTGTAGGACAACAACAAGCCATAGAATTGCTCACTCAAGCTGTTAGGCAAAACCGGGTTGCTCCAGCTTATTTATTTGTGGGGCCAGATGGTGTAGGCAGGAGTTTAGCAGCCCGGTGCTTTGTGGAATTGCTATTTTCTAGTGACATGGGAATCACTAGTACTTTACAAAACCGTTTGCGTCAGGGTAACCACCCGGCTTTATTGTGGGTGCAACCAACTTATCAATACCAAGGACAACGATTTACAGCAGCACAAGCGGCTGAAAAAGGACTTAAGCGTAAAGCACCACCTGTAATTCGACTAGAACAAATTCGGGAAATCACTGAGTTTCTCAGTCGTCCACCTTTGGAAGCGTCAAGAAATGTGGTAGTGCTAGAAGAAGCTCAAACAATGGCAGAAGCCGCAGCGAACGCTTTACTGAAAACTTTAGAAGAACCAGGACAAGCAACGTTAATTTTAATTGCACCTACACCTGAGTCTGTGTTGCCAACTTTGGCGTCACGCTGTCAACGCATTCCTTTTTACCGCTTAGATACACAGTCTTTAGCTGTTGTACTCACGCAAACAGGTCATGAGGAAATTTTGCAACATCAGGCAGTATTAAATGTAGCAGCTGGGAGTGCGGGAAGTGCGATCGCTTCTTACGAGCAATTACAAGCTATTCCCCCTGAATTACTGGAAGATTTGAAAAAAGCCCCCAAATCTCACCGCAACGCTTTGGAGTTAGCCAAGAAAATTGATAAAGATTTAGATACAGAAGCACAACTGTGGCTAGTTGATTATCTTCAGCAATTTTACTGGCAGCAGTGGCATCAAATCAAAGCGATCGAGCAGCTAGAACAAGCTCGTAAATACTTACTCGCTTACGCTCAACCACGGCTAGTCTGGGAATGTTTACTTTTATCCATATGTCAAAATTGACATCCTCACCGCCCTAAAAGTGCGGTGATTCCTAAGACTCACGACTTAGGTTTCTGTTTCTTTCCATTGCTGGTTTTTCGCAACTGCCCTTTAGACTCACGCCTATCAGGTCTTATGTTCGCTCCACAGACTGAAACTGCGAGTCCCGCAGCCAAAATATTCTTACTAGCGTTGATGTCTCTTTAATCATTTTTATTTATCGAATTAAAAAAAAAAAGTAATTGTTTCTATGCTTGAAAGTCTTTAAACTGAAGTTAGCCGGTCAACAATTAGTTGATTGCCAAGTTTTTCTTAGCAATAGCTTAGGGAAATAGAATCAATAACTTTGTATATTTAGGTGTGAGTTTAAAATATTACGCCTGTGGTAATCTCTAACAAATCAGAATACGCACTTCTAGCCCTGTTAGAGTTGGCAACTTGCTACCCTAACGGTGATGCCCTGCAAATTCGAGAGATAGCAGCATTACAAGACATACCAAACCGCTATTTAGAACAACTCCTGGCAACATTAAGGCGTGGAGGTTTAATTAAAAGTATACGCGGAGCCAAAGGTGGCTATGTTTTGGCACGAGACCCCAGGACAATCACAGTACTGGATGCTTTTTCCTGTATGGAAGGGTCAGATGCTGTTGTCTCTACTTGTGAACCGCCTCCTGGCACGGTAGAAGGTGAGCTAATTCAGGAAGTTTGGCAGGAAGCACGTCAAGCTGCTAACTCTGTATTGGAAAAATACACACTCCAAGACCTCTGTGAACGGAGAGCAATCCGACAACAGAAGGAACTGATGTATTATATTTAGCTAAGGGTGCGTTAGGACTAATATCCATAACGCACCATTTTATATTTTTGGTGTTGTACTGGCGTGGCAAGGCTAAAATGTTGCAATAAATTTTCTTGTGGTGTGGACATCTTGTCCGCACCGGACGGGCGAGACGCCCATCCCACAAGAGGAAAGTTAATGCACTATTTTAAGCTTGCCACGCCAGTACTCTCAGTAATAGCCTACCAGACAAAACTGTTCCATAAGCATTTACTTAGGCAATACCAGTTCCTTGAGCAAGAAAGTATTGAAAAATTTGCGATCTCAAATGTCTAACTAGACATTTTTTATGGTGTAATTCTTAGTAAAAGTAATAATGATATAGCCTGTGAGGCTGTTATATGTCTGAAATAAATTCTCAACAGTCAATTAATAATGCTGCTACTGTTGTCGAAAGGTATGCAGCAGGAAAACGAGATTTTAGTAGAGCAGAATTAGGTAATGCTGACTTGCAAGGTATTAATTTGAAAGGATCTGACCTCAGCTATGCTGATTTGAGTCAAGCTAATTTGAGCGGTGCTAATTTAAGAGGAACTGATTTGAGCTTTGCCGATTTGAGTCAAGCTAATTTGAGAGATGCCGATCTTAGAGGAGCATTGTTAATGTCAGCTAATCTCCGCCAAGCCGATCTTAAAGGAGCGAACCTGGAAAAAGCAGACTGCGATCGCAGTACCCATTTTCCCGAAAATTTCGACCCAGCCAAAGCCGGTATGCAAATTAAATTTGAAGATTAATAGTCTTAACATAACGCGGAAGTCCCCACACTTGCCCCTCCCCCCACACTCCCCCATCTCCCCACTCCCCCCTATGTCCACAGATGCTTTTGAAAAAACTAGCTGGAATTGGCAGCTTTCTCAATTCCAACAACAAGTAGGAGAATGGTGGGAATACCAGTTTTACCGCTTGGAAGGCGCTTTGCCAGAATTGCCCGGTGGATGGTCAATTAGCCCCTGGGTAGGTGAGTTACTGAAATTTCTGTTTTGGCTGATATTAGGTTTATTTGTGGCTTGGGTAGGTTGGCGGTTATGGCGAGAATTCAGCCCTTATCTATATTCTTGGCTGAGCAGAGGTAGCAATTTCACTGATTGGGGTGTAAAAAATCGGTCTGATGAGTCATCCATTACCGTTTTATTGGAGCGATCGCAACAATTTTATCGTCAAGGCAACTACCGTGAAGCTTGCCGTTGTCTTTATTTAGCACTGTTACAGCATTTGCATCAGCAAGCCGTTGCACCCCACAAACTCAGCCGTACAGATGGAGAATATCTGCAATTACTGCGATCGTCTGTGAGTCCCATACAGCCTTATGAAACTTTAATTACCACTCACGAGCAATTATGTTTTGGTAATGATGAAATTTTACCAGACAACTATGAGCAGTGTCGGCAAGCTTATCGAGAAATTTCGCCAGAATAAAATCGTTGGCATATGTTAACCGGATTCATGAAATTGGCACCAACAAGCAAAGCAACACCGAATCTGGCAAAAACTGCGAATGGTAGTAGTTCACACCACAGAAATTTATATTCCCCTGAAACTTAACCAATCACCTTTGAATGTCGGGATTACAATTACTCTGCCACCGTTTACCCCCAAGCAGGTACAGGATTTAGCATTGCGTTATGGATTACAAGATGCGATCGCAGCTTATAAACTAGAAAGCATGGGTTTAGTTCAACTCAATCGCAATCAAGCTTGTGTCATGTGTGAATTATATCGTCTTTATTTTAGCCAACAGCTTGCAAAGCACTCAGAATGCTAATACTTCTGGTAAAATCTTGAAAAGTAAATAATTAAAATTAGGACTTACGCAAAAGTACACGCTGTAGGGGCAATTCATGAATTGCCCCTACGTGAAAATAAGGGTTTTGGCTATTGTTTGCGTAAGTCCTAAAAATATTCATTCTTGTTCTTAGATAACTTATTTGATAAAAAAACAGAAGATATTTAAAATCAAATGAACAATTATCGATACCAAGTTGGTGGTACCCTCACAAGTGATGCTCCTAGCTATGTTGAGCGCAAGGCAGATGTCAATCTCTACCATGCTTTAAAACAAGGTGAATTTTGCTACATCCTCAGCTGTAGGCAAATGGGCAAATCCTCACTAATGGTGAAAACAAAACATCGGTTAGAAGAAGAGGGTTTTCGATGCACCACCGTTGATATGACCAATATTGGTTGTGAAAATATCACTCCAGAACAGTGGTACAAAGGAGTAGCAGGCGATTTATGGTTAGGTTTTCAGCTATTAGGAAAAGTTAATTTAAAAACCTGGTGGCAAGAAAAAAAAGATATATCTTTAGTTCAAAAACTCAGTCACTTTATTTCCGAAATACTATTGTCTCAGTTCCCTAATGAAAGACTGTTTATTTTTATTGATGAAATTGATAGTATTTTGAGCTTAGATTTCCCAGTCGATGACTTTTTTAGCTTGATTAGATTTTGCTATAATCAACGAGCAATTAATCCAGAATACAATCGAATTACATTTGCAATTTTCGGCGTTGCCACACCTTCAGACTTAATTTCATATCGCAATCATACTACCCCATTTAATATTGGTAAAGCTATAGAAGTAAATGGTTTTACATTTGAAGAAGCTCAACCATTAGCTTTGGGGTTGGATATTCAAGGGAATAATCCCCAAAAAGTCTTGCAAGAGGTATTGTCTTGGACGCAAGGGCAACCATTTCTAACTCAAAAATTGTGTGGGCTGCTTGTCAAATTGTCTCAAGATGATCTGGGTAGAAAGCTCAAAATTCCGCCTGGAACAGAAGAATTTTGGATAGAAAATGTAGTGCGATCGCATATGATCGAGAAATGGGAATCCCAAGATGAACCAGAGCATCTGAGGACAATTCGCGATCGCATTCTCAGAAACGAACAATCTGCCGCCAGATTGCTGGGAATTTATCAGCAAATCCTCCAAGGAGTTAAAGTAGCCGTTGACGATAGTCGAGAACAGGTAGAACTTTTGCTGTCTGGTTTGGTGATTAGAAAACAGGGTTTTCTCCGAATCAAAAACCGTATTTATGAAGAAGTTTTCAATCTAGAATGGGTTGGAAAAAAATTAGCTAACTTACGCCCTTACTACGAAAGTTTCAATGCATGGGTAGCCTCAAACCAAGAGGATGAATCCCGCCTATTGCGTGGACAAGCTTTAATTGACGCCCAAACTTGGGCAAATGGCAAGAGTCTGAGCAACTTAGATTATCGATTTTTAGCTGCTAGTGAAGAATTAGACAGACGAGAAATGCAGCAAGCATTAGAGGCCGAACGTGCCAAAGAAGTCGAAGCGCGACTAAGAGAAGAACAAAAAAGGCTAGCTCAACAGAGAAGATCTTCCAGAATCGTAGCACTTTTACTTTTGGGTATGACCATCAAGTTGGCGATTTCTATAGTGTGGGGAATGTCGCTTTTACGAAAAATTGATGCTCTGCAATCACGCCTCAAATGTAATGAGATAGAGCATCAAGGCAGAGTCAAAACAATTTGTAATTAGTCAAAGAATTTTGGATTTTAGATTTTAGATTTTAGATTTTATATCAATGAGTCGTGGCGATCGCATGAGCCTCACAAACATCAGAATTCACCACCAAAATATGCATAAGCTGTCGCGCCTACAAGTTGCATTATCATCTTTTAGGTAAAACCTGCAAACCCTCTCCTCTGCCCCTCTGCCCCTCTGCTGCCTCAAAGTGCAAATTAAAAGCACAACAGCTTATTTGGGGGTGAACGAAATTTTGTGTGGGATTTCTAGCTAAGTATCCAAAAAATTACCCTCCACACTCCCCACACTCCCCACACTCCCCACACTCCCCACACTCCCCACACCTTTTTTCGCTCACCCCTTATTTGGTGGTGGGACAAACGCCGCTTTGGTATCGGAGACTGGGAAAATTCCCAAACCTAAAAGGAAGGAATTAGAGCAAATTGTCTAATTTTTTTGGCTTGTTATCCAATCCCTAATTCCCAGTTCCTTTTATTTGATAATGGTTATGTCTTCATCGCTACGAACGATGCTGCTATTTTCATTGCCATTTAAGTCGTTGCTATCTCGATCGAGATTTATGCCTTTTTTCTGTTCATCACGGATGAGCTCGATCAGAAAAGGACGTAAAATATCCTTAACTGGACGAATTAACCCAGACCAAAATTGCTTCTGCTCTTGCAACAATTGAAGATAGGTTTCAACGCTGTGAGGAAAAGGAACGCTAAATGGGATTTCTACAATACCGCCAAAGGATACAGAGGCACTTTGACCACCGAATCCCATAACTGTAATAGCTTCGCCACCGTTAGCATAGTTGCCAATATAAATATTTCCGATCCGTACTCCATCACGAGCAATGGCTGAGAATGGAAAGGGGGGATTGTAAGGAAATGTGGGAGCCATATAATCGAAAACATTTTCGACACGATAACTTAGTTCTTCTCCTATTTGCTCGTTGTAGTATTTTATAAAGGTTGGGTTCCCAATTTTAGGTGCGGCGATCGCATAAACTTTGATCAGCAATCCCCCATCTGAGGCTGGTCCAAACCAACGTCGTAGCGATAAACCAGCGAATTGGCTCAAGGAAGCACCCAAGCTGTGACCAGTTACCCATACCTCTATAGGTTCATTTAACGGTGATAGCTTCGGTAAAAGCTCCTCTTCCAGAAATTGCAATATTTTCTCCAGTTCTTCATCGTCATCAATTTCACCGTCAGCAACCACTTTCTCAACTAACTCTTCAGCCTGTTGCTCAAACTCTGACCCCAGTCGAATTGCTCCCGCATCAGCCAAAGCATTAATACAGGCAAATTTTCGCAGGGGAGATAATTGTTCGAGTCGGCGGAAATCCGAGGGTTTTAACTCGCCGCGCAGAGTTTTGAAGAAGAATTGAATCTGATCGGCGACAGAATTAAAGGCTAGATGAAATCCTCGCACGACCTTCGCCCGTTGAATAGACAAATATTCGTAGCGAATCAGTTCCCAATCGAAATCAGAAGCAAAATCAGTTAGTTCTACAGCACCGCGATCGCTAACTATTGAGCCTCGGAAAGCAATTACATACTGATGGCTACCTGGCAATTGAGTATTTTTCAGCACTATTGCCCGGATATTCGTGTCGTCATTACGGATAGTGTGAACCAACTGCCATCCCTGATTTCGATAGAGAGCCTTGTAAACTGTTTTTAGCTCTATATCGTGAACACTGCCATCATCATACTGGAAAACGTCATACGCATATTTGCACAACTGTGTCAATAAAATAGCTTCATCATAACTAAAGCCTTTACGCAACTTTAACAATGTAGTCATGGTTAGTCTCCATTCAAGTTTTCTAAATGCCGTGAAAAGTCAGATCGAAATAACCCATCGCTAGAACACCGATTCACTAATGCTAAAAACCCGGTTTTTGTTGCCGATAAGACTGGTTTTTCCTTAGCTAAACTAGAAGAAACCGGGTTTTTTTGTCACAGTTATGAATACTGAATCAGTGTTCTAAGTAAGTCGGTGCAATAAAACCAAACTGTGTGAAGAAAAGTAAATAAGGCTAAAACTCTTTCTCCCCCTGCTCTCTGCCCGCTGCCTTATCCTAACAATAATTATTTACACCGACCTACTTAGTCTTTTTTACACCCTCTCCCAAACTAAATACATTTTTACTTGTTTATTTGGTATGTGAGGAAAGAATTGGGATAATGTCAACTGATTACCTGTAAATTCAAACAAGCGTGGTAGAGTTCCAGTGAGGTAGGGTTCAGAACTAAACTCAGCATGATGAATGGCTGTGTCTGATTCAATTTCATATTTCCCGCCATAGGAAAAGCTTTTTATCGATGGTATTGGTATGGCTGCCAGTTCTTCGGGGGTTAATTTTCCTAGAAAGGGTTCACAATATGTCGCTTTATCAGGGGGGTTGGGAACAGTACAGTGTGCAGACATGTATCCTTGTTCGGTGTATATGATCAGCCCAGTAGCATTAGGACCCAAGAATTCAGTTTTGTTACCCTCGCTGTCTTCAAGTCTGGTACCGATCAGTCGCCACGTTCCTATAAATTTCTCTTTTGTCATTTGCTATTACCAATTCCTTTTTCTTGAGAATGAAAATGATTCAGGCACGCTGTTAACTTTTGGGCTAGTACCTGCACATTAGGGTTTCTTAAAACGTTAAGGTGATGACCCGGAATTTGATGAATTTTTACTCCTCCTTTAGCTAGATGACTCCAACCAAACGTATTATCTCTCTGAACTTCCCATAATTTTTCGTTAGTACGAAACAAATGAATTTTCCCAGAATAAACTGATGGTATGTAGTTGCCAGATGATTGGAAGTTTTTTAAGATAACTCGCAACAGACGAGGAACATTTGGTTGGCGAAACTTGATAAATGACTCAGACCTAAATGACTGTTGAGATCGAGATTTAGATTGAGTTAAGTTAAACAATTTTTTACTGGCTCTTTGAAGAATGTTAGTTGCCTTGTGTTGATTATCAACCGCAAGCAATAGATAAAAATAATCGTAGATATAGGGCCAGATGTATGGCATCATTGATATGAAAGTAAACTTGAGGCCTAGAAAAACATTACCTATTTTGTTTGCAGAAGGAGAGGGTGAATCTATCACAGCTAATAGATCTACTTTTTCACCAGCTTGTTCTAGCTGTATAGCCATTTCAAAAGCTACAAAAGCACCAAAAGACCAAGCAACAATGTGGTAAGGACCTACTGGCTGAACTGCACGCAAGTCTTTAATATAATGAGCAGCCATTTCCTCTATAGATGTTAAGGGTTGCTCCTCGTCCCCAATACCCACTGATTGGAACCCGTAACATGGTTGTTCCTCTCCTAGCAAACATGCCAATTCATAGTAGGGAAAGACCACTCCAGCAACTGGATGGATGCAGAATAAAGGTGGCTGACTGCCAGATGCTTGCAGAGTAACCAATGAGGGTGATGTCTGATTAGTTTCTACCCCTATTAGTTCAGCGATCGCCTCTTTTATCTGATTTTTCAGTTGAGCAATGCTGAAACCATTAAGGAAGCTAGCTAGCGCTACTTCTACCTTTAATTCATTTGCAATTCGTTTTCTTAGCTCAATAACTACTAAAGAATCTAACCCAAATTCGGTAAGGGGCTGTTCTATATCTAGCTTGTCTGTAGGGATTCCTAATACCTGTGAAACTTGCTTTTTGATTACATATAGTAGTGACGCATCGCTACCATCAAACTTTACCACCTCAGTTAGTTTGAGATCGAGTGCATTGCTTGCAGCCGGATCTAATTCAGTAGCATCTGTTGTCATCTCAGAAAGTTCTATTTGCTGAGCTACATAACGGATTTGACCACGAAAAGCTACTTGTCGATCTGTCCGAGTCTCACAACAGATTTCTTGAAATAGGTATTCTGCCTCGCCGCCGATTGTTTCTGGGTCTAAGTCCACCCGCACACAGTTGAATTCAGGGTGTTCTTGAGCGATCGCATTTCCCTTTTTCCATAAACTAGATTGAGCTAACCCTAAAATATTAGGCTCCCTTCCAATTGATTGTGTTCCCCTAGTTACCAACCATAAGCTTGGAGGTTGAGAAAATTCGGTTAAATTTAACCAATGTACTAAGCCAGACAAACAGCTGCGATATCTTCCCTGGCTTCAGAAATTACCACACTTTCGGGGGCATTAATTGCTGCTATAGCTACTGTTTGATGATATGGTACGATGCCTGGGTTGGGCTTCTCTACGAGACGCGCAAGGGACGCCAACGCTTGCCTTACCCTCTCTTCAGAAGCAATCAGCGAAACCATCTCACCACCAGATGGCAATTGCTGCATCAATCTTCCCCGATGGGCAATGAGTTTAAGTCCATCTTCTAGGCTGAAAACGCCGGCCACACAAGCAGCAACATATTCGCCTACGCTATGACCCATGACCACATCTGGCTTAATACCCCAGGATTTCCAAAGTTGATACAGGGCATATTCAAAGGCAAACAATGCAGGTTGAGTATAAGCGGTTTGATTTAAAAGTGATGAAACTTGCTCTTCTGTCTGGGTAGGATACAGTACCTCTAACAGGGAATGCTCCAGATAAGGCCGGAGAATTTCATCGCACTGCTCTAGAGTTTGGCGGAAGATGGGTTGGCTATCGTAGAGTTGGCGACCCATGTTGATATACTGGGAGCCTTGTCCAGTAAATAAGAAGGCTATTTTTGGTGGCTTTTTATTGGACTGGGCGCTCTTGAAAGTTGTCAAATCAGCCAGTTGCTCTATTAACTGATCTCTAGAGTCAGCCACAACAGCCAGACGGTGGTTAAAATGCTCCCGACCTGTATTCGGCGTATAGCAAACATCCTGCTTAATTGGGAGCGCTGAATCTTGCCAATTGCTGTTTTGGGAATCATCTCCTTTTTTACAGGAATGATGTAATTCGGATTTATCCCAATATTTTTCACAACTGCACCACGAATCTTTTTTAACAGTTCTTTTAACAAGGTCTGTTCTGAGACAGGAGAACTAAAAAAGATTGCTAATCGATCCGCATTTTGCCCAGATTCCCTCACAGCACAAGCAGCCGTATAGGAAATTTCTACACCCTCAACTTCTTCAACTACTGATTCAATTTCATGACTGTAATAGTTGATGCCATTGATAATAATGTCATCTTTATCTCTGCCAGTCAGTACGATTCGTCCTGAATCTAAATATCCAAGATCTCCAGTATTAAACCATCCATCCTCGGTAAAAGCTTCGCGGTTGCGCTCTGGATTTTGATAGTAACCAGAGGTAACTGAAAGTCCTTTAACTTGAAATCTCCCAATTACCCCTTCGGTAACAATTTGATTATTTTCGTCAGCAATGCGGATTGACGCTCCAGGAATCGGGGGGCCAAGTTCTACAAATGACATATCGTCTGATGATGTTTCTAATGAAAACCCATCAGACCAAGTTATTCCCGAACAAGTCTCAGACATCCCAAAGGCTGGATGAATAGCGGTAGGTGGTAAACTATGTTGCCCCAAAAAGCAGGTATGAAATCTTGACTGAGATCGATTTGAAATATTACTTTATCTAGTGGTTTTAAACCTAGCTTTCTTAAACCAGCTAATATCTTTTGAGCATCTAACAGTAAAATTTTATAAGATTGAATAATCTGTGAGCCATCGGATTGAATATAAACTAGTTCTTTTTCTGGGAATTGAAGAGCGGTTTTTTGCAGTGCTTCCCAAAGGAGTTTGGGAGCATTTTTTTCTCGCTTGAGTTCTTCGCCATGACTCAGGGCTAGTTTCCTGTCAGCAGAATTCTGATTGATAGTTGAGCGGGAAAATTGAGATGGAACGGAAGTATTCTTTTCTTCGCTTGTAAGAGTTTTCCAGTCAACAAGTAAGTCTGATAGACGTAGTAACTGCTGCTGCTTGAGGTGTTCTTGAACTACTACTGCTACTTGCTTAACTTCGGGTAATGACTGGATTTGCTCTGACCATCGCTCTACAAGCTTAGTATCCCTTATTTCCAGATGACTCAAGATAGTTTCATCTATCTGCCCTGATGGAGTCAACGGTAGAGAAGAAACTGGTACAATCACCTCGGGTATGCATTCGCTAGGCAGAATTGTTTGTAAATGAGATAACAATTGTTCTGGGGCAAATGAACCTGATGGTACTACATAAGTAACTAACTCCTGTTTGAAGTTTTCTGTCTGCCTCTTAATTACTACACAATCATGTACATTCAAACTCGACAAAATAGCAAATTCTAATTCTCTATATGTGTAATTTTTATGAGTTAAACCTACTAAAGAATGACTGTAATTATCTAGCTGCATTAGCTTTTATACCCTTCTACTATTTTGCTCTTTGATAATTAAACTTTTCACAATATTAAGTTTAATTTAAATTATTAAATAACATTAATTTTCGCACTCTCATTCACTCTGAGACAACCATAGGAAACCACCAAAGTGAAATCATTGCAACTATAAACTCTACCAAAAGAATCGTGTTGTACAACAAAAAATGATTAAGTTGAATACCTTTGATACGGTCATTCCCTATTGTTTTCGTCTTCTGATTTGAATTGAGAGGAAGTCTGTTTGCATTTTTTCATCCAACTGCACTAGCCCAAAATTGTCTGTAGCCTTTGAATGTAACACTTTAAAAAGTTTTATCCTCCAAAACCTGTTTGTGAGGGTTGGATGATCCCGTCAATGAGTCTTAGAGCTAATTTGTAAACTAAAGTAAAGTCTTTATATCATGAGGGTTTCAGTAATTTGAGCCAATCAAGGGTTTATTCTCTAAAAGTCATACCCAGGAATAAATTGGGTTTTATTAAGATTTTTTTTTACAAATCAGCTCTTAAAAATTGATACTTTCTACAATATCAGCACTTGCTTTATCAGGCAAGTATTCCTCAGTAATTTTACTTTTTTTTTTTAGAAAAACTAAAAACATTTATGGATACACCTCGGTATTTAATAAAATTGAGTTTTGAGTATTTTCTACGTTTCGCCGGAAAAATGCAAGGACATATAAGACAGTTAAGCAAAAAAAATTGAGACAGTTAAGACAGTTAAGACAGTTAAGACGCAGGGCGAACGCATCTAAATATAGTACATATATTCTAGAAAAAGTTTAATCGCGTGTGTCAGGCAGGTTAAGCGATCGGGTTGTGTTTAGTGTTGGCGATCGCAACGAGCCACTGCTTGCGATCTTCGCCGTCAAGTAGACTGGCATGGGCAACGGGGCAGTATCTATCTCTTTCCTTAGTTGGGAGTGCTTTAAGGGCTGCTTGCATCAGGGTTGGGATATTTTCAATGATTACAACTTTCTGGTACACCTGATCCACAACCTGCGATCGCTAATCCTGCCCGTTTATAGTCGTGGCCTCTACGGGGCTACAAAAACGAACCGCAAAGGCGCAAAGGACACAAAGAAAGAGGAAAACAAGAGAAATAGAAAAGTTGATTCACCAAGCATTGTTGACTTGCCAGACCACTAGGGCGCTCTTACTGGGGCTACAAGCTCCGTCTCAGTTTTCCCCCTTGCTCCCTGCCTCTTTTGACTTATCAATAAAATCTCTCCGCTTCCCCGCGTCAGTCTAAATGATAAGTATTCAACCGGACATGATATTACAGCAATTTTTAAGTAAAAATACTACGTTTTAGGATAGCACAGTTGTGCTACCCTACTGAGGATTGTGGTTCAAATAGATCAAAAACGCTGTAATCAGTAATCAAGCGGACATGATATTAGAGTAAAAATAAGCCTGCCAATCACAGCAAGCTTACATCTGTCCATTTGCTAAATTTAGGTAGATACAACAGATTTTAATAAGCGTGAAGTACACTATCTATGTCTGGTAGCTAGGCAGAGAAACTATGCTAATTCTGACTTCCGAATTCTGACTTCTGAATTCTGCTCTATTCCCGGCATTAACCACCAGCGACAGCGGGGACAATACTTACTTCATCGCCATCATTGAGGCGTGTATCTGCCCCTTTTAAAAAGCGAATATCTTCGTCATTCAGGTAAAAATTCACAAACCGTCGTAGCTTTCCTTCATCATCACACAATCGTGATTTGAAGCCAGGAAAGCTTTGTTCTAATGAATCCACAAGTTCAGCAATGGTGTTGCCATTGGATTCTACGATAGCTTCGTTATTAGTAAATTGTTGAAGAGCTGTAGGAACTAAGACTTTTACGGCCATAGAAGTAGAAAGTTAAGAGTGAAAAGTGAGGAGTCAGGAGTTATGAGTTAGGAGTGAGGAGTTAGGAATAAAAAACTCATAACTCATAACTCCTAACTCCTAACTCATAATTAAACAAGGACTTGTTGCCATTCCAAGCGATCGAGAGTGCGCGATCGCTCTAAGGCACGTTCAAAGCTATCTAGTTTAGCATCAATAGTCAAGGGTTCGCCAACGTAGCCTTGTATTGCTTCTTGGGTTTTCAATCCATTGCCAGTGATGTAAACCACGGTAGTTTCATCTGGATCGATCTTGCCGGCTTCTACCAATTTTTTCAGCACGGCCACTGTTGTACCACCCGCTGTTTCTGTGAAGATGCCTTCGGTTTCTGCCAGTAGTTTGATGCCATCAATAATTTCTGCATCATTGACTGATTCAATGTTACCACCAGTCTTCTTAGCTATATCCACAGCATAAATACCGTCTGCGGGGTTACCGATCGCAATTGATTTGGCAATTGTATTCGGTTTGACTGGCTTAATAAAGTCGCTTCCTTCTTTGAATGCTTGGGCGATGGGCGAACAACCTTCAGCTTGGGCGCCGCTGAAACGGACGTTTTTACCTTCTACCAAACCAACTTCGACAAATTCTTGGAAGCCCTTATAAATTTTGGTAAACAGCGAACCAGAAGCTAAAGGAGCAACGATATGGTCAGGTAATTGCCAACCTAATTGTTCTGCAACTTCAAAGCCTAAAGTTTTGGAACCTTCAGAGTAGTAGGGGCGTAGATTAATATTGACAAATCCCCAGCCGTATGTATTAGCTACTTCCGAACAAAGACGATTGACTTGATCGTAGTTGCCTTTTACAGCCATGAGGGTGGGACTGTAGATCAGGCTACCGAGAATTTTACCAGCTTCCAAATCTGCTGGGATGAACACACAGCAGTCTAAACCGGCGTGAGCTGCGATCGCTGCTGTAGAATTTGCCAAGTTACCAGTGCTAGCGCAGGAAACAGTGGAAAAACCCAACTCTCGCGCTCTGGTGAGGGCGACTGACACCACCCGATCCTTAAAGCTGAGGGTGGGCATATTCACGGCATCATTTTTAATATAAAGCTTGTTTAGACCCAGGCGGCGGGCAAGACGGTGGGAACGAACCAAGGGAGTCATACCGGTTCCCACATCTATAACATTATTAGTTGCGACAGGCAAAAACGGACGGTAGCGCCAAATTGAATTAGGCCCGGCTTGAATTGTTTCACGAGTGACAGAGAGACGCAGAGCGCTGTAGTCATACTTGACTTCCAAAGGCCCAAAGCATAACTCACAAACATTCTTGGCTTTGGGTTCATATTCCGCGCCACATTCCTTACACTTCAAGGCTTTAAAAAATGTGGCATTGCTGACTTGGGATTGGGTTGTGATTGCCTGAGTCATAAACGAGCTTTCCCTGTCTGTCTGTCTATCAACTGTCGCCTGATACTAACACGAGTAAAAATACCAGTCAAACATACCCGATAAAAATTGTCGGGTATGTTTAGTAGTAAAAGTAATAATTCTTGTAAAATTTTCTGACTTATAATCGCAGCATCTAGTGTTTACACTTAGTTAATTCTGGTTACAAAAGAAAACAATAGCTTCAGATATTCAACTGGAAAAATAAAGTTGAATTTTAACCTTTGATGTACTGATTCATGGCTAGAGAAGTTACTTATTTATACGGTAGATTTTTTTGGCAGCAAAAGTTACATTTCTACTTGCATAAACAATTCAGCAGTACGCAACAGTAAATTACCCATACTTGTGATTACTAGCCTTGATAATCAAGAGCGATCGCAAATCAGACAGGCTAATTATTTGAAGAGTATTGCCTCAATATAGCTTTCGAGGAGTGTAAACAACTTAACTCCCCAAATCTGCGTTACCGGAACGTTAAAGTTTGAGGCAAATATCATCGGCAATTTTTTAAAAAATTGCCGAACTTTATCCTCTTTTAAAACCCAGGATACAAGTCCAGCAAATAAACTACACCTATGGTAAAACAAAATAAATTTGTAAACAAGCAGCATCAGCGCTATCAATCTTTACTAGCAACAGTATTATTAAGTAGTAACCTTTTCCAATTTATTGCACCTGTATTAGCTGAGGGAACTACTGCGGGTACGTCTATCAGTAACACAGCCACAGCAACCTACGAAGATCCCAACAGTCCAGGGACAACAATCAACGCCACTTCCAACACTGTCGTTGTCACCGTGGCAGAGGTCGCTGGTATCACCGTCAGCGCGTCTGGTGTCACAGATGCCACTTCTAGCCCTACCAATACAACAGTCCAAGTTGGTGACTTACTCATTTACACCTACACCTTGACCAACGTAGGTAATGACCCAACCAAATTCCACATTCCTAACCAAGCTACAACAACTGGGCCAGGTACAGTTTCTGGAACATTACCAGATGGTGGTACAGTTAATAGTCTGCAATATAGTACCGACGGTGGTCAAACTTGGATAAACATCCCCCAAGGTGGCGTAGATACACCCTCAGTACCGGTTGGTGGTACTGTGTTGGTGCGTGTACCAATTACCGTCCAGAATGGCGCTCAAACCAATGACATAATTACTGTTACCCTGGGTAACACTCCTGGTGATGCTCAAAACCAACTCCGGAGTCCTGATGGTGGTGACGTGTTCACCGTAGATAACGCCAATGGTGGTGCTGTTGGTGAGGTAGATGGCACACCAGTTAACGGTACACGGGAGGCTAGCGCCACCGAGCAAATTCAGGTTGGTTTAACGGTGAAGACCTACACCTTAGCTACCGTTCTCAAGATTCGCAGTGGCTATAACAATGCTGGCACTACTGCAATTACAGATGACAAACTGACTTACGATTTGAGCTTGCGAGTTGAGTCCAACGATCCCACAGGACAGGGAATTACACCAGCACCTTTGACCGACACAAGCATCAATGTTAATGGTGCTGCTGGTACTTATATCTTGGTTTCTGATGCGATTCCTTTGGGTACAGATTTGGCAGCAGCACCAACTGCGCCTCCTGGTTGGCAAACTGTCTATACTACCACTCCAATTGGAACTAATGCTAATACAGCGAGTTGGACTACGACAGCACCACCCTTGGCCTCAGTCACCCGCGTTGGTTTTATCAATAATCCAGCAATCATTACTTCCATCGCTCCTGGTACAACGGTGAATGGCTTCTCGATTCAGCTAGCCATTGAATCAACTGCAACTTCACCCTTAACCGTCGCTAACATTGCCCAATTATTTGGTCAAACACCCAGTAGCAATCTCCCAGTCTACGACGAATCCGGCGACCAAAATCCCAGCAACTACAATGGTCCACCAGGGAATATGACACCTCATGGCGTTACAGATACCAATGGTGATGGTGTCCCCGATACTCTATTGGCTGGCGACGTTGATGATGGCTATATTATTACTCCAACAGCTCCAGAAACTGGAACTGACACAGGCAACAACAACACTGGTGATGGTACACCAGGAGGTGAGGCCAACGTCTTCACAGTGCAAGCACCTGTAGCCTCAGCGATACTCAACGGGCCGCAGAATGCGCCGGATGCGACTGGGCCATCAGGTGGAACCGACGACGACTTCACCAA
This sequence comes from Desmonostoc geniculatum HA4340-LM1, assembly GCA_019359545.1. Classification (GTDB taxonomy): domain Bacteria; phylum Cyanobacteriota; class Cyanobacteriia; order Cyanobacteriales; family Nostocaceae; genus Nostoc; species Nostoc geniculatum. The sequence goes on along the minus strand of JAHHHB010000016.1, from coordinate 50,520 downwards.
CAAATCTTCTCTGGTTCCTGCTGGTACAGCACCTGGTAGTTTACTCGATCCTCAGTCAGTTGGCTTCACCAACACAGTTAAAAACAGTGGTACTGATCCAGGCGTTTTGAAGCTAGAGCCAACACCGCCAACAGTTCCAGGAGATTTACCTAATGGTACGAAAGTGACTATTACCTATAATAGTCAGTCAGCTGTTTATACTTACAATAATGGAGCATTTACAGGACCCGTTACACCAATAACCATTCCCAACTTTGCTCCTAATGCAACTCTCAACTATGGTGTAGAAGTTGATTTACCTCCAGATACGCAGTTATCGACTGATATTAATAGAGGCTTCCCAGTACGCATCACTGCTTCTATTGACAACTACACGACGGATAGTAACGGTGATGGAATTAAGGATACTGGCAACGATAATATCTTTGATTCATCCAACATCACTATCGATCGCGTGTACACTGGCTTTTTGAAACTGCTGAAAGTGTCACGAGTCTTACAAGGAACTGGCCCTGTAGTCCAGGGCAATGACGGCACATTAAGTACCGATCCCAAGAAGCCTGCACCCGGAAACATTATTGAGTACCAAATTCAGTACAGCAATATTTCCGATCCTCAATCTGGAACTGGTAACGTGATTTTGAATGCTGACAAAGTTGTGATTATTGAAGATGGTACGCAAAGCCCCAACAACTGGGCAGTAGACAACGATAGCAGCGGTCAAATTGATACTAGCAACATTGTTGGCTCAGCTAAAGATTCTGGGAGTGCAACCATTCAATTCTTCAGCGGTAATCCAGCTACTAGCTCTGGGAACGACCAAACTGGAACTACGGTAAACACTGATGTAACCAAGTATGTGGATACTGTAACTGGCACGATCGCACCGGGTATTCAAAGAACATTTACGTTCCAACGCAAGGTTAATTAATTCGTTGGGAGTGGGGAGTGGGGGAGATGAGGAAGCAGGGGAGCAGGGGAGCAGGGGAGATGAGTTTTTCCCCTCTGCCCCTCTGCTCCTCTGCTCCTCCGCCTCTTGTGCCCCATGCCCAATCCCCAATCCCCAAAGATGACTATTTTTGAGTACAACCAGGGAAAGATAAGTCAACAATCAAGATTCTGGAAGCTATTTATATGAAGGGTGTTTCTTTTGCAGGTTTAGGTGCGATCGCACTAATAGCTACAGTTCCATTTTTGGGTCAATTTCCAGGAGTTGCGAATATCTGGCATTCAGAAAGTGCCTACGCTCAAAATATCAAAACTCAAGGGCAAATTCAATTGCGCTTAGAAGCCGAAAAACAAGTCATCGCTCAAGATCAACAGGGTAAGCAAAGCCAGAAATGGGAACCTTTAAAAGGTCAAGCTGTGGTGCGACCAGGAGATGTATTGAGGTATACCTTAAGTGGCGAAAATAAGGGCGATCGCCCAGTGAAAAATTTAACTTTGAATCAAGCCATTCCCAAAGGGATGGTCTACGTACTTAAATCTGCAAATGTAACTAATAATGGAAAAATTACTTATAGCATTGATGGTGGGCGTAGCTTCGTCGAAAATCCCACCGTTAAAGTTACTGTTCCTAACGGCAAAGTGGAAACTAAACCAGCGCCAGCCATTGCTTACACCCACATCCGTTTACAGGTTCCGTCAGTTGCAGCAAAGACGACAGTCAAGGCGACTTATCAAACCCAAGTGCGTTGATTGAAATTGGGGTTGTCCTTTGTCATTGGTCATTGGTCATTTGTAATTAGAAAGGACAACCATCATGCAATATTTCACAAATTAAATTGGATTATTTTAGCAGTAACTTTGCAGAAAATACCATTTATTGTGATTTTATCTACATAAATAAGTTTTTTATTAACAATCAGATTGGCATCCAGAGGAGATGTGTTCAGTGAGCCGTCCTCAAAAACAAAAGCAAATTCATTTTACTAGTAGCTGGTGGTCAAGATTAACAGCAAGTATTCTGCTGGGAAGTTTTTTATATACTACTTTACCTATATCGGTGACAGCGCAACAAAATAATAATCAAGTTGCATCTGTGCCAATCACAAATCAAGCTACTTATACTTATACAGACCCAGCTAGTAATAATAAATATCAAGGAAGTTCTACTCAGCTTAACGTTACTCCTAACCCATTAGTTGACCCATTAGGACGAATTTTAGGTTGTGCTGGTACGCTTTTACCGGATTATACAGGTTTTTCAGTTGGGGTATACGAACCTAATGCTAGCGACCCGACGGGCACAGAATTGGGCGGTTTAGTTGCTTTGACTCGAACAGAGTTACCAGATATTCCTAATAACAATGTGCCTGGGGGAAAATCGCCAAATATCGAAAATAGTAACCCATATTTCATTACAAATAACCCTGCGGGTGTCTACAATTTCCTACTCGATCCAAATAAAGGTCAAACCGATCCAGGTAGAACCTACATTTTTGTAGTCAATCCACCACCGACTTCTATCTATAAACAACGGCGGATCAAGATCCAAATCCTTGATAGTACTGGCACACAAGGTAATAGTGTAGTGCGATATGTAGCTAGTTCTTTGGATGGACAACCAATCAGTCTGACAGGTGAAACCAGAGTTGAACAAACAGTTGTTTTAGTTCCCAATGCAGAAGTAGTGGGATTGGATTTATTAGCGTTTGAATTTAGTACAAATTTGTGCCAAGCGAATCAGTTGCAGATTATTAAAACAGGCGATCGTGCTACTGCTGAACCTGGAGATACGGTAATCTACCGCCTCTCGCTCAAAAATCTTGCTGATACTGGTTTGAACAATGTAGTTATCAGTGACAACCTACCTTTAGGATTCCAGTTCTTGGAGAAATCTGTGCAGGGAGAGATGGATGGTACAGCAGTCACTATCACCTCGGAACGGAATGGAAATACGGTGATATTCCGGACAGATATGACGATTCCCACTGGGAAAGTCCTGAATATTGCCTACGCTGCTCAATTAACAGCCGATTCTCTGCGTGGTAGTGGTCGCAACAGTGCGATCGCTAATGCCCAACGAACTGATAACCGTTTTAGCACTAAGGATGGCCCAGCAACACACCAACTGAAAATTCGTCCCGGAATCGTTTCTGATTGTGGCACGATTATCGGTCGGGTGTTTGTTGATAAAAACTTTGATGGCGAACAACAGCGTGGTGAGCCTGGAATACCCAATGCGGTGCTTTTCCTCGAAGACGGTAACCGTATCACTACAGATCCCAATGGTTTGTTCTCCTTAGCTAATGTCTTACCTGGATACCACACAGGCGTACTAGACCTCAGCAGTGTACCGGGTTACAACTTAGCTCCCAACAAAAAATTCCGCGAACGCAATAGCCAATCTCGCCTGGTGCATTTAGAACCAGGTGGCTTAGTACGTATGAACTTCGGTGTCACCCCATTTCAGGAGCCAGTCAAAAAATGAAACCCAGACTGCACTGTGCAACTATTTTCAACTTCATGTTGATGGGGGCGATGCCAGTAGCTCTCAGCTTTGTTGTGTATCCTGGCATAGTCAAAGCAGAACTCACTGGTGAAAACTTGGTTTTGCCTGATTCTCCTTTTCAAGCAGAGAAGGGTGTCGAAGATCGAGTGGTTGAAAAAAGTATGGATGTGAATTCTGGGGTTGGTGATTCAGGATATGAAAGGCTCACGCAAAGGCAAGGCAGCGCGTTGGGTGGCTTTGCCGACTTGAAGCGACTGCCGCGCAAAGGCGCAAAGATTAGGAGGAGAATTCAGCAACAGCTAAATTCTTCTCGTTTGTTGGGAAGTTCTAGGCAGGAGCCGTCAACTTTTTTTGCATCGGCTACTGTTACTTCAATTTCAGATGTCCAGCCAACTGAAACGCAAATACAACCATTTCAGCCAGCAACTTCTGTGGAATTGCCTAGAGGCTTACGCAAAATTGCAGGAATCAAGGAGAAGAAAGACCAATCGCCAAGGGAAATACAACCATTTCAACCAGCAACTTCTGTAGATTTACCCAACGGCTTACGCAAAATTGCTAATGGCGAGGCGGGGATTGAGGGAGATAAAGACGCGGGGACGCGGGGACAAGGGGACGCGGGGATGGGGGGAAATGAAAATATGCCTGTGTCTTCACCTCCTCCGATTTCTACAAGAATCAAAATCCTGACTCCGACGCCTGACAGTGTTGTAGATGTACAAGCTACTACGGTGATTGTGCAATTTCCTGCTGGTAGCCAGGTGGAATTGCGGGTAAATGGGGTGTTGGTAGATCCTTCTTTGGTGGGGCGGACGGAAACTGATGCGAGTACTAATTTGGTAACGCAGACATGGTATGGTGTTTCGCTACAACAAGGTCAAAATACTATCTCTGCACAGGTAGTCGGGGGAACCCAAGCGCCTGTAACAGTGCAGGTTGCAGTGCGGGGAGCGCCGCAGCAATTAACTTTGGAAACAGTAGAGTCTCGTATCCCAGCAGATGGACGTTCTACGGCTACAATCCGGGGTCAACTGCTTGATGGAAGTGGCAATCGCTCTAATTATGATGCTGTGGTCACTTTGATACCCACTGCTGGGGACTTTGTGGGGAAGGATTTCAAACCAGATGAACCAGGGTTTCAAGTGGAGGCGAAAGGAGGGCAATTTACAGCGATATTGCGATCGCAATTAAAAGCGGAAACTGTCACAATCCGCGCCATCGTTAATAATTTAGAAGCTTTTACCCAATTGCAATTTGAAACAGCACTACGTCCGAGTTTGCTGACTGGGGTCATAGATTTACGCTTGGGCGCTAGAGGTACAAATTATTACGGCAGTTTCCGTGATTTCCTCCCCCCGGACAAAGACAACAGAACGCAATTAGATTTCCATTCAGCGATATTTGCCACTGGTACCATCGGAGAATGGTTGTTCACAGGCGCATATAACAGTTCTCGTAGTTTGAATGAAGATTGTAACTGCGATAATCGCTTGTTTAGAACTTACCAATTTAGCGAGCAAAACTATCCTGTTTACGGCGATAGCTCGAAGGTTGATGTGGTTGCTCCTTCTATTGACAGCTTGTTTCTGCGTTTTGAGCGCTCCACCGGTATACCTGGAGCTTCCCCTGATTTTGCCATGTGGGGTGACTATAACACAGAAGAATTTGCGCGGCGATCGCAGCAATTTACTTCTATCACTCGTCAACTCCACGGTTTTAAAGCTAACTACAACTTAGGAAATTTACAAATTACGGGTTTTTATGGCAATAACTTAGAAGGATTTCAACGAGATACCATTGCTCCCGATGGCACTAGTGGTTATTATTTCCTGTCTCGCAGACTCCTACAACCAGGTAGTGAAAATGTCTTTATTGAGTTAGAAGAACTGAATCGCCCTGGGACTGTATTGGAACGCAAACAGCTTAACCGAGGCCCAGACTACGAAATCGACTACGATCGCGGTACCCTATTATTCCGCGAACCGATTCTTCGCACCGATATCGATCAAAATGGACAAGTCTTGGTACGTCGGATTGTTGTTAGCTATCAATATGAAACTGAAGACTCTGATAGCAATATCTTTGCTGGTCGTTTGCAATATAATCTTTCCCGCAAGCTGAACCAAGAAAGTTGGATTGGAGCAACTTATGTGCAAGAAAATCAGGGTGTGCGTGATTTTCAACTGTATGGCGCAGACGCGCTGATATCTTTGGGTGATAAGGGTAGGCTAATTGCAGAATACGCCCATTCGAGTAATGATTCTGATGTTCTGGGAAAAGTTAGGGGTGATGCCTATCGCTTGGAAGCTGAGGGACAAATAGCTAATGGGATTCAAGGCCGTGCCTATTATCGGTTTGCTGATACAGGTTTTGCCAATAATGCGACTATTAGCTTTGTACCGGGACAAACTCGTTATGGTGCCCAAGTTACAGCTAAAGTGACTCCAACTACCAATGTGAGGGTGCAATACGACCACGAGGACAATTTTGGTATTGCTCCCCAACCCCTAGACACCTTTGAAGAATTATTTGCACCCCGTAATGATGCCATACCAGGGAGTAAAGTTGATAATTCCCTGACGACGATTACCGCTGGGATTCAACAACGCTTGGGTAGGGCCATCTTTGATTTAGATTGGATTCACCGCGATCGCCAAGACCGCATTTCACCCGATGCTTTGAGTGGTAATTCCGATCAATTGCGTTCGCGTTTCACAGTTCCCATCGCTAAAAACCTGACTTTCCAAGCTCAAAACGAACTCAGCTTATCTTCCCAAAAAGATAGTGTTTATCCAGACCGTACCATCTTCGGGTTGAATTGGGCAGCAATTCCTGGTGTGAATATCAGTCTGGCTCAACAGTTTTACAGTAGCGGTCAATTGTCTGGTAATTCCATCACCAGCTTGAGTGTCAACGGCGAACACAAACTTGGAAGGGATACCACCATAACTGGTCGTTACTCAATTTTGGGTGGTGCCAATGAACTCACTACCCAAGGGGCAATTGGTCTAAATAACCGCTGGACTATTGCTCGCGGATTGCGGTTGAATTTAGCTTACGAACACGTATTTGGTAACTTCTTCAATCGGACGGTGGCTGGTCAACAATTTCCCCAACCTTACGCTTATGGTCAAGCTGCATCGGCCATCGGATTTGATGGTGGCGATAGTTACAGCGTTGGCTTAGAATACAGTGATAATCCGCAGTTTCAAGCCAGCGCCCGCTACGAACATCGCTCGTCTTCTGGTGGTAGCAATACAGTAATTACCGCAGGTGCAGTGGGTAAAATTTCTCCATCACTGACGGCTTTGGTGCGTTATCAACAAGCAAATTCTGCCAACCAAAGACTTTCAGGATTGGCAGATACCGCTAATCTGAAGGTGGGTTTAGCTTATCGTGACCCCCATAGTGATAAATTTAATGCTTTGTTGCGTTATGAATATCGTCAAAATCCAGCGATTATTCCGGAAACCATTCTTTTAGGTAGTGGTACGGGTTCCCAAGACCATACTTTTGCTTTAGAAGCTATCTACGCCCCTAACTGGCAATGGGAATTCTACGGTAAGTATGCTTTGCGTAATAGTACTTCTTATTTAGCTAACGATTTAGTTGGTACAAGTACGGTGAATTTGGGACAATTGCGAGCTACTTATCGTTTGGGATATAGCTGGGATTTAGTTGGTGAGGCTCGTTGGATTGGTCAATCTAACTATAGTGAGACGGGCTTTGTTCTGGAAACAGGTTACTATCTGACTCCTAATTTGCGGCTTTCCGCTGGATATGTTTTTGGTGAAGTTGGCGACAGGGATTTTTCTGGAACGCGATCGGCTGGTGGAGCATATTTGGGGTTAACTGTCAAGTTGGATGATTTGTTTGATGGTTTTGGACAACAAAAACCGGTGCCACGTCAGCAGCCAAATACAACAGAAGCGCAGATGAAAACAGAAACTCATCAAGGCGTGTCTCTAGATGGGGCAAATTTAGAATTGTAAGGGTTTAGCAGTGCTAAACCCCTACGAAAAATCAAATCTATATGTATCAAGATTTTCGTGAAATGGTGTGAATTTTGCTCAAGCGATCGCTGGTATATTTGTAATTGAGCTAAAAGTAGCGATTAATCACAGCTTGTCTCTAGTTAACCAATGGATCTGTATTTCCCTGACAAATCCATGCTCCCCAGTAAAAGGGATGTTCTAATGGTGTGTCTTTTTCTTGACAATCAATTTTACTATTGACTGATAACTCTTTGACCGCTAAAAGTTCCTTTAGCACTTCCAAACCCAAAGGTAATTCGCGCAATTCCTTCACTGTAATTCTACGTATATAATTCTGAGCAGAATGTAACGCCTCAGACCGACTCATGCCAGACTGCAAGTTATCAAAAAAACGCTCCATCAGTAAGGCAGTTACTTTGTCAGGCACTTTCCACAGGCTCATCACAAGCGTTTTTGTTCCAGCAACGGCAAAAGCACGCCGCAACCCAAATACACCTTCGCCAATTTTAATATCTCCTCTGGCAGTATCGCAGGCAGAAAGAACCGTCAATTCATTCGCCCACAAATCTAAATTGGCAATATCTTGGGCAAAAACAAAGCCTTTCCCTGCCGCTTGAGGAAGTCTCCCACCAGCCAGCCAAGTATTAGCACCCGCTAAAGCCAGCCCAGAGCGCAACATAGGATTTTCTACCTTGGTTGTGCGCTGACGTTCCATACTTAATAAATTACGTCTTTTAGTCGCTGATTCTGGTGTAGAATCGCTTTGGAATAAGCCATGAGTCGCAATTAGCATGATACTGGGACACTCGCTATTTGTCAGGCGGGTTTCTAGTGCTTCTGCCCCTAAGTATAATTTGGCATCAGGCAGTTTTTTCGCTACACTTTCCCCCAAAAACCTTGTTCCTGGAGCGCGGAACAAGCCTGTTGGTGTAAGACGATCGCTTAACTGAAGACTTCGGATATCGAGCATGAAATTTTTTTCCCAGTCCCCAGTCCCCGATCCTCAGATCTTGCACCTCACCGTACAACCCCTGATAAAGTAAAAAGATGTCCGATAAAGCTACCTGATTTTTATTGGATTTTATCGCTAAATCAGGGATTTTACTTTTTTACTGAGTAATCAAATTCAATCAATTTTTATTGGTGCAAGATGTGAGGATCCCCAATCCCCAGTCTCCGATAAATCAAAATCAGGATCGGCAATAATTAATGGTGTCGAAATAAAACCTGTGGGTGGCTGAACTTTGCTACGGAGAATTTCTCGCCCGACACCCAGATAACTGATGGTATACTCATCCATTAATAGACGTGAGCCTGTGGCATCAATCGGCAATATCTGAAATGGCACTAAGTTTAAGTTACCATCGGGTGCAATGATAAGATGTTTGCAATCTTTTACACAGTCCCGGATGGGGTTAAACAGTGCTTGAGTTAGTTGTATGGCATCTGTGGAATTGTATGATTTGATGTGTAGTTTTGGTGCTTGACTACCTTTACCCCAGGCTAATGTGGGGTGGGTGTAGTCAGATGCTTCTAAGCGAAAGGCTTGAATTAGTCTGTCGATGGTATCAGCTGCGCCTAAATCTACCATCTGTACAGTATCTAGTTTTCTGGCAGTTAAAATAAATGCTAGATACCGTGCTGGATGCCATTGTATTTCTTCATTCGCCGAAATTGCTTGAAAATCGAATACGTCAAAGCGGACAAACTCGACCAAAATGGAGTTAGGCGGTAATGCTGCGGCGATCGCCTCACGGTGGAAAGTTTGCTGTGATAGCTGAATTTCTGGAACTTGTGCCGCTAATTGTTTTTGTAAATTGTTATGTCTGTTTTGCAGTTGTCTCAAATTATCTTGGTATGTAGCTAAGTCATCGGTATCGGGAACTGCAAAAGTGAGATGGATAATTTGATTGCTCAAATCGCGCAGTTGACGGAATTTTTCTTTTTGTTGCGGGTAGCGGCCATTGTAAAATGCTTCATTTTGAGCCGCCAGCGCTGAGGCGGTTAAGGCTTTACGTTTGAGAACAAAATCTAAGGCTGCAAGTTTGGCGCTATCTGAGTTAGCAAGATGGTTGCAGACTAGGGAAAGAAATAAATCAAAGTTATTGCGAATTTTCTGGAGGAAGGACAGGCGATCGCTTTCGGAACTAAAAGCAAATATATTACTAATAATCTTGTCATTAATGTTACTGGCTTCGATGCGATGAGATAAAGCTTCATCTGAGCGGTTAGTCGCAGCTAACACCGTTGCGAGATTATTTAAGCTAAATGCAACATCAGGATGTTCATCTCCCAACAGGCGTTTTCTCATGGCCAAAGTTTCTACATACTTCTGTTGTGCTTTTTCATAGCGCCCCAGCGAAAAATATAACTCTCCCAGATTACTCAGACTATTAGCGATTTGTGGGTGTGATTCTCCTAGTAATGACTTTCTCAGTCTCAATGTTTCTAAATGGAGTTCTTCTGCTTGCTGATAATGCCCTTGAAAATCATAAATAACCGCTAAGTTATTCATCGTACTTGCTACTTGTGGGTGTTGGTCACCAAAGGCACTTTTAACGATAGCTAACGCTGATAAAAGTAATGATTCTGCTTCTGAATATTTAAATTGAGCATCGTATAACACTGCTAAATTATTCAGAATTGCTGCTATAAATGGATGTTGTTCTCCTAAAAGATTTTTAGCCATCGCCAAAGATTCGAGATGCAGTTGTTCCGATTCTGCATATCGTCCTTGTAACCGATAAATAACTGCTATCTGGTTGAAAGTCAAGGCAATATCAGGATGCTCGTTACCTAAGAGATTTTTTTGAATTTCTAAAGCTAATAAATATTTTTGTTCGGCTTGAGAATAATTGCCTTGTTCTTCATAAAGTCCAGCCAGATTGTTTAAAGTGTTCGCAACTACAGGATGTTCTTTACCAAGTGAGCTTTCCAGTATTGGTAATACTTCTAAATATAGTTTTTCGGCTTCCAAATATCGCCCTTGGTATGTGTAAATTACTGCCAAAATTCTTAAGCTATCAACAATATCGAACTCCTCAGAACTGAACAGTTGTTTTCTCAAAGAATAAGCTTCCAAAGCCTTTTGTTCAGCTAATAAATAACGCCCTTGAATCAGATAAAGTTCTGCTAAATTATCCAAGCCGCTAGCAATATCAGGATGTTCATTACCTAGCAAGCGTTTTCTCATCGCCAAAGCTTCTAGATATTTTTGCTCGGATTCTATGTAACGCCCCCGATCTTGATAAGTTCCCCCCAAATTACTTAAGGTAGATGCTATGTATGGATGTTCTGAACCTAATATTTCTTTCCATCTATCTAAAACATCTAAATGCACTTGTTCAGCTTCTTGATAACGTCCTTGAACATTGTATAATCTGGCCAAATTATTCAGGCTAATAGTAATATCAGGATGTAACTCTTCAAACAAGCGTCTTTTCATCGCCAAGGTTTCTAAGTGCATTTTTTCTGCTTCTTTATAACGTCCAAGGGATGTGTAAAGCGCTGCTAGATTAGTCAAAGTTTGAGCAATATCTGGATGTTCATCGCCAAACAGACGTTTTCGCATTCCTAAAACTTCTAAATGTACTTGTCCAGCTTTGAGATATTGTCCTTGGTCTCGATAAATCTCTGCCAGATTATTTAAATTAGTCGCAATTTGAAAATGTTCTGCTCCAAAAATACTTTTCCACAATTCCAGCGATTCTAAAAAATATGTTTCGGCTTGTGAGTAATTCCCTTGTGAATAATACAGTGCTGCCAGATTATTTAAAGATTGTGCAACATCAGGATGTTCTGAACCTAAAAGACTTTTTCTAATAGTTAATGCTTGTAAATATAAGGGATTGGCTTCTAAATAACATCCTTGTATCCGATATAATTCTGCTAAGTTATTCAAGCTATCACAATATTCTGAATGCTCAGTTAGCTGCTGGCTTTTCCCTAAATTGACAGCTTCTTGGGCAATAATTATTGCTTGCTTTAAGTTCCCTTGTCCAGCAAGTTGCACAACCTGTAAGTTAAGTTGATTTAATTTTTTTAAGAGTTTTTTCATCTGCTAGTTCCAGATGCTTGTATATTTTTTAGTTTTGACTTTTCAATCAATTACTTATTTTATCTAAAATTCTTCATAATCAGTTTCCATCCCCGTGAGGGGTAAAGGAATTAAAACTGTTTTATACTAAGAAATGCAATGCATGGGAAACAGTCTAGTTTCCATCCCCGTGAGGGGTAAAGGAATTAAAACCAGTTGTCGTTGAGATTGAGTGTGATGATGAAGACTGTTTCCATCCCCGTGAGGGGTAAAGGAATTAAAACCTGTTCAACTAGAAATTGGACGTAGTACAGGGTCAATGTTTCCATCCCCGTGAGGGGTAAAGGAATTAAAACCTTCAAGAGTTGGAGAAACAGTTGGGGAAAAACAAGCAAAGTTTCCATCCCCGTGAGGGGTAAAGGAATTAAAACCAGAAATGGAGGAGGAGCTTCAGTGCCATTAGTCTTTGTTTCCATCCCCGTGAGGGGTAAAGGAATTAAAACGTAATGACATTTACGATCTTTGCACCTAAGTGCAAAGTTTCCATCCCCGTGAGGGGTAAAGGAATTAAAACAGCTTTATCAAGTTGGTCAACAACTTGTTGAAGCAAAGTTTCCATCCCCGTGAGGGGTAAAGGAATTAAAACCCTACCCTTTTAGAAGCCTTGTCCAGAGAGGGTTACAGATACCTATTTTCGCGGGGGGTCTAATTTACTTGTCAATAAGTACGGTTTATTGACAATCAGATACAGGTTAAGGCATCTCAAAATCATACCCAGCAAGTTTTTCGCGGGGGTCAACGAAATCATAAGGGTTTCAGGGATCGCTCTACCCCCGCGAAAAACTTACGTATGGAAAGTAAAACTAAGCACTTTTGCTTTTATTTTGAAACCTGATATTAAGTTTTCAAGGTTCTGTGGCTATGACCAGTAGTATAACAAACTACTTGAAGTTTTAAACGCCTAAACTATTAACTTTTTTATCGTGCAGTAATCATATAATCTGTATACCAAAGTTGATATTCTCCACGTCCAGTCACATATTCTAGTAACGCCACAAGATGACTTGCTTCTAATTCCAAAGGGTCATTATTTCCTTGCGGTAACCAGTCTAATGCAGGTACTTCCTTGGTAAAAACTGCGATAATTTCCTCCTTACCTGGATTTCCTTCTATTGGGAAAGACGTTATTGGCGAACCTTCTTGAGGCAGAGTTGTCTTACCTGTATTCAAGTGCGCCTGGGGAGCAAAACGCGAGGGACAAAAACACCATAGTTGTCCAGATGTATCTTTTTGCAACAGTAGTAAATAGCCGGGAGTTTCTAAGTTGACTTCAAAACGAATGTAGCTACCTACCTGCACTGACTTTTCGTAACGACTCGGTAAATTCTTCCCCCAACCTAGTGTTTCCTCTTTTACTAAGACTAGCCCCATTTGTTCAGTAGGAGAGCTTAATAATTGAAGTTGTTGCCAAAGGTTATCGAGGGGTGTGAGTTCTTGATTTTCGGGTTCACCAAATACAGCGATATCTTGCCAGTCTAAGCCCAAGAAAACGCACATCTCTTCAAAGTTTAGGCGATATACCCCTTTACCGTTGCAGAAGTTATTGACAGTTGTGTAACTTAATTTTACCTCCGCAGCAAAATCTGTTTGGGTTAAGTTTCTGGCTTTTAAGGCTTTTTTGACCAGCTTAACACCTTCAGTTGATGCAACCAGAGTACGGGACATAATAAGTAAAAAGTTAAAAGGTAAAAGGTAAAAGAAGAAGGAATCTATATAAGTCATATACGAAGTCATATAGCAGAGTCAATAACCCATACACGAACTCATATATGGCACTGCAATAATTAAGTCAAAGGTACTGCAAGAAGTAAATCTTAATTGTAGGGTGCGTTAAAGCAACGCGTAACGCACCGTATGATTGTGGTGCGTTACGGCTAATTTATAATTTCTCTAACGCTCAAATCCTGACATAGCCGTAACACACCCTACTTAATATTTACTTTCTTTTAAGTAAGTCGGTGAGAATAAATCAAACTAGATTAAGTAATGTAAAAAATCTTGAGATTATTTCGTAGTGAGGGCTTCAGCCCTCTCTTCGAGACGCTACGCGAACAAATGAGGACTAAATTCCTCTCTGCGAGACGCTACGCGAACACTACAAACCTTGAATTATTCACGCCGCTCTACTTACCTTTTTACTTTTTACTTTTTACTTATCATCATGTTCACTAAAGAACATCTCAATTTCGCATGGTTACAAGTTCGTGCGGGAAGTAAGACTGCGGGTGTTGATGGGATTTCTGTTGATTTATTCGAGTCAATGGTTGATGACCAATTACAGAATATTGCATATCAACTACACCACGAAACTTATATTGCCAGCCCCGCCAAAGGGTTTTACATCCCGAAGAAAAACGGCACTAAGCGGTTAATTGGTATCCCTACTGTGCGGGATAGAATTATCCAGCGTTTACTACTCGATGAATTGTATTTTCCCTTAGAAGATACATTTCTTGATTGCAGCTATGCCTATCGTCCTGGACACAGTATTCACCAAGCAGTACAACATTTATATGGATACTATCAGTATCAACCCAAATGGATTATCAAAGCCGACATTGCCGATTTTTTTGACAATCTTTCTTGGGCGTTGTTGTTAACTGCATTGGAGGAATTATCACTCGAACCGAGTCTAATGCAATTACTGCAAGGACAACTGAAATCAGGAATTATCGTCGCCGGACAATATCGGAACTTTGGCAAAGGAGTATTACAAGGTGGGGGACTTTCTGGCGCTTTAGCAAATTTATATCTGACTAATTTTGATCGAAAATGTCTCAGTCAAGGCATTAATTTGGTGCGATACGGGGATGATTTTGTTATCGCTTGTAATAGTTGGCAAGAAGCAAACCGCATCCTGGACAAAATTATCGTTTGGTTAGGAGAGGTTTATTTAACTCTCCAACCAGAAAAGACACAGATTTTTACTCCTAATGATGAGTTTACCTTTTTGGGTTATCGGTTTGCTGGCGGTGAAGTTTATGCACCGCCGCCACCCAAACCTGTACGCGCTGGTGAATGGGTAATTAATGATTCGGGTACGCCTTATTTTCGCAGAAAAGCAAGACCAGCGAAACCAGTTTCTCGTCCTCCGAAAGCTTGCAGTATTGACAAGCCGATCAATTTTCCGAGAGCATCAATTTCTCATTATTGGCAGGAAACCATGACTACTTTATATATAACTGACCAAGGTGCTTATTTGAGCGTCAAAAATCAACAATTTCAAGTTTATTATCAAGGTGAATTGCGAATTAAAGTTCCAGTAACGCGGGTGAGTAATGTTGTGCTGTTTGGTTGTTGTAATGTATCACATGGTGCTGTGAGTATGGCGTTGCACCGACGGATTCCGATGATGTATTTGTCGCAGAAAGGCAGGTATTTTGGCAGATTACAAGGAGAAGGTGATGCTAAAGTTGAATATTTGATGTTACAGGTTGAGCGTTGCCAAAATCCTGATTTTACCAGAAAGCAAGCTGAAGCGATAGTTCGGGCAAAGTTGCATAATTCACGTATATTATTGATGCGGTTAAACCGTCGTCAAAAATCTAAAAATGTAGATGAAACAATCATCAAAAAGGCATCTAAGGAATTAGAAATTTTGATGAGCAAACTACCTTTTGCAGATAATATGGATATGCTGCGTGGATATGAAGGAAGAGCGGCGACAATTTATTTTCAAGCTCTGGGAAGTTTATTTTCTGGTTCGTTTAATTTTGAAAAGCGCACCAAGCGTCCACCCACTGACCCAATTAATAGTATGCTCAGTTTGGGGTACACTCTATTAAGCCAAAATGTTTATTCGTTCATCCAATCTGTAGGATTGCATACTCATTTTGGGAATTTACACGTTCCCCGCGATAATCATCCAGCACTAGTTTCTGATTTAATGGAAGAATGGAGGGCTGGTTTGGTCGATTCTTTAGTAGTTTATTTAGTAAATTCGGAAGTTTTTACAATTGATGATTTTACGTTACCTGACGAACGACAAGGAGTGTATTTTCAACCTCACGCACTCAAGAAGTTTCTGAAACATTGGGAAGAAAAATTGCAAACAGAGGTGACGCACCCTCATACTGGACAAAAAGTAGTGTACCGTCGCGCTCTTGAGTTGCAGGTACGAGAATACATTTCTTGTTTGAAGGGTGAAGTGGAAGTTTATCGACCGATGATTTGGGAGAAATAAGCTGTTCCACAAATAAGGGACTTCCAACTAAAAAAATATACAATTGCTTTGGTGAGCAGGGGAAGCAGGGGAGGCAGGGGAGGCAGGGGAAGAAGAATTTAAGATGATATTTGCTCCCACCCATTGAATAATTTATTTTCTGGAAGTCCCTAACCTTGAATAACTGGGGCGGTAGTAGAGAAAACTTATGTTAAGTTCGTGTTTGATGCTGTGAAAAGTCAGAGTACTTTGTGATACTATCTAAAACAACAGACAGAACCTTGAAAACTTAATCTGACGTTTCCAAGTGAATCTCAAAGTACTTGTTTTTACTTTGTGTACGTAAATTTTTCGCGGGGGTCAGGCGATCGCCCAAACCCTTATGATTTCGTTGACCCCCGCGAAAAGCTTTCTGAGTAAGCTTTTGAGAAGGGTCTACTAATACTAAATTCTCAATAAACCTAGCTTATTGACAGTAAATTAGACCCCCCGCGAAAATGGGTATCTGTAACCCTTTCTGCATAAGGCTTCTAAATGGGTAGGGTTTTAATTCCTTTACCCCTCACGGGGATGGAAACACTTTACTTCCCTCAGTTTTTGCTGTTATTTGACCAGTTTTAATTCCTTTACCCCTCACGGGGATGGAAACTGCTGTAATCGCTATAGTTATAAAACGTATTAACTAGTTTTAATTCCTTTACCCCTCACGGGGATGGAAACCACCAATATAACTAGTGTTCCTGTTAACAATTAAAACGTTTTAATTCCTTTACCCCTCACGGGGATGGAAACAATCGGTATTGGAATACCCATGCCGGTAGAAAAAGGTGTTTTAATTCCTTTACCCCTCACGGGGATGGAAACTTGAACCAATCTTAATAGATTGTTGATTACAATCACTAGTTTTAATTCCTTTACCCCTCACGGGGATGGAAACCATCAATCTCGTAAACTACTGATGGGCCAAGAAACTTGTTTTAATTCCTTTACCCCTCACGGGGATGGAAACTGATTTTGCATATTCCTTGTTGCTTTCCAGACGCGGTTTTAATTCCTTTACCCCTCACGGGGATGGAAACCTACTGGACTGTCAACTAATACTAAAGCTATAATGAGTTTTAATTCCTTTACCCCTCACGGGGATGGAAACTTAGGAACTATATACGTGTTCCCATTGAAATCTAAATGTTTTAATTCCTTTACCCCTCACGGGGATGGAAACAGACTATGATCGCAACCACAGCCGTGAAAAATCAACGTTTTAATTCCTTTACCCCTCACGGGGATGGAAACCACGTGCATTTTCTGTTGTTGATAAACTGAGATCAAGTTTTAATTCCTTTACCCCTCACGGGGATGGAAACTTTTTCAAAACAGCAACTTTCAAGAGAGTATCTCCGTCAAGTTTTAATTCCTTTACCCCTCACGGGGATGGAAACATTTGCGGAAATTCTTAAATATCCAAACAATGGGGGTTTTAATTCCTTTACCCCTCACGGGGATGGAAACTCTAACAATTTGATTGTTAAATACATAGAAAACTATGTTTTAATTCCTTTACCCCTCACGGGGATGGAAACAGTTAGCGTCAATCATAACACTGACTCTGTTTACATGTTTTAATTCCTTTACCCCTCACGGGGATGGAAACTCGTTCCAATTAATGTAAGGACGTTGCGATCGCATGAGTGATTTGTCATGATGCAATCACTGAGAAAAAAGTGCGATCGCATGAGTGATTTGTCATGATGCAATCACTGAGAAAAAAGTGCGATCGCATTAGTGATTTGTCATGGTGCAATCACTGAGGAAAAAGTGCGATCGCATTAGTATATGTAGTAGCGTGTCAAGACTAAAATGTTGCAATAAAATTTCTTGTGGGGTGGGCTTCTAGCCCGCCCCGGACGGGCGTCTCGCCCGTCCCACAAAAGTCAAGCTAATTGCACTATTTTAGCCTTGACACGCTACTACTACCACTAAGTCGGGGATAGTACATCCGGCTTTTTTTATGCCTTTTTAGTAACTCATATAACCCATATACGAAGTCATATAAAAATAGCCTCAACCCAAATACGAACTCATATATCAATCTGAGAAAATTGAAATATAGGTAAGGAAACAAAATTTTCTCACCTACAACTAAACCTAGTTGGCTTCATTTTATGTCTACCATTTACATCACCGAACAGGACGTAACATTCCAAATTCAACACCATTATTTAAAGGTGTTTTATCAACAAAATCAACGTATCTGTATTCCCATTCGTAATCTGAGTCAGTTCATCATTTTTGGTAATATCAGTTTACCCAAACAAGTCATTAAAATCGTTCATTCACAGCAGATTCCCGTCTTATATTTAACCCAAACAGGTGAATATTTAGGAAGGCTAGAAAATCCATCTCAAGTACAAGCAAAATATCTCACCTACCAACGTAGACGCGCACGCGATATTGAATTTAACCGTGCTACAGCAGAAAGTATTATCTGGGCAAAATTGCACAACCAACATACTTTTTTGCAAAGCTGGACTCGCCACCACGCTAATCACACAACTCAACGTGCATTAAATTACCTAACGCTGTTGATGGACAACTTACCAATAGCACCAGGAATTAACGAACTGCACGAATACAGCGAAGAAGCTGATAATATTTATTACTGCGCCGTCGCTTCTCTACTCACTTTCTACAACGAATCTCCGCGTACAACTGCAAAGCGCATTAGCCAACTAATAAACCTGGGAAATCAACTGCTGCATCAATATATTTACACACTGTTGAACACCGCAGGACTTAACCCAGACTACGCAATTTTACACCGCGATAGTCATCATGAATTGCCCTTAGCATGGGATTTCACCGCAGAATTTGGCGCACCTATTGTCGATGACTTGGTGTTAAATTTTGTCCGCAATTCGACTAACACCAATGGGAATGGGAATGGTAACGGGAAAAGCCAGTCACAGAAACTTCTACAAAAATTTCTCCAATATTGGGAAGCAAAATTGCGAACTTTTGTACTGCATCCTTACGCTGGAGAAGTAAGTTATCGTCAATGTCTAGACTTACAGGTACGAGAATATCTTGCATCTTTACTGGGAGATATAGAATTTTATCGTCCCCTAGCGTTAAAGTTTCGTCCTGCACATTCAGACTTCATCAACACCATTGAACCGCAAACTGTTCCTCTAAAATTGGTGAAACGATGATGTTTTATTTAGTTTGCTACGACATTGTTAGCGATACCCGTCGCAACAAAGTGGCGAAACTTCTGGAAGCTTACGGTTTGCGGGTGCAAAAGTCGGTTTTCGAGTGCGTGTTGGATGAAAAGCAGTATGAAAACCTATCCAAATACCTCTTCCGACTCGTTAACAAACGCGAAGACCAAGTTAGATTCTACCCTATGTCTGCACACAATCGTTGCAAGGTCGCAGTATTAGGAACGCAACCTGAGTTTGTAGTAGATGACGCTGCGTTTATAGTTTAGCTCACGCAACATCTCACAAAGTATTACCCACACAAATTATCACAAAATGAACGCTGGGAAAAAAGCACGCGCCCCACCTGTGCAAAAGTTTCTGCGCTTTCGGTCAAGTTTGGATATTCGGAAACTTTTAA
This sequence comes from Desmonostoc geniculatum HA4340-LM1, assembly GCA_019359545.1. Classification (GTDB taxonomy): domain Bacteria; phylum Cyanobacteriota; class Cyanobacteriia; order Cyanobacteriales; family Nostocaceae; genus Nostoc; species Nostoc geniculatum. The sequence continues at coordinate 31,195 of JAHHHB010000016.1, read as the reverse complement.
ATGCACATTCAAGCTGTTAAATTCGGTTTGATTTTCGCTGCAAAAGCCCAAAAACAACTTGATTCATTATCCCCAAAAGACCGCAAGCAATACGATAAAGCTTTTGAATGTTTGGCTAATAATGGGGCTACATATCGCAGCTTAAGAACCCATCGATATCGTTGCAAAGATGGCGAACTGTGGAGTTCTTCTGCATCAATGGCGAAACGCTTTTACTGGCGTTATCTGGAGGATATGAGCATCATCATCACGCATTTGGATTCGCATTAAGTAGAACGACTTGAAAAAACCAAACTATGTGAAGTAATGTAAAAACTTTGGTATTTAGTTCGTAGTAAGGGATGATGCAGTTGCTTACTTACAAGTGTTGCAACATTCAATCAAAAATATCAAACTAGTGATTATTTTTGACGTGCAAGGTTTAGCCAAGGATGCAGCAAAGCAGCGATAATTTGGGCAGTTATTTTCTGCTTTAGACAAACTTGCACCTTGCAACGTCTCTACAAATCGTCTTTTAAAACATTTTCTTAGACAGGTATAGTTTGTCTGACTTCAACTGGTTCACCTGTCAAGCTAAAGGCGCGAACTTCGGTAATTTTTACCTTCACCAACTGCCCTTTCAATTGTTTGATGTCGCCAGTGAAGAAAGTTAAACGATTACCGCCTGTGCGTCCCATGACTTGAGTTTTATCTTTGGGGTTTTGGTCTTCGACTAGAACTTCTTCAATGCGTCCGAAGTAACGTTGCGATCGCTCGCTTGCTTTCACGTTTACTAGATGATTTAATCTTTGTAGGCGATCGCTTTTAACTTCTTCACTCAGTTGATTGTCCCACAAAGCGGCTGGTGTTCCTGGACGCGGCGAATATGCGGCTGTATTCAACATATCAAAGCCTATATCTTCCACGAGTTTCAGGGTATTTTCAAACTGTTGTTCTGTTTCCCCAGGAAATCCCACAATTGCATCGGCACTAATTGAGGCATCTGGCATATATCGCCGAATGGTATCAATGATTCGGCGATATTTTTCATGGGTATAACCCCGCGACATCGCCTTTAAAAGTTCATTATCCCCAGATTGGAAGGGAATGTGGAAGTGTTCGCAAACTTTTGGCAACTCAGCGCAAGCCCGAATTAGTCTTTCAGTAAAATAACGGGGATGACTTGTAGCAAATCTTAATCTCTCAATTCCTGGTACATCATGGACGTAATACAGTAAATCTGTGAAGTTATGCAGATGCCGGCCTTCTGGTGTGGCTCCTGGCAAATCTCTGCCGTAAGCGTCAATATTTTGACCGAGTAAAGTAATTTCTTTGTAACCCTGTCGTCCTAATTCTGCCATTTCTGCCCGAATAGCTTCTGGTGTGCGAGATTGTTCCACACCGCGCACGTTGGGAACTACACAGTACGTGCAGCGTTCGTTACAACCGTAAATCACATTTACCCAAGCAGTAACTTTACTATCTCGTCGCGGCTGGGTGATATCTTCCATAATGTGAACCGGCTCGGTTGCCACAACTTGGTTACCCTCAAACACTGATTCCAGCAAATCTTTGAGGCGGTTGGCGTGTTGTGGCCCCATTACCAAGTCTAATTCTGGCACACGCCGCAACAGCGCTTCGCCTTCTTGTTGGGCAACGCAACCAGCAACAATCAGAGTTAAATCAGGCTGCTCGTGTTTGCGCTTCGCCTGTCTGCCAAGGTAAGAATATACCTTTTGCTCGGCATTATCTCGAATTGTGCAGGTATTGTAGAGAATCACGTCTGCATTATTGGGATCTTCCGACCATTCAAAGCCCATGTCTTCCATAACGCCAGCCATGCGCTCTGAGTCAGCTTTATTCATCTGACAACCGAAAGTAGTGATGTGATAGTGGCGTTTAGAAGTGGTCATGAGTAATTATGCTTAATTAGCTTAATGTATATAAACTTTATTTCTATTTTATAACGCTCTGAAGAAACACAGGAAGTGGGGGGAGATAAGGGAGATGAGGAAGATGGGGGAGTCCTGAATTCTGACTCCTGACTCCTGAATTCTGAATTCTGAATTCTGAATTCAGAATTCTGCTGTAATTACAATGCAGTTTTTTGCAATCTTAGATACATAGTAATGCACGTGTCAGTAATAAATCTTGCATTCAAGTCAGCATAAAAGGTGAATGAATAATAACTACATTTTTTATACTGTATATTTTGTGAGTTTAAAACTGTCACTAGTAACAGCGATCGCTAGATGATTTTTGCCTGAAGTTTAATAGGCAACTTTTATGATTATCTATCAAAAGCAAATGAAAGATGATATCAAATACTCCAATATTTGTGGGAGTAAATTTTTGACACCTTTTCAACATAAATTACTACTGAAAAGTCTGCAAGAAGATTTACCTGAAATGTACCGCCAGCGGATTCAAATTATGTTACTGGCAGACGAGGGAAAATCACAAACACAAATTTGTCGGATTTTGGGATGCTGTCCGGCTACAGCAAGACATTGGATACACATTGCTCGTAGTGGAATGGCACACCAATGGCTGGAATCTCCAATTGGTCGCCCCAAAGCTGTGAATGAGGAATATTTAGAACGTTTGAAAGAATTAGTGAGCAATAATCCTCGTGATTATGGTTATGGTTTCAAACGATGGACGGCGAATTGGTTAAGTAAGCATTTGGCAAAAGAAATGGGGATAAAGGTAAGCGATTGTCATATCAAACGGTTACTCAAACAAATGGGTTTATCTACAAAACAAAAGCCTAGTAAGACTGAGCAAAATTTACCACAGAATGGTTCACAAATTTTAATCGGTGATTTAAAACATGAAAATCTACTAGATAAGAGTGAAATATTACCAATTCATTTCCTGAACTTAGAAAAAAATTAAGCAGGTAATATCTGAATACGGTTCAGTTAAGTCTCAACGGTAAAGATATTTCCAAAATTCAGGCACACAAACGCGATTTTCAATCAAATAGTATTATGGTACAAAATTCAACTACTCCAATAATTTCTCCAGAATTATTCAAAACTATTCTTGGTTATGCTATTTCAGAAGAAGAATTTCAACGCTGTCAGGATAAATTTAAATATTTAAAACCGAAAGTAGGAAAATTTTGGCAAGGAACTGGCGTTGAGGCTGGCATTTATATTGTGCTTGCTGGCAAAGTAAGACTACTGGATGAAGCTGGGGAATTAATTTCAACACTGGAAGTAGGGGAATCATTTGGACATTTTACCTTGTTTCCTTCTGCTAATTTTATAGCTTATGCTGCCAGAGCAAGTACAAATGTGCAATTGTGCTTTATCCCTGGTGAATTGCTATTATCTTTGATGGCTAGGCATCGGCAAATAAATGAGCATTTAAAAATCGAAGCTACTAATCAAAACTTTTTGCTGGTTAAATCCAATATTCACAGTGACGAAGATAATAATAAAGAGTTGACTATTATTTCTAATTCTGCAATAGAACCAGAAACGAAGTGGGAAAAAAAAATTAATAAAGCTTACTTTCCTAGTCCTACTCAACGAGTCGGTCATCTCTTACAACGAGTAATTCGGCGTTATTCTTTCTTTGCTCAACAAAGTGCATCTGACTGCGGTGCCGCTTGTGTGGTAATGGTGTCGCATTATTGGGGAAAATGCTTTAGTATCAACCATTTACGGGATATTGCTAATGTTGACCGCAATGGTTCATCTCTACGGGGGTTAACAGCAGCAGCGGAAAGTTTAGGGTTTAATACGCGTCCAGTAAAAGCCAATCTTGAGCAGTTGGCGAAACAAAAATTACCTGCTATTGTTCACTGGGAAGGCAAACACTACATTGTTGTTTATGAAATTACCAAAAAACACGTAATTGTAGCTGACCCGGCTATTGGTCAACGCATCTTCAGTCATGAACAATTTAAAGCTGATTGGACTGGATATGCACTATTATTAGAACCCACAGCTTTATTCAAGGACACTAAGGAAAGTACAACTCCCTTTTGGCAATTCTTTGAGTTAATTAAGCCGCATGGTTTGGTGATGTTAGAAGTATTTGTGGCTTCGGTATTTATCCAAATATTTGGACTCGTAACTCCTTTATTTACTCAATTAATATTAGATCGGGTGGTGGTACAACGTTCTGGTTTGACATTGATGGCGGTGGGTTTGGGGTTGATGATTTTTAGCATTTTTCGTGTAGTGATGACGGGTTTGCGGCAATATTTAATAGACCATACAGCCCAGAAAATAAATGTTGCATTAGTGGTTGCATTTATTCGCCATACTTTGCGTTTACCGTTGAGTTACTTTGAAACGCGTTATGTAGGGGATATTATCTCTCGCTTGCAAGAAAATAATAAAATTCAGCGGTTTTTGTCTGGTGAAGCACTATCCATTATTTTGGATTTAATCACTGTTTTTATTTATCTGGGATTAATGTTTTGGTACAGTTGGAAAATGGCGTTCTTGGCATTAGTCATTGTGCCGCCGTTTTTCTTGCTGGCGTTGATAGCTACACCATTTTTACAAAGAATTTCCAGGGAAATATTTAATGCAATTACTAAAGAAAGCAGTTATCTGATTGAAGCACTAACTGGGGTACGAACTTTAAAATCTACAGCTGTAGAACAAACAGTACGTTGGCATTGGGAAGAGTTATTACAGAAAGAAGTTAAAACTAGTTTTGCTGGAGAAGTTATTGGTAATCGCTTGCAAATTTTCAGCAACACGATTGAAGCAGTTGTATCTACTGCATTGTTATGGTATGGAGCGCATTTAGTAATTCAAAACCAATTAACTATCGGGCAATTAGTAGCATTTAATATGCTTTTGGGGAATATTATTAGACCTTTTCAAAGATTAACTGTGCTGTGGAATCAATTGCAAGAAGTGATAATTGCAGTAGAACGTATTAATGATGTTTTAGATGCAGAGCCAGAAGAAGATTTACAACATCAAATTAAGCAATATTTACCTCCAATCCAAGGTAAAATTCGTTTTGAAAATGTTACTTTTCGTTATCATCCAGAAAGCGATCTTAATATTCTAGAAAATCTCAGTTTTGAAATTAAACCAGGACAAATGGTTGCTTTAGTGGGACGCAGTGGTTCTGGCAAAACTACCATTTCTAAGTTACTACTAGGGCTATATTTTCCTACAGATGGCAAGATATTGATTGATGGAAATGATATTACTACAATTTCCTTGCAGTCTTTACGTCAACAAGCCGGAGTAGTTGACCAAGATACCTTTCTATTTGGTAGCACAATTCGGGAAAATATCAGTTTAGGGCATCCTGAGGCAAGTTTAGCAGAGATTACAGAAGCAGCAAGCTTGGCGGGTGCTGATGAGTTTATTAGAAAGTTACCTATGGGTTATGAAACCCAAATTGGTGAAGGTGGTGGGTTGCTATCTGGTGGACAAAGACAAAGAATTGCGATCGCCAGGGCATTATTAGGTAACCCTCGTCTGTTAATCTTAGACGAAGCGACTTCTCATCTTGATAGTGAATCAGAACGAATTATTCAGAATAATTTGCAGACAATTCTCAAAAAACGAACCTCTTTAGTAATTGCTCATCGTCTTTCTACTGTACAGAATGCAGACTTAATTTTGGTATTAGATAGAGGCATATTAATTGAGAGTGGAACTCATGCAGAATTGATGGTAAAACGGGGACATTATTTCTATCTCAATCAACAACAACTACGGCAGAATTGAGAATTTAGGAGTCAGAATTCAGGATTCAGAAGTAAGACAAGCTATGCTTAAAACTTAGCTATCAAATTTCATTCCTGTAATTTATTACCTGAAAATATGCTGTAGTTCGTTACTTTGAGAGCAAATTAATCTAAAAATTTTGACAGGAATAAATAATGACAAACACATTGAATGGAAAGAGAACATCCCAAATCCATGAGTATGAAGATAGAGATGAAAATTTGGCAACACCAACTAAATATACTGATGATTGGTCTTTTTCAACTAAAGAATTACTAGATGGCTTACCTAAACTTTGGACAAGGGGATTGCTGTATTTTTTAATCATCTTTGTTTCCATTATTTTACCTTGGGCAATGCTGTCTCAGGTTGATGAAACTGGTGCTGCTAGAGGCAGAATTGAGCCTAAAGGTAAAACCATAAAGCTGGATGCTGCTGTGTCGGGAACTGTTACACAAATTCAGGTAAAAGAAGGTGATGTAGTTAAAATGGGACAGAAAATTTTAGTTTTGGATTCAGAATTAGTGAAGACAGAATTGCAGCAAATACAGGATAAATTAGAAGGGCAATTAAATCGGCGATCGCAATTAAATTTATCTGAAAATCAGTTAGTAGTTGCTCTCACCACTCAGCGCCAACAAAATCAAGCTCAAGAATTAGAAAAACAATCACAAATAGACCAAGCACGGCAAAATTTAATTGCTGTTAGTAATGCCTTTGAATTACAAAAATCAGAAAAAATGTCTCAAGTAAATCAGGCACAACAAAATCTAGATCATAGTAAAATTACTAGAAATTTAGTGCAGAGTAGTTTAGCAAGTTCTCAACGAGAAGAAGAACGTTATCGCAGACTTTGGCAAGAGAAAGTTATTCCTGAAACTAACTTTGTAGAAAAACAAGAAATAGTCAAAGACAAGCAAAAAATATATGAACAAAGCCAGTCAGATATTCAGCAAGCTAAATTACGCTTAGCAGAACAACAAAGTAGTTATCAGCGTATTGTCAAGCAAGGAAAGGCAGACATCATACAAGCACAATTACGTTTCAATGAACAGCAACGCAGTTATCAAACATTAACTCGTTCTGGTAAATTAGCTTTGCTCAAAATTGAGGAACAACAAAAAAATCTCCAAACAGAAATTACAACTCTGAACGCAGAAATCGCTCAAACAAAAAGACAGATTACATCTTTAAATATTCAATTAGCACAACGAGAATTAAAAGCACCTGTAAGTGGTACTGTATTTCAGTTACCTATTCAAAAAGCTGGTGCTGTAGTCCAGGCAGGAACTATGGTAACAGAAATTGCTCCTATCGGTTCGCCTTTTGTAATTCGGGCACAAATGGCAACAAATGAAAGTGGTTCTTTGCGGAAAGGATTACCAGTTAAGCTCAAATTTGATGCTTATCCTTTCCAAGATTATGGAATATTAGAAGGAGAATTGGTTGATATTTCTCCTACTACTTTAGAGGTGGATACAGCTAATGGTAAAGTAGCAGCTTATAACTTAGAAATTACTCTAAAGCAGAATTGTATTCAAACGAGTAACAAATGTATTCCCTTACGTCCAGGCGATACAGCTACGGCTGAGGTAATTGTGCGTCAACTAAAGGTCGTTTGATTGGTGTTGATGTCGTTGCAGTAATTAGCGTTGCATTTGCATCTCTAATTATGTTGTTTGTATTGCAAGAACTTTCATATCTGGAAGCTGAAGCAGTATAGCCTGGTGGTGCAGTAAATCCACAAATTATTTGTCCAGAATAGGGAGTAGCAATAGTTGTTGAATTTGTAGCTCCAACCAGGGAACTACTTGTGCTGCATCCGCTTGTATATGAATAAGCTGTGGGTACATAACTTGATGGCAATGGATAAACTGAAGTGCTTCGTATTCCGCAGATTACTTGCCCAGAATATGGTAATTGATATTTTGTAGCGTTAATATTAAAGCCACTACACAGAGAGTAATAAAGATAAGCGACTGGTACATACCCAGTCGGAATATCTGAATCAATTCCACACTTGATGATTTCTGACTGTATAAATTCTGATGGCGCTGGTTCGGTATCAACTAAATTGGCTTCAAATTGTTCTATTCTTAGTTTAATTTCGGCTGATGCTGGGTTTGTTACTAGAGCTAAGAGAGAGACTGTTGGTAGCACTAGAGAGAAAATATAAAGCAAAAAACTTCTTTTCATATTTATGCTAAGCTGCACCATTTAAATGGTTTAGAATGTAATCTTCGAGAAAATTTCAAAGTGATAAACTCCAAAATTGTCCTGAGTAGTTACCACACTCAGCCATAACAGGTTTGTTGTTCAATCCATCGTTAATGATATCCAGACATTTATTATTTCCGGTAAATTGTGTTTTAAAACGATAAAATCCAGGAGACTGTGTAGATTCTATTTTCCACAATTGTCCAGAAAAATTACCACATGTGGCCATAATAGGTTTATTATTTACGCCATCATTAATGATATCTAGACATTTGTTATACCCTGTAAATTGTGTTCGTAGACGGTAATATCCACTATATCTACTAGGCTCTATACTCCATAGCTGTCCTGAAAAATTACCACATGCAGCCATAGTAGGTTTATTGTTAAATCCATCGTTGATGATGTCTAAGCACTTATTTGAACCTGTAAACAAAGTTCGCAAACGAAAAGAACTTGACTGAGCAGTTGCATCTTCTACTAAAGGAAAAGTTATGGAAATGGAAGTTACTGTAGTTAATAAGGTAATTTGAGCTAAGCAGTTGATAATTTTTTTCATGGATTTCGATGAAATAAGATATTTTTGTTGGTCAGGTAGTCAATACCCACACTAGTAGATAGCGAGTCGTGGTAAATGACGACCATTTGAGTGTGTCCATTTTCTGTTACCAACATAATCTCTAATTTGATCATTTTTCACTAGTATTACCAAACTATAAAACGAACATAAATAATGCATTTTTGATATTAAATATGCTTTAATTTTTGTTATAATTACAGAATAATTGAACAAAAATGATAATTTTTGAGATCATAATTACTACATTTAAGCTCTGTTTTATTATTAATTACCTAATGCAGTAACAAATGTGAAAAATATAGCAATTCAAGCATGGTCTAGGACATAATCCCGATCGCTAAACCCCGACATAGACTTTCCAGCCTGTTGCCTGCTACATACAGCGTTTTTCAGGTCAATGAAGTACACGGGCAAGGGCACAGCCATGTTCCCCACGACGATTTAGCAAAAACTTACTATAATACTTCACAGTTCAATTCAAGCAAAATGTTTTTTGTGTTATTTTTAACTTTTAAAATACAGAGAATACTGAATTATCCTGTAACGATAAAAGAAGCTACTATATAGTAATATGCCCAAAATTAGTGTTTGTATCCCTACTTTTAATCGTATATCTCTGTTGCCTTGTGCGATCGCCAGCATACTTAATCAGTCAGAGCAAGACTTTGAACTAATTGTTTGTGATGACGGTTCTAGCGATGGTACACCTGAGTTAATGTCAGAGTACACAGACCATCGGATTAAATACATTCGTCATCCGCAAAATATTGGTAAAAGCAATAATATGCGCTCTGGATTTGATGCTGCTAGCGGTGAATATTTCATTAAATTTGATGATGACGACCGACTAACACCTGATTTTCTCGCAAGTACAGCAGCTATTCTTGACCAAGATTCTAGTGTTGATTTTGTTGGTACAGACCATTGGATAATTGATATTAACAATATCCGGGATGAGGCACAAACCCTGGAAAATTCTCTTCGCTGGGGGAGAAAGAATTTACGCGCAGGTGTTGTAGATAATTTGCTGGAAGTTGTATTTATCGATCAAAGTTTTCAAATTGGGGCAACATTATTTCGCCGTCAAACATTGCAAGAATTAGGATTTCTGTTGCCTAATATGCAGAATTGCGAGGATAATGATTTATTTGTGCGGTTAGCTTTGGCGGGGAAAAAGGGTTATTATTTACCAGAGTTACTGATGGAATATCGTTACCATGCAGAGCAGGAAGGTATCAATCGAGCTATTCCTTATTTGTTTGATAAAGTTCGGTACTTAGAAAGTTATAAGTTTGAATCTGAAGAATTAGAAAAAATTAGGCAAGAGCGTTTAATGGAAACGCAATTATTATTAGGCTTGCGTTTAATTGAAAAGGGAGAAACGCAAAAAGGCAGAGAACTAGTTTTAGCAGGACAATCTTTTTCCACTGCTAAAGCTTGGATTGGTTTAGGGTTATCGCTGTTACCAGTTGGGTTGCGAGGTAAGGCGTTTGATGTACTGCGACAGATGCGGGGTTAGACATTTTTAAAAGCTAACTATAGCGGTTCCAAATCAAATGAGGTACAGAAATTTGTAGGGGCGCAAAGCTTTGCGCCCCTACCAAGTACCTCACGCTTATCGGGAAATGCTATATATTCAAAATTAATGAGCTAAGTCAGTATTTCCCTATTGCCGTGGTAAATGGCTAAAATCAAAGTGTCTACTTAACGTATTTTCCCTAAAGGTTTTGGCTACTGTATCTTGTCCCCGCTGCCATCAACTCGTTGATAGTCAAGCTATTAGTTGTCCTTATTGTCGGATAACACTTAAAGCTTACGGTCATCCCGGTATTCCTTTGCACCGTGCAACTGGGGACGGCTATCTGTGCGACACCTGCACTTATCACGCTGATAATACTTGCAATTTTCCCCAGCGTCCCCATGCCAAAGATTGTACCCTCTACCAAAATATTGAAGAGATACAGTTAGATTTAGAACAGCAGCGTTACTCTAAAAGTTTTGCAGTAACTGTGAAAACTTGGCTAAAACGTAATCAGACTTTGTTGTTGATATTGGGTTTATTATTGGTCTGCTTGTTATTCAGTTTAGTAACTTAGATTAAGTTTAAAAAAATTCCAGGCGTTGCTGAATCAAGATATGAATTTACAATTTACGGGTATGTAGAGACGTAGCATTGCTACGTCTCTACAAGGATTTGGCATTAAACTACAAAATGTGGACAAACATAATTCATGACCAAATTCAGCAACGCCTAATTCCATACATAGGACTCATATTTGATTTCTGAAATATACTAGCGTAAACTACCTACATTTTTTTCCTTAAAAGTCGTTTACTATAAATACCCGCGATCGCGTTTCCCTATAAACCAATACAGTTCAGATAAAACCAAAACCCTTGTAGAGACGGCGATTTATCGCATCTCAAAAACTGAACTGTATTGTGCTACAAACCACTCACTAACAAACCTTGGTCATCAATGTTACAACATTAAGCCTTAAGATTACAACATTAAGTCTTAAGGTTACAACATTAAGCCTTAAGATTACAACATTAAGCCTTAAGATTACAACATTAAGCCTTAAGGTTACAACATTAAGCCTTAGAGCTAGAACATTAAGCCTTAAAGTTACAACATTAAGCCTTAATGTTCAAGCGATCGCTGTTGACTGTGAAGGTGCAATGGGCTATGAGGTGGCGATCGTACTACTCAATCAACCTTGGTCACATCATAGCAGCGCAATGCAGCATCAAAAATTCAAGGTGCCGTACCCTCAGCAGTAACACACCCTACAATTGAATATCACTTGTATCATGTCCGGTTAAAGACCCATAGTTAGGACTGACGCGGGGACACGGAGACACGGGGACGCGGAGAAATTTTTATTATGGGTAATTAGGCGGACATCATATTACTTATTACTTTTGCCTTATTTAGTGATTTTGGGGATTTCAGCATTAGGTTCAACTACTACAGGTAGTGCTTCTTCTTCAAATACGGCTAAGTCGAACCAAAAAGTGGTACCAATGCCAACTTCACTCACCAAATGGACTTTACTACGGTGTCTGTCGATGATGTTTCTAACAATCGATAAACCTAAACCAGTGCCTTCTAGGGTGTGAACTCGGTTTTCTACTCGGAAGAAGCGTTCAAAAATTGAATGTTGGTCTTCTGTGGCAATACCAATTCCTGTATCGGAAATTTCAATTCGCACTGGCGGAGATTGGGTGTGATTGGGCTTAAAATCTAGTTGGTAGGCGCGGATTGCCACTTTACCGCCAGCTTTTGTGAATTTTAGGGCATTACCAATCAAATTACCAAATACTTGTACCAACAAATCATAATTACCTACTACGAAGGGCAAATTAGGAGCAACTTCTTGAATGAGTTCAACACATTTATCTTTAGCATTGAGTTGGTAAGTACGCAGTGTTTGTTCGATCGCCTGGCCTAAATCCACTCCATCAAAGCTATAATTCCGACCAGATTCAAGTTTTGACAAGTCTAAAACATCGTTAACTAAGCGAGTCAGGCGATCGGTTTCATGGTTCACTGTTTGCAGAAACTCTTGGCGTTCTTTTACGCCCAAGTCTTCGCCGTAGTCGTGCAAGGTTTCAATATAAGTTTTGATGTTGAATAGAGGCGTTCGCAGCTCGTGAGAAACGTTGCTGATAAATTGGCTTTTGGCTTCGTTTAATTCCACCTCGCGGGTGATATCTTGAACGGTAATGGCAATACCTTTGATACTTTCTCGTTGCGAGTTAAGTACTGTAGTCAAGAGAATTCGGACTGTCCTCTGGATGGGTTGATTGAGAAAAATCCGGAATTCGGCGCTTTCACATTCACCTGCGGCCATTTCGTACAAAGTGCGAGTGATTTCCATCTGTACCGCCGGCGGTAAGTGATGCAGCACATTGTGGCCTACCACTTCAGCGGCTTCCCAACCAAAAATTCGCCCTGCTGTGGGGTTGACTAAAATCACCTGCATATTGTTATCTATCAACACAGCACCATCAGCGATGGTGGAAACTAGAGTTTCTAGTTTGGCTTTTTCGGCGGTGAGTTCTTCGATATTTTGTTCTTCATAGCGCTCTAATCGCTCTGCCATCTCATTAAAGCTTAAAATTAACTCCCCTAGTTCGCCCCCTAAAGGTAAATCAATCCGCTGCTTAAAATTCCCCGTGGCAATTTGCTTCACCCCCACCAGCAGTTCTTTAATCGGCTTGGTGATGGTCAAAGCGTTAATCACTCCTGCCAAAATCACCATTACCCAAATGGTAATAAATACGGCAATGGTGACATCGCGGGTAAAATTGGTGGAGATGACGGCAGTTTGATTGGGATTAATACCGATCGCTAATACACCCAAGTATTTTTCATTGACGATCAAGGGAATAAATACATCGGTGACTGTCCCAGATGGGGTTGTATGTTGCCGCACCATCGGCTTTTCCCCATCTCCAGGATAATCCTCTGGCAGTTGTATTCGCCGCTCAATGGTGAGGGAGTTTTCTACCTCCTGTTCCCAAAAAGGAATGCCAAAAAAGATTTTCCCAGTATCATCGGCATATAGCATATAACGCACACTAGAGGTGCTGCTGTAGAAGCGTTGGGAAAATTGGGCAACCTCAGTCAGATTATTATCAGCCACTAGGGGGGCAACGTTGGCAGCAAGCAGGAGTCCCAAATCACGCCCGAAGCGGGTGTCATTCATCCGTGCATCCTGCTGAATGGTGTTCACAGCCCAAAACGTCAAACCACTCATCACCAAGGAGACTACCATTGTCGCCACAGCCAAGAGTTTGGTTTGGAGGGTGAACTCAGACCACCAACTGGCGATCGCATGTCGAATTGTTTTTAACAGAGCTAGCATCTTAAATAAAGTTGTTAGTAGTCCTTCTTATAAACCCCAACAACTAAAAAATTAACAGTTAATCTGACAAATATGTTAGGGGAGAGGGGGAAATGGTAAAAGTAGAAGGGACTGGGGATTGGGGACTAGGGATTGGGGAGTGCTATATCAAACAGAAAATTAACGCTACTGTCGATGAATCAATAAACAGCGACACCGGATTGTCAGAGGACGCGATCGCTAAGATGCTACTGCAAAATCTGTGTATTGCCGCATCTTCGGCTCATGGAATGCTAAGACTATATCCTCCTTGGCGATACCTGCACGAACTAGGTCAGTTGCGATACCATCTTCAGTCCAATCTTCCTCGATCCAGAATTTGCCATCTCGAATCCGAACGTAGACGGTCATACCAGTAATGCGTAAGTCAGCCTCGCTGGCTAATGAAAACCAGGGCTAACCTTATAACTTATGGAATTTGCTCCTCCTGGTTGCCACTCAGTACTCTATGCCCGATATCTTTTCGGTAATATATCCCCTGAAATTGAATATATTTGATCCCTGCATAGGCTTGGGCGATCGCTTGCTCAAAATCTGCTCCAATCCCAGTTACATTTAATACCCGTCCCCCATCTGTCACTACTTGTTGTTGCTGGTTCAATTTCGTCCCTGCGTGAAATACAGTTGCTCCGGCTTTTTCTGCTTCTCCAATGCCAGCGATCGCCTGATTTTTCTCGTATTCTCCAGGATAACCCCCGGATGCAGCGACGACTGTGGCAGATGCTCCTGCTTTCCAAGCAATGGGCGGCAATTCGCCTAAGCGCTGCTGTACGCAAGCTAAAAGTAACTCTTCTAAAGGTGTGTCTAAAAGTGGTAAAATCACCTGAGTTTCAGGATCGCCAAAGCGGCAGTTAAATTCCAAAACTTTGAAGTTGCCATCAGGTGCAATCATTAACCCAGCATACAGTACACCACGGTAGTCGATGCCTTTGGATTTTAAAGAGGCGATCGCTTTTTCTAAAACTTCAGTTTGAACCCGTGCCATTAACTCTGGTGTAGCAATGGGTGTAGGGGCATAGGCTCCCATCCCGCCAGTATTTTCCCCAGTATCGCCTTCACCAATTCGCTTATGATCTTGAGCTGGCAGTAAAGGTCTAATTGTTAACCCATCCGTCAACGCTAAAACCGATACCTCTTGCCCAATCAAACATTCTTCAATGACCACGAATTCACCAGCACTGCCAAATTGTCCCTGAAAAATCGCATCAATGGCAGCCTGGGCTTGTGCAACTGTTTCAGCTACCGTTACACCCTTACCAGCAGCCAAGCCATCCGCTTTGACAACAATTGGCGTTCCTTGAGATTTAACGTATGATTTTGCTGCTGCTGCCTCTGTAAATACCGCAGCTTGCGCCGTGGGAATCCCGGCTTCTTGCATCAGGGCTTTTGCCCAAGCTTTACTTGCCTCAATCTGCGCCCCTGCTCTGACAGGGCCAAATACCATTAGTCCTTTGTCTTGGAGATAGTCTGTGATTCCCTTGGCTAAGGGGACTTCTGGCCCGACTATCACCAGAGTGATGCCATGTTCTAGAGCATATCGGCTTATACCCTCAAAATCATCTACTGCCAGGGGCAAGTTCTGGCAACGTTCCATACTTGCTGTGCCCCCGTTCCCTGGTACACAAACAACTTGCTCAATTTGCTCAGATTGCAGCAGTTTCCATGCCAGAGCGTGTTCGCGCCCCCCATTCCCTACAATTAAAACTTTCACTGATTTCCTCGTGCGTTCCTTGCAAAACGAGAATGCCCTATTCGGCTCTCGCGGATCAATTTTTCCATTAATTCTCACACTTGTGCAAGTCCCCTGATGAGTTGCATTCAATGGGAAAATGAGGTAGTGGGGGAGGCAAAGGAGCAGAGGGGAAAATATTAAACTCCCAACTCAGCACTCCCAATGACTAATGTTATTAATAGGAAAAGCTCAATAAATATACTGAAACATTTTAATCAAAACTAATTTTTCAGTATTTTTAATGATTTTTGACCATTGAAATCATTAGTAAAAAAAATTCTTCTTAGGTAATGACGATTATTGGTTATAAGTATTAACCTGTGAATGTAGAGATTAATAAAAATATCAAAAAATAGGCAACATGGGTAAAATTATCGTCACTGGAGTCGCTGGTTTTATTGGTTCTCATCTAACAGAAACATTGCTGCAACAAGGAGAAGAAGTCATTGGAATTGATGAATTCAATGATTACTACGATCCGATGTTAAAGTATAAAAATATTGCACAGTTGAATAGAACGCCGGGCTTTACATTAATTGAAGGAGATGTTCAGTTTTTAGATTGGCATAAACTGCTTGCAGGTGTTGATGTAGTTTATCATCAAGCGGCACAAGCAGGTGTCAGGGCGAGTTGGGGTAAAGGTTTTGGAAGTTACACAGAACGAAATATTAACGCTACACAAGTCTTGCTAGAAGCAGCTAAAGATGCTAAAAATCTCAAAAGGTTAGTGTTTGCCTCTTCGTCGAGTGTATATGGTGATGCGGAAACGTTACCTACACACGAGGGAATTTGTCCCCACCCAGTTTCTCCCTATGGCATTACGAAGCTAGCGGCTGAGTTTTTGTGTGGACTGTATCACAAAAACTTTGGTGTGCCATCTGTGTCATTGCGCTATTTCACAGTTTACGGCCCCAGACAGCGCCCAGATATGGCATTTCATAAGTTCTTTCAATCGATTTTAGAGGATGCTCCCATTCCAATTTACGGCGATGGACAACAAACGCGAGAATTTACGTTTGTTAGTGATATTATCGCCGCTAATTTAGCCGCAGCGATCGCACCCGAAGCGGTGGGAGAAATCTTTAATATCGGCGGTGGTAGTCGGGTCGTTTTAGCAGAAGTCTTGGATACAATTGAACAAATCGTTGGCAAACCAATCAAAAGAAACCACATTGAAAAAGCGATGGGAGACGCCCGTCACACTGCTGCTGATATATCTAAAGCGCAGAAAATTCTCGGATATCAGCCGCGAGTCTCCTTGAAAGAGGGTTTGATACGGGAATGGGAATGGGTGAAATCTTTGTATTAAAAAGTATTCCCTATCCTCCTAATTTTCTTTTTAGGGACTGACAAAAAATAAATTATCCCAAATTATTTGTACATTTGTTGGGTAGGACATCTGTGCTACCCTACGTTCAGGGAGCGTCCCGCAGGGATGGGATGTTTATTGGAAGTCCCTTAGTAAACAATACGGTTCGGTTAAGGTTTTTTGATGGAAATTCTAGATCAAAGACGCGATAAATCGCGTCTCTACAAGGGAAGCCATCGCTGTTGCTTAATTTTAAAGGTGTCTAGAATCAGGGCGATCGCCTCTATAATTAGTTCAATAGACTTTTTGCATAAATAAGTTTTTATCTCACGCAGGGGAGCTCTTGAGCAGGGGAGAGTTCAATGTGCCAAGTTCAATCCCCTCTGCCCCTCTGCCCCTCTGCCCCTCTGCCCCTGTGATCTCAAGCTTGTGAGAAATGCGGGTTTCCCAGTCCCTATTTTCAAGGCGGTCTAATCTATAGCTTAATACCTAGCTCTATTCCCATGATTGAAATTCATCAATGGTGCTACGAATGAGGGCAGTTATTTGAGCGCGACGGGTTTCAAAATTGGCGGCGATGTAAATCAGGAGAATACCAAGTAGCAAACCAACAACCCATTTTAAAAAAGAGTACTGTAAGCTGAAGATTACTGATTGATAGATAGTTGTAATTAAAAAAGTAGCTGTACCAATGTAGAGAAAAGCTCGCACTCGCAAAGCTAATCCGGCAAAAATGGCGATGAGGCTAAAAATTCCTGGTATCCAAGGCGTATTTTGATAAAAGAAAATTGCCCAGCCACAAATTAAACCACTACCTAGCAACCGCAGGCTATGACGAGCTATTTTAGATTCTGGTAGTCTCAGTTGGGTATCTACTTGAGCAATATAAAGTAGTGATAACCCAATTGGTGTTACGTACCACAAAGCATCGCCTAGATTTAAGCCATAAAACCAACGATACAGCGCCCAATCAATTAACGCTACACTAACGTAGGTAAAACGGATGTTTTCACCCACAATGCTCAAGAAAATGTAAAATCCAGCAGTGAGTACCAAAGTGATTGGGTAAATTTGCAGTCTAGTTTGCCATAAAATCAATAGTGGTAGAACGTATGCAGCTTGTTGCCAAGGTCTTTTAGACCAACCCCAACTTTCCCAAGGTAAGATGTACAGAAAATAGGCGACTACAGAGGCGATCGCACCATTCCAAGGAAGTAATTGTGTAGTAAATAAACGCCCTATTGGCATATCCTGCAAGAAAATACTGATGACAGCCGCCTCTAACAAACCCAGGTAAACCCAAAGTTCATCTATTGTTATCCGCCATGTTGAAGATACGGAGGATTGGGGCGATCGCTTTCCCTGAAAAATCGCATAGCGAATCAAAAATACCCCTGTTCCCAATCCCACCAAACGGTTAATTCCAATGGGAACAGCAAGGGCAGCCATTAATAAACAGCTACTCCAAGCCCAGTGAATATCAGCTATTGCTTTGAGTTCTTGGGGAGTTAAGCGTAAGTAACTCATCAGCCAAGGGGATAGGATGCGATAGGCATACATAATAGTGGTACCAAGGGCACACATGGCAATCAATCCATCACCTAATGCTCCTCCTGAGGCTTGGAACATTTGATAAAACAAAAGTTCATAGGCAGAAATTGATACGCCAATGATTCCTAAATACAGCAGGGGTTTAAAGTCTTCCCGGCGTCGCCCCACGCCAATAATTATTAAAGCTACACCCAAGGAAAATAAACCCGTCCACTCGGTGAAGGTGTTTACACGCAAAAATACACTAAATACACCATAAATTAATGGCAGGATGTGAAAGCTGCTAGGCAGCCTTTCTAACTGATATCGTCGCCGCCACCACTCTCCAACAAACTGAGCAAGTAAACCTAAGGCGATGTTGGCGATCGCCATCCTCATAATCGATCGCTCCCCAAACCCTAGCGCCTGGGCTGTCAACAATTCCAAACACCAAGCAATGCCATAAAATGCCCAATTTGTTGGTTGTTGCCAACTGCGATAGACAATGGCTGCCAAGGTGATACCAGTGGCAATTAAGTACAAAAATCCGGAATTAGTCAGCCCTTGGAAAATCAGCACTGAGTGTAGTGTTAAACCCAACAATTCATAACCACACAAAGCCATCGCCCATTTATCACTGGCGGCTGCATAAATAAGTGCTAATTCGTTGCCACGCTGTCTTAATGCTGTGCGGATTAACCATAAACTGAAAATGGCGATCGCTCCAACAACAAACCAACCAGCCACCGCCAGACGAGGTACACCCGTCCACAACAGGACTCCAATAAAACTTAAAATAAATCCTTCCGTGATTACCGCAGATACTTGGTTTCGCAAATAGCGCGTATTTACGAACATTAACCCCGCACCCACTGCCAAACCAATTAATCTGGTTCCTGGTAGCTGTAAAGTCAGTAACTGAGCAATTCCCACAGCCAAAACACTCAAGTAACGGCTAATAGTGCGATTCTCTATACTTATGGCATTGGCAACACCCGTGAGAGCTATAGGAGTAACTAGCCAAATGACTCCCCAATTAGCTCTGCTATCAGCCAAACCATACCAAGATGATTCTGCATTCATCCACAAGAGGAAAAAACTAGCGGCGGCTAGTCCTAAACCCATGTCCCATGCACTACGTCGCCATAGTCCATCCCCCAAGCTAAATCTCCATTCTGCAACCATCAGAACCAATAAAATGCTTGCCCAAGCTTGTCTACTGAGTGTTGGTACTAACCAATGAACCATCGAACAAAACGTCAGCACCCCGATGATGTGAGTTAGGTATACCAGGGGAGCGGATGAGCCAGAACGCCGTTTGGTGACAACGGCGAGGGTGATGGTGGAAAATAGCAGATTTAGCGATCGCAAAGCCGGATTGACTACAGCGATGGTTGTAAGAAAAGCTCCTAATAATAAAGTAAGTAGTTCACCAAACTTGGCTAATTCTCGCCTTTGGGCGCGATATAAGTTATCTGTAAGCGCCACCATGAAAATTACGTAGGGAAATAAAACTACACCCAGCAACGCCCAAGGTTCATTTTGAGCATTTGTGAGACGGGTGGCAGTAGCGATGGCCAATTCCTGTAAGCGATCGGGTACTAACCGCCAAAAGAGCCAAATTGTCTGTAAACCAACAACGAAAACTGCCGCTAAATCAACCTTTAAGCCATACCGCCCCAAGCGATTTGCTAAAAACCACAAACCCAAACCACTCACAGCGATCGCTTGCCAGGGATAATTGATGACTGAAACCAGCCAACCCAGCAAGAGTAAAATGACACCAAGTCTTTCCCAGAGTAAGGGGGATGAGGGAGATATTACTGTTGCTTCCTCATCTCCCCCTACCCCCTGCCCCCTGCCCCCTGCCCTCTCCCCTCCTGCTAACCAAGTCACCAACCAGCCGCAAATACCAATGGCTAAGCCTAGCTGTGTGACATTTACCCCAGCAATAAAAATCGCCCGCACTAGCAGGATAATTAAAGCATAAATAACTACTGTGGCACGTAGACTAATACTTAAATTATGGCGATCGCCTGGATTTTCCACACTTGGGTAGCGATTATCAACAACGGTAATGATAGTTGTGGCTATCATTGCCAGATAAATGGCAATCAAGGGAAATCCCCTTAATTGCCAGCCCCAATGCAGATAACTCAGCCCCAGAATATTTAGTACAGGTAATTTACCCGCGTATAAATTGGGAAAAATAGTCCGATTTTTGGAGATTAAAACAGTAATAGCAGTCAGGGTAGGACAGGCGATCGCAACTACAATCCAATTCAAAGGATTTTGCCATAACCCAAAGCTATCCATAGCCCAAAAGTTCACTGGCACTAACAAAAGAGTGACAATCAATAATGTCTGAGCTGTCAATCTCAAATTGTTTTGCCTAGTCGCCCAAAAACTTAACCCCCAAAAACTCAAAGTATAAGCAAATAAAACTCCATACTGTCCAGAAGCAGGAAATTTTTCCCACTGACTAGCAGCCAGTACTCCAGAAGACACCACTACCAAAAATACCCCTAGAAAAAGCAGCCAGCGGACACTTAATTCTGCCCCTAGTGACTGCAACATTGCGCCGATAAAGTTGGGTTGAGCTGGTGTTTCTGATGGTTCTCTACGGCGACTAGTTTGTAAAGCTGCTATAGGCAACTGTTCCACAAGATCGGAAGTTGTAAATATGACCTCAGGTTCAGCTTTAGCCTGGGGTTGCAACACCACTGTACAAACGAGAAATTCTCGGCATAACTGCCTAACTTGGGAATCAGATATCAAACCTAAACGCAGCCATATCTCAAGTCCTTCTAATAACTGAGGATGGGAAGACGAAAGTCTGATTTCAATTTTTAGCGGGCGTTCAAGAGGCGATGACATAAGCCGCAACAATAGAGGTATATACTTAAATAATCGGTTTAATTAAAGTATATTTTTGCTCTAATTGTGCCACTTATGAGGCTAATTGATATTAATTTTTAACCTACGAGAGATATTGAACGCAGCCCAACTGTAAGGTTGCTTATAAGTACATGAGCCAGTAGGGTGTGTTACGGCTTTAGCCTAACGCACCGTCTTATGTGGAGGTGCGTTAGGCGCTCATGTCATATTTTTGGTGACAAATCGTATTAAAATATGCGCCTAACACACCCTACAAGAATTTTACGTTTACTTTATAAATAGCCTCTTAGGCTTGCCAACGGCCAGATGCTCATCTATTCTTAGAGGATGTTTGAAAAGTCGTAAAGTATACGAGAAACCCCGCTTCCATTCCTCTCCCCGTTGGCGTTAGCCCGCCGTTAGGCAAGCGGAGAGAGGCTTTGAAACCCCCATTCCCTCGTAGGGAAGGGAGGTTAGGGGGGTTAGGTTTCCGAGGCTTTGATGTTATGCAAAATACTTTTCAAACATCCTCTTAGGTTTAGCTCAATTTTGTTACCTTCCAAAGTAACTTGTTTATCTGCTGTAACTTTGAGTTATAAACTTTGTCAATTCCAGCTTCTAAAAACTTAGAAGGATAAAACAAGAATACGTCACTAAAACCGCTAGTCACCTGTGGTAAACGATCTGGAGCTACCATTTGAAATTTCACTTTTGGATCGACTAGATGATAAATTAGTAATGAAATTATAGTATCGTCAGTAATTACAAGTGGTTTATCAGCTTGATTAATAATGCTAGCAGATTTAGGATAATCTTGGAATTTTTCCGGAAATTTGTTCCACCACATAGTAGCTTGAGAACTGATAATACAAGATGATATTCCACTGACTACAACCATAATTATTACAAGTGACCACAGCTTTTTTTGCCAACTTTTAAGATAAATAGATGTGATTTTAGTAGTCAATAGGTAAGCACAAGCTAACTGAATACCTAAAATGCAGGGAAGTGTATATCGGGTATTAGCGTATCGCTTTTGAAAGACAAAATCCGCTATCAGCAGGGGAAGCCCTACAGAGCCAATCAACGTTAAGACAAATAACCAAACTTCTTTAGAAGTTCTTCGACAGAGAAAATAAATGGAATAGATTATTAAAATTAAAACAATTAAAATTAAAGGTAATAAAGCGATCTGAAATTTTATTGAGTCGCTAGGACTAACGCCTAAATCAAGAAATGAACGACTAATAACCCCAGACCACCTGACAGATGAAGACAAGAATGTTTGTTTAATATTTGCCCAAGCTACTGCTTCTGGCTGAGGATAGGTCATAATAATCCAAAGCCAAGGTACAAAAGTAATCGCCCCTACAAGGAATGAAACCAGGAAAGAAATCAAAGTTTTAGTCAATCGTAAACGTTCGATTGCAACTACATAAATTACCTGTGCAAGAGCAACAAAGCAAAAAAGTATATGACTATAAAACCCTAGCGGTAATGTTGCTGTATAAATGCACCAACTAACTTTTGTTTGCAAGCGTCTAGCTCGCAGCAGTGCTGCGCTAGATATTAAAATTGCTACTATCCATAGACTGTATGCTCGTGCTTCTTGTGCGTATATGACGTGGACAGGTGAAACGGCTACCAGCCCCATCGCCATCCACCCTATTTGTGAAGATTCAAATAATTCTTTGCATAACCAATAAATACAAGGAAAGGTAAACAAACTAATAAATGCCGAAAAACTTCTTGTCACTGCTATAGAACTGCCAAAACACTGTAACCAAAATCGGGTCATCAAAACGTGTAACGGCAAAATCTGCGAGTCTTCTAAGACTATGCCTTTAATTACATCAGTTGTGTTTTTTTGAGGATTAGGATACTGGTATTGATGCAAATCTTCTCTGCTTATTAAATGACCATCAAGTAGATTTTTATCAACTTCTGAACGCGTATATCCGGATATGCGTAATGAACTGAAAACTTCATCGCCCCAATACATTTTTTTATCAAGATTAAGGAAGCGAAAACACACACCTGTCACTATTAGGATGATAATTAAAAAGCGTAACAAAGACGGTGAAGCAAACCTGTTACGTGATAATTGTTTTTCCATAGAGTTTTCAGTCCTATTAAAGCCTTAGTAGAGGAATATAAAATTTTATTGATCTTAAAATAAAGGCTTGTTAGCATATATTTCACTTCCAATCTTTTTCTAAGATGAGAGGTCACTACAACTATTTCATGCTCAAGCACCACCATATTCAGTTTAAAGTGAAGTCATAAATTACAACCTATACATGTTTTTACTGAAACTATAAATGTTAATTATTACAGTATAATTTAGATTGTCTTAAATTAGATATTAAGTATTTTAGGCAAAAGTGTTGTGTTTTCGCAGAATGAGTTTCAAGCAAATTAGTACTTTTACCAATATACTTAGACAATACATGGAATTTATTAGATATTATTCTATAGTACAAATTACTCAACGTATAAAATACTCCTATCACAAATAAAAACATTCCATGAAGTTTTTATAAAAAATATTAAGTATGTTCTTCCAGCAGTGCTAGGAGTAAAGGTATTTCAGGTCTCTTAAGGTTTATTTAAACCCCAAGCTTACGTGATTTTCAAAGGCTTTTGCTGAAGTTGACACCAATGTAGTTAATCTCAGGACTTACGCAAAAATAGCTAACTTCGCTTAATTTATCGAACCGCCTTCTCTACGAGAGGCTTCGCCAACGCGCAGCGTCTCGTAGAGAAGAACGCCAAGAGTTCGTAGAGTTTGCGTAATATCATGTCCGGCTAATTAGTTATGATTCCCGAATCTATGCAGAAAACCAAAAACCCTTCCCCTCTGCCCCCCTGCTCCTCTGCCCCCCTGCTGCCTTAATGATAAGTCCTAAATCTGTTGCACATGTGATGCATATGAGTATCTGATTTGATAGTCGTCTGATACTATTTACTTACATAGCAACCTATTGCATCCACATCAAATTACCAAGTGTTTGCATTAGTTCTGTTGTTTTTGTCCCCTTAGCTAACCATATCTGCCAAAAGCCCCTGTTTTATCAGAGGGCTTTTATTTGCTTGCAACTGAGACTACCAATACTTGTCGGGTTTTGCGGAAAAGGGGAAGGGGAAAGGGAAAAGAAAAAACCTTTAACCTTTTGACTTACGTCTAGCGACATTAGTTAACCTGACGCCGAAAGACTTGGCGAAAACCAAAATAGGCGATCGCATCTTTCATATTTGAGACTTGAATATCTACACTGATAATTACCACATCTGTCTATAGATATAGATTTTTATTTTACATCAATTTCCTCGCTATTAAATCATACATTGGGGTAGTACCTCCGTATATCCTACAGGGGAATTCAGAATTGAGAGACGTGGCATTGCTACGTCTTTACATTAGACTTCTTGCATAAATAATTTTTTGTCTCACGCAAAGGCGCAAAGACGCAAAGAAGAAGGCGAAAATAAGGACTTTTGCAAGAGGTCTATTGTTTTTCACCAGATGTCCAATGCAAGCGGTGGTTAAAACAATTCGCAATTCGCAATTCCCAATTCGCAATTTACTAACTACGAACTTTAGTCAGGATTTTTTGGGAATAAAACGAAGCCGATTCTTGGTTTTTAGCGCAATCTTGGGCAAACTTAATGAGATGATGTCCCACAAGCCCAACGTGAATCAAGCTTTCAATATCACCTGTTTTCAATGCTGGCTTGGCCATTTTCCAGAATGTTTGGCGATAGTTACTAAATATGCCTATCCGCAGCAAAATATTGATTAAATAAGTTAAACCTTTGCGAATATTAGCCCCAGAAGTCCGAGCTGGGCTGTTAGGAACTTTGATACGGTTTGGGTAGGTATGTTCTATGTTGTAGGCGAACCGCTGATATAAAAATTCCGGCTCGTAAGCTGTGGTGATGCAGCGCCGCCACATTTCGACAACTTGCTCGTAAGGCATCAAAAACTCAACATTTGATTCCCGGCTTTCATCAAATACAAGTCGTCCTTCTGCTTCTAATCTGCGCCATAAAGGTGTTCTTGGCAATGCATGAAGTAGGTTAATTGTCAACATGGGAATTTGGGACGCCCGAATAAATTCGAGAATTCGATCGCCTGTTTCTGGTGTATCTGTATCTAAGCCGATGATGATCCCCGATACGACTTCCATACCATAGCTATTTAAAACCTGAATCGCTTTTAAAATTGGCATACTCAGATTTTGGTCTTTGGAAATAGCGTGGAGAGCTTCTGGTTCTGGTGTTTCGATGCCGCAAAAGATGGTGCAGAAATAGGCTTCGCGCATCATTTCCAGGAGTTTTGGACTTTGAGCGAGGTTGAGGGTTGCTTCACAGGCAAATTGAATGGGGTAGCCATTGCGCTTTTGCCAGTCAATCAGGTGGGGAAGCAACTTCATGGCAGCGCGGCGATCGCCAACAAAGTTATCATCAACAAAATACACTGCTCCCAAATTGCCTGATTGCCGCATTGCATCTAACTCAGCGACAACTTGCTCTGGCGTTTTCATCCGGGGATTGCGTCCATAGAGTTCTGGAATATCACAAAACTCGCAACGATAAGGGCAACCACTAGAAAACTGCACGTTTGCCAAAAAATAATCATTAATATTCAATAAATGATAAGCTGGTGTGGGAAACTCCGTCAGAGGCAAACGTTCTTTGGTTTCAAAGCGAATTTGTGCTTGGGGACGAAGGGAATTTTGGTCTAGATACTCGATCATGCGATCGGTTGCATCTCCCAATTCACCCAAGTGTAAAATATCAAATTCTGGATAATATTCTGGGCAACCAGATACAGAAGGACCACCGATAACTGTGATTTTGCCAGATCGATGGGCAAGTTCATTAATTTCATTTATCTGTGGCTTTTGGATATGCATTCCACTGACAATTACCACATCAGCCCATTGGTAATCAGCCTTCGTTGCCGATTTGACATTCTCATCAATAAACCGGACTTCCCATTCTTGAGGCAAGTAAGCAGCCACAATTAAAATACCTTGGGGTGGCATAAAAGCCCGGACATTACCCATCAGTGGATAGGCGTAGTGAAATGTGCCAAATGAGCGGCTGTATTTGGGAAAGATACAAAGAATACGTCGATGATGCAAGGGAATGTAGCGGTTTTTTTGAGCATTAGCAGCAGTTTTTGAATCTGCCGCTAGAATTGGGTTTTCTAAAGACTTCAGATTTACAGTCATTGCAAATTTCACCCCGAAAAACTGAGCAGCTAATTTAACAATTTACTGACATAATCAGCTTTAATTCCAACTAGCTTACCGCGATCTTTCAAAACTTTTTAGCTGTCAGATAGAAAACTTACCTGAAAATAGGGCATGAGGCATGGGGTATGGTAGTCTGTTAAGTCAACAATGCTTGGTTTAAAATTCTTTGCCTCTTCCGTTGGCGTAGCGTCTCCCTTAGGAGCAGGCGCACAGGCGGCACACCACCCGCTACGAATGAAATAAACATGCCCTCTGCCTCCTGCCTTGTTTCTTGAAAGAAGTTCTGTTCTTCGGAAGCCCTAGCTCAGACTCGTCTCCCCATCCTCTTCCCAATCCCCAGTCCCCAATTCAATTAGCTTTACGCTCTTTGAGTACTTGATCTAGCAAGTTTCTTGCAGGTTGCGCTTTAGCCAAAGCTGCTTGATGATCGCTATGAGCGCGAACAAGGCGAAAAAGACTGCTCACACCTGTTTTGAGTTGCTCAAGTTCTTCACCACTAACTAGTTCCCCATCGAGCATCCGCCCAATCAAGGGCTTGATGTCGCCCACTTCTTGGCGGACTTTTTGGAGCTTTTCCACGGAACTCAGTAAGCTTTTTAGCGAGTTCAAGATATCATCAATATTCTGGCCACCCTCCACTGATTCAAGCTCTTCTTCAATTGTTACTGTATCTTGGTCTGAAGTTGTAGGCAATTCCTGTGCAGAAGTTTCACTTTTAATTCCGTTTGACCGTGCCATTAACGTTTCCTCAAGGAATTTTTCTTAGTGTATCGCTTATTCCAAGTTTGCTAACTTTGAACATTGCTAAAGAAATGTAGAAATTTTAATCATGATTATCTACCGGCATTTACAAAAGCATCCAGAAAACCAGTTTTACCCCATCTTCGGCAAATTTGAAAGTTGGTGTCAAGACGAAAACCGTCACGGGGATATATTCAAAGCATTATTGCGATCGCAACCACAACTTTGGAAAACCTGGAAAGCCAGATTATGGAGTCGCTTTTTCCTGTTATCAGTATTTGCCACCCACACGCTGACGGTTCACGAACGTGCTAGTTTTTACCATTCTCTGGGACTCGAAGCAACAGAATTCGATCGCCAAGTGGTTCTGATTGGCACTAGGGCGGAAGTCTGTTTGAATTAGCAGACAACTAGAGAGCTTTGCACCATTCAAATTAGCACCACCTAAACTAGCTTTGATTAAGTTGGCTTCGTCTAGGCGTGTCTCAACCAGCTTTGCACCAGTCAAATCAGCTTCACGCAGAATGGCGCGATACAAGTCTGCTTCACTTAGATCTATACCCCAGAGAATTGCTTCACTAAGATTTGCCTCTCGCAGACATGCTTGGTTAAAGTTGGTTTTACCCAGCCGTGTTTGGCGTAAATCAGCATTGCTAAAATCTGTACCTCTGAGGTTGGCATTGGTTAGCTCTGCTTCTTGGAGATTTACTCGCTGAAAGCTTCGTTCTCCAGCGGCATAGCGTTTGATAATTTCATCCACGTCCATAATCATTACCACCTACTAGCACTCTCAAAATGAGGGTGTTTTCTTGTTTAAAAAATTGCTGTTTTGCTCCGAAGAGTTTTTAGGCTTTCAGCTTGCTGTTGGACGCGTTCACTAATGCGATCGCACGCTAACTCGCAAAGCTCAAAAATCATAGGATCGACAATCTCGTATAAGCGGAGGTTTCCTCCAATGGCTACGCCAACCTCAAAGGCGAACAGGCGTAGCCCATACTGAAGTCTGCTGTATTTTTTCTTACAGACGTTAAACTATAATTAAACTAGTAAATTGTCTACACTCATACATTATTTACAGTGTTGTTTAAGAAGGGATACCGCCGCAACCTTCTTTATGAGTGCCAAGATAAGCATATTTGGGAGTAAAACCACGTTCTAACAACCAGCTACCAAAACGGTTGCCTAATCCAGTTCGACGGTTAAAAGACTCCACTACAAGTACAATCTGACTTCGCCAGCTCTTGCCAGTTATGCCGATCGCCAAAAACAATCATCCGTGACTAATGCAGATTAAAAACCGTTCCTGGCAAAAAAGCTACGGTATCGCTGTACTCACCAGCTCAAGCACTACAGGAAGATTATAGCGATCGCTTAGACAGCGATGGCCAAGATTATATGTATGGGCAGAACGCCGCAAACCCTGGGTGCGTTTGTGGGTAGAAGACAATGGCATAGGCATCTCACCACAGCATTGGGAGCGGATTTTTGGTGTTTTCGAGCGTCTACACAGCATCGAAGCCTACCCTGGCACTGGAATCGGATTAGCGATCCTCAGTAAAGGCAGTCAACAAGAAGGGAGTAGGGAGTGGGGAAGATAGCATTGAACGGGGCTTGAGACCTTGGGCCTTTGCAATTGTCTTAAAAGACGGGGCTTGTAGAGCGGTAGTTGGGGTCGCTATTTTTTTCCCGACTCCCGCTCCAACGGGGCTTGGTCAATTAATAATTCTGGAAACTATATTTATGAAGATTTATAAAAAATATATTAGACTGGAAAATTTAAATTAACTTCTTGTAAAATTTGTAACAATATATTAAAATTACACAGAAGTTTGACCACGCAGATAGTTTGCCCTGCGATCGCGAAGGTGTCATAAGCATCTTCTTTTAGATACAACTGATGAAAATTTTGTTGGTAGAGGATGACGTATTACTGAGTACAGCACTCTTCGAGTTGTTGAGTGCAAATCGTTATACTATCGACATCGCAAGCAATGGACAAGCTGGATTAGAACTAGCGCTATCGACTGAATATGAGTTGATTTTGCTGGACTGGCTAATTCCGAAACTGGATGGGATTACCTTGTGTCGGCAACTGCGATCGCAAGGCTACCGTAAATCTATTCTCTTGCTAACAGGCAAAAATTCTAATGCAGATATTGTGGCAGGGTTAGATGCCGGAGCAGATGATTACGTCATCAAGCCATTCGACCCAGAAGCATTACTAGCAAGAGTTAACCAAGCCTGCTG
This sequence comes from Desmonostoc geniculatum HA4340-LM1, assembly GCA_019359545.1. Lineage (GTDB taxonomy): Bacteria > Cyanobacteriota > Cyanobacteriia > Cyanobacteriales > Nostocaceae > Nostoc > Nostoc geniculatum. The sequence goes on along the minus strand of JAHHHB010000016.1, from coordinate 2,089 downwards.
TCACTTCCACCGCTCAAAACTTACCGATGAACCAACCTTATCGTCTATTAGTCATCGATCATGATGTGATGCTGACGGAGCGGTTGCAGGTAGAAGCTGACTCATGGGGTATCAGGATGAAGGTTGCACCAAACTTAGCAACAGCCCGATCGCTTTTTTCCTTAAAAACTCCTGACGCTGTTTTACTGGATTTGAGTTTTCCGACAACAGAGGAAGACGGATTAACATTATTGAGCGAGATAGTAGAGCGATCGCCAAATATTCCAGTAATTGTTTTTACAGGACGAGATACCCTGGCAGATCGACTGGCAGTATCGCGTTTAGGAGCTAGACAATTTTTGCATAAATCGGCGACAACCGAGCAGATTTTTCAGGCGATCGCTCGTGTCTTACCTCAACCTAAAACTTCCGAAGCCAAAGTCTTAATCGTAGATGATGATCCTGTAATGCTGGCTGGATTATCGGCGTTGCTAACTCCTTGGGGGCTGGAAGTAACAACTCAACCAACAATTGTCTCAGGAAAATGCCGAGCAATTGCTGATGACTCTTGACGAGCGCAAACAAGCACAAGAAACGCTGCAACAGTAATTTGAACAACAGCGTTTAGTCATGGAGATGAGCCAGCGTATCCGGCGATCGCTGAATTTACAAGATATCTTGCAAACCACTGTCGATGAAGTGCGGCATTTTCTGGAGTGCGATCGCGTCACTATCTTTCAATTTTATCCAGGTTGGGGTGGAACGATTGTTGTTGAGTCTGTTGCACCAGAATGGATGGCTCTTTTACCACTCCAAATTTACGACCCTTGCATTGGTGAAGAAAACGTCGAACCCTTTAAACAAGGCTTAGTCACTGCGAAAACTGATATTTACACTGCCGGAATTAGTCCCTGTCACGTTGAATTTTTGGAAAGTCTCCAGGTGAGGGCAAATCTCGTCGTTCCTGTTTCCTTGGGAGATGAATTGTGGGGATTACTGGCGGCTCATCAATGTGCGGCTCCTCGTGAGTGGCAATCTTCAGAAATTACTCTGTTGCAACAGTTAGGAGCGCAGGTAAGCATTGCTATCCAGCAAGCAGATTTGTTTAAACAGTTACAGATAGAACTAACGGAGCGCAAACAGGCAGAAATTGACCTACAACAACTCAATGCCGAACTTGAACAACGGGTGCAAGAACGCACTGCACAACTGACAGAGACGAACGATCGCCTGCAAAAAACAGTGATAGAGCAGCAACAAACCCAACTCACACTTTTAGAACAGGCGCAAATGCTGGAGCTTCAGGCTGTAATCACCCGCAATATGGGGGAAGGCATTTGCTTAGTGAGAATAGATAATGCAATCATTATCTATGCCAATCCTAAATTTGAGCAGATGTTTGGCTATGACTCTAGTGAACTAAACGGTCAGCACGTTTCGATTGTAAACTGTGTCACCAAATCGGTAACTACTGAAGATGTAAATCAAGCCACTCTGTCTGCCCTCTTACAAAATACTGAAGCCACCTATGAAATCCAGAATCTTAAAAAAGACGGTACACCATTTTGGTGTAGTGTGACGACTTCTGTATTCAGGCATCCAGACTACGGCGACGTTCTGGTTGCGGTTCACCAAGATATCACCAAGCGCAAAGGCATCGAAGAAGCTTTACGCGAGAGCGAAGAAAAGTTTCGTCAGCTGGCAGAAAACATCCAAGCAGTATTCTGGATGACCGATATTCAAAATCAGCAAGTTCTATATGTGAGCAATGCATACCAAACCATCTGGCAAAAAAGTTGTGAGGACTTGTATCACAACTATTCAGATTGGTTAGATGCAATTCACCCAGAAGATCGCCAATCAGCAAAATATTACCTTTAAGATCCACCCCAGCAATGCTCAAGTTTGGGCGGCTGCTGATGCCATTAGACTTATCCTTAATATAAATAGCATGAGATAATAAAAAGCTGGAGTAGAAATTATCACACAACAGTTTCTTGGCGATAAAGCCTATATAGGAGATGATGCCATTACCACCCCTCATAAGAAACGAAAAAATACAGAAATCTCGGAATTACAAAAACAAGAGAATAAAGAACTCTCGTCACGC
>JAHHHB010000015.1 GCA_019359545.1 Desmonostoc geniculatum HA4340-LM1 | reverse complement strand
ACGGTAGGGGACTTTTGACTGTCCCACAGGGTTAATCCCTTGAAAGATAACTGTGGAGAATGATGGCTTTAGCCTCATTCGCAACAACAGTTTGAATCACCGTGACTTTAGTCCGGTGAGAGTCAATAATACTACCCAATGCTGCCTAACATTGCTGCCCGATCGCACTCATCACCATCTGAGAATTTTCAGTGCGATCGCACTTTTCCTCTTTCCCTATGCTCTGCGACTAACTGGTAAAGGTCGCTGTGTTAAAACTTCTTTATAAAGTTCTTCCAGCAGAGTAACATTCTTAGTGAGGGTATAGCGGTCTAATACACGCTGTCTGGCTTTTTGCCCCAGTAGGGTTGTTAACTCTGAATGGTCTTGTAACACTGGTAAAAGAGTTCTCAATTGCGATCGCACTGTTTTGGTATTAATAACTATACCCGCTCCCTTTTCCAAAACTTCTCCATCTGCACCGACATCTGTTGCCAAACAAGCCACCCCACATGACATTGCTTCTAACAAAGACAAAGATAGTCCCTCTACCAATGAAGGCAAAATAAATACATCCGCGCCCCGCAAAATTTCGATGCGCCGATTTTCATCAGCAACAAATCCTAACCAATTAATGCCATATTCCCAACCATAAAACGGCTCTAAAGAAGACTTCAAAGGCCCATCGCCAACAATCAACAGCTTGCTATTAGCCTCCATTTGCGACTGCTTCCAAGCTCTCAGGAGGGCTTCCACATTTTTCTCTGGGGCTATTCGACCTTGATAAACAAACAAGCGTTCGGCTTGAAATTCTGCTTTGAGTTTAGAAGCCCCTGGAGAATACTTGATGGGATCAACACCGTTGGGAATGATCGCAATATTTTCTTCCCTTACACCCATACGTGCCAATAATTCCCGCTGAATTTGGGAAAATACAATTACGCGATCGTAGTTAACCAAAAAAGGCGCGTAGAGTTGATAAGCCAAAAGCTGTGTTCCTGATATCAGCTTTGCTCCCTTCCCAGCAAACGGTGTATGAAAAGTAGCAACTAAAGGTAACCTCAGTTCCTCACAGATTTCCGGTAGAACAAAATCAAGAGGAGATAGGGTTAAGGAAGCATGTACAACATCTGGCTTAATTTTCCGCAGCGAGTCAGTTAAAACTTTAGTCGCTTTAAAAGTCGGGATTGTGTAAACCTGAGATTTATAAATAAAAGGTAGGGGAACTTCTTGGAGATTTGGCCAATTGTCAGGTTCTGATTCTTCTTGAGCGAAGTGGAGAAAGCTAACTTGATGTCCCTTGTCTAGCAAGGCATTTGTAATTTCTCTACTGTAGGTGACATTGCCGCAAAAGGGCGATTTTTTTCCAATCCAGGCTATACGCATTCTTTATTTAGCTGTAAGAAAAGCGGGTTTGATGTATTACTTTTGCGTCCTTTGTTGCTTTTATCGTGGTATACTTGCTGGTCTTTAATTATTAGTAATACATGCCAAAAATTAGTTCAAAAAGCTATTTTTTTAGCTAATTAAACTGCTGAGTTGATGGCTGTATTGATTCAACTTATAAGTTGTTAATCTCTTATATTTAAACAACTTATTCTGGCTAATGTCAGATTGATATCCGGCAAGTATGCGATAAATTTTGACTGACCTTAGTTTAACACGAACGCAAAAGTTTTAAGTAAATTAGTAATTACTTCAAGGTCATGAATAATAGCTGCTGTTGATAACTAGTGATGTGAGTTATACCAGGTTAATATTCCTCCTGAAAAAACGATCGCTGCTAATCCCAAAAAAACTGCCTGTAACCCTACAAAGGTTTCTGCTACACCAGCTAATGCCAATGGTAAGGAAAGAGCAATGTTAACGACATTGTTCTGTAGACCAAAAACTTTACCACGCATTTCTGGAGGAGTTTCTGTTTGAATCGTGGTTTGCATGGGAATGCCTACTAGTGCCCCAAAGACACCTAATAAAGCAACTAGTAACAAAATTAACCACAATTGTGTGGTAAATATTGACAGACCAATCAGCGATGCTGCCATACCCAGACAACCGCACAAACTTAGTTGGGTGTAGGAAAACCTTTGACCAAATTGACCGAGAATTGTTGCTCCAGCGGCAATACCAACACCACCAGCTGCAAGTAAAAAGCCGAATTGGGAGGCTTTCATATTGGGAATTATTTCTGCCATACGAACAGCTAAAACAGTTAAGGCTGCGAAGACAGAAAACAAGATAATTAGCTGGAGTAAAGCATTACGGACGCGATGATTGGCTTTCAGGTAAGCCAGACCATCCCGTAAGTCAGAGAATACGTGAGGGAATTCTGTTTCGGGTGGGTGAGGTTTTTCGTTAGTTCTCAGAAGGAACAAAATGATTCCAGCGATCGCATAACTGCCACCCACTAAAAGTTCTTTGCCCAAACCACTACTACCACTAAATTGCAACCAAAGTCTATCGGCGATCGCTAACAACGGTTCCCCAACGGCAAACCCAACAATTACCGATGCCATCATCGTTGTTGTGTAAAGCGAATTAGCCGAGAGTAAATGCTGTTCTTCTACTACTAAAGGAATTGCCGCCTGTTCCGCTGGGGCAAAAAACTGCGTCAGCGTGGAAACTAAAAAAGTCACACTCAGAATGATTAAAAAACCTACTGGTAACACTCCTATGGGTTTCCAATCATGAGTCACCCACAGTAAGAAGGGAATTGAGAAAACCAAAATACCGCGCCAAACATTCGTTGCCACCAGCACACCCTTTTTCGGCCAGCGGTCTACAAACACACCAGCGACGGAACCAAATAATACCGCTGGAATAGTGAAAGCCATCATCAAGGCTGACACCCATCCACTAATACTTTGATTCCCACCCTGAAACTGAGTATTAATCAAAGCAATCATCAGCACCAAATAAACTTTATCTGCTAGTTGGCAGAAAACTTGACCGCCCCAAAGAGCCAGGAAATTAAAGTTTTTTAATACTGGCACAAACCCCCGCTGTTTTGCATTCTCTGAAGCAGGCTCATGTAATTTCGCTGGTTCTGTTTCTGGAATAATGGTTACTGGTAAATTCTTCCCATTGTGTAGGTCTAGCCCATTGCCGTTATCATTATTTTTATCTGTTTGGCCAGTAGTTAATTGGTCTTGGGTTGGTGTTTCTGATTGGCTTGTAACATGAGCTTTTGGTATTTCCGTCCAACTTTGATCGTTTTTAGAAACGTCTTTTGGGGAAATTTCTTGCCCATTGATTTGATTAGGTGTAGACTTGGAGACGGCACTCAGGTGATTAGTTAATATGTGATCTGATGCCCTATTCTGTTTTTTGACGAGGCTTGGTGATAAAGGCAGGATTTTTTTATCCAAATCAGACGATTGCATCATGGTTGGCAGCAAAATAAGAGTCGATCAAGGTAGCAGAGCGAATAGGACGGCCTAATTGATACTGAGCATAGTGGCGTAAAATCTGCTCAACAGATAACCAGTTATGATCTCTTGCACCATCAATTTGCACGATTTCTGGTTGCGATAGATTTTGAAGCAAAGCTAGTTCCATTGCACTAGGACGACTAGAAATCACAGGTATTTCTTGCCGATGGACAACAATTGTTTGGGCATGGGGCATTGGAGGTTTGTTATTAATCTCCCTCATCTCCCTCATCTCCCTCATCTTCCTCATCTTCCTCATCTCCCCCTCTCTTCGCAAACGTTCCCAAGCTTCTAAACAAACAATTCCACCCGCAGGGATGCTAAATCCTACCTGCCAGTTGGGGTTTGTAAAATCTGGTGTGAGGGGCCGCCCAGACAAGCAACAAACTTGTACTTGCGGTGTCAATCCTGCTAAGGCTAAAAGGTGAAAAACCCCATGAGCCAGATGAGCTAAAACACCAGATGTATTTCCACTAGACAACACCTCCAATCGATGGAGATGTTCGTTGAATAACTCATAAAGTTCTTCTTGGGGTTGTTCGCTCAAAGCTTGACACAGTACTATTTCTGCTAAATACTGGCCAGCAGCTAATTTTCCCAAATTTTTAGCTAGACCTGGATAAGTTTTTAAGGTCTGTGCTTGAGTAATTTTATCAAGCGATCGCCCTTTGGCAATCAATAGTTCATTAACAGCGAACATACCGCTCCTGCCGCCCAAACTGGAGTTGTGCTTGCGCGCCCCTGGAGCCACTGCTCGAATTAGACCGAATTCTGGTGTCAAAATTGTCACTATTTTATCCGATTCTCCGAGCGCCTGGGTTTTAAGATTAATTCCGGTTGCTTTATAGGTTCTACTCATTAGTCATTAGTGATTAGTTATTAGTTATTGGTCATTGGTCATTGGTCATTGGTCATTGGTTATTAGTAAATAAACATATTGGACTTTGGACAAATGACAAAGAACAAAAAACAAATGACTATTCACCCTTTTCCAGGTTATCGCGCTGGCGGATCAAATCGATACCGCGAGATGTGCCTAATCTAGTAGCACCCGCTACAATTAAGTCTAGAGCTTGATCGATAGTACGGATACCACCTGAAGCTTTAATTCCCACCCTTTCTTTCGCCAATTCCTTCAAAAGTCGCACATCAGCCACAGTGGCACCACCATTCCAACCAGTACTGGTTTTTAAGAAACTTGCTCCCGCTTCCATAGATATTTCAGCAGCTATTTTTTTCTCCGCATCTGTCAACAGGTTAGTTTCCAAAATTACCTTGACAGTCTGTCCAGTCTCCTCGCAAATTTCGGCAATCTCACGATGAACTTCTTCTGTTTTGCCAGCTTTCAACCAGCCCAAGTTGATTACCACATCCAACTCAGTAGCCCCACTTTCCGCCGCTTCTTGAGCCTCATACAACTTGACTGCTGAAGTCGTTGCACCAGCAGGAAAGCCAATCACCGTGCAGACTTTCGGGTTCTTACCGTGGAGGAGTTCAACTGCTTGCTTGACATAGGCGGGATACAGGCAAACCGCCGCAAAATTGAATCTATATGCTTCTTCACACCATTGCTCAACTTGCTCTGGAGTAGCCGTTGGCGTTAACAGGGCATGATCTATAAATGGCGCAATATCAATGTCCGGATAGTCTGCTGCCATCGTGTCTTGTACCAGTGATTGATTATTAAAGTTTATAAAAAATTAAAACATTTTTTATATATATATTAAACCACATTTATTACGAGTTTATTCTGAAAATAAGCTGCTAACTGATCTCGAATGTCAGCTTTGCAGATGTCTCAGAATTTCTGTAAGTATTTAAGTTGACATTAAGTGCCAGTAAGGTTAGGAATATCAACAGTATTTCTCACATCAGTTACTAAGAAGTTAATAATAGTTTGAGCTAACGCTTTTGATGCCAAGTATGGTACGCCATTACCAATAATTTTAAACATATTTGTAAGTGACATATTCTCTGGAAGCACGAAATTTGCAGGTAAAGATTGGATAGCTAAAGCTTCTGCTACAGAAATTCGCCGGACTTTATAAGGATGTAAATGTACTTCATTATTTCCATAGCAAGCTGTTGGAGAATAACGCCATCTATGCAGACGTTTAAAAGATTTCTTAGAATCATCTCCTTCATCAACAGCAGCAAATTTTGTGATACCTGCCCTTGGTTGAAAGTAATGTTCAGCATTGGGATGCTTGAGGACATTATTTTTTATAAACCAGTATTCAACTGTTAATTTTTGAGGAATATCAGGAGGACAAGGAATAATGGAATTTTCTTGAAATGGATCGCACTTACGCCAAGGGTAAGCAAAAACATTTTTTTTCTCGTATAAAATCTGATTTTGCCAAGGAAAAATATGTTCATTTAGTAATTGTTGCCTACTAAAGTCTCTACCCATCTCTTTGATAAAATTATTTTGGAATCCAATCAAAATAATTCTTTCCCGATCTTGGGGTACGCCATATTCAATTGCATTAATTAACCGCTCTGTTAATATATATCCTGCTTGCTGTAATTGTTGCTTCAGGGATTCAAAAAATAAACGGTGCTTCTTCGTCTTCCACAAACCCTTAACATTCTCAAATAAAAAAAAATCTGGGAGATTTTGACAAATTAATTGCACATAGGAAGTCGAAAGCTTGCCATTATCTCCTAAATTGCCTCTGTTTTTTCCCCCAATGGAAAAATCAGGACAGGGAGGCCCACCAATAAAGCCAACAATATGATTAAATTTACGGCAGTCTTTGACTAACTCGCAAATATGTTGTGCTTGTGAACCTTGGATGAGTTTACTTACGTCTCCTGCTTCGCCGTCATAATATCCGTATTCTGGCAACCCTAGATTGAGAGCCTGCCGTGAATAGCGGTATGCTGCCATGAATGGGGAAAAAATTTCATTAACATAAACAATGTTAAAACCACTGGTTTCAAAACCTAAATCCAGGAAACCTGAGCCAGCAAAAAAAGAGAAAATACAAGGGCGATCGCTCATTCAATCACTATTATTGTTAAATACTGGTATTATTTTCATAAATCATGGGGTTTTTACTTACGTACCAATCATCAATAAACATTTTAAATTGTGTATTAAATAGTCACTATTCTTTGCATATTCCGTAAGGATTTAATATCAAAATTTACTCAATCTTTAAGAAAAATCCCTGACATCGAGAGACTCGGAAGCCACAATTAAATATAGGATATTTCAACCTCACAGAGATATTTAAGACAACTATTGTCATTAAATAAAAAACCCGGGCACTTGAGACTAATTTTCTATGCGAATTTTAATTTACTCCTACAATTACTATCCAGAACCAATTGGTATTGCCCCACTAATGACTGAATTAGCAGAGGGACTAGTGAAGCGGGGACACCAAGTGCGCGTAGTTACTGCTATGCCTAACTATCCTGAGCGTCAAATTTACCAGGAATATCGGGGCAAGTGGTATCTCACCGAATACAAAAATGGGGTTGAAATTCAACGTAGTTACGTTTGGATTCGTCCAGAACCCAATCTACTAGATCGAGTGTTGCTAGATGCTAGTTTCGTTGTGACTAGTTTTGTACCTGCCCTCATAGGTTGGCGTCCAGATGTTATTCTCTCAACCTCGCCATCCCTACCAAGCTGTGTGCCAGTTGCTCTTTTAGGATGGTTACGTGCTTGCCCTGTGGTTTTGAATCTACAAGACATATTACCAGAAGCAGCTGTTCACGTCGGTCTACTTAAAAATAAATTACTCATCCAGTTGTTTACATTCTTGGAAAAATTTGCTTACCGCAGTGCTAGTAAAATTAGCGTCATCGCCGATGGATTTGTGGAAAATTTGCGATCTAAGGGCGTAGAAGCTGACAAAATTGTGCAAATTCCTAACTGGGTTGATGTTAATTTTATCCGCCCCTTGCCTCAAAAAAATAACCCTTTCCGCACGACACACAACCTGAATGATAAATTTGTAGTCCTGTATTCTGGTAACATTGCCCTCACCCAAGGCTTAGAAAGCGTTGTCAAAGCTGCTTCTATGTTGCGCCACATCCCAGATATTGCCTTTGTCATCGTCGGAGAGGCAAAAGGTTTACAGAGATTGCAACAGGAGTGTTTAGACTGTGGTGCAGATAATGTTTTGCTACTCCCATTTCAACCCCGGAAAAATTTACCACAAATGTTAGCAGCCGCGGATGTTGGTTTGGTGGTGCAAAAGAAAAATGTTATATCCTTCAATATGCCGTCAAAAATTCAAGTGCTACTTGCTAGTGGACGGGCTTTAGTCGCCTCTGTGCCTGATAAAGGTACCGCAGCAAGGGCTATCAAGCAAAGTGGCGGCGGGGTTATCGTTCCTCCAGAAGATCCCCAAGCTTTAGCAATGGCAATTTTAAACTTGTATCAAAACCCCGAAAAAGTTAAAACTCTAGGTTATAAAAGTCGCCAATATGCCGTTGAGCAGTATGCTTTTGAGCAAGCTTTAAATCAATATGAATCCTTGTGTTACTCATTAATCGCAGATCGTAGAGCAATTCACTCGACAATAGTTACCAAACAAGAGGTGTAATCTACGACAGTGCAGTTAGGTTCTATATTTGCGCTTTCAGTAGAGTTGATGTCAAAATCTCAATCACAGAAAATTTGATTGTATTCAATCTTACTTAAAAAATAACAATACTGAAGCAAGCTTTTAGCTGAATTGGTATTGAATCAAAAATCCCACGGCTTCACTTCATTCAAGGCGTGGGAATATGAATTTTTTTACTTAATATAATAAGGCTGCTTTAGTATCCCCAAACACCTACTGCTACATTTATGCCAATCAGACTTTTGGCAGATCGGGCATGAGTGCGTTCTCTTGTATCGTAAGTTGTAATAGCCAGCCTAAAGTCTAGTCCTGCAAAGCAAAATTCCGAATATCCCCATAAAGGCGACAAGGAATCGCCCCCTAATTTCTAATTCCTATTTTCAAGCTAGACGGTCGCATCAGCAATCACACAACGATGGCATGAAAATATTCTTTTCCCAGTCCCCAGTCCCTCTTTCAAGACAGTCAATCGCGGGAAAATCTCGTAACAAAACATAAAAAACGTTTCTTCCCCTCCTCCCTCCTCCCTACTCCCCACTCCCTACTCCCTTTTTTAAGCTAGCCTCCATAGACACCTGTTTTTTTGTTAGTATTCAAAAAAACCCATTGATACATTTTCAGATCAATTGTTTGTTATTTGTTAAGTAAATGTAAACAATTGTTTCAAAAGGAAGAAAGCACCTGAGGTTTAATGACTGATTATTTCCAAGGAAATTTCCCATTACAATCTGTCCCACTGACGAAGAGTGTGCTGAGAAACCCCACCCAAATAGAAGAAGCAAGCGGAAAATTAGCTGCAATGATAGCTGTTGCTGCATCAGATCGCAAAGCTGGTGATATTTTATTGCTCAGAGTAGCAGACGTATCTTATCTAGCAGATTACTTTGTGATGATGACTGGTTATTCTAGGGTACAGGTAAGGGCGATCGCTCAAGCAATTGAAGCAAAAGTCGAAACTGAATTACAACGACGCCCTTTAAGGACAGAAGGAAAAGCCGAAGGCAGTTGGGTACTACAAGACTACGGTGAAGTCATCGTTCACATCATGATGCCCAAGGAACGCGAGTTTTATAATTTAGAAGCGTTCTGGATTCATGCAGAACGTATTTCCTTTCCAGAATCTGATGAGGGTGGGGGTAAGCCAACATGATTCGGTCTTCGGTTTCAAATTGCCCAGTTCCTATAGATCAACAACCGCTCAACGAGTACGAAGAGTTAAAAGCTTCCTGGCTATTTCGTGATAGCATTTTACATTTGCGCGATTATATCACGAAGATGGTTTGGATTTGGGGTTTATCTTGGCTTGTAGCTGGGCCTGTAGCAGCAGCAAGTTTTCCCCCACAGAAATATATTGCCCATTTTATTCTCTGTGGTGCAGCAGGGGCAAGTCTGGGGGTACTGCTGGCAGTGGTAAGGTTGTATTTAGGCTGGTTTTACGTGTGCGATCGCCTTTGCAGTCCCACAGTATTCTATGAAGAGTCAGGCTGGTACGACGGTCAAACCTGGACAAAGCCACAAGAAATCCTCAATCGCGATCGCTTGATCGTGGCATACGAAATTAAACCTATCCTACGGCGGTTGCAATTTACCTTTGCTGGCTTGGCGGGAATGTTTGTTACTGGTACTATAGTTTGGCATTTGTTGTAAACCGTCATTAGTCATTGGGCATTGGGCATTGGGCATTGGGCATTGGGCATTGGTCATTAGTAAATAAACAAAGGACGAAGGACAAATGACTAATGACTCATGACTAATGACTCATGACTCATGACAAATAATAAAAAAGTGATAAAAATAAACCCATGACAATGGGAAAACGAACTCAAGCTACAGCACTGGAAGTCCGGTTGCTGCGTGAAGGTATCATTGAATCCAAGCATATAGTCCAGGCTGTTGTATGCGACGAACGCGGACGGGTTTTAACCGTCGCTGGTAACTCTGAAACTGCTGCATTTATTCGTTCAGCGCTCAAACCATTTCAGGCACTCGCAGTCACCACTACAGGTACACTGGAACGCTATGACCTCAGCGATCGCGATTTAGCAATTATCACAAGTTCCCATAAAGGAACAATAGAGCAAGTCCGACAGGTATTTAACATCCTTTGGCGGGCTGATCTTGACCCCACTATACTCCAGTGTCCGATTCCTGAAGGCAAACGCAGTCCTCTGGAATACAATTGCTCTGGTAAACATGCGGGGATGCTAGCTGTTTGTCAGCAACGCCATTGGCCTTTAAACAACTACTTGGAACGCAAACACCCAATACAGCAGTTGATTTTATGCAAAGTAGCAGAATTGCTGCGAATGCCAGCAGAGGAATTTATCAGCGCCCATGATGACTGTGGCGCACCGACTTATTTGATGCAACTCGGTCAAATGGCCTCTTTATACGCCCTGCTAGCTTCTAGTACCAACTTGGATATGGAGCGCATTGTCCGTGCCATGACTCATCACCCAGCAATGGTAGCAGGGGATGGAGAATTTGATACGGAACTGATGCGTTTAACTCCAGGGGAACTGGTGAGCAAATCTGGTGCCGAAGGAGTGCAGTGCATTGGTAGACTCGGTGAAGGCATGGGATTAGCAATTAAAGTTATGGATGGGGCAAAACGGGCAAAACATGCCGTTGCTATTCACTTACTCCAACAAATGGGTTGGATTAGTCCCAGCGCCGCAGAAAGCCTCTGTGAAAAGTTTGTCACCTTAGGAAAATACAAACGTTTAGAAGTAATTGGAGAATTATCGTTTTTGTAGTTGCCAAACTCTTGACTTTGAGTTAGACTAGAAAAGTCAAGAGCGACGCGGGATAGAGCAGCCTGGTAGCTCGTCGGGCTCATAACCCGAAGGTCAGTGGTTCAAATCCACTTCCCGCCACCAAATGAAAGAACAAATAAAACCCTGTTTTCTAAAAAGATTACAGGGTTTTGTCTTGAGAAGAGCTAGCTCGGACACCCACTGAACGGTTAGGTAGGACATTGACCACCATAGACTGTAGTTTTGTGAAGCGCCTTAACGTTACTTATTAACCATCCTGTAGAGGTTTTTACTAAATCAAATATTTGTATTGAAGAGTGTTCAGGTTGATATCCTATGCAACGATTTGCGTCAGCCCAAAATGTAATACTTTTTATTATTTTCGTAGCTTTTATTTTTACTCTTTCATTATCAATAACTTGATAATCCTCAAATTGAGTATTGCTGTAATCATATTCAATATTGACGAAAGCAAGTTTATCGCCGGAAGGTAATTTAGAATTTGCTTCTATCAACCTCTCTTTAGCTTTGAGTGCTTCCCCAGTGAATAAAGCTTGCAGTTCTGCTTTATTTAAATCCCTAAAAGCAATGCGGTAAGTAAGATATGAAGTATTGATAACTGTTTCTATTTCTGCCTGTTCTGGTGGAGGTGGAATTATTGGTTTAGGGTCGAATGAAGTTGAGCCTTGGGATACAGTTAGTGGTGGAGTAGATAGGGTTGGAGATTGATTGTTCTTTGAAGTAGGAAAAATACCTATTTGGTGAAGAGTGCTAATTGATACTGCAATAGCACCAATGATTGCAGCTATTCCACCTAACCAACCTCTGCCACCTTGATGAGAACTCATAAGTTTATGCCTTTAAATATTTTTTTGTGTATTATGCCACATTTCATAGACTACACTCAACTAAATGCATAGAATTGTAGTGCTTTACGTTGAATTAGGTTGACCTAGTTCTTATCTTGTTAATCTCACAAGCATCTGTAAGTAAAGAAAATTGTGTTAGATCGCCTGTTCAATTCCAAGAAGCAGGATTTTAATCTATTCTGGAATAAATAGCCATCTAAAAGGCGCGGAGAGTCATGGTTGTGAAGTTGCAGCGACCAATTTTAGTGGGAGGATTGGGACTGTCCTTTTCTCTGTGGATGTTACAAAGTTGGCATCATTCAATAATGCAGGTGGGTGAGTTTAGTTTATTGAGTGCCTTAGCTGTAGGCGGTGGTTTGTGGTTATTCCAACAAAATCGCCCGAAAAACGCTTTAGAACAGCTAGATAGTATGCTTGTAGATCGGGCGACTGTAGAAAGTGCGATTTCTATTGCTGAAGTTGTAATTAACCAACTAGCACAGGAAGCAGAAAACCATCAGGCACTAGAGACACTCAGAGAACAACTTGCCCAATTGTCGTTCGAATTAGACAGGCAAGAAATTAAAGTGGCTGTGACTGGTGGAAAATCCGTCGGTAAAAGTACTTTAATTGAAGTCTTAGAACAAAATCTAGAGGCAGGAAATTTTGTGTCTCTACAAGAAACAGCACCTTTGTTTAGAGAAACAGGTGAGAATTCCGATGCATCTGTTTTGGCAGAAGTAGCAAAATCTGATTTTGTGCTGTTTTTGACAAACGGTGATTTGACAGACTCAGAATTTCAAACTTTACAGCAGCTAAAAGCAGTAAATCAGCCCGCAATGCTGGTTATCAACAAACAAGACCAATATTTAGCCGATGAACGTGGTAGCGTTTTGCTGTCATTGAAACAGCGGATGCAGGGAAATGTAGTTGCAACTGCGGCTTCTCCCATCCCCGTCAAAGTACGAAAGCATGACGCCGATGGTTCTGTGCAAGAGTGGATGGAACAACCAGCACCAGATATCCAGCAGTTAACCCAGCAGTTGGGTGAAATTTTAGCACAGCAAAAACAACGGCTAGTTTGGGTAACTACCATGAGAAAAGCCGGGTTGTTGAAAGCTGAGGCGAAAAACTGCCTGAATGGAATTAGATGCGATCGCGCCACCCCAATTATTGAACAATATCAGTGGATAGCTGCGGCTGCTGCCTTTGCTAACCCAGTACCAGCACTTGACATCCTGGCGACTGCGGCCATTAATGCTCAAATGGTAATGGATTTGGGCAACATTTATCAGCAGAAATTTTCCCTAGAACAGGCACAAACCGTAGCTGGAACAATGGGAAGTTTGATGCTGAAACTCGGTTTAGTTGAACTTTCTACCAAGGCTATTGGTACTGTTCTCAAAAGTAATGCTGTTACCTTTGTTGCTGGTGGTTTGGTGCAGGGAGTAAGTGCAGCTTATCTGACCAGAGTCGCTGGATTAAGTTTAGTTGAATATTTCCAACAACAAGAAATAGCAGTAGATTCTGGAACTAATTTGAATTTGGATAAATTGCGAGAAACTCTGCAAAAGGTATTTGGGCAAAATCAGCAAATTGCCTTTTTGCAGGGGTTTGTCAAGCAAGGCGTGAAGCGTTTATTGCCAGAAGTGCAGCAAGTTGAAGTCGTTGGTGTTCAAAAGGCGGTGGGATAATCTCACGCAAAGGCGCTAAGAAAAATGCGCCTTTGCACTTGGCTGAAAAATATGGTAGTGTTTGCGACTCCTGTTTTGAGGATAGGTAAATCATGAAAACGCCTTATCTTACAAATTCAGAAGGTATCTTTAACAAAGATTTGTTAGAAACTATTGACATAAATGAACTTCAAAATTTAGTTATTCAAGATAGGCATAAGTTGGAAGAACGTATTAGTTCTCAATCTCCAACAACTTCAATATTTGTAGAAATAACTCATTTGGCAGCTGAAGCTGAAGCGGCTAACGAATTATCAATAAAATCCCAGAAATTCCAAGAAGCAAGTAATTTAGCTTTCAAACTCGCACAACAATATCAGGAAAATAACCTAAATACAGTTTTTGAATTATTAAATAATTATTCATCTTTATTGCGAGTAAATAAAAATTTTTCTTTGGCGTTATATTACTTAAATTGGGAAGAGTTAAAGCGTGAGGGAGATGTTGCTGTCCAACCCAAGCCCTTTTTGAGCTTGGGTGTATTGAACAATTATCGTGAGAATTGCAAGTTAGCAAAAAATTGTGAATAAGGATAGTTAGCTAAACAGCACCACTGTTTCTATTAAACAGAATCGCTATAGTTTTGAAAATTAGCTTTAAATCGTAAACCAAACTCCAATTTTTTTGATACTGCAAATCTAGGCGAATTACATCTTCAAAACTACGGACTGTAGAGCGGCCATTTACTTGCCATTCGCCAGTCATACCGGGTTTGACATCTAAACGTTGCCACTCTGGTACTTCGTAGCGTTCCACTTCATCGGGTGTGGGTGGCCTAGTGCCTACTAAACTCATTTCCCCTTTGAGTACGTTCCAAAATTGGGGTAGT
Source organism: Desmonostoc geniculatum HA4340-LM1 (assembly GCA_019359545.1). Lineage (GTDB taxonomy): Bacteria > Cyanobacteriota > Cyanobacteriia > Cyanobacteriales > Nostocaceae > Nostoc > Nostoc geniculatum. Next base: position 80,914 of record JAHHHB010000015.1, on the reverse strand, counting down.
TCGTCAAGACTAGTTCGCCGTAAAAAACGCCCTACCTTGGTAATTCTGGGGTCATTTTCATTCTTGAAAAAGGCACCTTGCACTTGGTTTTTGACTTGGGATTTCTTTGCTTCCGCATCCACACACATAGAGCGGAACTTCCAAATTTTAAACCGTTTTCCCATCCAACCACAGCGGGTTTGACTAAAGAAAATCGGCCCGGGATCGTTAATTTGAATAGCGATCGCAATGGGAATCGACAAAATTCCTGTAATTAATAACCCAACCACTGACCCGATAATATCTAAGAATCGTTTCATCCAAGATGCTACGGAAGGATGAGTCGTGGGTAACTGCTCTACTTGACGGGAAACTGTCCTCCGGTTATCTTTTAAATCTTGTTGTTCTATTAGCGACTCATTATCTACAGACTCTAGGGGGAAAACTTGATCCAACCCCGTGAGTTTTAAAACTGCCATCACCTGGGGTGTTACATTCCGCAGTCTGAATCCAATACCTTTAGCCTGGGCGTATTTAAAATTACTGACCAAGGCACCCAAACCACTACTATCCATAAAAGTAGTTTGGTCAAAGTCAATGATGATTTGCTTGGGATATGAATTCGGTTGGATTAAGTTTTGGCAGGTTTGCTTAAAGGCCAAAGCCTCCAGCACGCTCAACCGTGTCGGCACCTGCACTATAACCGTGTCGTTTAGGGAATGAACGGGAAAATCGACCTCTGTCGGTTGGCTAGTCATGAAGCTCTGCACTTTCGTTGCCATGTATAATGTGATCTGCCAAACATTATTTTGTCCTTTGAAAATTACTTAGATGTAATTAGGACTAATTATTATTTGCTCTTTCTCAGATTGGAAATCGCTAGCGACGATTCACAATAGAACAAGAAGCTAAAAAATATTCTTGCTGTTGTGCCGACGCAACGCGATCGCGTTACTCTGATCAAATGATTGCTAAAACTACGGTTACATCTACCGCACGCCTAGTTGAGGTCTTCTCTGCCATTCAAGGCGAAGGACTCAATGTAGGAACACGTCAGATTTTTATTCGTTTTGCTTTGTGTGATTTGCGCTGTCATTTTTGTGATAGCGCCCACACTTGGAATGCACCTCTTAATTGCCGGATAGAGCGATCGCCTGGATTACGCGACTTTGAAATTTACTCTAATCCCGTCCCATTACCCATATTAATAGAATGGGTCCAAAGACAAAATCTACCTTCTCTACACGATAGCATTAGCTTAACGGGGGGCGAACCACTTCTTCATGCCCAATTTTTAACGCAGTTTCTACCCGAAGTGCGAGCCATAACCGGTCTACCTATATACTTAGAAACTGGTGGACACCGCCCAGAACAACTAGCGATGATTCTCCCCTACTTAGACTCCGTGGGGATGGATTTCAAGTTGCCCAGTGTCAGCGGCGAAAGTCATTGGCAAGAACATGCTAAATTTCTCCAACTATGTCATGAATCATATAAAAGTATTTTTGTCAAGATAATTGTGTCTCAAAACACAGATCCTGCTGAGTTGGAACGTTCAGCTCTGCTAGTGGCAGATGTGAGTCCAGATATACCAGTATTTTTGCAGCCTGTTACGCCTTTGATAGAGTCTGAACAATTTTCTCCAATACCTGCGCTTGCCCCTGCGCCCGATAGAGTTTTGATGTGGCAAGCTTTGATGAAACAGTTTCTTAAGCAAGTGCGGGTAATACCCCAGACACATAAAATGCTCAACCAACTGTAAAATAGCCTGTTTATATTTGGCTATGTAAAAGGTAAGTCTTACTAAAGATATCGTTAAGGCAAATATAAATTTATATTAAATTTTGTTAATAAAATCAATATATGAATTTTTGTTGAGCTTTTGTTGCTTGATAAAGTTGCTAGCTATCAAAAAGCACCTTGCAAGAATCTGAAGTTACCACGGTCAATTATTGAGATATTTTAGGGGTGGGTATCGCCCACCCAACCTACTTTCTGGTTACTACAGTGCGCCTTCATCCATCGTTTTAGATTTAGCTTTTGCTTTATTAGCGCTGCGTTTGAGGGCAGAGAGCCTTGCTTCGTATTTCGACCGTTGACGCTTGCTAGGAGTATTATCAATCAGGGTTTTTAAGGCGCTACCAAGACTCTTGTAGGCGTTGGGGAGGGTATAGCCAAAACGAGTTGCCAAGGCGATCGCTTTTTCATCAGCATCGAGCAGTTCTCTTAGTTGCTTCTCCCCACTATTCTTTTGATATAATCGCCAGCCTGACACGCCACACAGCGCCAAAGCTAACACCAAAAGTAATCCATCTTGTACCCATAATTCACCGACAGCACCACCTAAACCGATGGCTAGTGCTGCCATTTCCCAACCGTCTTTGGGAATTGTGTCATTTTGAACGCGAGCAACTTCATGCCAGAACAGCAGATTACGCTGATCCATTGCGAGGGCATCCCATTTCACCAAGTCAATTTGAATTTCTACTTGGTCTTTACCAATTTCTTCGCAGCGGATCAGGGGTGGATTGACCTCAGTTGTGCCTTCTACCGTGACCCAGCTCTGCAATTCTGGCGGTAGTAAGCCTTTCAACCGCCGGAGTTCACTCATTTCCGCTTTAGCAGAGGAGGTTGCATAGGATGTCATAATATCCAGCCCCAGAAAATTTCAGTATATAGTGAGGGTATCACTTTGGAGTATAGCTATTTCAGTAACGATCCGTCTCACTCATTGGGAAAACTTCCTCGTTTTTTTCGTGCTTCCATTGCCTTTTCTAGTAAATCTAGCAATCCTGGAGCTTCTTCTTGGATACTGAGTAATAGTCTTTCTCCAAGTTCTATATTTCCCGGATCGAGTCCTGTTGCCATAACTTCTTTCAGGCGAGGTATCGCTATACCATCTACAATCTGAATTAATCCACTCAGACAACGGTGAAATTGCCTTTCTGTGAGAATTGAGTCTTCCAGGGGGAACTCGATGATGGCACGGATTTCGCCATCGGATGGATCGTACTCCCATTGCAACATTTTGGTTTCCCAAGAAATGGCAAGCATTGTCTGTAGGATAGCTGCCTTGTGAGGATGCTCTTGAATTCCTGCCAGAACTTGAGGGGCAAATACTCGGAAAAATTTTCCGTCCTCATCCAGTTGGACAACTATGAGAAAATCTTCTAAGTTATCAGCTTCCACACCTGTTATAATACGGTCTTCTTCATCATCAAAACGGTAGTCCCAACCAAGGTTATCTAAGTACTTGGCAATTTGTTTGAGGTTAGCTCCCATAAAAGCCTCATAAGGAATGGTGGAGCAGCTGTTACCAGACCTAGTTTAACCTGCGAGTGGTAGTTGTTTGAGTTAGTGTGGCTACTTATGGTAAATAGGGCATGGGGTATGGGGCATGGGGAATGGGGCATTGGGGATAGGAAAAACAGATTTTGATGCTGGGCTGTGAATAGTATTTGATGAAGCTTTTTTGTTCATTATTAAAGATGCGATAATTGGTTGTTACCAACTCTTAGGCAGTGAAAAATACAGAATTGGTATCGCTAGAATTTTAATATTATCTTCCAGGTTTGATAAACAGATTGCTATTTAGTATCCTGATAGAGTTTTAAATAAAAGTGGTAAGTTGAAGCTAAGTTAAGACAATTTCCACAAAATATCTCAGGCTTTTCAAAAATCAGTCGAAACTTCAACTACTGCTTTTAACGGTGAAGAAATATAGCCTGGAGGCTGGTAGAGTTTTATATGACAAGCAACAAATTGTTTTTACCCAAATGAGTGTAGTGAATAATACATTTTATTGTCTATAACTATGAAGTTTATGCATAAATCAGGTTTCATTGTAGCGATCGCTCCCCTAATCTTGACCATGACTGCTTGTGGTGGAGGATCAGGACAAACACCAAATACAGCCAGCAGCCCAGGCGCCAATCGACCAGTACCAGCAACTACAAATCGTTGGGATAGTATTAAAAGCCGTGGTCAAGTAATTTGCGGTGTAAGTGGTGAAATTCCAGGGTTCAGCTTTGTGGGAACTGACGGTAAATACAGCGGCATTGACGTAGATATTTGCAGGGCGATGGCAGCTGCTTTGTTTGACAAACCAGATGCAGTAGAATTTCGCAATCTCAATACCAAAGAGCGGTTTACAGCTTTGCAGACTGGGGAAGTAGACGTTCTCAGCCGTAACACTACCTGGACTTTGAGTCGTGATACTTCAGTTGGTCTGGAATTTGCACCCGTAGTCTTTTACGATGGACAAAGCATCATGGTTCGCAAAAGTAGCAATATTAAATCCCTGGCAGATTTGAAAGATAAAGCTATTTGTGTTCAAACTGGCACTACTACCGAACAGAACTTAGCAGACCAAATGCGAAAAAGGGGCATTACTTACAAACCCGTTGTCTTTGAAGACGTTAATGTTACCTTTGCTACCTATGTTCAAGGGCGTTGTGATGGCATTACAGCCGATCGTTCGGCATTGGTTTCTCGGCGTACAACCCTGCCCAAACCAGAAGACAATGTGATTCTTGAAGAAGTGATTTCTTCAGAACCCCTTGCGCCAGCAGTTGCTAAAGGAGACACTAGGCTGGGTGATGCCCTCAAGTGGGTGGTTTATTCTCTGGTAAAAGCTGAAGAATTGGGCATTACTTCCCAGAATGTAGGTCAGTTCGCCAACAGTAATGACCCAGATATTAAGCGCTTTTTAGGGACAGAAGGCAACCTTGGTGAAGGACTCGGCTTAACAAAGGACTTTGCAGCACGAGTAATTAAGCATGTCGGCAATTATGCACAGATTTACGATCGCAACCTCGGACCCAAAACAAAACTCAATCTAGCTCGCGGTCAAAATCAACTCTGGAATAAAAAGGGACTGCTTTATTCTCCGCCGTTTCGGTAGGGGTGGGGAGTGAGGAGATGGGGAGATGGGGAGATGGGGAGGCAGGGGAGGCAGGGGAGGCAGGGGAAGTAGGAGGAGAATAACTGTTAACTCCTCATTCAGGACTCTCTCTCAATGCTCATACCCAATGACAGTTGACAAATGACAAATGACAAATGATAAATGATAAATGATAAATGACTACCGCTTTTGGAGAATTGCTGGGCAATTTCTTGCAGTATTTTTAACAGTAGTTGTAGTAGTAATACTGTGGGGTAATCTTAACCGCAATTTGCAGCAATTGGGCATTCAGTTTGGATTTGATTTTCTTAAGCAGCAAGCTTCTTTTGATATTGGTGAAACGCTGATTAGGTACAAACCAACTGATACCTACAGCCGTGCGTTATGGGTGGGGTTAATTAATTCTTTACGGGTGGCGATCGCAGGAATTTTTCTCACGACAATTGTGGGAATCACCGCTGGGATTGCCCGACTTTCTGACAACTGGCTAGTGCGGAATATCACTATGGTTTATGTGGAGATTTTCCGTAATACGCCCTTGCTGCTGCAATTGTTATTTTGGTACTTTGCTGTTTTCCTCAGTTTTCCGAAAACAGAAAATAAAATATCACTTTGGGGTTTTATTGGCCTGAGTCAAAGTGGCTTAGAACTTCCTTGGTTTACGGTATCACCAGAATTTTCAGCTTTGTTGTTGGGATTAACTTTTTACACGGGTGCGTTTATTGCGGAAATTGTCCGGGGTGGAATTCAATCAGTACCTCAGGGACAATGGGAAGCAGGGCGATCGCTAGGATTAAAACCAGGGTTGGTAATGCGCCTGGTGATTTTTCCCCAAGCCTTGCGGGTAATTATTCCACCGTTGACGAGTCAATATCTCAATTTGACGAAAAATTCCAGCTTAGCGATCGCCATCGGTTACCCTGATATGTATTTTGTCGCCTCCACCACTTTTAACCAAACAGGGAGAGCTGTAGAAGTAATATTACTGATTACGCTCACGTATCTCATCCTGAGCTTGAGTATTTCTCTAATTATGAATTTGTTTAATCGCGCCGTGCAAATTAAAGAGAGATAATACAATTTGAGATTTTAAATTTGAGATTTTAGATTGGGGAAGATTTAGTGTTAATTGCTTTTTGCTTTCCCTTTGTCGGAATTATTTTTTAAATTAGTCTAGCAAAGGCATGGGGAGAATAAATAATTAAGATGACAAGCAATCCAAAATCCAAAATCCAAAATCCAAAATTGTTGTGGTTGCGTAAAAACCTATTCAGTACTTGGTACAACAGCTTGTTAACTGTTGTGTGTTTGGCGTTCTTGTTTTGGGTAGCACGAGGAATAATAACTTGGGCAACGACTCAAGCACAATGGGCAGTCATTCAGGTTAATTTACGTTTATTTTTAGTTGGAAGGTTTCCCCAAACGCTATATTGGCGACCTTGGAGCGTGCTGGTGATCGCTGCAATTTTAGGGGCTATAACTGGAGGCGTTTTCTTTAGCAAGCAACAGTTAACAAGACGTATAATTGCTTTTTTTGCGTTTATAGTCGGTGTTTTCTTGATTATTTTACCACTGGATTTGATATACCGCTTACAGTTACTATTAATTGCAATTTTAATAATTGCAGGTTTTGGAATTGGAAGGAACTTTGCTGAAGTATTAAGTCCTTGGCTTTCCCTATTATGGTTATTATCTTTTCCCGTCATTTTGTGGTTAATTGGCGGTGGATTTGGATTGCAATCTGTACCCACAAACTTGTGGAATGGTTTACTACTTACCCTACTAATGGCAGCAGTTAGTATTGTACTTTCCTTTCCCATTGGGGTTTTACTGGCTTTAGGACGGACAAGTGATTTACCTGTAGTGCGTTGGTTTTCTATCCTGTACATTGAAATCATTCGAGGAGTCCCATTAATTGGGATTTTGTTCCTTGCTCAGGTAATGCTTCCCTTATTTTTACCAGCAGATGTGCGTTTAGATCGGGTATTGCGAGGAATTGCTGGATTGATTTTATTTAGTGCTGCTTACATGGCAGAAAATGTACGTGGCGGACTTCAATCAATTCCACGGGGACAAATTGAAGCTGCCAAAGCATTAGGATTAAATACAGCTTTGGTGGTTTTATTAATTGTTCTGCCTCAAGCTTTACGTGCCGTTATTCCTGCTATCGTTGGTCAATTTATCAGCTTATTTAAAGACACTTCACTTTTATCTTTACTTGGATTAGTAGAACTCACAGGTATTGCCCGTTCTATCTTGGCACAGCCAGAATTTCTTGGTCGCTATGCAGAAGTTTATCTCTTTATTGGATTTATTTACTGGATATTTTGTTACTCAATGTCGCTGGTTTCTCGACGTTTAGAAAAACAGTTAAGTCAGTAGTTAGGAGTTCGGTTAAGCAAGAGACGCGATAAATCGCCGTCTCTACAACAATCAATTCTTTGTAGAGACGGCGATTTATCGCGTCTTTGTCATGTAGAATTTTGATCAAAAAACCTTAACCGAACTGTACTGGGACTAATTAGAGTTATTATTAATAGGCGATCGCTATACTCAAAATTGAGCAATACTACCTAAATTCATCAATTAATTGCTCATCACTCCATCAGCTTACTAAAAAATTCGGAGGTACAAATCTGTGTTAGCAGAACAAAAACCGATAATTATTGCTGAAAATGTTCACAAATGGTATGGTAAATTCCACGTTCTTCAGGGTGTGAGTTTAACAGTAAATCGTCAAGAAGTTGTAGTTTTGATGGGGCCTTCTGGTTCTGGTAAATCTACTTTTATTCGCACGTTTAATGCTTTAGAAGAATACCAAGATGGAAGAATTGAAATTGATGGAATTACTCTTGGTCATGACTTGCGAAATATTGAAACAATTCGCCAAGAAGTGGGAATGGTATTTCAACAGTTTAATTTATTTCCCCATTTGACGGTGCTGCAAAATATTACTTTGGCACCAGTTTGGGTAAGGCGATCGCCAAAAACACAAGCTCAAGAATCGGCAATGAAACTATTAGAAAGAGTAGGCATTTTAGAACAAGCACACAAATATCCAGGACAGTTATCTGGTGGACAACAGCAACGGGTGGCGATCGCACGTGCTTTAGCCATGCAACCTAAAATCATGTTGTTTGACGAACCCACCTCAGCCTTAGATCCAGAAATGGTAAGGGAAGTATTGGACGTAATGCGAAATCTCGCCCGTGATGGAATGACAATGGTAGTCGTCACCCACGAAGTTGGATTTGCCCGCGAAGTCGCCGACCGAGTTATTCTCATGGATAGCGGTACCCTCGTCGAGTCAGCTACCCCTGAGACATTTTTCAGCAACCCTAAAGAAGAAAGAACACGCAAATTTTTATCACAAATTCTCTAAAAAATATTTGAAATTAATCTAAATTTTGTATTCCAGAAATTCACAGCATGTTCAATCTGTCTATGATTAACTGATTAGCTTTCTTGACGCCATGTAAAAATAATTTGCTCATCAGCTTGCCTAAACTCAATATTAAATTTATCAAATACAACTTCTCTTCCTAGAAGTAATTGCTGTCCACCTGTATTAGTTTGTAACCATGCTACAGGAGCAATAAAACTGTGTTCATCAATTGTCATTTCAACATTACGTAAAACATACTCAACTCTTCCGCCGATGGTTTCTGCTAATAATGTTGACTCTGCATCAGCCAAAGCATAACCTAAATCTTGACCAACTTTTAATGATATTAAACTCAGTTCAGCACCAGAGTCTACTAACATCGTTGTAGACATTTCTATATCTCTATGCTTCAGTTTTACATGATAATTTGGCTGCCAATCATGCCGAGCAACTGTACGAAACCGAATTGGCAAAATCTCAATAGAAGCAGTGCGAAGTGGAACTAAGTAAATTGCAAATATTTGATTTGACGCTTCTGCTGATTTTAGAACTTGACGCAAATTTTCACTGTGAGCGATTAAGCCATTGGCATTGTAAGCAATATATTGATTTTTATATAAATCTAATAACATTTGGCGATTTTGGTTCAGCCACTTCAGCATTTGCTGACTTTCCTGTGCAGAGGGTGTTTTATTCATAGATTTTTATGTTCGGAAATTGATAAGCTAAAAAGGCGATCGCCTTTTTAGCTAACTATAATATTTAATCCTCTGGAGGATGCCAACCTGCAAGTACCCAATAACTGCGAACTTCCAGCGCATCTGCATCATCACTCAAATGTAGAGCTGCAACAGTTACTCTACCAGTAGGCGTTTTACCAAAAATACGTAGACCATCTTCAGTCCAGCCAAAATGCTCAAACCAAACTTGAGTACGAGGGTTAAACAGTTTTACCGTCTCACCCGTTTCCACATCAACCCCTGTAGTTTTATCACTTTTGTAGCCATTACAAAGCGGACAAGCTAGCCACAAATTTGATTCATCATTGCTACCGCCTTTAGAAATGGGAATGATATGTTCAATTTCCAAACGCGCCATTACCAAACGTTGAGGACTCAAGCAATAGCCACAGCGGTTTCGAGCAGCAGTGCGGACACGACGTTCTATCTCTACAGGAATGTAAAAGCGAGCCATTGCTTTAATTGAGAGGGGATATTAAGCCACGTTCAACAGCCACTTTTAATGCTCTGGCTTTACTTATCAAGCCACGTCGGTACACTTGCATAAGTTCATCTAGTTGACGAGCTTCTAAATCATTTATTTGTCCCTCTCGGTGACGCGCTAACAAATCACTAAAAACTTCTTGCTGTTCAGCTTCCATCTGCATATCACACATAGCCAAAACTTCAGCATCAGGTAGTGACTCTAGAGGTAGTTCGGTAATAGCGCGGTCAATCCATTCTAGTAATACATCTTCAAGTCGCCGATGTGTGAAAGCAGCAATTTCCTTTGCTCTTTGTGCCAGTGTCTCAGGGAGTTGAAGGGTGACAATTTCAGTCATGTGCTATGAGCTTGTGTTTTATATTTCATTGTAGGCATGACTTTACAGGAGTACGAGGCAGTGGATAAAAATAGCGATCGCCTTAACTAAAATAATATCCCCATTTTTCATATTCATCTAAATCTACATAAATTAGATTTCCTTTTTCTACATTCTCCAAAGCTTTGAGCAGATGTTTTTTATTAGTCTCTGATTTCAAAAGATAAGTAGTTTCATCCTCTTCAGTTGATGGTTGAACTAGTACAATGACTTCTACCATTGTTCCTTCTGGTAATTCTGTTGCTGACAGTTCAATCTTGCCATCTTTGCCAACAACAGCTTTTTGTTTAATCCCAGTAAGCATAATTGGTATTTACTCCAATCTTTACTACCTTATTGTAACTGTGTCTGACTGAGATGAGATTTGAGCGATCGCCATCTTTGTATTCTGGTTTTTTTAAAGAGCGATCGCTATTTAATTGACAAAAAAGTTACTACGACTTTAAAGAATTTTGGTAATTCTTTTCACCAAATAGTTTTTATAGTGGTTAAAGCTTGAATTCGTAAATCACGAGTAATTAAAGGAATATCTAAATAAAAAGCTGTAGCTGCAATAATCCTATCAGGCATATCAGGAACAGTTATCCGGTCAATTTGTCGAACTACTCCTGAAACATTCCTATCTAGAGGTACAAGTACAATACCTATATTTGGGTCATCCAAAGCGTTTAAAATTCGTGTTAATACCTCTTCGGCAAAGCGTCTTTTCTCAACTAAATAAGCAATTTATATGATTGTGATAGCTGATACGTAAATAGGATTACCTGTATTAACTGCTTGTTCCAAAGCTGTTAATGCGGCTAATGACAATCTCTGCAAATCAAAAACGTACCAAATTAAAGTATGTGTATCTGCTACTACTGATGTCATTAAACGATATCCCTGGGAAAATTACCCCACATTTCTTGACGTGCTTGAGCAATATCTTCTTCAGTAATATCTACTTTTAAATCAGCGCATAATCCTCTAACAGTCAGTAAAGGAGTCTTCAAAGTAGTTTTTTGATACAAAAATTCCGCAAAATCTAATAGTTGCTGCTGTTTATCCACAGGTAAATGGCGTAATCTTTCTAACACTGCTTCCTCAAGATTCATCTAACTTTCTCCTGATTTAACTTTCCAAACTTTACTACTTATTGTAACTGTGTTTGATTGAGATGAGATTTGAGCGATCGCCATTTTTATATTCTAGGGTTTTTTAAAGAGCGATCGTTATTAGACACAATAGAACTCAAATTGGGAACACTGAGTAAAGTGCGGTTATTTCCTGCGGAGAATCCAAGCGACTTTTTGCCAGATATAGCCCTACTGAGTATTTATCAACTTGGAGAAGATTATGACTTTACCAGTGACAGTAACCTTTATGCTTGCTGATTGGATCATTAAAGGAATTGCAGATGGAACATTGGAAAGGGTTGGAGGTGTAATCCGAGAAGTAGGAAGCAAACATATCGTTACGTGGTTACGGGAGCAGGGATCTCCTACTGGAAATCAGTTAGGGGAAATTGGGCGAAGTATGCTACTAACTCAAGGAATTTTGCAGGTAACTAGTGCAGTCAGTATACTTAACCTGGGTGTCTCAGTTATAGGCTTTGCTGTGATAGCACAACGCTTAAAAGAATTAGAGCAACAGCTACAACAAGCACAAAAACTGTTAAATCACATTAACCGTAAAATCGATCTTAGTTTCTATGCTAATTTTCGTGCTGCAATCGAATTAGCAAATAATGCTTTTACAATGAACAAAACTGAAAATCGTAGAAGCAGCGCACTACAAGCTATTAACCGCTTTTTAGAAGCAGAGCATATTTATACTGAATACACAGATATTGAAATTGAGCAAAAAAGCCAAATTGCTGATGAATATCTGCTGACATTATCTTTAGCCTACCTAGCTGAAGCACGTTGCTATTTAGAATTAGAAGAACATGATACAGCACTTCGCCGCTTTCAAGAAGGATCAATAGTTATTCGTTCTCGTATTCAGAAATATGTTAAGCTTCTGCTTACTTATAACCCAGCAGTATACTTACAGCCTCAGTTCAGAGGTCAGATTGATTTGCGGAGGCTAACCCGAATTTATCAATGGCTCGACCCAACTTTGAATGAAAATGCAGTCTTTGATATGCAACGTATGAATCTATTCATGTTGGCTAAAGATCCGAATAACGGGAAGTGGGTAGAATCGATACCAGCAGCAATTTGGGATTCTAAAGTAGATTGGGTAGGTAAAGCAATTTGGGATGATCCTAAGCCGCAGATTTATGCACGTCTTCCTAAAACTTTGGCTGTAGTTGAATCTATGATTGAAACCAACCGACGTTTTCAATCTTACCAAACAGAAGTACAAGCAATATCCCAATTAGGAATCAGCTTTCATGACTGGCTTAAATTAACTCCGTCTACAGAAATTAAACCAGACGGCGCAGAATTAATGTACATCATTCCGTCCAAACCTTTAGAGTTACAGCCTTCCATCTGAACTAATTACAGGATTAAATATGAATTAATCAAGGTCAATAAAGTCTCTGGGAGTAATAATCTGGTTTTGATATTCGGCTAGGGTTTTGAGTGATAAAAGGTCTTGATCTCCTGTGATTAAAAATTCTGCATTGGCATCTTTAGCAAGTTCTAAAAATTTGTTGTCATCTGGATCTCTACAGGTGTTTATTTGAGATTTTATTTCTATAAATTGACTGTATTTTTTAACTACGTCCAAAAAATATTGTCGGTCTTCATCTGAGATATATTTATCGAACTTACGTTTGTAAATTCGTGTGTTTAATTCTTGATAAGTTTCATCGCTTTGAGCAATTTTGAATTCTTTATAGGCTTTCTCTAGGGCTTTACGGGCTGTTCCATTAGGACTTAGGGCAGCACTCAGTAAAACATTTGTGTCAATGACAATTAGTTTATGATTCATCGGCGAGTAATTCTTCTAGAGTTTCTTCGGTTAATCCTTTGGCTTGAGCATTTCTGCCGATTCTGTCAAAAACACTAAGTAAATCTTCATCTTTATTATTTGAAGAGGTTTTCTTTATTTCTTGAATAAGTTGTTCTTGTTCTTGTGCGGGAAGTTGTAGGACAAGATTAAGAATTTGCTCGAAGGTTAGGGAGAGTTGATAGTTTTTTTGAGTCATGGTGAGTTCTAGAGTTAGGGAATAGAAACTTGTTAGCTTTTTTAATCAGGTTTGAGCCAGTTTTCTACTTTTAAATCACGATTCCTCTATACTTTGGCTAATTGCATTATCCATATCCTCAATAGTTTTAGGTTTTCCCTGATATTTTAAACAACCTGCTACATCATCTAATTTAGTTTCTGGAAAAAGTTTCTTAGGCTTTAAAAGAATTCCATCACCCATATCAATAATAATAAATTCTTGACCTACTTCCCATTGATGAGCTTCCCGCAAAGATTGGGGAATAATTACTTGTCCTTGAGGAGACAACTTTGTAATTTCCATGATATTTAGAACTAAAAAACTAAGACTAATAGACCTCTTGCATAAATATTTTTTTGTCTCACGCAGAGGCGCAGAGAACGGAGAGAAAGACTTTTGCAAGAGGTCTAATAAACAAATCTTAGCACTCTTAACTATTCTCAATTCTTCCTCTGCGTTCTCTGCGCCTCTGCGTGACATAAAAAAAGGCAAACCCGAAAGTTCGCCTCTAGTCATATAGTGTTATAGTGTTGCTCAATCCAAACCCAAATCTAAATCTTTGCTTCTTCCTTCACCAACTTCTCCCAACCCAAATCTTTCAAATTATTATTCCGACGCAACGGACGAGTCACCAACTCCAACATATCCCGCGCATTTGTAAAGCCGTGAATTTGAGCAAAAGTGAACTCAACAGACCATTTTGTATTAATACCACGTGCTTCCAACGGGTTAGCATGAGCCATACCAGTAATTACCAAATCTGGTTTCAACGCATAAATCCGCTGGAGTTGATTGTAATTATCTGGCTTCTCAACAATCGTTGGCAGAGGTGAATTCATTTCCTGGCAAGTTTTCTCCAAAAGCGCCAACTCAGCAGCTTGATAGCGCTTATCCATGTAGGGAATGCCAATTTCGTGAACCGTCATCCCACAACGGATTAAGAATCGTGCTTGGGAAACTTCCAGCAAGTTATCACCCATGAAGAATACAGACTTACCGCGAATCAGTTTGACGTAATCTTCCAAACCTGCCCAAATTTGAGCTTCCCGTTCATCCAAACCCTTGGGAGTAATACCGAACACCGAGCAGATTTTCTCAATCCAAGCGCGGGTACCATCGGGACCAATGGGGAACGGTGCGCCGATGAGTTTACACTTGCGGCGGCGCATTAAGGTTGTAGCTGTGCGGCTGAGGAAGGGGTTGACACCAGCGACATAATACCCTTCTTCCAGTACTGGCAGTTCAGTGAAGCGCTTTGCAGGTAGCCAGCCGGAAACTTTGATGCCTTGTTTCTTCAGTTCCAAGGTTAACTGCGTAACCACGGGGTCAGGAAGGGAACCAAAGAGAACTAAGGGTGGGTGGTCTACGTACTCAGATTCTTCTTGAGCGACATCTTCTTTCTTCTTGCCGAAGTTTAGCAATTTAGCGATCGCATTGCGTTCACTTTTCTCTGTTTCCGCCACGGGAGCCTTATCAGGACAACGGTTAGCCATTGCTGCTAACACGGTGTCTTCCCCTTGGGTGAAGGCGTAATCTAGACCGTTTGCACGCGCAACAACGATGGGAATACCGATTTCGGATTCCAGTTTCGGTGCCAAGCCTTCCAAATCTGTTTTGATAATTTCCGTAGTGCAAGTCCCAATCCAGACAATTACACTAGGATTGCGATCGCGTTTAATTTGCAAACACAGCCGCTTTAACTCTTCATAATCATTCAGCTGTGCCGAAATATCCCCCTCTTCCAACTCAGCCATTGCATAGCGGGGTTCAGCAAAAATCATCACCCCCATCGCATTTTGCAAGAAGTAGCCACAAGTTTTTGTCCCAATCACCAAAAAGAAACTATCTTCAATTTTTTGGTATAACCACGCCACGCAGCTGATTGGGCAAAAGGTATGGTAATTCCCAGTTTCACACTCAAAGTTTAAAGCTTCTGGTTGTTGAGCGACAGTCATTTTGGTTTTTCTCCCCTTGATTTTTCCAGTTAGGAGTAATTCAGTTAGGAGTTAGGAGTTAGGAGTAATTCAGTTAGGAGTTAGGAGTTAGGAGTTAGGAGTTGTGAATTAGGAGTTTTTATTACTAACTCTTAATTCTTAACTTCAAATTACTCCTAACTTTTCTGAATTTCTAACTCTTCTTAACTCTTAACTCTTAACTCCTAACTTTTCTCACTCATCACTTTTCTTAACTCCTAACTTAGTAATTAAGCGTTGGGGAAGAGACGGGCAATTTCGGATTCATCAAAAACGCCAGCTGGCAGTTCTTCCCCTAACAAATCGTTATTTTCTTCAGCCTTTTGCAGTGATGTTTCATCACCCCAGACATCTGACAGCACGTCACTAAACGCATTCTCGTCTAGTGGACTGTCTTCAAGTTGGTCATCATCCAGCTTTACTTCAATTGCAGCTGTTGTTGCATCGAAGGTAATTTCGCCAAATTCATCTGCTTCTACACTAGAGATTTGGAGGGACTCATCTTTTAAATCTTCGTCGTTGGATAAGGAAATACCACCAAAGCCATTTTCACTTTCGGAAATATCACCAAAGCCATTTTCATTTTCCCCAGACTCGCTTAACGCCAGATTTTCATCATCAACATCCACCATTGTGAATTGTTGAGACACTGCGATCGCTTCAAAGCCATTATGGGAATGTGTCAATGTTTCATCTTCAGGCTTTTCATCAATTACAGCTGCTGCTTCTTCTACGTATCTCTCTACATCTGGGCTGATTCGACAGCGGTTTCCCAGAGCAAAATCTGGGTCAAAATGCAAATCCAGCACTTCAATCAGCGTATCAGCATCAGGATTAAGCTTGGCAAAGGGCAACATCAATTGCGCTAATTTTGGTTCTAGGGCGTTAACTACTCCCAGGATGAGGTAAGAAGGTGGTCGCTTCCCGCCATCAGGTGTGTACACCGATTCCACTTGCATATGCAGGGTAATCCAATCCCGATTTATCTGGAAAAATTGCAACCACTTCTGCTTTAATGAATCTGTAAAGCTGTGAAAGAATGCCATGTTATTGTCCCCCATCCTGAGAACTTGGTGATTTATACAATCATCAAGTCTAGTTCCTCTTCTGAATTAGGAACCTGGGGTTTACCCGGATTTAGATAAAAATCGGACAACAAAGAGAACAATTCCCGATCTGGTGAGTCGTTAGGTACAACTCCTTCCGGACGCGCCAAAATTTGGTCAGCGATGTTGAGATAATAATCGCAAACGTAGTCCAGGGAAGGATCTTGCTCTGCCATTTCAAACAAAGTCTTACCTTTAACACGAGAAACGCGGATATCTTCAATCAAAGGTAAAACCTCTAGAACTGGCATTGGGACAGCTTCTATATATTTTTCAATCAAGTCGCGCTTGGAGGTGCGATTGCCAATTAACCCAGCTAAACGCAATGGGTGAGTTCGTGCTTTTTCGCGGACTGAAGCCGCAATGCGATTAGCAGCAAATAAAGCATCAAAGCCATTGTCAGTAACAATCAGGCAGTAATCTGCATAATTGAGTGGTGCTGCAAATCCACCGCAAACTACGTCGCCGAGAACGTCGAACAAAATTACATCGTACTCATCAAAGGCGTTGAGTTCTTTCAGTAATTTTACTGTTTCACCTACGACATAACCGCCACATCCAGCACCCGCAGGTGGTCCACCAGCTTCTACACAATCAACACCCCCGTAGCCTTTGTAGATTACGTCTTCCGGCCAGACATCTTCGTAGTGATAATCCTTTTCTTGGAGGGTGTCGATAATTGTGGGAATCAAAAACCCTGTCAGGGTGAAGGTGCTGTCATGTTTTGGGTCGCAGCCAATTTGCAGCACTTTCTTGCCACGTTTAGCTAGGGCGACGGATATATTACAGCTAGTTGTGGATTTGCCAATACCACCTTTTCCGTAGACTGCTAGTTTCACTGTTGTTTGCCTCTTATAGCTTCTTATCAAACTTGTGGCTCAAACATTTGCCTTCACCCAGCCTGAGACGGACATGCGTGAGGTCTCTCGATGTCATTATTGGGCAAATTACGTAGAAAAGAAAGTGGGTCTGAATATGTAAAACGTTGTTATTTAGTGCTAGCTAGTTTAAATATGATTATTTAGCTTTATATCAGCTTAAAATATTTATATAAGCATAAAAATCTTTATTAAAAACTTTTACTTAACTGTTTTTATAAAAAAAGTTACAAAATACAAAAAACTACGATTCCCTTTTTTAAATGGTTTTCATAGAATTAGCTGATTCTCATACAAGCTGTTTTCAGAGGATTGGGGCGCAGGTTCAAGGCTAGACGAAGATATATGCAGCCCTATGTTGCAAATGCCACTGACATTTGAAATCTGCTCTAAATTCCCAACTTTCAGACGGTAGTCAAGACCATTTAATTCCTGCTTGAGAGCAAGTTAGTCTGATTTTGTAAAATATTATTAATTTGCTAAATATTTTCTAGAATTCTTAAAATCTCTGGACTGAATCAAAAATAAATAGGTAGTCGTTAAGAAATATTAAAATATATAGACTAGAAGACATTCGTATCAATTTTAGAATGAATTTGTTTCACGCAGAGGAGCCAGTGCGTTGGGCGGCTCTGCCGACTTAAAGCAACTGGCGTCGCGCAGAGGCGCAGAGAGTAAGAGTTGAGAAGAGTTTATTTTTGAATTTGATATAGCAATCCGATTTAATTTTTGAAAAAATCTAAATACCTATGTTGTTAATTTGCTTGTTGGCTAGGGAATTATATTTAGAAGTGAATTCATCGCTTGATAGAGTCAATCGTCAATCCTTGTTCGCAAATAAATCTATTTACAAAAATCTTGATTAAAAATATGCAAGTTAAATTAGGATTCGGAGCTATTCCCAAACCTCAATATGTCTTTGTCAGCAAAGAAGCCGATCACTGTTGGTATATGCTATCTGACGATAAAAAACAAATTCCAATTTATGACAGAGCATCGTTCTGTTGGCGTTAGTTGGGATGGACACAGGGAAAATAACTGGCAAGCTTTAGGACAAAAAGTAAGTTTAAAAATTAACTCTCTTCAAAATTCAAATCAAGAACCAATACAAATATCTGCTAATACAACTCAATCAGAAGTCCATGCAGTTTTGATAGCTCAAACTGACAGATATTTAGCACAATTAAATTGGACACCAGAGCAGGGTAGAGAGTATTTGCAGCAGAAATATGGAAAGCGATCGCGCCTACAACTCTCTGATACAGAAATTCTCGAATTTATTGATTATCTGCAAGGAAAACTAGCTCAAAACTGCCAAATTTAGGTTCTTAGGTTGACAGCACCTGAGAGCCAGGATAAGCTTTGTGTGCTTCTGCATAAATCTTTAATGCTACAGCCATCTGCTGTTCGGCAGTTTCTCCCTGTGCTTTGAACCAAGCAAAAGTTTCAGGATCTACCTGAACTGTAATTTCTACAGGTGACTTGGGCATTCGCAATTCTGCTTTAGCAAAGAATTCTTCTGACAAGGGTGGAATATCTGAGGTATCGATGTCTTCGTCGCTCATTGCATCGACTCTAGCCCAATCGGTTCTTGAGGTATTGCTCATAGCGTTTTCGTTCGTGAGACAGTGCTTTTCTTAATGAGATAATTATTCTACTGTTTTCTTCTAGTTGACCTGCGATCGCATCCGGCAATAATGAGCAACTAGCCCTTACCTTAAACTCAATTACAGAAATAGCTAAATCCAGCCCATTCAAAGAACTTGCAAATTTAGCTTCTGTTCGCGCCGCCCTTGACGATCCAGATCATGAATGGACATTTTAATTTTATAAAAGTGCGATCGCATCTGGAATCAACCGCGATCGCAGTTACGTACTTAATGAGGCAGTAGCCGCTTATCTAGAAATGTATCAGTGGCAAATAGATGAGATTCAAAAGGGGATTGCTGAAGCTGATGCTGGAGACTTTGCCAGTGATGAAGAAGTAAAAGCGACTTTTGCAAGACTCACAAATGCAGATTAAGTGGCTGCGCCGTGCGCTTCGTAACTTGGAACAAGCCCATAGATACATCCTGAAAGAGAATCCAAAAGCAGCGCAGGAAGTGATATTGAAGATTCAAGTTGCTGCCAGTCAACTTGAGAATTACCCTTTTATGGGGCGACCTGGACGTGTAGAAGGCACAAGAGAGTTAGTAATTTCTAGCACGCCATATATTGTTATTTACCGAATCAAAGAAGAGTCATAGGACTTACGCACTGTACAAAAGAACTATTTTGTGTATCAACGTAAATACGTTGTTCCAGGCTTTTGGAGGTTGCTTTTGATTGCTGGCGATCGCCAAAATATGATTGAAAAACCTAGATAAAAGCTTTGAAAACTCTATCTGCCATTTTTGCTTTTATGTCAATGCGTAAGTCCTAGGAAAGTCATCAAGCACTTCCTCGTAGGTCATGCCAGAGGCCAGATAAGATAAAACATCGTATACAGTAATTCGCATTCCTCGAATACAAGGTTTACCACCTCGCTTCCCCGGTTCGATTGTAATAATGTTTTGGTACTGCACAGCTTTTCAATATTTTCCTATTCTTTCAAGTTCCTCTCGCAATACTCGCCGTAATGTCTCTTCTAAAGGTTCACGGCGCTGCTGAATATACTCACGCAAGGTATCGTTAATCAAAGTTTGGTAATTTCCCCCACCTGCTGCGTGAACTTGGTCACGAAACCATGCTAGTACTTCATCATCTAGGCGAATTGTAATTCGAGTTTTGCCTGTTGGTGTTGGTTCAATCGCCCCTCGCTTACCTTGGCTAAAATCATACTCAGCTTCCATTATTTATCCTTCCCCATACTGTTGTTGTTCATAGCGCGTAGCTTTGCGAGCAGAAATTAATCGAATCTCATCATTGCGCCATGTATACACAACTACTAGGACTCGACCGAAAGCATTCATACCAGTAGTAATAAACCTCTGTTCATCAAAACGTTCATCTGTGATGGTAATTGCTAAATCATCAGAAAATACAGTTACTGCATCAGCAAAGTCAACGTCATGCTTGCGAAGATTGGCTGCTGCTTTATCCCTATCCCACTGATACGCCATCTAAATCTATTGTATGCACATTCGTGCATACTAGCAGATGAACAGTACTTAACTGGCGTAGTTGCGTATATTTTTTTCAACCCTCAAAAATCTTCATCATCAACAAAAAATTCGGCATCATCTTCTAATCGAGAATTACCCTGTCCAGAACCAGCTAAGCCCCACAGTGGTTGCAGCAGTGCGGTGCCAATTAATCCGATAACTGCACTGAAAGCTAAAACTAAACCTGCTGGTATTTGAATCGATTGGAATGTTAAGAATTTTAACGATACTGGTGTGGCATTTTGAACTGAAATAATTGCGATCGCCACTACCCAAACAGCTACAACTACGATTGTCAATAAAGGAGCTAAAGTTTTCATATTTGAATAAAAGTTAGAAGTTAGAAATTAAAAGTTAATAATTCTTAACTTATAACTCCTAACTCCTAAATCTGACTGAATTAAACTGCTACTGCTTCTAGCTTAGCAATGACACTTTCCATCTCCTGAGAGATTTGGGTGAGTTTTTCGGGAGAGTTGGTTTCTAGGTAAACGCGCACCAAGGGTTCTGTACCGGAAGGACGCAATAAGACCCAGCTACCTTCTTCTAAATAGAGTTTAATACCGTCTTTACGCCCGACTTCCTTGACTTTAATTCCGGCTACCTCTGTGGGTGGATTTTTGGTGAAGGAGTCGATGACAGCAGTTTTGTGAGACTCGGTGAGGTGCAAGTCAAGGCGGGTGTTGTAAAGTGGGCCATCAGCTTCAGCGATCGCTTCTTTAACTAGCTGACTTAGGGGTTTCCCTTCATAGGCGATGGCTTCTGCCACCAGCATATCAGCTAAAACGCCGTCTTTTTCGGGAATATGCCCAATTACACTTAATCCGCCTGATTCTTCCCCACCAATGAGTACAGCAGTTTCCCGCATTTTTTCACCGATGTATTTAAAGCCCACTGGTGTTTCATAAATTTGCAGCCCATATTTAGCCGCGAAATTATCCAGCAGATGGGTTGTAGCCACAGTGCGGACGATGGCGCCGCTTTTGCCTTTATTTTTGATTAAATGTCGTGCTAGAACTAACAGCACAGTATTCGGAGTGAGGACAGTACCTTGTTCATCAACAATACCAAAGCGATCGCTATCTCCATCTGTCGCCAAACCCAAATCGGCGCGATCCTTGACTACTGCTTCCACTAACTCAACTAATTGTTCTCCTTTGGGTTCTGGCATCCCACCGCCAAATAATACATCCCTCCAAGTGTGGAAACTTTCTAACTGAACACCACTATGTTGCAAAACTTCATCTAAATAACCGCGAGAAGTAGAATAAAGAGCATCGTATTTTACCTTTAAATTAGCGCTCCTAATTCGTTCTACATCAAGTAGGGTATAGATAAATTCCAGGTAATCTGGCTTGGGATCGAAAGTAGAAATTAAATCGGGTCGGCTGCTACTAGGCAGTTCATCCGATGCACTTTCTATATTTGCCACAATAGTATCAGTAATCTCTGGAGTGGCAGGTCCAGCATAATCGGGGATATATTTAATTCCACAGTATGGTGCTGGATTATGACTAGCAGTAAACATTAACGCCCCAGCGGAATTTAGGTGACGGGCGTTGTAGGCAATTACTGGTGTAGGGCAATCCCGATCAGTAATTTTCACAGTCCAACCCAAATCTGCCAAGACTTGGGCTGCTGTTAGGGCAAACTGGTCAGCTAAAAACCGAGTATCGTAGGCAATAAGTACTGGTCTATCTTTTGTGTAGGCTGTTTCGAGGTAATTGGCGATCGCTCTTGTTACTTTCCGCACATTGGGAAAAGTAAAGTCATCGGCAATAATGCCTCGCCATCCATCGGTACCAAATTTTATCTTGCTGGAATTGCTACTAGCGCTCATTTTTGCCACTTGCTCCCGTACATCATCAGTACTATTAAAAGCTTCCCGCAAAGCGTGTGTAGCAGCAAGTATCCTCCGAAGTTATGTTCGGCGGAAACTGTCGAACATAGTCCTTCCCACCGTACTTTCTCTCACTGTTTCTGAGCAATGTCAACCCCCGATCGACCTTTTGCCAGTTATCACCTTTGGTCTTTAGTTGCCCCAGCGTCAGGGCAAGAACGCTGGCATTGCCAGATGAGACGGGGGTTTATCAAAGCGCGGCAACATGAACCACAAGTCAAAGCACTGTTAGCGAAAGCCACCGCACCCCAGCGGATTGGGATACTTGCTCAAAAAGGCGTTTATGAGTTTCATAATCACAGACACCTTTTGCAGCAATCAGATGGCGTAGAAAAAGTTGCACAGCTACTAAAATTAGGCACCTCAAGCGAACAAGTCCGCCAACGGGTGCTGCAAATTTTGAAAAAATATCATGATGCGCCGTTGCTGTTGGATAAAAATATTATCCAATTAACTCCCGGTGATGAAGGTTTTCCCAAGCCGATTGTCATTGAACAACAAGATTATTGCTTTCGCTTATATGCGGCCATGGACTGCGTTTTCATTGAGAGCGATCGCACTTTACACATTTTGGATTTCAAAACTGGAAAATCAGCTTTTGACCGACGACAGGCTTTAGTTTATTTATTAGCGGCTCGTTATCTTTATCCCGGTAGACAAGCTGTCGCCTCATTTTACAATCTCGAAATTTGTAAAAAATCTGAGTTAATTAGCATTAATAATACCGAATTAGAATCCTTAAAATTTGATTTAGCGAATATTGCCCACAAACACCAGCAAGATTTACAAAGATATCAAGAAGAAACGAGTGATTTTAGTAAAATTTTCCCTCCCAATCCTGGTTCTCACTGCCGCTTTTGTCCATTTAATTCTATTTGCGAGTTTGCTGATTTTAAGCAGCATCAATCGTATCCATTACCCAGTTTAAGAACTCATAGTTAGGTAACTTATGATATCTAAAAATGCTTACGTGTTAGTTCTGTAATTTCTACTACCCCAGTTTCTGATTTACCATAACTTGGCCAATTAACTGCAAAATAAATCTCTTGCTTAGCTGGTGTCGCACCTATCAATCATGATAGGTTAGCGATCTCTTGACTTTTAATACAATCGCTACAAAACTACGAATTAATAAGATATTCTCAAGCGAGAAGTGAGTCGAAGTAATGTCAATCAGCACTACAATTAAAACTATTCAAGATATCATGCGGAAGGATGCGGGCGTAGATGGTGACGCGCAACGCATCAGCCAGTTAGTTTGGATGATTTTCCTCAAAGTTTTTGATGCCCGTGAAGATGAATATGAACGGGTAGAAGATAATTATAAATCTCCAATTCCTGAAGGGTTGCGTTGGCGTAATTGGGCAGCAGATTCAGAAGGTATCACGGGAGATGCTTTACTAGATTTTGTGGACAATGCTTTATTTAAAACCCTTAAGGAACTGAGAAATACGGCAACTGAACCCCGTGGGCGGATGATTGGCAAGGTGTTTGAGGATGTCTATAACTATATGAAAAATGGCACTCTCATCCGCCAAGTAATTAATAAGCTTAACGAAGTTGATTTTAATAAAAAAGAGCAGAAAAAACTGTTCAGCGAAATTTATGAAAAGATTCTCAAAGATTTGCAGAGCGCGGGAAATGCAGGGGAATATTATACTCCGCGTGCAGTAACAAAGTTTATTGTAGACAGGGTAAAGCCACAATTGGGCGAAATTGTACTTGATCCTGCTTGCGGTACAGGTGGCTTTTTAACAGCAGCAATTGATTACATTCACCAACATTTCCAAAGCGCTGATGTCCCAGAAATTCTGCAACGCACGATTCGCGGTACTGAGAAAAAGCCGTTACCTTATAACCTTTGTGTAACAAATCTGATTTTGCATGGTATTGATGTACCGGAAGCAGAACATGAGAATACTTTGGCTCGACCATTGCACGATTACAATCCTCAAGAATGTGTAGATATAATTATCACTAATCCGCCTTTTGGTGGAATGGAAGAAGATGGAATTGAGGACAATTTTCCCTCTACCTTTCGCACACGAGAAACGGCAGATTTATTTCTGGTACTTATTGCTCATTTGCTCAAAAAAGGTGGTAGAGGCGCTATAGTTCTACCGGACGGTACGCTATTTGGGGAAGGTGTAAAGACGCGCATTAAAGAAAAACTGCTGCAAAATTGCAACCTGCATACAATTGTCCGCTTACCAAATGGCGTATTTAATCCCTACACGGGCATTAAAACTAATCTGTTATTTTTCACCAAAGGCGAACCGACAGAAAAGATTTGGTATTACGAACACCCTTACCCAGCAGGTTATAAGTCTTACTCCAAAACCAAGCCGATTTACTTTGAGGAGTTTGCACCAGAGCAAGAATGGTGGGAAAATCGGGAGGTAAATGAATTTGCTTGGCAGGTTTCAATTGGAGACTTGAAGGCTAATAATTACAACCTAGATATCAAGAACCCCCACAAGAATAAAGCGGAACATATCAATCTAGATGCAATGCTCAAAGAGTATCAAATACTTACAGCAGAGCTAAGTGAAGTGCGTAACAAATTAAAGTTTGAACTCAAATCATCTTTAGAGAAGAATAATTAGAAAATGGATGTTGAAAGATTTTTACAAAATTTTGAGATATTGATAGATGCTCCTAATGGAATTGCTAAACTTCGGGAACTTATTTTGCATTTAGCAGTTTGTGGAAGGCTTGTTTCTCAAGATATTAATGACGAGCCTACTTCCTATTTGCTGGGGAAAATAAAAACTGAAAAAGAGCGTTTAATTGAGGAAAAAAAAGTCAGAAATAACTTTCTATCTATTGCCATTAAGTCAACTGAAATACCATTCAATATTCCGCAAAGTTGGGAATGGGTACGTATTGGAGATATTGGGAGAGTTGTAGGAGGAGGCACTCCGAGAACAAATCAATCTGAATACTATACTGATGATGGTATTCCTTGGATCACTCCATCTGACTTATATAGATTACCAGGTAAATTTATTAGTCGAGGCAAAAAAGATATTAGTCTTCTTGGATTACAAAAGAGTTCATGTCAGCTAATGCCAACAGGCACTGTTTTGTTCTCAAGTCGTGCGCCTATAGGGTATGTTGCCATTGCTAAGAATGATTTATGCACAAATCAGGGCTTTAAATCATGCGTTCCTTTCTATATAGAAATGAGTGAATACATTTACTACTTTTTAAAATTTGCTGCTAAAGAGATAGATTACCAAGCTTCTGGAACAACTTTTAAAGAAATATCAGGTAAAGAATTTAGTTTAATCATGATTCCTCTTCCTCCTCTTCAGGAGCAAAAACGCATTGTTGAGAGAGTTGATTACCTTATGTCAATTTGCAATACTTTAGAAGTAAAAATGACACAGGTAAAAGCTTACCAAGAACGTTTAGCAGAAGTAATAATCTATCAGACTTCTAAATTGCTGACTTAGAAGCTAGTTTTTATTCAGTCCAACAAAGCGTTATGTAATGTTCAGCCCCAGGCATAATAGAGTTTAAAGAACCAGTAACTCTTTGAGTAGAAACTACCCATTTGTAACCCTCAAAAATAATTTGTTGTTTGAGGATATTTTTACCAGAAAGTTCTTCTGGATCGACTAGAATCTGTTCAAATCTTTTTATACCAGTTCTTCTGATAATTTGATGTGAAACTCCCTCACCTCTCCATTTTCGATGAGCGGTTTCTGAAAGACAAATAACAAGCAAATCTGCCTTGTCTTCTTTTAATAAATCTAAATCCTTCTCAAGCTGTTTGCCATCAAGGTTTTTTGTTTGCCCTAACCAACCACGAGCTTTAAATTCAACTCGAATATATTTATTTTGAGGAATATCACCACCACCAATTTTGGCATCATTCATCATCGGTTCATGTGGATCGCGGACAAAAATCGTGACACCTGCGAGTAAAACCTTTGCGTTTTTTCCTGTTCCCAAAGCATCTCCTAATGGATTCCAACCAATTAATCTACCTGTTGAACTATCAATCCGAAGATGTTGAACTTTCTGTCCATGATAATTAATACCAATGCGAAGATAGTAGCGAGGAGTGATATTGGCTCGCATTATTTCAAATTGCATATAATGCTGAACATAAGCTTCTGATGAAGTTGCAGCTGGATTATTTTCTAATAGTTCTGAGAGTGTTTCATGAATTAACTGCACAAGAGAATCTGGAGGAGTTCTGGTCATAACTAACTACCTAGAACTCAACTCAAGCATATCTAGCCTTGGAAACAACTTCCCAACTTCAGTGTTAAGCGCAATAGCAATTCTTATGAGGTTCAGTGAGGCAACATTACGCTCTCCTCTTTCTATACCTCCTATGTAAGTTCGGTCTATCTCTACTAATTCAGCAAGTTCTTCTTGAGATAATCCCTTAGATTCTCGAATAGCTCTTATGTTTTTACCAATCTCAACTAACCAAGGATGCTTTTTTTTCATAGCCTAAAGTGCCAAGATTGCTAGTCTAAGCACAAAAAAATTTGACAGCTAGGTATTTATTTATATCTGCCTAGCTTATGGCTATGACTTCTATAAGTCCACGGACTATAAGTACCATGTGAATGTCAGAAATTAAAGTAAATTGTAATGACAGTCGTTCATTTTTGGCGTCTTCCTTTAGGAGAAGACTCGCTAGCGTAATTCGTAATTAAGTTTTGTGACGTGGATTTAGGGCAAAGTTTAGAGCGTCAGAAACCAACGCTCTGAACTTTGTAAGAGAGACCCCGCGACAAAACTTACCGCTTGCTAGTTGCTCTTTACTTAAAGCCCAGAATTAATTCAAAAAGGTGGCAATTCTTTAAGAATTGTGAACCGAATATGATTGATTGCCAAATCCCCAATGGCGATATCTTCTTTGGTTAACCGCGCACCTTGACTGGTTACAGTTTCAAAGGTGATACCTTTACCAATTTCAATATGATACCAGCACAAGCCCATAAAAAAGCGCGTGGGATATGGGCCGCCATGACCGACATCATCAGGATTTGATTCCATTGGTAACCAACCAAAATTCGGTACGTAGAACTCCAGCCAAACGTGATTAAAATCAGGTTGTAGCGGTACGCCTTGGTGTTCGCCATTGGGGGGGCACTTATATCTACCAACTGTGCGACAGGGTATGCCATTTAAACGACATAAGGCAAGTAAGACGCCGACATATTCGCCACAGGAACCAACGCCGCGTTGCAAAACTACATCTGGTGTGTCAATGTAAGGCTTAATACCATAAGATAGCTCATCGTAAACATAATTACGGATGCTGTACATTTTCCGCAACAGATTGGTTTCAGAACCAATTGCTTCTCTGGCAGCACGGCGGACAATAGTAGTGTCCATTGCTAAGTCGTCGTCATCCACTAGGTAGCGGCTTTGCAATTCTGGTGAAACTTCGGGTATATCTTCCACATCTTTGGGTGTGATGCGATACTTAATCCCTCGAACTTCCAAAAGTGCTTTCCAGCCAAATATATGGCGTTCGCCTGGAGTAAGAGAATCAAATTTAAATACTGCTACACGTTGGCCATCTATTACTTCTTCGGTGAAGGGTAGTCCAATGGGTTCGACGTGTTTCACCTTTTGACGCTCAGTTTCTGATGGTAGGGCAATGCGCCATTCTACATCGGGTAAATAAACCTCATCTAAGGGTGCAATCTCTTCAGCATAGGACATTTCAATGAGATAGCCATTAGAGAGGGCGTAGCGCTTATCTGGCTCGTAATGATAATACAGGGGATGAATAAAAGTACGATCGCGGTAAGTTAGCTCATGATTCGGGTCAGCATTGGGATTGTCCCGGATATAAGGCTCCTGGGAGGCGTAGGCGACATACAAACTTTCTTTGCCAGTTTCGCCATCTTTATGTATCGCTATGCCTGTAGGCGATTCAAAGGGCGTCAGAACACTAAATTGAACCTCTCCAGTTGCTCTATCCATCGCGTAAACTGTTTGTTCAGTGCGATCGCAAATCCACAACATATCCTGAGTAACTGCCAAATTTTCTACCCCAACTCCAGGGGCATAAAATCTGGTAATTTCTTTTCGGGTTTCCAGGTCAAAAATCAGAATGTAGCCTAGCCTTTGGCAACTGACGTAGACCGTTGTTTCCCAAACAGCAACGCCGTCCGCTAGATAAGGCAATGTCACGAAATGTTCTAGACCCAAGGCATTCAGCTTGCACAAATAAACACTGCGATCGCGACTCACCCACAGGGTATCTTCCCAGATGGCTAAACCAGTGACATCGGTAAATTCCTTAACTTGATGCGGATTGATAATTTTACTGTTGTCAGAGGTGGGATCGATCTCCAGTAGATGCCCTTTAAGGCTGTCAATGGCAATCAGTCTATCTTTAACGAAAGCAATACCGGATAGGGTAGCAGCAGTCAGCGGTCGAATTATTTTTTGCCCGAACATCTGGCTAGCAGTCAAAGTGGGGAGTACAAAACTCATAATTAAATATTTATTAAGTGGTTTAGCACGTTTAAGCAATTCCAAATTTGTCTGGAAAAGTTTGCTACAAACGGAAACCCGGCTGGAAACTTGACCCAAAATTCATCAAGAAATGCGATCGTGCCATGCATCCAGTTCAAGCAATGACAGCCTCAAATTAATTGTGGCATATTCTCTGTAGCCGAACTTCAGACTTGTATTATTCACAATTATCAGTAGAATGTGTTTGCAACAACTCTTTCGTAAGAGATAACACATATATGTCACACATATGTCAACAGAAGAGAAATTTGCAAATCAAAAGAATCCCCTCTACACTCATAAGATTTAGTATTGCTTGAATGTAACTTTAGGAGATGGTTTTCCAGCCATCACTAAATTATGATCGAATTTTGTAACCATTTCCTGTGACTTACACGATGTCTGCTAATTCTCTGCCTGAAACTGCCGCCGTTTGGCATAGTTTAGAAGTTGATAAAGCGCTAGACCTGCTTGATAGTAACGCAGACAGTGGCTTAACACCCGAAGATATTCAACAAAGGTTGCAAAAATACGGCCCCAACGAACTTGAAGAAACTGCTGGCCGTAGTGCTTGGGAAATTCTGCTAGATCAGTTCAAGAACATTATGTTGTTGATGCTGATTGGTGTAGCTCTGATTTCTGGGTTTTTAGACCTCATGGCTTGGCAGTCGGGGAGCTTAAAGCCCGGTGAAGTACCATTCAAAGATACCATCGCTATCCTAGCAATTGTTATCCTCAATGGCATACTCGGTTATGTCCAAGAAAGTCGTGCCGAAAAAGCCCTAGCAGCCCTGAAACAACTTACCTCCCCCCTAGTGCGAGTCATCCGCAATGCCAGATTGGTGGAGATAGCAGCCAAGGAACTAGTCCCAGGAGATGTGATGCTTCTGGAAGCCGGGATGCAGATAGCCGCAGATGGACGGTTGATCGAACAGTCTAATTTACAAGTGCGAGAGTCGGCACTGACGGGTGAAGCGGAAGCTGTCAACAAACAAGCAATACTAAATTTACCTGAAGAAACAGATTTAGGCGATCGCATTAATTTGGTATTCCAAGGAACTGAAGTCGTCCAAGGACGGGCAAAGGTTCTGGTAACCAACACCGGCATGACAACAGAATTAGGCAAAATTGCCGCCATGTTGCAGTCGGTGGAAAGTGAACCTACGCCTTTACAACAGCGGATGACTCAACTAGGCAATGTCCTGGTTACGGGTTCTTTGGTTCTCGTGGCGATCGTTGTCACCGGCGGTGTTATCCAGGCCAGAGGTTTTAGCAACATCCAAGAACTCTTGGAAGTATCTTTGAGTATGGCGGTTGCTGTGGTCCCAGAAGGTCTACCTGCGGTAATTACCGTTACCTTGGCACTGGGAACTCAGCGAATGGTGCGCCAGAATGCCTTGATTCGCAAACTGCCAGCAGTGGAAACATTGGGTTCTGTAACCACCATCTGCTCTGATAAAACCGGCACCCTAACTCAAAATAAAATGGTGGTGCAATCGGTTTTCACCAATGACAAAACTTTTCGCGTCACCGGAGAAGGCTATGCCCCCACAGGAGATTTTCTTTTAGATGGTGAAAAAGTTTCCCTAGAGGAGTCACCAGAAATTTCAGCGTTGTCAGTTGCTTGTACCGTTTGTAATGATTCGGTGTTGCAAAAAGAAAAAGGGGAATGGGCAATTTTAGGAGATCCCACAGAGGGGGCGTTAGTTACTCTGGCGGGGAAAGCGGGAATCGAAAAAGACCAGTGGAATAGTAAGTTACCCCGCGTTAGCGAGTTTCCCTTCTCCTCGGAACGCAAGCGGATGAGCGTAATTTCTCAGGTGCAGGAAGTCGCTACGGGTGAAGCCTCTTTGAATGCTATCGATCCAGCGAATGCCTCCGGCACACCAAAGGTGAACGCTAACTTCTTACAATCTGAACCTTACTTAATGTTTTCCAAAGGTTCGCCAGAGTTAATTTTGGCACGTTCCACTCAAGTTTATTTGGGCGATCGCTCAACTCCCTTGAATGAAGAACTACGTCAGAAAGTTCTGGCAGAAAATGACAACATGGCAAGTAAAGGTTTGCGAGTACTAGGTTTTGCCTACAAGCCCCTTGCTGAGGTTCCACCAGAAGGTTCAGACGAAGCATCCGAACAAGATTTGGTGTGGCTGGGATTAGTGGGAATGCTAGATGCGCCACGTCCAGAAGTTAGGGCGGCTGTGCAAGAGTGTCGGGAAGCAGGAATTCGCCCAGTCATGATTACTGGTGACCACCAATTAACAGCACGAGCCATCGCCACCGATTTGGGAATTGCCCAAGAAGGCGATGCCTCCGGCAACCCCTCCGGTGTACGCCTACTGACAGGTCAAGAATTACAGCGGATGAGTGACCAGGAACTAGAGCAAAACGTTGACTTGGTGAGCATCTATGCCAGGGTTTCCCCAGAACACAAACTACGAATTGTCCAAGCACTGCAACGCCGGGGCAGATTTGTGGCCATGACAGGTGATGGTGTCAACGATGCCCCAGCCCTCAAACAAGCTGATATCGGTATTGCGATGGGCATTACGGGCACGGATGTCAGTAAAGAAGCCAGCGATATGGTGTTACTTGATGACAACTTCGCTACCATTGTCAGCGCTACCAAAGAAGGTAGAGTCGTTTACACCAATATCCGCCGCTTTATTAAATACATTCTCGGCAGTAACATTGGCGAAGTTATCACAATTGCCGCCGCACCCTTAATAGGTTTGGGAGGTGTTCCCTTGACTCCCTTGCAAATTCTGTGGATGAACTTGGTAACAGACGGTTTGCCAGCTCTGGCATTAGCTGTGGAACCCCCGGAACCAGATGTTATGAAGCGTCCGCCTTTTAGCCCCCGCGAAAGCATCTTTGCTAGGGGATTGGGTTCTTATATGATTCGGATTGGCATTGTCTTTGCGATTATCTCTATTGGTTTAATGGCATGGGCTTATAATTATTGTCAACAATTGTCCGGTGACCCCGCGAACCCAGACCCACGTTGGAAAACAATGGTATTTACTACCTTGTGTATCGCCCAAATGGGTCACGCGATCGCCATTCGCTCCAACAACCGACTGACCATCGAAATGAATCCCTTTTCTAATATATTTGTACTAGCTGCTGTTGTCGTGACCACGATTTTACAGTTGATGCTAGTTTACGTCCCACCCCTGCGAGATTTCTTTGGTACTCAGTACCTCACTCTGGAAGAATTGGGAGTTTGTATTGGCTTCAGTGCTTTAATGTTTGTGTGGATTGAATTAGAGAAGATATTCTTACGCATTGTGGGTAAGAAGGCAGTGTAAAAAGTGAGGAGTTAGGACTTAGGAGTTGAAGAACATTTTGCATTCAAAACTCCAAATTTATCACTCCTAACTCCTAATTTTTAACTCCTCACTCCTAACTTTTCGTTATGTACCTGAAAACTCTACAACTGAGACAATTTCGTAATTACCAAGACCAGAGGGTTGATTTCACTGCTGCGAAAACAATTTTGGTTGGTAATAACGCTCAGGGAAAGTCGAATTTGTTGGAGGCGGTGGAGTTGTTGGCGACATTGCGATCGCACCGTATGGCACGCGATCGGGATTTAGTCAGGGGAGGGGAAGCCACAGCCCAAATTAATGCTCATCTTGAGCGGCAAATAGGTGCTAGCGATCTGACTTTAACCCTCCGCCGCAATGGCCGCCGTAGCGTTGCTCTCAATGGCGAGTCCGTACGCCGTCAAATGGATTTTCTCGGCGTTCTCAATGCAGTCCAATTTTCCAGCCTGGATTTAGAACTAGTACGCGGCGGCCCGGAAGGTCGGCGCAATTGGTTAGATACCCTTTTGATTCAACTTGAACCAATTTATGCTTACATTTTGCAGCAGTATAACCATGTGTTACGCCAGCGCAATGCCTTTTTAAAAAACAATGTAGAGACGTTGTACACAAAGTCTCTACAATCAGAACTTGCTCTGTGGGATGCACAGTTAGCTACCGCAGGTACACGGGTAATTAGACGCCGCGATCGCGCCATACAGCGATTGGCTGACATCGCTACTGCTTGGCACACCAGCATCAGCGGTAGTACGGAAATTCTGCAAATCAAGTACACGCCTAATATCCCTTTAGAAGATAACCAACCAGAACAAGTCCAGCAAGCTTTTTTAGCAAAAATTCAACAGCGATCCGTAGCCGAACTGCACCAAGGCACTACCCTTGTGGGTCCCCACCGCGACGAAGTAGAGTTAACCATTAACCAGACACCTGCTCGTCAATACGGTTCTCAAGGCCAACAACGAACGCTCGTTCTAGCCTTAAAGTTAGCAGAATTACAATTAATTGAAGAAGTCGTTAAAGAGCCACCATTGCTATTACTTGATGATGTGCTGGCCGAACTAGATCTATCTCGACAAAATCAACTGCTTGATGCTATTCAAGACCGCTTTCAAACCTTGATTACTACTACTCATTTGGGTTCTTTCGATTCCCAATGGTTGAAATCTTCACAAATTCTTTTTGTGAAGGCAGGAGAAATACAGCAGAATTCAGAATTCAGAATTCAGAACTCAGAATTAGAATAGGTTCTATGCCTTGCTACCAGACCTAGATGATGTACTTCACGCTTCTTCAAATATCCTGTAATCCAAGATTATTAATAATAATTAAAATTTCAATATTTGCATTTAAAAAACATAATTTAAGAATAAATAATAAAGGCACAGTGCATAACTCAAGCGTATTAATTTAGTATATACAGCAGCTTTAAAGAAGCGTGAAGTACATCATTTAGGTCTGGTAGCAAGGTATAGAGCCTATTCTAATTTTGAATTCACCAATTCTGACTCCTGAATTCTGACTCCTGAATTCTGACTCCTGAATTCTGACTCCTGAATTCTGCTGTAACTAATTACTAATCACGTTTTTCTAACCTTTTAAAAACCTTGAGAACCAAAAAAGTGAGGACACCACCGATTAATCCTAACTGCCATAAACCGCAGCCAGCAGCAATTCCCAAACCAGCCGAAACCCAAATAGCCGCTGCTGATGTGAGTCCTTTGATTTCCAGTTGCTGTGATGGCTGGGAAGATTGACGGACAATTTCTCCAGCGCCGAGAAATCCCACCCCGGTGGCAATTCCCTGAATCACGCGGCTGAGTGCATCCGGACTGGTCTGTAGCTCACCTGTTTGCAGAGGTATGATGGTGAATAAAGCTGAACCCAAACTCACCAGCATATGAGTTCTTAAACCAGCTGGTTTGCGCCTAGTTTCGCGTTCCAAGCCAATAATTCCGCCAATGACCAATGCGATGCATAGCCGGAAGCTGATATTTAACCAATCATTAGCTGCAAGATAGTAAGTGTTTGGCAAGGTTAGTTTTGGTAGGGATAATTATATTTACTAGGTTAATTGGTAATATAGCTTTTAAGAGAATACAGAATTTAGAATCCGATCGGGTGATGATTTAAACATTACCTGATTTTAGACCTCTGTGAGAATTCTTTTTCAATAAAAGATTATTTTGGTCAATAAATATAGGTTTACATTCTGAAATCAAGAATGGCTGTGACTACGAATAGATAACTGACAACTAACAAATTGAGTGGAAAAACTCTACTGGCTAGACCAAATTAAACTACAAGACCGCACCAAAGTAGGTGACAAAGCGTTTTACTTAAGCAGAATTATCCAACGTGGCTATCCGGTGGTGCCTGGTTTTGTCGTTTCGGCAGAAATTTTGCGGCAATTTCTCGAAAATCTCAACAGTTCAGAGTCATTAGTTGCTGACTTACCTCACTCTTCCTTACACTTAGATGTCAGTAATTGGCGTCAACTTCAGCAGGTGGCTGGGCGTTTGCGCGAAGAAATTCTCAGTGCAACTGTGCCACAGCAATGGGTAAGTAGAATTTTCACAGCAGCCAGAGAATGGCAAACTAACTGTTTGATTTTTCGGCCTAGTTTATCAGTAGCAAATACCACACCGATTGCAGTAAATATATCTGGGTTGCTGGAATCAGTATTTTGTCATTGCCAAGAAGAAGCGATCGCTCTGGCATTAAAACGTACCTGGAGTCAAATATTTCGTGCCAGAAGTTTATTGTATTGGCAACATACAGGAATTAACCTGCAACAAATTAATCTAGGAATTTTGGTGCAACCTGTGAAAAATGCGATCGCCAGTGGTTTGCTAAAAGCCGACCCCTCTGGGTGGGAAATTGAAGCCGCTTGGGGATTAGGAATTGCGATCGCTCAAGGCGAAGTATTGCCAGATGTCTACTACATTCAAAATGAAACTGGGGTTATCCTAGAGCAACAGCTCGGCAATAAAATGCTGGCTTATGATGTTGATGATGCTTCCTCTACAATTTTTTCCCAACCTCTGACGAACTCAGCCCCAACACCAGATAAAACTTGTCTGATTACTTACGTACTTCAGGAAGCCCAACAAAAACAGTATGCTTTACAACCAGAATACGTACAACAAATAATTGGTCTGGGAACTCAATTAGTAACTGAACTAGGTAAAACCTTTACCATTAAATGGACTATCGCTAGCACAACCACATCTAGCAAGCTTTACCTAACACAAGTGAATACTCCCAAATCTGTAATTCCCCACTTACACTTCATCAGGGGACTTGCAGCCTCAGGAGGACGTACTGTGGCAAATGCTTTAGTAATGATGAATTCCCAGCAAAAACCCGAACAAATCCCAAAAGGAGTAATTTTAGTAGTACCAACAATTACACCTGATTGGTTACCATTACTACAACAAGTTGCTGGTATTATCACTGAACAAGGAGGACTAACCAGCCACGCTGCAATTCTGGCCAGAGAATTAGGTATAGCAGCAGTAGTGAACGCAAAATCAGCTACAAGCTTAATTCAAACTGGCGAACGGCTGTTGCTTGATGGCGACAGAGGAGAAGTTTATCGGATCAAAGAAGAAGCCAGAGATGGAGAGATGGGGAGATGGAAAGATGGGGAGATGGAGGAAACTACTCCCATCACCTCACCACCTCATCACCCCACCACCGCGTCACCCCATCTACCTATGATTGCTACCAAACTGCTGGTTAACTTGAGTCAGTCCAGCCTGATAGAGCAGGTAAAAAGCTTACCTGTGGATGGGGTAGGATTGTTGCGCTCAGAATTGATGGTACTCAATATATTAGATGGGCAACATCCTCATAGTTGGATTTTAGGCGGGCGTCAAGCAGAATTGTTAGAGCGTTGGTCTGACCAAATTATGCAGTTTGCTCGCGCTTTTGCACCAAGACCAGTTTTTTATCGTTCTTTAGATTGGCGATCGCCAGATTTGCCATCATTGAGTGATAGTTTACAATCTTCTTCACAATCGATGTTAGGTGAACGCGGTACCTTCAGCTATGTACGAAATCCGATTGTGTTTGAGTTGGAACTGAAAGCCTTAGCAAGCGTACAGCAATCTGGGTATAGCAATATCCATTTGCTGCTACCTTTTGTTCGGACTGTGGAAGAATTTGTCTTTTGTCGGCACAAAGTTGAGCAAGCTCTTTTAACCCAGGTGGCAGAATTTGAATTGTGGATGATGGCGGAAGTGCCAAGCGTACTGTTTTTATTGCCAGAATACGTCAAAGCAGGTGTAGCCGGAATTTCCATTGGTACAAATGACCTGACCCAATTATTACTCGGAGTAGATCGAGAACAAGGACAGCTAGCAAAAGTATTTAATGAACGTCATCCAGCAGTTATGAGTGCGATCGCCCAACTCATCCAGATGGCTAAAAATGCTGGCATACCTTGTTCAATCTGCGGTCAAGCACCAGCCCTTTATCCGGAAATTATCGATCGGTTAGTGGAATGGGGCATAACTTCCATTTCTGTGGAACCCGAAGCGATCGAGCGGACATGTCAGGCGATCGCAGGTGCTGAGCAACGGATAATTTTAGCAGCAGCGCGTCGTCAACAACAGACAGACGGGCAAAGAGGATAAGGGTTAGAGGATGTTTGGAAAGTATTCTATCAAACATCAGTAGAAAACTCTTGCATTGGCGGAGCGTCCCGTATAGAAGGTATCGCTCTGAGAAGATGTTTGGAAAGTAAGAAATTTATTCGACTAATTAGGGGGACATGATATGACCCGTAGAACTCACCTGCAAAGTGCTATTTATATAAAAATAAATATTGGTATTGATCTGCGATCGCACTTAGATAGCGCAGACTGATACTAATTCATAATTTGTAATTTGTAATTCGTAATTATTGCTCTTACGTCAGTATGGTACAAGACAAATAATAACCAATTTTTTAACTGTAGATAGAGGGAGATTTTGAACGCTGATTTTTTAACAGAATTGCTTAACTCAGTATTGTTATTAAAAGTTTTATTTTTTCAGGATTCTAGATGATTTTCCCCGAAGGAATGGAAAATCTATCAATACTTATTTTTAATTTTGAACTTCTTAATATTTCTCCTAGTTGCATTTCTCATGAAATCTTTATCTACTTGAACTCTAGTTTATTTTTTACAGCAAAATCTATGGGAACACTAAATAAATCGGATTGAGCAAGGTAGTTACCAATGAGCCAAAGATGTCCTATCTCCAATACTTGTGCTTGTTATAATATTCGCTGCCAAACTGGGGAAGCAGGCAGACTTTTTCTCTGCGCCTCAACACAATCAAGCAATTTACCCGTTATCAAGTGAGTGGGCGGATTTTCATCAATTTTTCACCAACCGCGCTTTATGACCCTGTTTATTGCCTACGCAGTACGGTAGAAGCAATCGATCGAGCAGGTATTGAACACGAACAGGTTGTCTTTGAAGTCGTGGAATCAGACAATCCTCAAGATTTAGCCCACCTCAAAGCTGTGATTCAATACTACCGGGATACTGGGTTTTTAGTTGCCCTTGATGACCTTGGTTCTGGCTATTCCAGCCTGAATTTGCTGCATCAGTTACGACCAGATTTTATCAAGTTAGACATGCAGTTAATTCGAGATGTGCATCAAGACTTGTATAAAGCCTTGATTACTGAAAAGCTTCTAGAGATTACTCAAAAATTAAACATCCAAACCGTCGCCGAAGGAATTGAGTGCATTGAAGAACTGAACTGGCTGCGAGAACGAGGCGCAACATTTGCTCAAGGCTATTTGATTGCCACACCGACTGCTGTGCCTAGCACTACAACCCCTAACTTTGATGCCCTGACGTTAACTGTGGCATCCTCATCTCCTAAGCAAATTGAGCAGCGCCTCCAACAGCAAAGTCAGTTCGAGCGAATTGTCGCGGCTGTCACCCAGCGCATTCGCCAATCCTTGCAGTTAGATGAAATTTTGCAAACCACGGCAGACGAGGTAAGACAACTGTTTGATGTAGACCGAGTGGTGATTTATCAGTTTAAGCCAGACTGGAGTGGGTTAGTTGCAGTAGAATCTTTAGCACCTGGGTGCATGTCCATTCTGGGATTTCATGTGATGGACACATGCTTTCAATCTACCCGTGCAAATTACTACCAACAAGGTAATAGTAGAGCGATCAAAGACATTGAAACTGGTGGACTATCGCCGTGTCATATTGAACTGCTGCGGAGTTTACAAATCCGGGCGAACCTTGTGGTGCCCATCTTGCAGCAAAAGCGTTTGTGGGGACTATTGATTGCTCACCAATGCTCTAACAGTAGGGTATGGGAGCAATCGGAGATTAACTTATTTAACCAGCTAGCAAGCCAAGCTGCGATCGCCATTCAGCAATCAGAACTTTACCACCAATTACAACAAGCAAACCAAGAATTACAGCGCCTTGCTTCTTCCGATGGTCTGACCCAAGTGGCAAATCGCCGCTGCTTTGATGACACCTTCAACGCCGAATGGCAACGATTGGCACGAGAGCAAGCCTCACTATCTTTGATTTTATGTGATGTCGATTACTTTAAACTTTATGATGGACTGTGAAAATGGTTAAGGTTGAGGGAGTAGGGAATAGGCAATAGATTTTTTTCACGAATTATTTAGGGCTGGTATAAGTGACTTTCAAGGAAAAAAATATTCCATAGTAGGGTAGCACAGCTGTGCTACCCGAAAAATGTACAAATAATTTGGGATAATTTATTTTCTGGAAGTCCCTAAGACATAAACTGATTGTAAAGTCTTCAAATCAACAGGCTTTCAAGCCTGTTACCTATTGCCTGCTAGAAAAAACCACAAGATCAAAATCGGAAAATTGCTGCTGCTGATGCGTCATTTGGCATTTTTTCTGGCTCCACAGCATACACTTGTCCACCATTCAAAAGTGTATGAATGGCAGCAAAATCTAATAAATCGTAGTCTTCAGGTTCTGGTTTTGGGTGTAATTCTACAGCCATTGTTTCTGGTTCAAATTTACCCCAAATCTGCTGTCCCACTGGCACAAACAAATAATCAATTCTTTGGTAATAAGCAGCTGAAATAATTTCGTTTAGATTACTAGAAGCTTTACCAGTAGCTTCACCAGCTAGTTGTTGATAAAGTTCCATTACTTGCTTTTGATATTGATGAAACAAAGGTTCAACAATGTGCCAAGCTTGGTCTTGTAATTCTTCCGGCTTGATAAATTCCGGATTACCTGTAAGGGGTTCTTCCACCAAATGATTGTAAGTATTTGCTTGTTGATAAATCGGGAAAAGATATTCAACCCCAGCCAAAACTAAAGGTGCTTTTTGCTCGCGTAATTTTTCATGTAATGCTGTATCAACAGCGTAACAAAATTGGAGAATATCTTCCTGATGCTTATCTCTGTCGGGACTTCCTTGCCCGTGAAATGTACCGGGGTGTGAAGAAGCATTAGCAGCTCCCCTTTTAGATGTGCCGATTCGGTGCTGCACCCCTTTTTGAATTTCATCTTCTAAGAGAGTTTCATCTAAACTCTTGGGCATATTTTCGACTTCTATTTGGTTGAGGCTGTAGCGAGTTCCCTCAAAAAACTTGACATCGTTTTGGCTAAGGGCGAGGACATAGAAGCTACCATCATTATTGAGCAAATGTAGCAGCGGTTTCAAGTGGAAGCGATCGCTCACAACTACCAATTCTGGAAACTCCATTGGCAGTTGGTAGTAGCGAAACACTTGCGGAGAAATAAATATTACTAGCCCGTGGTCTTGGTGTTCCCAGAAATCACTCGTATCTAGTTCCATCGCTGGCTGGAGAAGATTTAGCGCTTCAGTATGGCGAATTGCGTAGACGCCTTGCGGCTTGTCGCTAGACATGGCATCCAAGCGTTCCTCAGCTTCACGGATTAAATTTTTGAACCGAATGGGGTTTTGTCGAACCTCTGGCCCCGCTTTTTGCATCGGCATATACAGAGAAATACATGGGGATTGAGAATTTTCTGCTAAAGTTTTGAGTTCATCAATAGATAATAGATTCATATTGTTCAACTCCGATCTCAGTCAATAAAAACTAAACAACCTAGATTCATTTCAAATCTGACGTTGTAAAGCTGCATCTTTCTTTTGATACGGAATTAGCTAGCGTGTATACCCTTCTTTAGATGGAAAAAAATAGTAGTTCTGAGTTGATTGGAATACGCCGATTTATTAGGGAGTTAGAAAAAGTTACAGATGTAGTGGTAGTGAATTGATAAAATTGAGCGATCGCTTCTGTCTAAAACTCAGTTTATAGATGTGCGATGTCCGATCAAAAGCCGATGCAGCGTCTACCCTCAACAATGTAATAGCAATGTGAGGCAGTGTGTGATTCAATGTATTGCAGGTTGAACAAATAAATTTTTGTGGCGACAAACCTACACCTACCCATTGAGCTAGCGTTCCGTTTGCGAAACGTCATCTAGGAAAGGAAAGGAAGGTGTAGGTACTTGACTTATCCAGCGTTGTGAGTGTTAGGATTTGCTGATTGTGTTTTGATGGCATATCCATTTTTGGGTTGCACAGCAAAACCCAAAGTTACTCGTTTCATAATCCAGTACAGTGCCACAAGTATCACAAAAGTAATAGCGATAATTACCAATGGCTGTTTACCAAGAATTTCCTCAACGCCTTTGGTCAATACAGCATCGGGTTGAGTAATAAAATCCCAACTGTTGAAACGTAAGAAACGCCCCCAATAAATACCAACAGCACAGAGAGCATGGGTAATCAATTCAAGCCGCCAAATCCATTCACTTTTGCCGATACGATGTAAGTAGTAACCCCAATTTATTAAGGATATTACATAAGCTTGAAATCCAGATAAAATTACTAGCAAATACACAGGAATTAGTACTAAAGTAATCATCCAGACGGATTGAATTGTGCGGATATCGTCTATCAAATGAATGACATCGGTCAACAAATATGGTGCATTCGGTAAGAATGCGTAGAAAACTAAGAATCCTAGCCACCAAAGCCAAGTACCACCACGCTTAATGCGAAATAGCCATACACTCAAAGCTAAAGGTATAAAAGCCAGAAATAAATTCCAAGTCATCCAACTCATATTAATTCGTAAGACCTGTACAACTCTGGCTATCAATTCTTCTTTCATAGGTGCTAACTCAGAAGACGTTTAATTGATCTAAATTTACTTTGTAGTGTTATTGCGATCGACTGATAAAGTTTCTGTAATCCCAAGATTGGGGATTGGGGATTGGGGATTGGGAAATAGTATTTTTAATGTTATTACCTAGTCCGTAGTCCTGAGTCCTTTTTAGTCAATCGGCTTAAGCCACTAGTATAGCCAGAAAATCATCGGGGTAAAATCTACCACAGAAAGGAAGTCTGACCTACAAAACGCTACAGAATAGCTTAGGGGGACTTTTTGAATTGGAATATTAGTCTGTCCTAGCTATTATATTGATTTCATTGTGTGGTGTTAGAGTTCCAGAAGTACCCTAAAGTTTTTCTGAGAATGGGGAATGGGGAATAGGGAATAGGGAATGAGGAGTGGTGAGTGGGAAAAGGTTTTTTGGTGATAAATTTTTCTTCCCTACTCCCCACTCCCCTCAAAATGAAAGTTACGGAAAGATGTGCAAATTGGTATAAATATCTAACGCACCAACACTCTACTGCGCGGACCGATCGCTTGTTTGGGTGAAACAGGTTTTGTACAGCTGTTGACAGAATCCTTTGAACAAGCAGTTTGAGCGAAGGTTGCAGGGTTGATAACTACTTGATTGACTGCTGGAGAATTACC
The DNA here is from genome assembly GCA_019359545.1 of Desmonostoc geniculatum HA4340-LM1. Classification (GTDB taxonomy): domain Bacteria; phylum Cyanobacteriota; class Cyanobacteriia; order Cyanobacteriales; family Nostocaceae; genus Nostoc; species Nostoc geniculatum. The sequence continues at coordinate 39,249 of JAHHHB010000015.1, read as the reverse complement.
ACTACTGAATTCCATGTTAGGTGTAGTAGATAGTGATGAAGAATTAGTCCCAGATGTGTAGCTTGTAGTCGTTGGCGAAGCGATCGCACTCCCACCATCAACGATTGGCGCAACATTCATTGTGCTACCACCATCAAAGATTGGCGCAATATTTATCTCACTACCACCATCAACGATTGGTGCAATATTCATTGTGTTACCACCATCAAAGATTGGCGCAACATTTATCTCACTACCACCATCAACGATTGGCGCAACATTTATCTCACTACCACCATCAACGATTGGCGCAACATTTATCTCACTACCAGCATCAACTACTGGCGTGGGAGTGATGAGAGTTGCAGTTGCAGGTACTTTGATTGTCACTCTCGCTAGGGGAGAATTAGTCATTTCCAAAGATGTCACCTTTGGCGAACCTGGGAGATCGGACTTGAAATCAAAGACTGTGGGGGTTGCACCACCATTGCGATCGCTATACCTGACTCCATATCCACTCACTTCAAAAGTTCCCTGATACTGGTTTCCAGTCTTTGGGTCAGTAACAGTACCAGTATAGTAGCCTCTCGTGAGATTAAATTCATCCTGAACTACTCCTTGAAATATAGTTCCGGCCAATCTTCCCTGGTATTTATAAGGTGTTAACTCCCCGCCAGAGAGAACAGGTGAAGTGAGAACACCGTTGAAGGAGACAATCGGAATGCCTTTAAAGTCAACAAAATAATGCAAACTACCATCAGAGCGTGTTTGGACTTGCACATAGTCTGACTTGTATACAGGAACGTAATTAGGATTGTTTCTAGTACCCAAGTTGCGCGAGTAAGTCCCCGTGTCGTCTGTGTCAACACGAGTGGTGCTTTGATTGAAATTCGGATTAATGCTGGGAAGTTGAATGGTACCTGATAATGTCCCAGTGCTTTGAATTGTGATTTGAGCCAAAGCACTTGTTCCACCTAAAGCAATCATGACTGCGGCTAAACTACTGCTGCTAAAAACTACACGATAGAATTTTGGATTTTGGATACTTCGACTTCGCTCAGTACAAGTTTTGGATTTTGGATTTTGGCGAGTGGTGTAAGTTAATGAATTTAATTTCATGAAAAAGTTGCTCCTTTAATCACCTACGAAAAAATACGCATGGGTTTTTACTTCCTTTTATTGGGAAATAGCAGCATTTAAGTACTGAATTATTCCGTAATAAAAAAGCGTATTTTATTACATTTACGCCAGTATAAAATTAAAACCGGAAAGTTGCTCTTAATGCTCCAACTAGCAAAGTATCGTTAGCAGCATTGTGATCGGGGTTGAAAATAACGAATAAGCCGGGAGTCAGGGCAATATTGTCACTCAGTTGGGCGCGGTAAAAAAGTTCTACGTGAATTGATGTGTCACTGCGTCCGCCTGGTGTCCCCCCATCAGAAAAGTTGGGAAAGTTAAATCCCTCAGGTAAAGTGCTAGAAGTAATTTTCGGCGGTTGTCCCACAAGAACGCCTCCTAAATTTCCAGGACGCAGCAAATTGGGAAAAGCCGCGAACACCATCCAGTTAGTAGTTTCTACACTTCCAGAAAGATTGGAGGGTTTGGAGGAAGTGAAGCCACCCCAACCACCCAACTGCAAGTTAGGGTTAATTCGCCAAGCAACGGTAGCGCCAATTGCTTGGGTATCAAAAGCTGTCGCATCTGCAAAAGGCGAAATCAGTTGAGAATCGCCGATACCATTTCCCAGTAAGCCATCTGGGGAGTGAGAATAAAGATAATGTACACCGATATCGATGTTATCACTGGGTGCTAAACTTAACTGAGCGCCAGCAGTAAATCTACCACCAAATAATCCGCCCTGATTGCTATTGCCTGGAAAACTCGGAATTTCTGCACTATAAACGCCTTGCAAACTAATGCGATCGCTAATTTGCCAGTCAAAACCTATACCACCAGTGCCGTTACCAATGCCTAAAATCGGGTTACGTTGACCAAATAGAGAAATTGCACCATCGCTGGAACCTTCTAATGGGCTAATACCCCGAAAGGTCTTGATGGGGTTGACTCCGGCGGTACCGACGACAATTCCCAAGTTCTTCGAGGCCAGAAATCGATAAGATAAGTCACTGATAACTAGATTGTTGTCTGTATTGGACTCGAAACCCAACCGTCCCATATTGGTAGATACCAAGGACGCATTAGAACCCAAATTACCAGCAGACAACCCTGTTAACAGTAAATCTCGCCCGGTAAATGAAGTTGCTAAGGTTAGTTGGGCGCTACTTGTGAAAGTCAGATTCGTTTTTCCCTGGCGTTCAGGTATTCCATCTCTAGGAAACAAATCTGCGTTGGTGGTATTGGTTCCCTGAACGCTAAAAACGGCTTGACCAAATAATCTGGTAGTTGTGGAAAACTGATTGTTTTGTAATTCACTTGTCTGGTTTTCGAGAACCTCGACACGCTGCTGTAATTGTTGCAACTCTGCTTTGAATTCACCTTGCAACCTTTGCAGCAGGATTAAATCTTCATTGTTAACAGTGTTAAGTTTATTGTTAGCGTAGGCGTAGCCCAACCCAGGCATCGCTTCGTTAATCTTCTCTAAACAAGCATTTACACCAGCCGCAAATTCATAACGGCTAATAGTACGATTCCCCAAGTAAGTACCATCAGCATATCCCGCAATGCAGCCATAACGTTCTACCAAAGACTGGAAAGCACCAAAAGCCCAGTCAGAGGGTTGCACATCCTCAAGCTGCGATACCGAGTTGACTTGAGACATTGGGTTGTCTGAGTCTGGAGAATCGGGATAATTTTTGTCAGGTTCCTTTGTTAGAGGTTGGGTATTTTTTGATTCAGGCGAGTTAGAAGAATTGATAAATTGAATTTTTTCTCTACTTTTTTTCAGTATATTTTCGTACTTACTTTTTACAGTTGTTGAGGTATTTGTATCTGGATGTACAAATTCAGGCGGTGTAATTTCAGCAGGTGGGACTACTTGAGATAAATTTTCTTGTGTTGACTGCTGCACCAGATTATCTGATTCAATTACAGGCTGTTCCGGTAAATTGGGCGCAGATATTGGCACTGTTGCTAGCATACTGGCCATCAGTAGACTCATATCACTCCTGGTATTTCATTTGACTTGTACCAACATTTCTTTTGACAGACAAAGTTGGTGTGTATCAGGAAAATTTCCCAAAAAAGAGTGATAAAAATTACTTGATTTGAGAGGGGCTTGTAAAGTCTAATTTATTACTAGACCTGGCAACTATCAGTCAGGGTTAATGTTGCACACAGACAAAACTTAGCTCCGCTTGCTGTAATTGACAAATTTTATGAGACGATTATAATCACATCAAAATACTAAGAGAAAAATATAGTGCGGGATTTAATTAAGTTTGATCTTCCCTGTGCATTTACATCTAATGAACTGATTAACCATCCTGATTGGATAATAGAGTTAACACAAGAGGAGATTAATGAAATCAATACTACTTTGCAAAAACACTTAGACCCCAATGTTGAATATCAAAACATAACTAAGAACGAATTTCCTCTACCTTCTTTTTCGGCAAAACTATCTTATGTTCTTGATATCGTCGAAAATGGAATTGGGGCAGTTATACTTCGCGGATTACCTGTCGAGAAATATGAGCCTGTGGAAGTAAAGAAATTATTGTGGGGTATCAGTCTGCATTTGGGCACGGCTATTCCACAGAGTCGCGCAGGAGAGTTGATTAATGATATGAAGGACATAGGCTTAAAGGACGGAGATCCAAAGTCACGATATCTCAATAGTGGGGGACCTGCTCCTCTTCACAGCGATGGGTGCGATCTGCTGATGATGCTATGCATATCACAAGGAGAATTTGGGGGCGAATCAGAACTAACCAGTTCAGTTGCTGTACATAATGAAATGCTAGAGCATTACCCAGACTTACTAGAAGTTTTATATCAGCCGTTCGATCATAAGCTACCAAACTGGTATCAAGGCAACCAAGAGTATTATCCGTTACCAATATTCGCAAATTGTCAGGGCTATTTCGTTTGCCTTTACGCACCTTTTTTGATCGATCATGCTCAAAATAAGACCAATGCTCCTCGTTTGACCGAGAAGCAAAGGCAAGCGCTTGATATATTCAATGAACTTTGTAATAGCCCCAAATTTAAATTAACTTTTATGCTCTTACCGGGAGATATACTTCTTTTGAATAACTGGGTTGTAGTACATGGCCGAAAGCACTATACAGATGGAACCGAAAGCAAACGACATTTGCAACGAATTTGGCTTTCTCATCCGAAAAGTCGTCCCCTGCCACCTGAGTACAGCATACCTTATGGCAATATAGCACCCGGTTCTGTACGAGGAGGCACCACACTCGTCAGTCAGTGAGCTTTTGTTCAGAAACTTTTGTAATACAACAATTATGACCAAGGTACTAGAATCGCCACAGCAACAGACAAATTCACTATCAACTCTGATGCCGGTTTCCTTATTACTCGTAGGAATATCTGCTTTGTCTCTAGCAGCAGTGTTGATTAAATTGAGCGAACAGTATATTGGTCCTAATGCCACAGTCTTCAATCGCTTTTGGATAGCGACTGCAATTTTAGCTATGTGGAAGGGGAGCAAAGCGATCGCTTTTCGAGTGTCCGGAAATTCCTTTACACCAAAAGAAACTTACGCGATTCCTGATATATTATTGCTGATAGTGTCAGCAACTGTCGTTTCGATTTCTCAACTTACTTGGGCTTGGTCACTGACTCAAACTAACGTTGCCAACGCCAATCTTCTGCATAATCTCACCCCAATTTTTGCAACTTTCGGGGGATGGCTGGTGTTTGGCCATAGTTTCGATCGAAAATTTCTCATTGGTATGTTTCTAACCATCGGGGGAGCGATCGCCATTGGTATTCAAGATTTACAAATCGCTACCGATGGGTTGATCGGTGATGCTTTGGCTTTACTTTCTGCGGTCTTTTATGCAGCGAATTTTCTAGTAATGGAAAAACTCCGAGATAAGTTTTCCGCAACAAGCATAGTATTATGGTCGTGTTTTTTCAGAATTTTTTTGACATTTCCACTCACTGCATTGACGGAAAAGCAAATTTTTCCTTCTTCAGTGGAGGGATGGATACCAGTGTTTTGCCTAGCTCTTTTCTGCCAAGTAATTGGTTCCGGGATTCTTGCTTATAGTCTCAAGCACTTCTCATCAGGATTTCTTTCTCTGTTCCTTCTGCTTGAGCCAATTATTACTACAACCCTTGCCTGGTTCATATTTGCTGAACACTTAAGTATCCTCAATTTGTTGACTTTTTTCATAATTTTACTCGGTATATACATAGCTAAATCCGGTCAGGGAGCAAATAAGGCGGATATGAAAACTATCGCTGAAGAACCAGTAATTGAGTCAGAATTGCTGAATTCATAATTCAGAACTAAAAATTAAAACAGAACTTTCTTGCACGGCTTTTAGAGGATGTTTGAAAAGTTATAATTGATGTATAAAATATTTTGACCCCTCCCTAACCCTCCCCTTGTAAAGGGGAGGGAACCAGATTTTTCTTGTTTCCCCCTTGTAAAGGGGGGACTAAGGAGGGTAAAAACACAGCCAATCTCTTTTCAAACAACCTCTTACCGTAGACGCCTTGAGTGCGGTTTGTCGTTGTGTTAAATTCATTTGATTACAAAAGTAATTAGTCGTGACAAATAAGCCATCTCTTACTCATCAAGACCTGCTATCTTACTTTTTGAAAGACGAAACTGTTACTGAAAAAATAGGAATTGAGCTGGAATTTGGTGTAGTCGATCCCAATACGGGAATCTCATTACCTTATGATGGGAATAGAGGAGCTAAAGCCATACTCGAAGTTTTGATGAAAACCGATGACTGGAATCCTATTTATGAAGAAAATCTGCTTATAGGTCTTGTAAGAGCTGATAAAACAAAAGTGGTTATAGAATCTGGGGAACAAATAGAATATGCATCTCCTCCAGCAAAAGATTTAGTAGAACTTGTGCAAAATATGCGTCAAGTTGTTTTGGAAATTGCAGAGGTGGCGCGAGGATTAGGAACTGCGTTGATAGCAGGTAGTTTGCTGCCGTTTGATAAACTTGAAGATGCCAAATTGATATCGAAGCCACGATATCAAATAACGCTGGATTATTTAAGCAACTTAAGAGTTGATTCGCTAATTTTGTCTGCAATGACACGAACGTTGTCTACACAAGTAACTTTCGATTATTTATCTGAAGATGACATGAATCGAAAAGTGCGATCACTTGTAGCAGCAGCCCCCGTGTCTGCTGCACTTTTCGCTAACTCTCCAATCGAGTCAGGGGCGATCGATGGGATATTATCACATAGAGCAAAGTACTATCTGAGTTTAGATCCGGCACGGTGTGGTTGTATTCCGTGTGCCCTGAGTGGTTCGATGACTTTTAAGGATTACATTGACTGGGCAATTGAAATTCCGGCGATCGCTTCTGTGGTTAACGGAGTTTGTCAACCCATGTATGGACGCCCTTTTTCTTCACTATTAAATACTGGCTTTAGCGATGGCAGCCAACCAACATTTAACAACTGGCAGACTCACTTCTCATCTATTTACACTGATATCCGCTTGCGTAATACTATTGAACTTCGGGCAATAGATGGGCAAGCTTTTGAACACATACCTGCGGCATGTGCTTTTTGGACTGGACTAGTTTATCACCAACCTTCTCTAAAATCTTTGTGGAAACTATTGCAAAATCGGACGATCGCAGACTATCAGACAGCACAAGCTGAAATTTGCCTGAAAGGATTAAAAGCAAAGTATGGTGAAGACTCGGTTCAAGAGTTGGCAATAGAAATGGTCAAGCTTGCAAAACAAGGTTTAGAAGCACGAGTTAATGCAGGGCTTGAACATCCAGAAGTTTTAACTTACCTTGAACCTGTTGAAAAAGTTGCTTTTTCGGGTCAAACCTTCGCAGAACGTCTCATAGAGAGGTGGAAAGGCGAATTACAGTCTTCGCCAGCTAAGTATGTGCAAGCTTATGGAATTCGTAATTCGTAATTATTTGGTCAATCTGGCTGGCTACAATACTTATTCATTTCATTGACTAATTTATCCGATTGCTTGCCGATAGTTTCAGCGGCTGTCAGGGATGAATCAATTTCGGCTCTAGCCTTTTGAATTCTCTCTCTACCAGTTGCCGAGGCTTCTGCTGTTTTTGTTGCACCCAGTGCCCTACCGGCTTTGGCGATCGCTTGACTGAGATTCTGAAAAATCTTGACAAAACCGCTTTGATATTCTTTCAGCTTGGGGTCTGCTAAATTCAGTTCCTGAATCGATTTAGTAATAAATTCCAAATCTTTAGATAGCTGGATGCTAGTTATCACCTGCGTTCCTTTGTTTTTATCAATCAGTGATGTTCCTTCATTGACAACTTTAATCAGTCGCTGGCACTGGGAGATTTTAGTTTCGCTGCAACTAGTAATGAAGAAAGCAATGCTCAGGCTAACAGGAGCAAGAACTGTATATTTATGTGAAACAGACATTAACACCCCAACAGCAATAAAACTGAGAATATAGTATTCAATATTACTAATAAAGGAGGTATTTGGGCATTGGGCATGGGGCATTGGGCATTGGGCATGGGGCATTGGGCATGGGGCATTGGGAATAGCGGATGAGTCTTTGATACTCGTGAATGAGTGTTTGAACTTCATTAGACCTCTTGCAAAAGTTTTTCTTTGCGTTCTCTTCTTTGCGCGGCAGTCGCTCATGGGGGAAACCCCCAGACGCTCGCAGATTCGCTAACGCTGCGCTATCGCCCTTGGCGTCTCCCCTTGGGAGAAGACCGCGCTGCCTTGCCTCTGCGCCTCTGCGTGAGATAAAAAAATATTTATCCAAGAGGTCTATTAAAGAGTCTTTGAACTCCGTTAAAGAGTTTTTGAACTCTATTCGTCTACCTCAATGCCCCATGCCTCATGCCCCATACCCAAATTACCAATCTATTGGCAAACCCAACTGGTCTAAAGTAGCACCATCTTGCAAAAGTGGCTGAATCTTACTGTCTATTTGAATGCGACCACCAGATAGCACTAAAGCACGTTGAGTAACTCTACCTAACCAATGCAAGTCATGAGAGGCAATTAAGATCGCCTCCACTGGTAACCTGAATAATACTTGTGCCAAATGACGCCGCCACGCTGGATCGAGACCGTTAGTCGGCTCATCCAAAATCAGAATTGTTGGTTCTAGGGCTAAAATCGAGGCTAGGGCGGCCAACCGCCTTTGTCCACCGGAGAGTTCGTGGGCAGAACGATTGGCGTAGGCTTCTAGACCGAAATCTGCTAATAACTGGCGGGCGCGATCGCTAGCTTCTGCTGGTGAGATACCATAGTTGCGTGGCCCAAAGGTGACATCTTCTAAGATGGTGGGCATAAATAGTTGGTCGTTGGCATCTTGAAAGCTAAAACCGATTTGACGACGTATTTGCGGTAAAGTTTTTGGTTCTACGGGAATACCATTAATCGTAATTTTTCCAGATTGCGGTTCTTTTAAGCCGATTAAGTTCTCCAGCAAGGTGCTTTTTCCAGAACCGGTGGCTCCCATCAACGCTACGCGATCGCCTTTGTTCAAGGTAAAAGATATTTCTTTTAATACTGGTTCTTGGCGGGAATATGCATACACCAAGTTCTCAACCTCGACTACAGCCGCGTGGGGTTTATGGGTTGATGGTTGGGTAGAAGTCAAAGATTTCAAAATTTACCTATGTAAGGGAATGGGGAGTGGGGAGTGGGGAATTTGTAGAGACGCGATTCATCGCGTCTGCGCCAAGCCGGTTAAATTTTGTAAGAAGTTAGGGTGACAGTAGCAGCGATCGCCCAAGCTACTAATAACCCAAAACGCTCTTTTGGTCTGAGGGTCGAATCTATGGGCAATTGTCCGTTGTAACCACGAGTTACCATTGCTGCGTAGACTCGTTCTGCTCTGTCTAGACTACGGAGGTATAAGGCTCCAATCATGGCAGCACTGGCATAGCGCAGCCATGCCCCAGTTCCAGTCAGACCTCGTAATTCAGCGCTGCGTCGCATACGTGTGACTTCTGATAGCAAAATTTCCATGTATTGCCCAGCTAGCAACAAGTTTTCTTTGATTGGTGCTGGTACGGGTAAGCTTTTGAGGGCGATGCCGAAACTGTGAGGGGGCAAGGTTAACAAAAAACTATTCATGGTAATCAGACAAACCAGGGAACGAACTAGCAAAAAACTGGCTCGTTCCCATCCCAAGGGTAATGTCAGTAGTGACAAAAATATCAACTCTGTACCGAGTAATCCTCCTAGCTGGCGAATGGGTACGCGCAACAGCCAAGCCCACAAAAGTGCGATCGCTCCATATACACCCAGCCCATACCAAGCATAATGCTTTAATAAAGCTGCCCCTACTACAATCACTAGAGACAGTTGCAAACGTAGCGGTAAGGAAAGTTTAGGCATTCTTCGGTTTCACTATCTTGGCAATCCCAAAAGCAACGGCAAAGCAAACCGCAGCTCCCACAAGTCCAGCGATACTAGTGCCAATTAGCCCCAAATCCTTAATCTCATAGTCAGCTAAGGGAGTCGGCACAATTATCCGTACTTTCTCCGCTAAGTCGATGAAACCGGTATTTTCAGCAACTTTTTCCAAACCATCAGGCCATGCTGAGGCAAAGAGTGATAGCACCCCCGCAATTAAGAAAATGCTGACAATGGGCACTGACCATCCACGAAACTCGTGCTGTTCGCCTGGTAATAAATCTGGTCTGGCAGTGGCTAAGTAAGTCAGTACACCGCCGGTAATCAGACCTTCACCAATGCCAATTAGAATATGAACGCCAGTCATGGCTGGTAAAACTATGCCTACAGGCGCAGTTCCAGATAGGGCTAACTCAATGGCTGCTGCTACAGCAGCTACTACTACACTGACACCAGCTGCAATGCCAGCAGCTAACGGTAAACGCCCTTTAGCCCCCCCTAATAACCGCTGCAAAGTTTGGGTTAAAATCCACCCTACCCAAACACCAATTACTGCCATGTTCAATATATTTGCGCCCAATGCCGTAATTCCACCATCAGCAAACAGCACGGCTTGAATAATTAGAACTGTGGCAATACACAACGTTCCTGCCCAAGGACTGCCCAAAATGATCGCCGCTAAAGTTCCCCCCAACAAGTGACCACTAGTACCTCCTGCTACCGGAAAATTAATCATCTGGGCAGCAAAAATAAAGGCGGTAGTTAATCCCAGTACGGGAGCGCGACGGACACCAAAAGCCTCTTGCGATCGCCCTAAGGCTATAAAAAGTGCTGCCACACTAGCTAAACCAGTAGCCCCTGCCACTGGCACAGAAACAAATCCATCAGGAATATGCATAACTTACCCTGTATTTTAGATATTTATTTACTCAAAACAAGTAATCAAGTAACGGCATTAAGTTAATAACAAACAAAATTTTTCTCCTTTTTGCAATGCCCTATCGGGGGATTTTATTGTGTTACTTTTGACAGATTTACAATACGATACTTACTCGATCGTATACTTATTTTTTTGTTTTTATTAATTTTTGTGAATTTTAATTTGAGATATAGTACTAAACCTTGATCGATTTTTATAAAACTAAAAAATTTCGATAAATTTTTTATCAATACATTAGCGATCACTATTCATGCACCGTAGGCGATCGCTTCTGCCGGATACTTAATGCTGAGTAAATAAACTTACTTAATACTGATGTACTTGGGGTTATGCCTCGCTCTTAAAAGTGGGCAGAATCCTTTTCTCAAGAGAAGGTTGATACCCCGCAAAAAAGTGGCTGTTCTTGTAACTCTTGATCATTCAGCAGGCTGCTGCTACTGGCATTGAACACGTAAAAATAATCTTTCTCAGTACCACTGATGAGAATATCACTACTTGGGAAGTTATGAATTATTAGCTGTAATAATAGTAAAGAAAATATTCATAAGATTTACAAATAAAGTATTCGTTCACTGAGCTAAGTTAATGTTACACTGTATCTGCACTGGTATAAATAATTGTGTATTATACAGATAAAAATTCCCATAAGCATAAACAGTAAAATATAAAAATTAGATGAATTTAGTAAAAATACTGGAAACTAAAGTACCGAAATTACTAAAATTTCAAGAAAGGAAACCATAACAAAAGTAATCACAAAATGTGAACAAATCCGATTGAACCAAGAAAGCCAGCAGACGTTTGGCTCTATTGACCCCAGGATATATAAACCTTTCTTATGTTATTTGAAAAATGAGAACAAATTCATCCAACTCACTATTGACAGTTCCAACTGGTCCACTCAAGATTTCAGAATTGCCTCCTCACGATCTGGATACAAGTAGCGAGTCTATGTATCTTTCCCTAGTGATTCCTACTTATAAAGAGCGTGACAACATCGAGAAGATAGTTAAGATATTGAGTCAGTTACTGGATGAATCAATTCCAAGAAACTATGAACTAATTGTGGTAGACGATGATAGCCCAGACAAGACTTGGGAAATAGCACAATCTTTGACAACAGAATATCCTCAGTTGCGGGTGATGCGACGCCAAGACGAACGGGGGCTGTCTTCAGCAGTAATTCGTGGCTGGCAAGCAGGTACGGGGAATGTGTTGGGGGTGATTGATGGGGATTTACAGCATCCACCAGAGGTACTGATGCAACTGTTCCGTAGTCTTGAGCAGGGAGCAGATTTAGCAGTAGCCAGTCGTCATGTAGAAGGAGGCGGCGTCAGTAGTTGGAGCGTAGTCAGGCGTTTCTTGTCTCGTGGCGCTCAGTTGTTAGGCTTGATTATCTTACCAGGGGTACTGGGGAGAGTTTCCGACCCGATGAGTGGTTATTTTATGGTGCGCCGGGGTGCGATCGCCAATGCAGCACTCAATCCAGTAGGATACAAAATTCTTCTAGAGGTAATTGGGCGGGGAAAGGTAAACGAACTAGCCGAAGTTGGGTATGTATTTCGGGAACGCACAGAGGGTGAGAGTAAAGTCACATGGAAGCAATATATAGATTACATCCACCACTTAGTGCGGTTGCGGCTTTCCACAGGAAGGGTAGGACGATTTAAAAGAAAAGTTAATTTTCCCGTTGGTCGATTCATCCGCTTTGGTTTGGTTGGCTTGAGTGGAGTATTTGTGGATATGGCAGTGCTTTACTTACTGAGCGATCCGACTACCTTAGCTTGGCCATTGACACGTAGCAAAATTATTGCTGGTGAAATTGCAATTTTAAATAATTTCTTGTGGAATGACGCTTGGACGTTTGCTGATGTCAGCGCCAGACAGCAAGAATGGCATCAACGTGCCAAACGTTTTGTCAAATTTAATGTGATTTGCCTTGCCGGACTGGTATTAAATGTACTGATATTAAACCTGGTGTTTAATTTCCTGATTCCTAACCGTTATGTTGCCAATTTAATTGCGATCGCAGTTGCTACCATCTGGAATTTCTGGGTGAATTTGAAACTCAGCTGGCGCGTCACCGATACCAAATAGTCACACTCATGGATTTGAGATTTTGATTTTTGTTTTTAGATTTTAGAACGAACTTAAATCTAAAACGTCAAATCTATAAATCCATGAGTGTGAGGCTGGGCTATGAAAGTTTTTTTTGGGGATGCATCCCATTTTTGCAAAAAGATTATCTTGTTGTTGCCTGTCTGTGCAGTCAAAATTCTACCTCCAAGAGGTAAAAAATCTGCCCCACAACAGATACCTTTATACAAATGGTATGCCCCCCTTTTTCCTAGCTGGTTTCATCCTTTGATGTGGTTTATTATCGGCTTCGGCTTGCGTCTAATCAACTTGACTGCAAAGCCTCCCTGGACAGATGAATTTTCCACCTTAGTTTTTAGCTTGGGGAATAATTTTTTAGCAGTACCGCTAAATCAAGCGATCGCACTTGATATCCTATTGCAACCACTACAACCAAACCCAGCTGCTAGTATTGGTGATGTAATTCATAACTTAGTGACACAAGATACCCATCCACCACTGTATTTTGTCCTAGCTTATTTGTGGATGAAATTATTTCCCAGCGAAGGAGGATTAGTATCCCTATTTGCAGCGCGATCGTTACCAGCTTTCATCGGTGCAATCTCCATACCTGCTGTTTACGTATTAGGTAGAGTCGCATTTCGTTCGTCATTGGTGGGAAACTTGGCTGCTGCAATGATGGCAGTATCACCATACGCTGTTTTTTTGTCACAAGAAGCACGCCACTACAGTTTAGCAGCCTTGTGGGTAATTGGTTCTCTCACCTGCTTAGTACAAGTCACACGTCATCTTCAAAACCGCACACTATTATCGATGTGGGTAGCACTTACTTGGGTAGAAATTAATGCTTTGGGTTTTGCGACTCATTACTTCTTCAGCCTTACTGTCTGCACTGAAGCAGTAGTTTTAATGTTTCTAGCTTGGTATCAAAAACAAACCAGCACAAAATTTTCTCTGCTATTCTCTTCTAGTTGGCAGCGCATCTATGCTGTTGCTACAGGTACTTTGATGGCCAGTTTAATTTGGTTACCAATCTTTCTAGAAAATAGAAATCGTGATAATTTGACCGAATGGATTCGAGGTTCCCGTAATGGACTAGATTGGATCAGCCCAATTTTTCAAGCTTTAGGAACATTGATTACCATGATTTCGCTGTTACCAGTTGAATCTGCACAACTATTGGTTGTGATTCCTTCGGGGCTGGTGATGCTGATTTTCTTTATTTGGGCAGTACCAATTTTAGTGCGTGGGATTAAGGTTCAACTACAACACCCAGAAAACCGGATAATGATTCAGATGGTGGCTGGAGTTGCTATGAGCGCGATCGCTTTATTCTTTATCTTTACCTATTTTTTAGGTATCGATCTAACCAGGGGAGCAGGGGAGCAGGGGAGCAGGGGAGCAGGGGAGCAGAGGAGAGTTCAATGTGCCAAGTTCAATCCCCTCTGCCCCTCTGCCTCTTGTGCCCCATGCCCAATGCCCAATGCCCAATACCCAATACAGATGCATCTTGTGGAAGTTCCTCAAATATCGATATCCATAGGAGACTAGAGAAAGAAGAAAAAATATATCTGACACGTTTTCAAGCAGCAAAGCCTGTAAGTAGTTAAGGAGGATTTATGCGTGCAGTACTGATGGCAGGCGGTTCGGGAACGCGGCTTCGTCCGTTAACTTGCGATCTGCCCAAACCGATGGTGCCTATCCTCAATCGACCAATTGCCGAACATATTATCAATTTGCTCAAAAGACATCAAATTACAGAAGTTATTGCCACATTGCATTATTTACCTGATGTCTTACGAGATTATTTTCAAGACGGCAGCGATTTTGGTGTGCAAATGACCTACGCTGTGGAAGAAGACCAGCCTTTGGGTACAGCCGGTTGTGTGAAAAACATTGCCGAACTTCTTGATGAAACTTTTTTAGTGATTAGCGGCGATAGCATAACAGATTTTGACCTGACAGCAGCGATCGCATTTCATAAACAAAAACAATCAAAAGCTACTTTGATTTTAACCAGGGTTCCCAACCCCATTGAATTTGGAGTGGTAATTACCGATGAGGAACTACGAATTCGGCGATTTTTGGAAAAACCCTCTACTAGTGAAATTTTTTCTGATACCGTCAACACTGGCACTTACATTCTCGAACCAGAAGTTTTGGAATATCTACCAGCCAATATTGAATGCGACTTTTCCAAAGACTTATTCCCCTTACTTTTAGCAAAAGATGAGCCGATGTATGGTTACATTGCTGAAGGTTACTGGTGCGATGTTGGTCACTTGGATGCATACCGCGAAGCTCAGTACGATGCATTAGACCAAAAAGTGCAACTAGATTGCGCCTACAAAGAAGTTTCTCATAAGTTGTGGGTCGGTCAAAATACTTATATCGACCAAACGGCTGTAATTGAGACTCCAGCAGTGATTGGTGACAACTGCCGCATCGGTGCAAGAGTCCAGATTGAGGCAGGAACCGTAATTGGTGATAATGTCACTATTGGCGCTGATGCTAATCTCAAACGTCCCATCGTCTGGAATGGAGCAATCATTGGCGACGAAGCACATCTTTCTGCTTGTGTCATTTCCCGTGGCACTCGTGTAGACCGCCGCGCCCATGTATTAGAAGCTGCTGTAGTGGGTTCGCTTTCTACGGTGGGAGAAGAAGCTCAAATTAGCCCTGGTGTGCGTGTTTGGCCGAGTAAGAAAATTGAATCAGGTGCTGTTTTAAACATTAATTTGATTTGGGGAAATATTGCCCAGCGGAATTTATTCGGGCAACGTGGTGTCCAAGGATTAGCTAATATTGACATCACCCCAGAATTCGCGGTGAAATTGGGAGCTGCTTACGGTTCTACCTTGAAACCTGGTTCTAAAGTAACAGTTTCCCGTGACCAGCGGAATATTTCTCGAATGGTGACGCGATCGCTCATTGCTGGTTTGATGTCAGTAGGTATTGATATTCAAAACCTTGATGCCACAGCTATTCCCATCGCCCGCACCGTTATACCCATCATGGCAGTAGCTGGTGGTATCCATGTGCGCGTCCACCCCGATCGCCCCGACTACATTTTGATTGAATTCATGGATGCTAAGGGCATTAATATCACCAAAGCCCTAGAAAAGAAAATTGAAGGGGCTTACTTTAAGGAAGATATGCGACGGGCGCTAATTCATGAAATTGGCGATGTATCTTACCCCAGCCAAGTCATTGACCGCTACTGCACTGCTTTTGAGAAACTTTTGCATGTTCATACACTCCGCAATAGTCGGGCAAAAGTGGTGATTGATTATGTTTATGCCGTATCTGGGGCAGTTTTACCCCAAATGTTAGATAAATTTGGCGCTGATGCGGTGGTATTGAATGCCAGTGTCAATAAAACGGCCATGTCGGTAACCGATCGCGAAGGACTGCTGACTCAATTAGGTCATGTAGTGGAAGCGCTGAAAGCTAACTTTGGTGTACAAGTCTCGGCGAATGGAGAACAGCTAATTTTAGTCGATGAATCAGGCTACCCAATTCGTGGGGAAATGTTAACAGCACTGATGGTAGACATGATTTTAACTGCTAACCCCAGAGGAACAGTAGTAGTTCCAGTTCATGCTTCCAGTGCTATTGAACAAGTCGCCCGTCGCCATGATGGCAGAGTGATTCGCACCAAAGCCAATCCTACAGCTTTGATGGAAGCTTGTCAAAAAAATCCCAATGTGGTGTTAGGAGGTAGTGGAGAAACTGGTTTTATTTTCCCGCAATTGCATCCAGGATTTGATTCCATGTTCTGCATTGCGAAGATAATTGAGATGTTAACAATACAAGAGCGATCGCTTGCTACTGCAAGGTCAGAATTGCCCCGCGTAATTCACAAAACTTATACAGTCCGCTGCCCTTGGACAGCCAAAGGTGCTTTAATGCGCTACTTGGTAGAAACTCACCCAGCCCAAAATCTAGAACTCATTGATGGCGTGAAAATTTGCCAACCCTATGATGACAGTTGGCTATTAGTTTTACCAGATGCCAGCGAACCATTAGTGCATTTGTATGCAAATAGCAACGATCGCGATTGGGTAGATGAGACTGTAAGAAACTACCGCACCCGTGTCCAGACTTTTGTGGAAAGACAAGAAGAATATCAACCAGCTGAAGTGTAATTCGTAATTCGTAATTCGTAATTCGTAATTAAAGAATTCAATTACGAATTACGAATTAGCAATTACGAATTATTATTTAGGGCATTCTGGTAAACTTCTCTCGGCGTAATTGCAATCAAAATAAATTAAAGCTTCCCTACTAGAAGCGAATCCTCTAGTTGTAGTACGTGGGCTACTTGTTGGACTTGCTTCATATAACCAAATTTTTAAGTAGTAAGTGCTATTATCATCGCTAGACCATAATTCATAACGATAATCACCTCCTGAACCCTGACTATTTAAATAGTCAGCTAGTGCTGTATTTGATGTAGACACAAATGTAAATGCACTCAAAACAGAAATTGCAGCCACTTTTAGTATTTGAATTAATTTCATATATCCACCAAAAACTAACTTTATCTAGCTTCTTTTACCGATGTATTTTTTGAAATCAGTAATCATCGGGAATATTCTGTGAGGATATCGTAAGGCACTTATATAGCTGTAACCCACTCCTTGTTCAGGTGGAATCAATCCCGCCCCAATACTGCTCGGTTAAGGAATTTCTTGGTTGAGGCAAGCAGGGGGAGCAGGGGGAGAAATGGAGGCAGGGGAAGAGTTTTTGCCTCCCCTGCTTATCCGAGCAGTATTGAATCCCGCCCGCCTTTTGGCTTTGTTTCTAGGACTTATATCAATTTTTAATCGCTATAACCCTTGATTTTTAAAGCTATTTAGGGAATGAAACAGCCCTGCCCTTTTTAAGGGGGTTGGGGGATCTGAGTGCGTAAGTCCTAGTTTCTTTAAAGGCTTTACAAAACTTTACTTATTTTAAATGAAAAAACTTTTCAATAAGTCTGGTAGTATATCTTCATGCTTATTGCAATAGATATTCATTAAGCTAGTTATATATTTCAGCTAGTTGCAAACTTTCTCAGGAGATAAGGCCATGACAAGCGTGGCTGTTCAAACATCGGAGTCGATTCCCTGGTGGGCAGGGAACGCTCGCTTAACCAACCTCTCAGGACGACTTTTAGGCGCTCACGTTGCTCATGCTGGGTTAATTGTTCTTTGGGCTGGTGCAACCACCTTATTTGAACTTGCCCACTTCAATCGAGCGCAACCAATGTACGAACAAGGCTTGATTTTATTGCCGCATCTGGCAACCCTTGGTTGGGGTGTAGGCAGTGGTGGACAAATAGTAGATACCTATCCCTATTTCGTAATTGGAGCATTGCACCTGATTAGCTCGGCTTTTCTGGGACTTGGCGGCATCTTTCATGCCCTACGTGGTCCCGCCATCTTAGAAGAGAAATTTTCCTTCTTTGGCTATCGCTGGGAAGATGCTAATAAAATGACCACGATTCTCGGCATTCATCTAGTGTTACTAGGACTAGGAGCCGGTTTACTGGTTGCCAAAGCGATGTTTTTTGGTGGCTTGTACGATTCTACGGTGGGTGGAGTGCGGGTAATTTCTCACCCCACTTGGAACTCGGCTGTGATTTTTGGCTATTTATTCGGTGGTGGTGGCAAACACTGGATTGCTGGAGTCAATAACCTAGAAGATTTGGTTGGTGGTCACATTTGGGTGAGTATTCTCTGCATTGCCGGTGGTATCTGGCACATTACTACTCAACCCTTCGGCTGGGCAAAGCAGCTTTTTATTTGGTCAGGAGAAGCCTACCTTGCTTACAGTTTGGGTGCTTTAGCTCTCATGGGTTTCATTGCGGCTTATTTTGTCTCCGTCAACACAGTCGCTTACCCACCCGAATTTTATGGCCCAGCGTTGAGTATTGGGTTTGACCGTTTTCCCTACTTCCAGAGTGGAAACTTATTATCCTCTCGCGTTTGGCTGGCAAATACTCACTTTTGGCTGGGCTTCTTCTTTCTTCAAGGACATCTCTGGCACGCCCTACGCGCTGCTGGATTTGACTTCCGCGCTTTGAGAATCATACGTTCAACTCGTGGGGAGGCAATTTAACAATGACAACTGCAACGATAAATCCCCAAGAATCGAGTTGGTGGGCTGGCAATGCCCGGTTTATTAACTTGTCGGGTAAGCTTTTAGGCGCTCATGTTGCTCATGGTGGGTTGATTGTCCTCTGGGCAGGAGCAATGACTTTGTTTGAAATCACCAAATACGACTCTGCCCGACCGATGTATGAGCAGGGGTTAATTTTACTGCCCCATCTGGCAACTTTGGGATTTGGTGTTGGTGATGGTGGTCAAATTATTGATACCTATCCTTATTTTGTGATTGGTGTTTTACATCTGATTAGTTCTGCCGTACTTGGTGCTGGCGGGATTTATCATGCCGTTTTAGGCCCGGAAGTGTTGGCTGAAAATACCTCATTTTTTGGCTTTTTTGGCTACGACTGGAAAGATGAAGACAAGATGACCACCATCATCGGTATTCATTTGCTGTTGTTGGGGTTCGGGGCTTGGTTATTGGTGGCAAAAGCTTTATTTTGGGGTGGCCTTTACGATCCGGCAGTGGCATCTGTACGAGTAATTACGGAACCAACTGTTAACCCTAGTCGGATTTTTGGCTATCTTTTTGGTGCTTTTGGCGAACAGGGAATGGCAGCAGTTAAAAACCTAGAAGATGTCATTGGTGGACATATTTGGGTAGGAATACTCTGCATTGCTGGAGGATTTTGGCACATTCTCACCAAGCCTTTTCCTTGGGCAAAAAAGGTGTTGTTTTGGTCTGGTGAAGCTTACCTATCCTATAGTCTGGGCGCTCTGGCTTACATGGGTTTGTTGGCTGCGTACTTTGTGACCGTAAATGATACCGTCTATCCCACAGTTTTCTATGGCCCGTTGGGATTGAGTACCACTGCATCAGGAGTAATTACGGTTCGCACCTGGCTTGCAACCAGTCACCTTGCTCTGGCAGTTGTATTTTTAGCTGGTCATATTTGGCACGCGCTAAGGGTACGTGTCATAGCCGCTGGACTTGATTTTCAACAGGGAGTTGTCAATGCTGCGGGGATGCCGGAAATCGGAAATTTTCACACGCCAGTGAATGCTTCTGATATCACGCTGAACTTGTTAGCAAATCTTCCTATTTACCGTCAAGGGTTATCTCCCTTTTCACGGGGGCTGGAAATTGGCATGGCGCACGGCTATTTCTTGATTGGGCCGTTTGTCAAACTAGGGCCACTGCGGGATACGGAGTTAGCAAACCAAGCAGGGCTAATTGCCACAATCGGTTTGTTGTTAATTTTATCGATTTGCCTGTGGCTGTATGGCAGTGTATCGTTCCAAGGGCGTAAACCTGCCCAAGGCGAACTACCGGACAACTTGAAAACAGCTAAGTCTTGGAGTGAGTTCAATGCTGGGTGGACTGTAGGTAGCTGTGGAGGAGCTTTATTTGCTTTCCTACTGTTAACCAATAGCAGTTTATTTTTGGCCATTTTTAGATTTTAGATTTTGGATTTGAGATTTCTTTGTGAGAAAGGGTCTGATAAATCCATTCGTTGGAATCATTTTTCAAAATGGTATGGGTATCGTTGCGTAAATTATTGCGATCGCGCAGCTTCTCCAAACTAGAATCGCCAATCCATAATTATGAGGTGTCAACATGTCTAAAAAAATTGGTCTATTCTACGGTACTCAAACTGGCAACACTGAATCTGTTGCTGAACAAATTCGGGATGAGTTTGGTGGTGATGTTGTAACATTACATCCGATTTACGAGGCGGATACTTCCACTTTTGATGAGTATGAATTGCTGATTATTGGCTCTCCCACTTGGGATATTGGTCAACTTCAAAGCGATTGGGAAAGCTTTTTTCCCGATCTCGATGAAATTAATTTTAGTGGGAAGCGGGTTGCCTATTTTGGCGATGGAGACCAATTTGGCTATGCCGATAACTTCCAAGATGCAATCGGAATTCTGGAAGAAAAGATTTCTCAGCGGGGCGGTAAAACTGTTGGTTATTGGTCAACAGATGGGTATGACTTTAATGAATCTAGAGCTGTGAGAAATGGCAAGTTTGTTGGCTTGGCACTTGATACAGGTAGCCAATCTGATTTAACAGACGAGCGGATTAAGACTTGGGTGGCTCAGTTGAAGACAGAATTTGGTTTGTAGAAATTAAGGGCGTACAGCTGTACGCCCCTACATAAATTGATAATTTAGAAGTTATAGGTATTTATGTCTGATTCATTTGATGTTTTGTGGTTAAGTGCCAGTCCTGTTTTGCAGCGTTTCGATCAACCATTAGTTAAATATTTGTCTAGGCATCTGAGAATCGCTCACTGGGAATACCAGCAAAGTATAGATGAAGGCAGTTCCATAGACCAAGCTGTGGAGTTGGTGTATGAATTTTTGGAATGCTGCGATCGCCCTGTGCATTTAGCCGGTCATGGTATGGGTGGTACAATCGCTTTAAGCTTTGCGCGGCGATTTCCCCAAAAAGTGCGATCGCTAACTCTACTCGCCGTCGCATCCCAACCTGCCAACACTTGGCACGCTCACTATTATTTTCAACGACAACTTTTTAGCATCAGCCGTGAGCAAATTTTAGCAAGCACCGCTCGCAGTCTTTTTGGAAATCAACCACCCCATACTACTAAAAAATTAGTAGCTGCTTTAGATAAAGATTTAGAACAATCTCCCACGCCACACTCTTTGTTTAAGTTAGTTTATTTACCCAAAGGTGGAGTTTCTATGCCAATGATGATATGTGGCAGCAAGACCGATCCAATTGTGAATTCACCTGCATTGCATGACTGGATGAATTGGTTCAAGCCAGAAGATAACCTCTGGGAATGCCCACAAGGATATCATTTTTTTCACTACTTTTATCCTCAACAAGTTAGCGAACAAATTTTGAGTTTTTGGCAACGCCAAAATTTGTATTTGTTAGAAGCATCTGCACTATCTTTTAGCACTTCTACAAGTTAATTTTGAAGAAGAATTCAGAATCCAGAATTCAGAATCCAAAATCGATGACCGAATAATTACTAATTCGTAATTCGTAATTCGTAATTAATGGTACAAGCCCCTCAATTTATTGATGGAGATAAAAAACATTATTCCTAATTTCTGCGCCCCCGACTTCAATCGTGGGGTAAAAATTACAAATTACGTTAGCGAAGCGGTAGCGACGAAGGAGCGTCATTATCAATTACGAATTATTTTGACTGAGGTATTCATATCTGCCAGTCGGACTCCAATTTATACTGAATTCTGACTCCTGAATTCTGAATTCTTTTGAGCGGTGGTAATTAATACTGTCGCTCTATTTGTGTTGCTTAATTTTTTCTCTATTTTTGATGATTACGTTTTGTAAAGAGAATCACTTAATAAGAAAAATTTTCAATAAACTAAATTTGTAATCTCAATAATTAGTGATGTCTGACGACAATCAGTAACGCCTGCGGTGAGGTGTAAGAAGCTCTTAAATTAACCTAGAGGCTTCACATCTGAGCGTATGGCAACTGATTTCCTTGCACTAACGGGACATTCAACTGCGGAAACAAGAACCAATTAATTGAGTATTACTAGCAACAATTACTAACTAGCTAAACAATGCAGACATACGGCAATCCCAACGTCGAATTTGATTGGTGGAATGGTAACGCCCGCTTCGCCAACCTCTCTGGCTTATTTATCGGTGCCCATGTGGCACAAGCAGCCCTCACGACACTCTGGGCTGGGGCGTTTACATGGTTTGAAATCTCTCGCTACAACCCCGAAGTACCGATGGGGGAACAGGGACTAATTTTGTTACCCCACTTAGCTACCTTGGGTTTTGGTGTGGGCGCAGGTGGTCAGGTAGTCAATACTTATCCCTATTTTGTAATCGGCGCTTTGCATTTAATTTCTTCAGCAGTGCTTGGTGCAGGGGCACTTTTCCACACCTTCAAAGCTCCAAAAAACTTAAAAGACGCCACCGGTCGCGCTCGTAAATTTCACTTTACATGGGACGACCCGAAAAAACTTGGTTTTATCTTAGGACATCACCTGATTTTCTTAGGAATAGGTGCTTTACTTCTAGTCGGAAAAGCGATGTTTTGGGGAGGAATATACGACTCCACAATTCACGATGTCCGAGTTGTCACCGACCCCACCCTCAACCCCTTGGTCATCTATGGGTATCAAACCCACTTTGCTAGTGTTAACAACTTAGAAGATTTGGTTGGTGGTCATATTTATGTAGGTTTGTTACTCATTGGCGGCGGTATTTGGCACATTCTAATAGAGCCTTTACCTTGGGCGAAAAAGCTTTTAATCTTCTCCGGTGAAGCTATCCTTTCCTACTCTTTAGGTGGTATTGCCTTAGCGGGATTTGTTGCAGCTTATTTTTGTGCAGTGAATACCTTAGCTTATCCTGTGGAATTTTATGGTTCTACTTTGGAAGTAAAACTTGGAGTTAGCCCTTATTTTGCCGACAGCATTAAGTTAGCAAATGGCGGTTACACTTCCAGAGCATGGTTAGCAAATGCCCATTTCTTCTTAGCTTTCTTCTTTCTGCAAGGTCATCTGTGGCACGCCTTACGAGCTATTGGCGTTGACTTTAGCCGAATTGAAAGGGCATTAAATGCCATTGGTAGCGAATCGTAATAAGTGTTGAGTTAGGAGTTAGGAGTTAAGAGTTAAGAGTGTGTCCGGTGTGTCCGGTGTGGGAGGATGGAGAACAAATATTTTCCCCTTCTCTCCCCACACTCACCACACTCACCACACTCCCTCATCCCCCTCATCCCTACTTCCCACTCCCTACTCCCTATTCCCTACTTTTAAAGGTATGTAACTATGACAATTTCAACTGATAGAACCTTAGCAGCAGACACAAATTTATCATGGTTAGTGGGTAATGCTCGTTTAATTGATTTGTCTGGTCAATTATTAGGCGCTCACATTGCTCACGCGGGCTTGATTATGTTTTGGGCAGGGGCGATCGCAATATCTGAAGTTACGCGTTTTGTTCCTAGCATACCAATGTATGAACAAGGACTAATTTTGTTACCTCATTTAGCTACTTTGGGTTTTGGTGTAGGTGCTGGGGGTGAAGTAGTCGATACTTATCCCTATTTTATAATTGGCATTTTGCATTTAGTTGCATCTGCTGTGTTGGGTGCTGGTGGACTTTTTCATGTTTTTCGCGCTCCAGCAATTTTATATAATGCTGGTGGACAAGCAGCAAAATTTCACTATGAATGGAATGACGCCAAGCAATTGGGTTTAATTTTAGGTCATCACTTGATTATTCTGGGTTTGGGGGCATTTTTGTTAGTGCTAAAGGCAACGATTTTTGGCGGAATTTATGACACAAATGTGGGAGATGTCCGCCTAATTAGCAATCCTAATTTAAACCCAGCGACAATTTTTGGTTACTTAGTTGGGCTGAAAGATGGTAGCTGGACGCCTTTAGGAATGGCAAGTGTTGATAACTTAGAAGATGTCATTGGTGGTCACATTTGGATTAGCTTCATCTTAATTGCTGGTGGTGTATGGCATATTCTTGTCCAGCCTTTTACATGGGTGAGACGAATTTTACCAATCGAAAATGGTGAAGAAATTCTTTCTTATAGCTTGCTGGGTTTAGCTTTCATGGCTTGGATTTCTGCGGCGTTTGTGGGATATAACACGACAGTTTTTCCGAAAGAATTTTTCGGAACAGAACGTCTGGGATTAGCAGATATTCAGTTTTTTCTTGGTGTATTGGCGTTTCTAGGTTACGTTTGGCATTCTTGGCGATCGCCGCGTCAAGTAAAGACGCGATGAATCGCGTCTCTACAAATGGGCTGAATTGGTATTACCTGAATTAATTTTCGCTCAACTCTAGCTAAATAAACTCCTATGCCTGCGGTGGAAAGCAGTAGACTGCGGGCATTTCTTTGAAATTTTTATGAGGATAACTAATGTTAGCTATGATTTTGTGTGCTTTTTGCACTTGGACAGTAATTATTCTATTTATTTCGAGTTTCTGGTTAACCTTGAAAAAAGGAATCATTCATTTAAAAACTCTGCATCAAATTCCTTGCTCTGGTTGTGATTATTTCACTAACGACTACCGTCTCAAATGTACTGTACACCCAAAAAAAGCTTGTTCTGAACAAGCCATTGGTTGTATTGATTTTGAACCAAAAACTTCTGCGTGTAATGCTTGCCAGAAGGGTCGGCGAAAGCATTGATGGTTCATTCTCTCAAGCTGGGTGTAATCATTCGGATAGACGTTCTCGAAAATAAAGGCGATATAAGTTACAAAGGCATTGAACTTGATTTTCTTTAAATTCAATTAACCCCAGACTGCGTAATTTAAAACTTTGTGCAGAGTCTAACTTAACAGGAATATCACTCTCAATCACTTTTTTCATCGCTGCTTTTAACAATTTGTTAGACTAAATTATCTGTTGATTTTGGCTTGGTGATAGAAAGATGGTCATCATCTGTAGCGGTAGGTTGGACATCTTTTATGCCTGGGTTAGCGCTATCTGGGTCTACAACTAAAAAACCTTGAGTGGGCTTGGTTTCAAAATAAACTTTTGTAGTAATTTCCAAGGAATCAACAT
The DNA here is from genome assembly GCA_019359545.1 of Desmonostoc geniculatum HA4340-LM1. Lineage (GTDB taxonomy): Bacteria > Cyanobacteriota > Cyanobacteriia > Cyanobacteriales > Nostocaceae > Nostoc > Nostoc geniculatum. The sequence goes on along the minus strand of JAHHHB010000015.1, from coordinate 14,077 downwards.
TTTGCCGATACCACTCGTTAAGTTTACGCAGTTGTGGAATATGTGCTTTCAATTCATTAACACTAACAGTGGTTCGTGCCAAAATACCAATTTTATCGACTAAGTTAGCAAGATGATAACCAGTGTGAGGAGTGGATAGAAATACAATTCCCCGCACCGCTTTGGGTTGTCACATCCCGATATTTTGATTAAATCAGTTATCTCTGCGGGTTCAGGTTTTGGGATTTTATTAAAAAAATTAAAGGGCATAGATATTATGGGGAGAATTAAAGGATGACAAATTCTTCTTATGCCACGGCCACAGCGCGACTTAAAACTAGGATACAGCGATCGCGTCACTACTCGGACTACGGTGTACACACAAGTCGTATCACCCCCCTTAATCCCCCCCTTATAAAGGGGGGAAATGAGATTTCCGGTTCCCTCCCCTTCACAAGGGGAGGGTTAGGGTGGGGTAAAACCTGTCTTCTTCAGCTATTTTCAAACTTATGTGTACACCGTAGCTGATAAAGGGGAAAACTTCTAAAGCCCCCTTTTAAGGGAGTTGGTCGATGTGAGTGCGTAAGTCCTAAAAGTGACTATCAACTCTTTGATTAAAGAATGCTCGAATTAAAGCAAAAAAATCATCAACCGGAAATTTTAAACTGAGAACACTATCAATTTCATCTATAAAAATAACAATCTGTTAGGAATAGGCTGATTGCTAATCACTGCATAGAGAACATCTGGATCGAGGTCGGCTCCCGATCGCCATTGGATTGTTGATGTTTTGCCAAACAGTATCGAAAATTTAGTCATTTCAGCCATAAATCAGTTTGAGTTTTCACTAGAGACAGGGGCATTAGTCACTGTCGATCAAACCCAATCGAGAGTTCGTGTTTTACCAATTAGACGCGGATAGTATTAAAGAAATATCGCCAACTCGGTTTCCGGGTCAAAGAAGTGAATTTTCTCTGGATTTAGTGATAACCAAAGTTGCTCGCCAACTTGAACAAATCGGTCTGGTGGGATTCGCACTTGGAGGGTATTGGCTGTAGTCGCAGGTTGAGAACCAGGTTCAGCAATCTTAACAGCAAGAAAGGAATCATTACCTAAATTTTCTACCAAATCCACTTGCACTGGTAGATTTTTGGTAGCAGGCATACTCAAGTTCAAGTGTTCTGGGCGAATGCCTAAAATTAAAGTTTTCCCATCATATTTTTGTAAAGCATTTGCCCAAACTTCTGGAAGTGTGAAACGCAACTGAGAATGAGTAATCAACTGCGGCGCATGAAATTCTACAGGAATAAAATTCATTGGTGGCGAACCAATGAACTCTGCAACAAAAAGGTTGGCAGGACGGTTGTAAAGTTCTAATGGAGAAGCAACTTGCTGAATTTTACCCTCAGACATAATCGCAATACGATCGCCCATTGTCATCGCTTCGGTTTGATCGTGGGTAACGTAAATCGTGGTTGTCCCCAATTGGCGCTGCAATTTGACAATTTGGGCGCGAGTTTCCGCCCGCAATTTGGCATCTAAGTTAGAAAGCGGCTCATCCATTAAGAATACTTGGGGATCACGCGCGATCGCCCTTCCCAATGCAACCCGTTGTCTTTGTCCCCCAGAAAGCTGTTTGGGTAACCGATTCAGCAATGTTTCAATTTGTAAAAGTTGGGCAACACTACGCACCTGCTCATCCACAGCCCGTTCTTTATCAGAAACATAACGCAATCCTTTAGGTAACTTTCTCGTCGCCCCTACAAGAAGATTTTCTGCCCAGATACGAAGATGAGGAGTACCCTCTCTTTCTCCTCTGCTCCTCTGCTCCTCTGCTCCTCTGCTCCCCCTGCGCCGTAGCCCAAAGGCGATGTTGTCATACACCGTCATGTGAGGATAGAGGGCGTAATTTTGGAACACCATTGCGATGTCGCGTTCCTTGGGTGGTAAGTCATTAATCAAGCGATCGCCTACCCAAATATTACCTCCAGTCATCACCTCTAACCCGGCGATTAACCGCAGCAGAGTGCTTTTGCCGCAACCAGAAGGGCCTACCAGCACCATAAATTCCCCATCTGCGATCGTCAGGTTAATTCGCCGCAAAACATTGACGCTTCCTGGACGCTCTTGCGCCGCATCAGTTTTGTCCCCAGATTTGAGTGGGGATTGAGTTTGTGAGGTCATATTTTCCCCTTGACGCGGGGAAAAACTTTTATAAACGTTTTCTAAAACAACTTCGGCCACAACTAATTATTTGATTGAGAATTGGGCATGGGGCATGGGGCATTGGGCATTGGGCATGGGGTATGGAGACAGAGGGAGAATAACTAATAACAAATGACCAATGACCAATGACACTTTAGCGCCAATAATACACGTTCTATCTAAATACGAAAAGTTAAAAAAACAGCTCGCACCACAAAAAGCAAACTACCCTGAGTTTTAGGGCTGTTAGAAGCGGCCACACTGGCGGCATTAGCCACCACCCACAAATTAAAAAACACTTTCTTCCCCCACTCCCTACTCCCTGCTCCCCACTCCCTGTGTTTCTTCAGAGGTGTTGTGATGACTACTCATATACCCGCTAATTCTTCTCAAGACCCAAATGTTAACCCTGCTCATGACATTGTAGACGTAGAAACCACAGATTGTTGCATTGTGGGTGGAGGTCCGGCTGGGGCTGTATTAGCCTTGTTGTTAGCGCGTCAAGGTATTCCTGTGATGCTATTAGAAGCACATAAAGACTTCGATCGCGATTTTCGTGGCGATACAATTCATCCATCGGTGATGGAAATTATGGAAGAATTGGGACTAAGTACAGCTTTGCTGGAACTCCCCCATACCAAAATCCGCCGCCTGAGTATTCAAACTCCTCAAGATACCGTGACGTTGGCTGACTTTAGTCATCTCAAAACCCGTTATCCCTACATTACGATGCTTCCCCAGGTGAAGTTCCTGGAGTTCATCACCCAAGAAGCCGAAAAATATCCTAGTTTTCATCTAGTCATGGGTGCGAATGTCCAGGAATTAATCACCGAAAATGGCGTGATTCAAGGTGTCCGCTATCGGGGAGGCGGTGGTTGGCATGAAGTTCGGGCAATCCTGACAGTTGGTGCAGACGGTCGTCACTCACGTTTACGAAACTTGGGTGAGTTTGAGTCTATTGAAACCTCGCCGCCAATGGATGTCCTCTGGTTGCGCCTACCTCGTCAGCCAGAAGACCCAGAGGGCGGAATGGGGCGCTTTGGTCAAGGTCACATCATCGCTATGCTTGACCGTGGCGATGAGTGGCAAGTTGCTTATGTTATTCCCAAAGGAGGCTATCAAAAACTGCGGGCTGAGGGTTTGGAGGAATTAAAAAAATCTATTGTCGAAGTGGTGCCAGAATTCCAGCAACGCATCCCAAATTTACATGATTGGTCACAAGTAGCCTTTCTCTCAGTGGAGTCCAGTCGCGTCAAACGCTGGTATCGTCCAAGATTGTTACTCATCGGCGATGCAGCTCATATAATGTCTCCAGTTGGTGGAGTTGGCATTAATTACGCGATTCAAGATGCTGTAGTCGCAGCGAATGTACTCAGCAAACCACTGAAGAACCGGCAAGTACAACTGAGTGACCTCGCAAAAGTACAGCGTCAACGGGAGTTGCCCACACGCATCATTCAGGCATTTCAAACTTTTGTCCAAAAGCGGGTATTTGCCCCGGTTCTCAGCTCAAATCGCACCTTTGTACCACCTGGATTTTTGCGCTTACCCATCTTGCGTGACCTCCCAGGAAGGTTAATTGGCTTGGGTGTTTTTCCAGTTCACGTGAAAACTTAATAGAAGCATCTTAATACAATTTTGGATTTTAGATTTTGGATTTTGGATTGTCAAAGAGTTAGTAAATAAGCCCAGTCTCTTGCTATAAATAGACCCTCGTGTAGGGGCACAGCACTGCTGTGCCCCTACGACAGATGTGGTCTTTCAATCATTCATATTTAGTATTTCCTGTCAATGCGTAAGTCCTAGATATTACTCCTGAATTCTGAATTCTGAATTCTGAATTCTGAATTCTGCTGTATCAATCATTGACTTCATTCAACAATAATTCAGGATTCAAAGGCAAAATTACTGTAAATGTAGTACCGATACCAACTTGACTTGTGACACTAATTTGACCCTTGTGAGCATCAACGCACCTTTTAACGATGACTAACCCCAATCCGGTACCCTGAATTGATTGGACATTTGAGGCTCGGTAGAATGATTCAAAAAGTCTAGCTTGGTCTGCTTCAGGAATACCAATTCCTTGGTCTTGAATATAAAAAATTGCTACTTTATCCGTTGGATCGCATATTAAATCGAATTGAATATTGCCACCTCTGGGAGAATATTTAACTGCGTTTGACAGTATATTTCCAAACATGTAATGTAAGAGCCGTTCATCCATCACAGCGTTCGTATTCTCACTATGACAAGTAAAAATAATTGGTATTACATTATTTATAACAATAGAAAAATCTTCGATTAGATCTCTACAGAATTGTTCTAAGTTAATTGGAGCAGGATTGCATACTAGTTTCCCTGCTTCCGCATGACCCATAAATAGCACCTCTTCCATGAGTTGATTCATGGATTGCACAGCTTCTTGAATGCGCTTTAAATAGGTATGTTTTTTAACATCTGTCAAATGTGTTCCTTGGATTTCTATCAGTTCTACTGCCGTTTGAATAACTGTTAGGGGATTACGAAACTCATGAGATACAGTTGAGATAAATAAAGACTTAAGACGGTTAAGTTCTTGCTCCTTTTGTAATGCTTGCTCTAGCAATTCTGTTTGACGCCGTTCGCTAAGATCCCAAAAAACAACTACTACACCATTAATTTGGTCAGGTCTCCGCTTCAATGGTGAAGCGCTATCACCAATGGGAACTCTTTTTCCGTCTCTAGTAATTAGAGATGTGAATTCCCCCAAATAAACAACCTGTTGCTCCCGCAGCACTTTTGTGACTGGGTTTTCTAAGGTAGCTTCTGTAACTTCATCGACAATATGAAAAATGTTTGACGCCTCATTGCCTAAAGCATCTTTTTGCTGCCATCCAGTTATGGCCTCAGCTGCGGGATTCATGAATGTCACCATTCCTTGCTCATCGGTGGCAATTACAGCATCACTCATGGAGTTTAAAAGAGTTGCTAATTGATCTCGATTCTCCCTTAGTTCCCGTTCTAGCTGGTGTTTTAATAAACCGATTTCAATAGCTATTCTTAAATCTTTTGTAGTAAATGGTTTAACAATATATCCGAAAGGTTGGGTAATTTTTGCTCGTTCTAAAGTATTTTCATCACCATATGCAGTGAGAAAAATCACAGGAACATCTAGCTGCTCACGAATATGAGCGGCTGTGGCAATACCGTCCATCTCTCCTTTGAGGATAATATCCATTAGTACTATTTCTGGTTGAGTTTCCCATGCCTTGGCAATGGCAACTTTTCCAGAGGAAGCCGTACCTGTGACAATGTATCCTAGTTGGCTGAGTTGGCTGGCAATAGTTCTAGCCACAATCACTTCATCTTCAACGACTAAAATCCTAGCTTGACCCATTTGATATTTACTAATCCAAAGTTAACTGTGTGAATTGGATTTTGAATACTGTTCCACGATTGCGTTCTAGAGTAATCTCACCTTCGAGTTGTTCTGTAACTAAGTCGTACACTAAAGAGAGACCTAAAGAAGCAGTATTTCTCCAATCTAAATTATCTGGTAAACCAATACCATTGTCTTGGATAATCATCTCGATACTATTATCAAGATTTCGTAAACCAATATTAATTGTCCCTGCTTGTTGGTTAGGAAAAGCATGTTTGAGGGCATTGGAGATTAATTCGTTGATTACCAGCCCACAGGCAATAGCTTGGTCAATATTCAAACTAACTGAATCTATATTAGTTTTTAGAGCAATTTTACCAGGAACTATTTGATAGGAAATTAACAGGCTGGCTGCCAAATTGTGGATATAATCACCAACATCAATTTTGCCGATATTAGCGGAAGTATATAAATTTTTATGAATCAGAGATATTGACTCGATGCGGTTTTGACTTTCTCTGAGAACTTTAATGACTTCTGGATCTTTAAGTGTGTGAGACTGGAGTTGCAAGAGGCTGGAGACAATCTGCAAATTATTTTTAACTCGATGATGAACTTCCTTTAAAAGAACTTCTTTTTCAGCCAATGCACTTCTGAGCTTCACTTCAACTTTTTGTCTTTGAACAAGTTCAGTTTGAGCTTGCTCAAAGATGCTAGATTGTTGAATGGCGATCGCCAATTGAACTGTAACTCGATCGAGCAAATCTAATTGATTTTCTTCCCACTCCCGAAAACGGGAACATTGGTGAGCGATTAGTAAACCCCAGAGGTGAGAACCAGGGTTTTGAGAGCTTACTTCGAGTAAAATGGGTACGACTAAATTTGCTTTGACCTCAAAGCGTTCTAATAAGCGGATATGGCAATCAGCTAGTCCAGCTTGATAAATATTAGCGATCGCTTGCTTACGTCCTTGATAATACTCCACTCCTGCGCCTGTCTGAAAACAAGTATCATGAATCTCTACGCCTAAAGAAACTGTCCATCCAGGCTCTACCGATTCTGCCATGATTGTGCCAATTATCTCTCGGTCAAACTGATAAACTACTACTCGCTCAACCTTCAGCAAATCTCGCACTTCTTGAACTGTTGCATTCAGAATATCTTGGAGATTCAAAGATTGACGAATCCTTTGAGCAACGGTTCGCATCAATTGCTCTCGCTCAGCTTGAGATTTTAAAGCAACTTCAGTTCGCTTACGTTCTGTGATATCTTGCCCAATACCGATAATTTGACCATTTGGAAGTTTCACATTAGTCCAAGATGTATCTAGTAAATGACCATCCCGCACCTGAGTTCTAAAGTCACCCCAATTGCGTTGTGCAGACTGAATAAAATTAATTACATTCTGACGATATTCAGGATTAGGATATAAAACTTCTAAGACATCAGAATTTTCAAAATCTTCAAATTTCCAACCTAAAATACTTTCCCATTCTTGGTTCACCCACTGAAGTTTACCATTCGGATTAATGAGTGCAATCATCAACGGTATATTTTCAAAAATTAATCGCAAAAATTCGTTTTGTTCCTGGAGTTTTGTTTCTATATTTTTGCGCTTGCTAATGTCATAAAATAATGTTAAAATTGCTCCTTCATTCTTAAAATTTAAATATTGAAGTGAAGCAATTGCCCAAAAATAAGTATCATCTCTTCTTTTTAGCTGAAGTTCATAATTACGAACAAATCCATGTTGATTCAGAGCTTCTAACAATGCTGTTAAATCCGCTAAGTCATGGTATAAATCTAATATTTTTTTGTTGTAAACTAAATCTGTTGGAGAAAAATTAAATGTTTTAACTAACTCTTGATTTGCATATAAAATTAATCCATCAGACACACGCGAAATCATTAATGGAACAGGAATTACTTCAGAAATAGCTCGAAATATAGCTTCGCTTTCTTCAAGATTTTTTTCTATTTGTTTGTGTTCTGTAACGTCTTTTATATTAACTAACTGAGCCTTGCAACTACCGTAATCTATTGTATGTGAGACAATCTCAACATCAATAATCTGTCCATCTTTTCGCCGATGTTGCCATTGTCCACAAAAGTGTAAGCTAGAATGTTTGTCGGCTAGATATTCCAGCACTCTAGGCACTTCTTCTGGAGGGCGAATATCGGTTATTCGCATTTGTAAAAACTCTGCTCGTGAGTAGCCATAGTGAACAACAGCAGCTTGATTCACATCTAAAAATCGCAGATTATTCTCATCAAACACCCACATAGGGTTAGGATTTTTAGAGAAAAGGAGATTAAAACTTTTTTGGCTATCATCAATAATTTTTTGCCGATGTAACTCTAAATAACTGATTATTTGTCGAGCCAACTGTTGTAAAGCTACTTCCTCCTTAAAATTTAAGTTTCGCTCAGCAAAATCAATTACACAAAGAGTCCCTAATGCAAAGCCATGAGACGTAATCAGGGGAACTCCTGCATAGAAACGGAAACAATCATTTGATGTTACAAAAGGATTTGTGGCAAACCGTTCATCCTGGAAAGTGTCTGGAATAATTAATATGTGACTTTGCAAAATTGTGTAACCACCAAAGAAAATGTTTCGAGGAACTTCCGATGTAGTTACTCCAACTTTTGACTTAAACCATTCTCGTTCTGCATCAACTAGAGTAATTAAAGCGATTGGGGTTTCACAAAAGTTAGCAGCTAATTGAGCCAGTCCATCAAAAAGTTCTTCGGGAGGCGTATCTAAAATTTGATACTGATTAAGTACTTCTAGCCGTTGGGTTTCATTGTTAGGAAATAGCATCACTTGTTGTGTGAAAAATATTTTTTATAGTTGATTTGATATATTTGGATTCTAAAAATGCGGCTTTAATCCTGAATTATTAAGTTGATTAAATAGTTATTTTATTGTCTTCAATTAGCTAAAATTAATCAGTTTTTGATAAATTCATAATTTAGCTCTAAATCATTATTGAGATATTAATCTTACTTGATTTTAAATAAGAAGTTGCAATTAATTAAACAACTTTTATAAAAAAACAAACAATCTTCATCAGTACTTTGTATGTACTACAGAGTTTTTTAGATTACATAAAATAGATAAATATTATCAGGGTATTAACTTAATGCCAAAATTAAGGTAAAATTATATACAACAAGATTTACCGCTAAAGATTTAGCGATCGAAGTGAACCACTCCAGATGCAGAGATATCAGAAAATCTCTGTGTCCTCTGCCTTGGAGCAGTTCTTTCTATCTTGGGCGTCCGAATGTAGTGATATATAAAACAGCTTCATCAGCAGGAATACCCAAAACTTCATTTACTTGGTCATCAAAAAACCCACCGATGCCACTAACACCTAAATTTAGGTGCATAGCAGCTAAATTTAGGCGTTGTCCTAAATGACCGGCATCCATATGTAAATAACGGTAAACGCGATCGCCATACTGAGCGATCGCAGCCTTAAGATCCGCTGTATGGAACAGCACCGCTGCCGCATCCCGTCCTAATTCTTGCCCCAAGCAAAGAAAATGTAGCTCTCGGCGGAAATTTTTAAACCGAATTTGGCGTAACTCTTGGGCTTTAGGTGCGTAATAATAACAACCAGCTTCCAGTCCTTTGACACCGCAAACAGCAATAAACGTTTCTATTAAATTCAAGTCAAAGTAATCTGGAGAAATATCTAAACTTTGGTCAATGTAATTTTGTGGTTGATAGGTGAAATCGAGTAAATTTTTCAGTTCATCGAAAGTTAAATCATCACCATTATAAGCACGGGTAGAACGCCGCTTGCGCATAGTGATTTCCAGTTCTGAAAGCTTTTCTCCCCAATATATAGGTGTAGTGTTGGTGGGAATTTTCAAACAGAAAGGAAAATTGTATTTATCCTCCAAAGATTTTTCTTGTTTGATAGCTGGTAGATTCAGCTTGCCAGTTACACCCGTTTGAATCTGAGTGTATTTATGGAAATATGTCAGCAATTCGCCATCGGGAATTTGCGGATAACTGGTTTCAGTGGCGGAAGGTAAGGCAGTACATCCCAATGGGAGATTTTGATTGATATCTAATAAATCTGCCAGAGGTAGAATAGCGATCGCACCTTCTTGTTGTGGATCGATATAAAGCAAATCATTTATCGATTCATCCACAAAACCGCCGATTAAATGGGGGCGATAGTCAGTAATCCCAGCAGCTAACTCGATATTACCCAACAGGTGACCAGAATCCAGAAAAATCCGACGATAAGCCCGGTCTTCATAGCGCCAAGCAGAACGGTAGAAAACCGCCGTCACAATAATTGCCAATTGAGTATTTTCTAGGGAAGGATGCCAGAAACAAGCTGATTGTAGAGTTTGCCAAACATCGCTTTCCCAATAATGCATTAGGGAATGAGTCCGACACTGATAATTATACAGACCTGGTGGTAATAACGAAGTGCCACGAGAAACTAAATACACCTCCGCAGGGTACAACCCGCCCGCACTGGGAGCAGCACGTAAATACACCGCACTTCCCATAGAAGGCATTTTCGCCGTTAGTCCATAGCTGCGAAACAGCAGCCGCGAGAGTCTTTGCCACCATTGAGCATCTGGATTATTAGCAAATGCCTCTGGTTTTTCTTGAATATAGGGTTTGAGATCGTAAGTAGAGCCAATTTTGTATTCTTTAAAAGGTACTGGCTGCTTCGCCCAATCTAACCTGTGATTTTTCGAGGCCAGAGTCTCAGGGTTGTATTTAGTCCGTTCGTGATAATGCTGAGCAATTGATTGGTGTAATTCTGGCATAGTACTTTTAATATCCTTGAGGCATTCTTATTCTTGATCTTGGCATTCATTAGTGTCATTATTTCGTGTCAATTGGTACAATCCTCAGACTCAGAAAGTGGTATTTGGTAACTGAATTGGGGCATTGGGCATGGGGCATCAGGCATGGGGCATTGGGTATGAGGGAGATAAGCTTGAGCGTTGAACCTCTGAACTCAAAACCTTCAATTTTAACTCTCCCTCAACCCAATGCCCCATGCCCAATGCCCCATGCCCCACTCCCCACTCCCCTTTCGCAGTACCATATAAACGCAAAGATATCTCTCCACAGGTGGATGTGCAATGATAGCTGTACGTCAAACTTTATCAAAACCTGATATCCAACTTTCTTATTTAGAGTGGAATCAAGGTCAAGAACCTTTACTGTTATTACATGGTTTAGGCGACCATGCTTTGGTGTGGTCTAATTTGGGAGATTACTTGGCGGCAGATTACCACATAGTTGCGCCAGATATGCGTGGACATGGCGAAAGTAGTAAGCCAGAGACAGATTATAGCTTTGAAAGTGCGATCGCAGACCTGGAAGCACTCATGGATCATCTCGGATGGTCTTTTGCCCATATTGTTAGTCACTCCTGGACAGGCAAATTAGCCGCCATTTGGGCAAAACAAAACCCAAAGCGTTTACGAAGTATGATTTTGATCGATCCAATTTTCATCTGGAAAATGCCCAGCTTTTTCAGACTAACTTTTCCCATGCTGTATAGCTTCTTGCCTTTTCTTAAAAGCATGGGTCCCTTTACCAGCCAAGAAGAAGCCGAACAACAAGCACGGCAATTAAAGCAATATCAAGGATGGAGTCCTCTACAGCAGCAAGTCTTCCAAGCAGGAATTGAACAAAAACCCGATGGTAGCTGGGGGAGCAAATTTACTATTCCCGCCCGCGACGGAATTTTTGAAGCAGTAATGCAAGTGCCCGGTTTTACAATTCCCCTTGACATCCCCGCCCTCTTCATCCAGCCAGAGCAAGGACTCAACCGCCAAAATTGGCAAATCCAACCCTACAAAACCTATCTGAAAAACTTACGCATATGCCAAGTTCCTGGCAATCATTGGCCATTTTTGACACAACCAGAGCCATTTAACCAAACCGTAGCAGCATTCTTGGCAGAACACAGTTGAAGAAGAATTCAGAAGTCAGAATTCAGGAGTCAGCAATCTTGATGCGACTCGAAAATACTCGCTACCGCTCCGCTATCCGCCACTCACACAGAATTCAATTCTGAATTCTGGCTCCTGACTCCTGAATTCTGTTTTGATAAAAAATCTCATGATTATTACACGGGATTATCCCACAAAAACAGAAGAATTAAGATGAGCGATGTTTAAGGGAATTGGGCATGAGGCATGGGGCACAGGAGGCAGAGGGGCAGGGGGCAGGGGGCAAGGGGGAGAATGAAAAATTACTTCTTTCCCCCCTGCTCCCTGCTCCCTGCTCCCTGCCTCCACATCCCCCGCATCCCCCGCATCTCCCCCACTCCCCACTCCCCACTCCCCACTCCCCACCCATGAGCCTTTGTATCAATCCCCTTTGCCCCAAACCAAATCACCCAAATAATCATCAAAACCGTTTTTGTCAAAGTTGTGGTTCTCATCTGGAATTGCTAGGGCGTTATCGGGTGAAGTCTCTGTTGAGTGACGAAACAGGTTTTAGTAAAGTTTATGAGGCATACGAACAAAATACCCCGAAAATCCTCAAGGTACTCAAAGAAGAATTATGCAGCGATCGCCAAGCAGTAGAACTATTTCAGCAAGAGTTAACTGTCCTTCTGAAACTGAACCATCCCGGCATTCCCAAGGAAGATAGTTACTTTCAATATCAAACCCGAAATGGTTTAGTGTTGCATTGCATTGCAATGGAAAAAATCGACGGGTACAACTTAGAAGAATGGTTCCAGCAGCAGAATTGCCCGATTTCTCAAGAACAAGCGATCGCTTGGTTAAAACAGTTAACAGAAATTTTAGATTTAGTGCATGGCAAACAATACCTACATCGAGATATTAAGCCATCCAATATCATGATTAAGCCAGATGGGCAATTAGTAATCATTGATTTTGGCACCGCCAATGAAATCACCTACCCAGACGAACTCAACGACAGCCCCCGAATGACAGCACTGATGTCATCTGGCTACAGTGCCCCAGAACAAATTAATGGTCAAGCTGTACCGCAATCAGATTTCTTTGCCTTAGGACGCACCTTTGTGTTTTTGTTGACGGGAAACCATCCCTTAGATATGTATGATGTCCAGCAAAATTTACTGCACTGGCACGATCGGGCGATCGATATCTCACCCTTACTATTAAATTTAATTGATTGGCTGATCGCACCGAATGTAGAAAAACGCCCCACCAATGCCCAGGAAATTTTACAACGTCTAGAAGAAATCGAAACACAACTAACAGTAACTACTGCTTCAAATATCGATTCATTAAATAACTTTGAACCTGAAGAATTACCACCAATTACTCAAACTTCCTCAAATTCAGACAACGATACACAAAAATTACCACTACTGGCACTTTTTGTAGCACTGTTAGTGGCATTAGGATTACTTAGTATAGTGGCTTTAGCGACGCAGACATCAAAAATTACTTTAATACCAAATTACGGACAACTTCCAGAAACAAAAGGTAATATTGATTATTTTCCCTATAAAGAAGGTAAAGATAGTCAGGGGAGAATTGCGAAATTTAACATAGCTGTTTTATCACTACAATATAAATGGGTTGTAGGCAGCAATTTTCAAATTAAACGTAATAATGAAATTATTAGCCTTAACCTTTTAAAATTAAATCTAGAACAAGAAGGTATACAAAATATAATGGAAGAACCTAATGAGATTATCTCTGTAGGTACAACTTCTTGCAAAAGTAATATAAGATTTCAACAACGTGTAGCGCTAGAACGTTCCTTACAAATACAACTTTTAGTAAAAAAATTATTTATTAATCGACCAAGCATCAAACGTTATCGTTTATTAAATTTGGGTCAATTTCAACGAACTGATTGTGAAGCACATCAAGACTTAACCAGATATCAAAGAAGTATTATAATCATTGGTGTAAAAACAGAATCAACAGGTGTAATTATAGATGAAGCTCTACGGAATAGATTAGAAAAAAAAACATTTGCTGATTTTAGATTAGAAGATTATTCCTTGGGATCAGTCGATAAATTTAAGACAATACCAAGTAATTTATAATATTTACCCTTTAGCCATAAAATACTATAGTAGTCATCTACTCTTCTATGGCTAAAGCAGCAGACATTAGCACCAAGCGATTAATCAGCCTTGCACCTGAAAGCTGGGTAAAATGGGTCACCCAAATACCTGATATTGTATCTGGAGAAATTATCAACTCTGAATTTCAATGGCTTAGCCGTGAAAGCGATGTATTAGTCCGCGCTACGAGTCCCCAATATGGCGAATTTCTCGTACTCAACGAATTACAATTGCGCTACAAATCTGAAATGCCCAAACGGATGCGGGCATACACAGCACTAGCAGAAGAAAAGTACAATTTGCCTACCTATCCGGTACTAGTTAACATCCTCAAAGAATCCCCGTGCGATTCGTTGTGAGTGAATCCCGGTATCCAGCCCGCAAATAAACTCACCAACTCGCAAGAGTTGAACTCTCAACTAGATGTAGGTGAAAGTCCTACCCGCCAGGTTCAGGC
>JAHHHB010000014.1 GCA_019359545.1 Desmonostoc geniculatum HA4340-LM1 | reverse complement strand
ATCTCAACGCAACTCGGTACAAGGGTTTCTACCTATTTTATCCTTTTTACTTGCACTTTATTCTCTTTTATCCTCCCGAATCTCTTGATTTATCTAGGTTTTTCGTTTATTCTGCAAACCCGAAGTAAGGTTTGCGTCTTCTAGGTTTGCTTGACTTAAGTTAGCTCCTTGCAAGTCAGATCCAACTAAGTTCACATTATTCAAATCAGCACCTGCAAAATTAGCTTTTTTCAGTTTTGCCTTATCTAGCTTGACTGAGCTTAGGTTTGTTTTATGAAGATATGCATCCTCTAAATTAGCTTGAATTAATTTGGCATTGGATAAGTTAGCTTCACTGATATCTGCTTCTCTCAAATTTGCACGAGTTAAGTTTGCACCAGTTAAGTTTGCAGCAGTTAGATTGGCAAAACTTAAATTGGCTTGACTTAGTGCAAGATGGAGGTATTTTATATGGGAAAGGAAGAAATAAATACTGTGCTGAATTAAGGCTAAATAGCAAAAAAGAGCTTGTACTTTTTTTGTGGTTACCTCGTAAGTTTTATACTGGCGAACAAGTCAATATTACAAGATTTAGAATCTGGACGGATTGGCAAAGAGCAGCTATTGTTAGACCTGCTGCCAGAGGACTGGGTAAGATAACTTCAATTGATATTGAACTTGCAAAGCAAGCAGCTAAAAATTATAATTTAAATAAATTTATTGATGAAGCTTTATACAGGTGGTTTGAAAGAATTTAATTCAGATTTTAAACTCCTATTCTTTGGGTCTTTAGAACGGCATTTCCTAATCCGGGAAATCCCCAAGACCATGCTGCTTTCTCTTGGCGTGAAGTCATTTCCTAATAAAAAAACTTGCCTCGGAAGCATCATACCCCCAAGGCAAGCCAACTAATTCTTTACTCCGCGCTCTCTGCGCCTCTGCGGTTCGTTAAAGTTGCTTCACTTCCGAAACCAACTTCGACACCATATCTTTCGCGCTACCAAAAAGCATCGTAGTTTTATCCTTGTAGAACAACTCATTATCTACACCGGCAAAACCCGTACTCATCCCGCGCTTAATTACAATTGTCTGCTTCGCCCGATCAACTTCCAAAATCGGCATACCATAAATCGGGCTATTTGTATCACTCCGCGCCGCTGGATTCACTACGTCATTTGCCCCAATCACCAAAGCTACATCAGCTTGTTCAAACTGGGGATTAATATCATCCATGTCATACAACTGGGTATAAGGCACATTCGCCTCAGCCAACAACACATTCATATGCCCCGGCATTCTTCCAGCAACCGGGTGAATGGCATACTTGACATCTACGCCCATTTTTTCTAACTGATCTGACAATTCCCGGACGCTATGTTGTGCTTGGGCAACTGCCATTCCATAACCAGGTACAATTACCACAGAACGAGCATAACCCAACATCATCGCTCCTTCTTCGGGATCAATGCTGCGGACAGTTTGATCTGTTGCACCACCACCAGCAGCACCACCGCCAGCAGTAGAACCTGTACCAAAAGCGCTGAACAGCACACTGAAGAGGGAGCGGTTCATTGCCTTACACATAATTTCGGTGAGGATTAAACCAGAGGCTCCCACCAACGCCCCGGCGATGATTAACATATTGTTCATCACCACGAAACCAGCAGCAGCAGCCGCCACACCTGACAAAGAGTTCAACAGCGAAATTACCACCGGCATATCGCCACCACCAATGGGGATGACGAACATCACACCCAGCACTAAGGAAACAGCAACTACTCCCAAGAATATGGGTAGGCTATCTGGTGTGATGATTAAATAGACACTGCCCACTACATAAGCAGCCAGAAGCGCGAGGTTAAATGGTTGCTGCAATGGAAATGTAATCGGGGAACCACTAATTAAACCTTGCAATTTGGCAAAGGCGAGAAAACTACCCGTGAAGGTAACACCACCGATTAACACGTCCAACAGCATGGAAATGTTCACATCTAGGGGTACGGGTGCGCCAGAATCCAATAACCGCCAGAATTCGGCAACGGCGACTAATGCCGAAGCCGCACCGCCTAAACCGTTGAGCAAACCCACCATTTGGGGCATTTCCGTCATTTGGACTTTGTAGGCAACGATCGCACCAATTCCCGATCCAATAGCCAAGCCTAACAAAATCATTTCATAGTTCAGCACATGCTGATCCAGCATTGTTGCCACAATTGCCAACAGCATCCCCACCGCTGCGATGACATTACCATTCCGTGCTGTCGCTGGTGAACCCAGCTTTTTCAAACCAAAAATGAATAAGGATGCAGCGACTAAATATGTCAGCTGAATGCCAGTTGGTAAAAAGTCGCTCACGCCTTAATCTCCTTCTTCTTGAACATTTGCAGCATTCTGTCTGTAACTAGAAAGCCACCGACAACGTTGACTGTAGCTAGTATCACAGCAATCAAACCGAGAATCACTGACACACTTGTTTCTCTAGCACCTGAGGCCACAATTGCCCCAAGTACCGAAATGCCAGAAATCGCGTTTGAGCCTGACATTAAAGGTGTGTGTAGCGTCGGTGGTATTTTGTTGATGACTTCAAAGCCGATAAAAGACGCCAGAACAAATACAAACAAAGCAGCAAGTAATGCCTCTGTCATGAAATAAAACTCCTTTTGTAAATGGGCATAGGGCCATTCGATTTTGGATTTTAGATTTTGGATTTTAGATTGAAATTTAATCCAAAATCTAAAATCTAAAATCTAAAATTATTACCCCCCAGTCCCTAATTAACCGCCGGTTCTTGAGTATTCAAAGCTTGTAGCGCCTCACGCACTCGTTGATTGCGAATTTCACCTGCGTGGGTAACGCAAGCTGCTTCAACGATGTCGTCGCCAAAGTCCACTTGCAAAGCTTTCTCTTTGTTAATCAGCAGTTGGATCAACGAGGTGACGTTCTTGGAATACAATTGGCTGGCGTGGACTGGCATCGAGGATGGTAAATTGATGGGGCCGATAATTGTCACGCCATTCCAGACAATATCTTTACCTGGTTCGGTGCAGGCGCAGTTACCACCCTGTTCGGCGGCTAAATCTACAATCACTGAACCGGGTTTCATTTGTGCCACCATTTCTTCTGTCACGAGTCGTGGTGCTTTTTTCCCTGGTACTTGGGCAGTGGTAATTACCACATCGGCATTTTTGATGTGTTCGGCGACAACTTCTTGGGTACGTTGTTTGCTAGCCTCAGAAATTTCTTTGGCGTAACCACCTGCGGCGACGGTTTCTTCTTCGAGTTTGACTTCGACGAATTTTGCCCCTAAGCTTTGCACTTCTTCTTTGACGGCGGGACGAATATCAAAGGCTTCTACCACTGCTCCCAAGCGTCTAGCGGTGGCGATCGCTTGCAATCCCGCGACACCAGCACCCATAATAAATACTTTAGCTGGAGCGATGGTGCCTGCGGCTGTTGTCAGCATCGGGAAATATTTCGGTAATGCAGCTGCGGCAATCAATACTGCCTTGTAACCTGCTAGTGAAGCTTGCGAGGACAAAGCGTCCATACTTTGCGCCCTGGTGGTACGGGGGATCATTTCCATACTCAAGGCTGTGACTTTGCGATTTGCCAATTGCTGCGCCACCACGGGATTTCCCAAGGGATTCAGGAAACTGACTAATACAGCTCCTTCCTTTAACAAATCAACTTCTGAGCGTCCATCTTCTCGTTCTTGGGGTGGGCTAACTTTCAGCAGAATGTCTGCTTCGCTCCATAATTTGACAGAATCGCTGATTATTGTGGCTCCTGCTGCTTCATAGGCCGGATCGCTGAAAAAAGATCGCTCTCCTGCACCCGATTCTACCCAAACTTCCAAACCTTGTTTTACCAATCGGGCAACGATGTCAGGAATTAATGCCACACGACGTTCACAAACTTCAATTTCTTTAGCAACTGCTATTCTCATGAAATCTCCTGAAGATAAATACTTAATCTCTGCCAAGTAAGCGATCGCCCCGTTCAGGGATATCTCGCACTTTTTAGTACTGAGGCAGGAACATCAGCCATGATTTTTACTAGTAGATTGAACCTTGAATTTTTCCTCTCCCACTCTTACTTCTCAGGCAAAGCCTGACTTTGGCGCTTGCAGATGTTGCATTTTTAGATAGTTGCAAATAGGGTTACGTATTGCACATCCTAAGTTGATTCCCAAATTTTGCATCTTTATCTTCAGCTTATTTTCGGGATTGAGAAATTGGCTATTCCTTTCTTATAGAGTAATATTGACCAAATTTTTGAAGCTTGATAATTTTCAAATCAAATTTTAATAATTCCGACTTTCATTCCAACTTATTTTAATCAATTTATCTCAGGTTAACTGGCGATCGCTAACCCGACGGCTCAATTTTTATAACAAAATTCTTAAATTTAGATACACTTATACATATTCGGAAACACAATCCAATCTCAACTGTGTTTTCATTTAGTTCAAAATTTGACTAACCTAGCAATCAAATCAAGACTCTGTAAGGATAATCAAGTGAATTGAGTTAAAGTTAAATTTAGTACTAAGCAATATTACTGTCAGCCAAAACGCACAAAAAATGGCACTTTTTTTTGCTATTGAACGTCCATTGTCAGGAAGTCAGTAGTAAAGTTTAGTAAAGAATACTAACACACAGTTATTTTAGATAACCGATTTATATTTTGGTGGAGAGAGCCTAACTATGCGACGTTTATTTTCTGCTTTAGCGGTGACTGGCTGTTTGCTGACTGCATTTCCAGCCCTGACTTGGGCGCAAAGCTTACCTGGGTTTACGCTGTTTAGCGGTGTCAAAGGTGATAATCAGCTGCCCTTCCGGTTAGATTTTGGTGGACAATCTAATGGTTGGGATCGTTATAGATTGAGGATTCCAGGTCAAAAAATGAAATTGGCAGTTGCTCAATTTGCTATTACCTACCCTAACTATTACGAAGGAATTTTTGACCCCAAAAAAGTTGAGGTACGAGTAAAAGGTAAACCGGTGAAGCTTTCTGAGGTGAAGTGGGACAAAGAAGGTAAGCTGATTAGTATTTTTCCCGAAGAACCGGTGCCAGCAGGTAGTGGAGTTGAGTTAGTGTTATCTAACGTCAAAAACCCCTCCTTTGGTGGAATGTATTATTTTAACTGCCAAGTTCTCTCCCCTGGCGATGTACCACTACTGCGTTACATGGGGACATGGATTTTGAGCATTAGTTAAGTCTGGGGACTGGGGACTAGGGATTAGGGACTGGGAATAGGGGACTAGTAAATAAATACTTAGCAATACTTTCTCAGTACCCAATACCCAGTCCCTAGTCCCCAATCCCCAGTACCCCATTCCCCATTCCCTTTTAAAGTGATAAAATTGGAGATTGTGAGTTTTTATAAAAATCACCCAATAGGAGAATAGTATGCAAAGAACACTAGGCGGCACTTGTCGTAAGAGAAAAAGAACCTCTGGTTTTCGCGCTCGGATGCGGACACCGGATGGCAGAAACGTGATTAGGGCTAGAAGAAGAAAGGGGCGTCACCGTCTGAGCGTTTAAGTATATCTACTTAAAAGGTATCTGTGGCTTTGCCCAAAGCAAATCGGCTAAAATCCCGAAAAGATTTCCAGGCAGTTTTCCGGGAAGGAATTCGGCGTCATGGCTCTTACTTAACATTGAGAGCCTTAAAACCTTTATGTTCGATAAATCCTTCTTTGGATACCGCCACTGAGACTGCACAACCAACCGACTCAGGACATGTTGCCAGCACGCAAATTGGCATTTCGATTAGCACAAAAGTCAGTAAAAGAGCAGTGGTTCGCAACCGGATCAAACGGCAGATTACTGCTGCTTTACACGATTTATTGCCCAAATTATCACCAGGATGGCGGCTAGTGGTGGTTGTCAAACCCACAGCAGCAGAATCTAAGTGCGTAAGCCCACAATTTCTGCAAGAATTAAAGCAGTTGTTGGCACAAGCTGAGGTGTTCGATGGGCATTCGTGAAGAAGTTTATTATGAAGGCGGTCCCCATGTTGGGGATCTAATTGTAAACCTGCTAATTGGGCTAACCGTCGTTGGCATACCCTTGACAGTAGGGGCAATTGTTAGAGCATTATGGCTGCGTTTTCGGATCACTGATCGCCGAGTTACCGTAACAGGAGGTTGGCAGGGGCGCGATCGCACTGACGTAATTTACTCAGAAATTGTCAAAGTTGTCAAAGTCCCCCGTGGCATAGGCCTTTGGGGAGATATGGTACTAACCCTGAAAAACGGCAGTCGTCTGGAATTGCGTGCAATTCCTAATTTTCGGGAAGTCTATGACTACATTAATGAAAAAATTGCTGCGAAAAATCCCCAATATAGCGGCGCTGCTAACAATTGATGGGAAGGGACTGGGGACTGGGGACTGGGGACTGGGAAAGAGTTTTCCTAACCAATGCCCAATGCCCAATGCCCAATGCTCCATGCCCCATGCCAAAATTTGTGCGGCTATCCGTAGCGAAGGATAGTCGCACATAAGTCATGATTTAGATAAATTAGATCCAGTCAGTTTACAGTACCTCAGGTTAAATTCAGAATAATGGATTTTGGTATCGGCTTTCTCTCGAACAACGTGATGTTGCCAATCATAGATTTTTTCTATGGGATTTTTCCTAGCTATGGATTGGCGATCGTTGCTTTGACACTGATAGTCCGCTTTGCGCTCTATCCCCTGAGTGCTGGCTCAATTCGCAACATGCGGAAGATGCGAATTGTACAACCTCTGATGCAAAAGCGGATGGCAGAAATCAAAGAGCGCTATAAGGACGATCCGCAAAAGCAGCAGGAAGAAATGGTCAATGTCCAAAAAGAATTTGGCAACCCTTTGGCGGGCTGTTTTCCCTTGTTAGTACAAATGCCTGTCTTATTAGCCCTGTTCGCCACTTTACGGGGTTCGCCTTTTGCGGGTGTGAACTACAGCGTTAACTTGCAAGTCTTTCCCGCAGAACAAATCGAACAAATTCAACCCCAAGCCTTTGCCACTCCTCCTCAAAATATTTACGTTGCTGATGGCGAACACGTTAAGGTAACTGCAATCCTTCCCAGCGGTAACAAACTAGCGGTGGGAGAACAAACCAAAATACAGTATCAGACCATCGAGGGCAAACCATTTCAGGTACTTTTAGCAGAACACCCAGAAACAAAGCTGATTCCTGAATGGAAAGTCACCAAAGGGGAAGAAAGGGTAAAAGTTGACGCCGAGGGCAATTTGCAAGCCTTGCAACCAGGAGAGGTGACTCTTCAAGGAACAATTCCTGGATTAGCAGCAGAAAAAGGCTTCTTATTTATCGATGCCTTAGGTAGGGTTGGTGCAACCGACCCAGATGGCACAATCCACTGGGATATCGTCGCCATGATTGTCTTCTTTGGAATCAGCCTTTATGTTAGCCAAATGCTTTCCGGGCAAAATTCCAGCGGTGGCAATCCGAACCAGGACACAGTTAACAAAATCACCCCAGTCATCTTTTCGGGAATGTTTTTGTTCTTCCCCCTACCAGCTGGGGTACTGATGTATATGGTGATTGGTAATATTTTCCAGACACTGCAAACCTACATTCTCTCCCGTGAACCCCTACCAGAAGAACTGCAAAAAATCGTAGCAGCTCAAGAAAAAGAAGCAACAGTCACAGAACAAAAAGCATTACCATTTGAGCCGAAAAGTTCCAAGAAAAAGGCTACAGGGGGTTCATGAGTAATATTCCCATGCAGCGAGGTCAGCAGTGGTTAAAAACACTGCTGGAACTCAGTGGAATATCTACTGAGATTCACGGTAATGTAGAAACTGCCCAACCAGACGACGATTCCCCAGAATCAGATAACTACTGGTTGACAATCGATCAAACGAATTTGACACCAGAACAAATCCAGGTATTAATTGGTGTCGATGGTTCTGCACTAGATGCCATTCAGTATCTAGCAAATTCGGTTCTTAACTTGAGCCAATCCCAAGAAGAACAAGCTTCTTACACTATTGAGTTGAATGGCTACCGTGTCAAAAGAGAAGCCGAAATTCGCGCATTAGCAGAAGCAGCAGCTGATGAAGTGCGCTTTTCTGGTAGAGAAGTAGAAATCAAATCTCTCAGTTCTGCGGAACGGCGTCAAATCCATACTTTCTTGAAAGACTTTGGAGATTTGGAAACCTTCAGTCGCGGTAAAGAACCACATCGTCATTTGGTTGTGCGTCCGGCTGCGTTGGAATAAGTTAGGAGTTAGGAGTTAGAAGTTAGGACTTACGCACTGTACAAATTAATCATGGTATGCGTTCACGAAAATAGTTCGTTTCAGGCTTTGATTAATCGTTCTTTGATGATACATAAACCCGCGTTGTAGGGGCACAGCAATGCTGTGCCCCTACGATAGATATGGTTTTCAAACTGTGCATACTTTGTATTTTGCGTCAATGCGTAAGTCCTAGAAGTTAAGAGTTAGGAGTTAATTGAAAACTCGTAACTATGAATAATTTCAAAATTTCTATTATCCCTAAGAGATAAAATAAAAAATGTGTTATCAGCGATTGGGCTGATAATCAAGATAAATTTTCGTGAGGATGTCTCACAAATCCTATGGACGCAATTTATATTCCGCAGCTAACTAGAGCATCGGAGCGGACAGAGGAAGTTCAAGTTCAGGAATTTCTGCCTGGTCTGGAAACCTTGACACCAGTTCGTGGTCGTGTACGTGTGCAGCATCATGGCAATTACCTGGAAGTGTCCGGTCAGGCAGAAACAATTATTACTTGTACCTGCAACCGCTGTTTGCAGCAATACAACCGACGTTTAGGGCTTGATACTAAGGAAATCATCTGGTTAGATGAAACTGCAAATCAGCTAAAAGACTTACCTCTTGAAAGGGAAGTGACTATGGAAGATTTGGTAGAAACTTTACCACCTGATGGTTATTTTTCTCCCAGCGAATGGCTGTATGAGCAGATGTGTTTAGCAGTGCCTCAACGCCAACTGTGCGATCGCAATTGTCCAGGTATTCCTGCAAGTAGTACTGTTGATAGTTCTGATAGTTCTGAAACTTCTGAAACTCCAGTTGATAACCGTTGGGCTTCTCTGGAAGCACTCAAAAAGCAACTTCCAGGGTAGTTGGTAGGTTGAGTTTCGTTAACGCGCCATTTGGTGCGTTACGAATTTTAATATATAAATTTTCTTAGCAGGACTTACGCACAGGTAACGGAAAATCGAACCACAGAGGACGCAGAGGGCACGGAGAAATAAGAGTTTCAGAGAGTTTTTGCGTAAGTCCTACTTAGTTAAGGATGATTGGTTGTCGTTACATCTCGCCATGTCCTTTTGATCCCGATCTCATAACTACTATGAAATCAGGATTCGCCTTCAGTGTTGCGATTTTGCAAGATATCAAGAATCCGACGATTTTCAGTTTGTAGACCCCTGACATCTACCTGAATTTCTCTAACTTCTGCTTGCATTTGCAGCATATCTGTTCGCATATCTCGCATTTCTACGCGAATGTCTCTAATTTCAGTAACAACAGTGTCAAAATTGCGCTGAATTGTTTCAAAATTACGTTGATGTTGAGTAACTGTTTCTAAAAGGGCACTAACTGCTAAACGCATATCAATTAGCTGGTCTTCCATTCTGTTGATGCGGTCTTCGTTGTTCATGACCTTGGGTAGACTGGATTAGGGAATATCTATTTTAATTCTACTGAGTAACTTCGGAACTTCGGTTTCTCAAGTTATCTGCTAGTAACTATTGTTCAATAGAATCTTCAGATTGCTCCAACCTGTATAAAGCATCTTTAAGGGCTTGACGCATAAATCCTGAAGGGTCAGGCAAGCTTTTGACTCGTTCATACATTGACTTTGTAACCTTAACTGCCAGCATTTTATTTAATGCTTCATCCCCTGACGGAGAAAAGCCATAATTTTTTAAATCTGGGTTCCCGCCTTTTCGAGCCATTAATAAACCATACAAGTATTGACTTATTAGTTGGTTAACCAATATATAAATATAAGTGGCTATCAACTTTCCACGGCGGATAGCCACCATATCCACTTTGAGAAGTAGACAATATTATGTTTACACGATCGCAACTTGAAATTAAAACTCTCAACGAATTACGTAATTTATGCCGTAAGTACGGTATTAAACCAACCGGTAATCCTGGTTACAAAGTCAGCTACATCACCTCCCTCATGGCATTCCCTGAGTTAGCCATCAAGCAAATGAGAGATGCTAGAGGATTAAAAAGACCTAGCTGGGACAAATTGGAGGTTTTAGGAAAATGCCTAGATGAGATGAGTACACCAACCGATGAACAGTCAGCGTTAATTAAAGCCACGATGGAGGGGAGAAGAATGTCTTACCCCAGTCGTTTTGACCAAGAGATGTTACTTGCCATCTATAAGGCTAAGTTACATCTAGAACAAGCTATAGACTTCTTAAATCGGTAAGCTTTAACTCATACCCTCCAAATAGGAGGGTTTTATTCTGTAGAGAAATTATTGGATAAATTTAAACAATAGAGACAGTAGGAATTAGTACAGTAATTTAAGTTGAAAAAATTTTTGTATTTTATTTTTAAATAAATTTAAAAACCTGGAGTCCGTCAGATTGATAGGAGTGAGTTCATGAGTTTTCGTGATGAGTTTAAACTACTACTACGCGCCCGCTACCCTTTGATTTATATTCCCACTTATGAAGAGGAACGAGTAGAAACAGCTATCCGGGAAGAAGCAACTAACCAAGGTAATCGCCCAGTGTATACTTGGGATTTTGTCGATGGTTACCAGGGAAACCCTAATGATGCGGGGTTTGGGCGGCGTAACCCGTTGCAAGCTTTAGAATTTATCGAAAAATTACCAGCCTCTGCGCCAGCAGTATTGATTTTACGAGATTATCATCGCTTTTTAGATGATGTGGCGATCGCCCGCAAACTCCGCAACCTCGCCAGACTCCTCAAGTCGCAACCAAAAAATATAGTATTGCTGTCGCCACGCATCGCCATTCCTGACGATTTAACCGAAGTATTGACAGTCGTCGAGTTTCCCTTACCCAACGCCCCAGAAATTAAAACTGAGATCGAACGCTTACTACAAAGTACTGGTAACTCACTTTCTCTTAAAGTATTAGATGACTTGGTGCGCTCTTGTCAAGGGCTTTCGATGGAACGGATTCGGCGAGTTTTGGCAAGGGCGATCGCTAGCCACGGCCAATTGCAGCCAGAAGACGTGGATCTCGTTTTGGAAGAAAAGCGCCAAACTATCCGCCAAACCCAAATCCTGGACTTCTACCCCGCCACTGAGCAAATTTCTGATATTGGCGGACTGGATAACTTGAAAGATTGGCTGATTCGTCGGGGAGGCTCTTTTAGCCAACGGGCAAGGCAGTACGGATTACCGCACCCCCGTGGTTTAATGTTGGTGGGTATTCAGGGAACAGGTAAATCGTTAACAGCAAAAGCGATCGCTCATCACTGGCATTTACCCCTGCTACGTTTGGATGTCGGGCGGTTATTTGGTGGTTTGGTGGGCGAGTCGGAATCTCGTACCCGCCAAATGATTCAGGTAGCTGAAGCCCTCGCCCCCTGTATTTTATGGATTGATGAAATAGATAAAGCCTTTTCCGGACTTGGTAGCAAAGGTGATGCGGGCACCACTAGCCGGGTGTTTGGCACATTTATTAACTGGCTAGCTGAAAAAACCTCACCCGTGTTTGTCGTCGCCACCGCCAACGATATCCAAGCCCTACCGCCAGAAATGTTGCGTAAAGGGCGATTTGATGAAATTTTCTTTGTCGGTTTGCCCACCCAAGAAGAGAGAAAAGCAATTTTTAATGTTCATTTATCCCGACTGCGCCCCCATAACCTAAAAAGTTATGACATCGACAGGTTAGCATACGAGACACCCGATTTTTCTGGGGCAGAAATTGAGCAAACTTTAATTGAAGCGATGCACATTGGATTTAGCCAAAACCGTGATTTTACTAAAGACGATATTTTAGAGGCTGCTAGTCAAATCATCCCCTTAGCGCGAACCGCCGTCGAGCAAATTCAGCAACTTCAAGAATGGGCTGCTGCGGGGAGAGCGCGTTTAGCATCGAAACACAGTCCTTTGAGCGATAGCTTCGGGAAGCTACGGTAATACCATTTTGGATTTTAGATTTTAGATTTTGGATTGAGAATTTCTCTATGTTAGAGGGTTCTATGAATCCATCTGTTGCATTCATTTTCCAAATTGGTATAACAGAGTGGCAGCTAGAATAATCGATTGGAACAGACTACACTACGTCCCTTTGTAATCTCTTTACAATCCAAAATCCAAAATCCAAAATCTAAAATTGATTGACCCCTTGATAATCAGGTATTAATTATGTTGTCTGGCTTAGTAAAGTATATACTTGGGATTTTCTTAGCGATCGCTGTATTAATAGGTGGCGGTGTTGCAGTTGCACTTTATTTCATGAATCGTACCGGCATACCCCCTGCCAAACCGATTTACTCGAATGATAGCCCCTCAGTGAAAGCCCAAGCTCCAAAAGCAACCGAGGCTGGAGGTAAACCCACCCCTACACCAGGGGCGACGACTAAATCATCTCCCAACCCAACTTCTACTCCCACCCCCACTGAATCACCTGAAGCTACCCCATCCCCAAAACCATTGCCACCAGGAGCTTACCGAGGGCGTGTTAGTTGGGCTGAAGGCCTGAGTTTGCGGGCACAACCAAATCTAGACGGTGAACGTATTGGTGGCGTTGGTTTTAATCAGAAAATTATTGTCTTGGAAGAAAGCGAAGATAAAGCTTGGCAAAAAATACGTTTGGAGGATAGCGGACAAGAAGGTTGGGTCAAAGCAGGTAATACTGAAAAAACTGATGAACAATAGGTATTGGGCATTGGGCATTGGGCATTGGGCATGGGGAAGAGGTGTGTCTGGTGTGGGAGGAGGGGGAAGTATAAATTCTCTTTCTCCCCACACTCCCCCATCCCCCCACACTCCCCACACTCCCTACTCCCCACTCCCCAAGTTAACTAGTTGTAAAGAATCATACAAAAAATAAATATTACACCGAGTCAATGGTATAATCTTGTATGGCCATAACTTGAAAAAAACAAGTGAAAACAGGGGTAGATAGCTCTTTAACCGAGCTTGCCTCAGTCTTTGAGGCATCTGAAAATATCAAGGTTGTTCATCTGCCAGTTATTTTAAAATTTTTGAATTGGAAAAATTTACCTAGCCCTGCTGCGATGCGTCTTTTGTCTGTAGCATTGACTATGGGAATTCTCAGTATTGCTGGGGAAGTTTTAGCACTTCAGAAAATAGGAAGCAACGGTTCACAAGTCGCCAATAGCCAAAGATGTTTAAAAAAGTTAGGCTACTTTAAAGGCCCGGTGACAGGCAAGTTCGCTAGTTTAACTCAGAATGCTGTAATCAAATTTCAGCAAGCTAATAAACTACCTGCGGTTGGGTTTATAGGTCCTAGTACTCAAAGAGCGTTGCAAAGAGCGTGTCAGAGTAGAGCCTCTAGTAGGAATGTTAATCGAAATTCGCAATCACCAGTAGGTGAATATCCTACTCTTTCTCAAGGCAACACTGGTGCAGCGGTGACTAAGTTGCAACAGCGTCTGAAGCAGCGGGGTTACTTTAATGCTAATCCTACCGGAAATTTCGGGCGAGTCACGAAAGATGCTGTGATTGCATTTCAGCGAAATGCCGGTATATCTGCCAATGGAATTGTCGGTCGGCAAACTTGGGACGCACTACTAGGTTATTCTCAAGCTCCAGCTAGATCGAGCAGTCTCTCTACTCAACAAATCAGAGAACTCCAAGAGCGTTTACGACAACTAGGCTACTTTAAAGCTAATCCCACTGGGAATAATGGCCCAATTACCAGAGAAGCGATCGCCAAATTCCAACAAGATTATAGACTACCTGTGAATGGCACAGCCAATACCCAAGTCTTGGCAGCAGTACGTCAAGCCTCAGCTAGTGGATATCCTACTCAACAACCAACTAGAAATTATCTCACTGTTGGCGATCGCTCAGATAATGTGAGATTAGTTCAAGACCGTTTGTGGCAATTGGGCTTTTTTAATGCTAATTCTGATGGCTATTTCAGTGATTATACCAGAGAATCTGTGATTGCATTCCAGCAATCTTCTCGAATTAATGCTACTGGAAATGTAGATTGGCAAACTTGGGAAGCATTAGGATTGAATAACTCAACTGCCAGTAATTATATTGAGACAAGTCGCTATGTAGCACCTGTTACTAATGGTTATTTATTACCTGAAACTAACGGTAACATCTTAGCTGGTAACAATCGGTATACAGTTATCGTACCAATTTTTAGTAATGATACTCTTGCTAAGGTGCAACAATATATACCTTATGCTGTGGCAGAGAAATCGAATCTGGGGGATTATGTGAATGCTGGAGGATTTAGCGATCGCAAAGAAGCAGAAAGGATAACGAAAATGCTCCGCTCCTATGGTTTGGATGCACGGATTAAATACAATTGAAGAAGAAGTCAGAATGGGCTACGCCCCGCTGCGCTAACAGAATTCAGAATTCAGAATCACTTAGTTATGATGTTTATCGAACAGAATAGAGGCGTCAGTCGTCAGAATTCAGCAATGTTTTCTGTATGACTGGCGTCTGAATAAGTGGTGAAACACCACACCAAATTCAAAATTTGGTGGTCAACTTTCGTAGTGGCGGGTCTAAATCCCCCACTAAAAAGATTGCTGAATTCTGAATTCTGAATTCTGAATTCTGGTTTAAAAAAACCGCCACTATAGTAACTAGGACGGTTTGGTTAAGCAATCGGAGGGTAATTACAGATTACTTTGCTGATAAATGAAATTGCTGTAACGAAGTTTGCATTTTTAAATTGGAATTGGGAATTGGGCATAGGGCATTGGTTATTCCCCTTATCTCTCCATCTACCTAGTACCGCAAGGCGGAATTCGTAATTCGTAATGACGCTCCTGCGTCGCTAATGCTGCACTAACGTAATTCGTAATTAACTGTTCATAAGGGTTTGAGACATTTCAAATGGTTGCTTTATTTCCGCCGTGCTGTACTAGTACAACGCAGCGGAAATAAACGTACCATTTCAAACAGGCACAAGCCTTGATATATCAATCTTTTGACTTTTGACTTCCGCGTAGCGGTACTCGTCCCTACTCGCTAATTCCTTGCGTAAACACTCATTGGTTCCTTGATAAATCGGGTGTAAAGATGCTTAAACGTAGATTTAATGACGCGCGGCATACCAAAATCGATGGGCATTAATTTGTCTGGTAACCGCCAATCTTCTATTTTTAATAAGTCAGGATTTAAATTTGGAAACTCTATAGCAGCAAGTTCTGGACAAACTCCTAATCTTTGGGAAGCTGCAACTGTGGGCACTTGTTCAGGAGGAACGTTGAGGATTTCCACCATTGCTCGATCTAAGGCAAATATATCTGATGCAGCTGCTAAAATGCCTAATTGGCGAGGTTCACCGTTACTAGGGCCGTTACCTTCATGACCGATGATGCCATCTAATATGGTTAAGTTGGGGTTAATCGCCCTGGCTGTTTCTACTAACATTTGGGCAAATCTGTTGGCGTCTTTGCCGGCTTCCATGTGCCACCAAGCTTTCATTTTACCAGGGACGCAACCAAACAAGTTTTTTACGCCCAGCGTTAACGTTAACTGGGCATGGGATTTGACTTTGGGTAGGTTAATCACCACATCTGCTTCCATCGCTTCTTTAGACAGCCGCAGGTGGTTAAAATTTTCGCTGACGGTTTGGTAACGCTGACCGTGAAAATCGATAATGGGAACGTTAAGTTCTTCTAAAATAGGCAGATAGCCATTTGCCACGGCTACTCCCTTGGCGCTGCCAAAAGCTGGACTATCACCCAAAAATGGCTTACCGCCGACTTCAATTACCATTTGGGCAACTGCGTAAACTAGTTCCGCACGGGTGATACACTCTTTACCAGGACGCGCACCTGTGAGTAGATTGGGTTTGAGTAAAACGCGATCGCCTTTTTTCACAAATGCTGCCATTCCTCCAAAAGGTTCCAGCAGTGTCACTAAAGATTCC
This sequence comes from Desmonostoc geniculatum HA4340-LM1, assembly GCA_019359545.1. Lineage (GTDB taxonomy): Bacteria > Cyanobacteriota > Cyanobacteriia > Cyanobacteriales > Nostocaceae > Nostoc > Nostoc geniculatum. The sequence goes on along the minus strand of JAHHHB010000014.1, from coordinate 85,021 downwards.
CGTAAAGTCTCTTGTTCGTAGGAAGTAGTCCGGATGAGGCTGACGGATGGTTTTTGAGTTTGCATATGTAGATAGGGACTGGGGACTGGGGACTGGGAACTGGGGATTGGGGGGAGTGTGGGGAGTGTGGAGAGTGTGGGGAGTGTGGGGGGAAAGATTTCTTCCTATCCTCCCACACCTCCCACACTTCCCCGTGCCCCATTCCCAATACCCTATTATTCTGTCTTAATGGGTAAGATAGCACTCATTTGTTCTAAATCTAATACTGTGGCTAAGTCTGTTTCACTCATCAATCCTCGTTCTAGGACGATTTGCCGTAGGGATTTACCAGTTTCTAAAGATTCTTTGGCGACAGCTGCGGCATTTAAATAACCGATGTGGGTGTTAAGTGCGGTTACTAAAGCTAAACTGCCTTCGGCGTATGCTAGACAACGTTCTTTGTTGGCTGTAATTCCCTGGATGCAACGTTTGGTGAGTGCGGCGATGGTATTACCCAGAATTTCGATGCTGTGAATTAGGTTATAGGCAATTAGCGGCATCATGACGTTCAATTCTAATTGTCCGGCTTGGGCGGCGAAGGCGATCGCATTGTCATAACCCATCACCTGAAAACATACCATTGATGTCATCTCTGCCATCACTGGGTTATATTTCCCTGGCATAATTGAGGAACCTGGTTGCACTGGGGGCAGTTGAATTTCTTTCAAACCAGTTTTTGGCCCCGAATCCATCAACCGCAAGTCATGAGATATTTTGGCTAAATCCTGGGCTAAGTTACGCAAAGCACCGGAAACATTGACAAATGGTGCCATACTCTGCATAGCTGCCATGAGATGCGGTGCAGGTTCTAATGGAGTGTCAATCAATTCGGAGAGAACTTCCACAACACGGGCGCGATACAAAGGATGAGTATTTAATCCCGTTCCCGCTGCACTACCTCCCAAACCCAACACCATCAAATCCCCGGAGGCGGTGTAAATTCGATTTTGGTGTTCTGTGAGAATTTGCGCCCAAGCCCGAAAATTTTCACCCAAACGCACAGGTACAGCGTCTTGTAGGTGAGTTCTGCCGGATTTGACGATATCTTGAAATTCTCCAGCTTTGTTTTCTAAGGAGGCGATCGCCTCTTCTAAAGCTGGGTGTAATGTATGAGAAAGTGCCAATAAGCCACCAATTCTAATTGCCGTCGGAATCACATCATTGGTAGACTGCCCATAGTTAACGTGGTCATTGGGACTAACACGTTTATAATTGCCTTTTTCCTCACCAAGAATTTCTAAGGCGCGATTTGCCAGAACTTCGTTGACATTCATGTGGTGGGAAGTTCCAGCACCCGCTTGATAAACATCCACAACAAATTGTTCGCGCAACTTCCCGGCTAAAATTTCATCAGTTGCTTGCACTATCGCCTGACTAATATCTTCGGGAATGCAACTGAGTTCTCCATTCACAATTGCCGTAGCTTTTTTAATTAATAAACAAGCATCTACGTAAGTAGGTAAAGGCTTGATGCCGCTGATGGGGAAGTTTTCGATTGCCCGTAGTGTTTGAATACCGTAATAAACGCTACTAGCAATTTGACGATCGCCCATTGAATCCCGTTCAATGCGAAAATCTATATTGTCAGTCATAAGTATTGTTTGGATGATCTCAAAATACAGATCATGCCATGCAAATGATACTCACACACCTTTTACTGTGTCCAATCTTCCAGCACCAAATCGGGAACTTGAGAGAAATCCTTTTGGTTAGGAGTAAGCTAAAAAACATCTAAATTGCATAATCAGATTAAATTAAACTCTTGTGGGGTGGGCATCTTGCCCGCCCTAGTATTGATGGTGAAATCCTGCAAAAATCTATGCCTCAAGGTAAACATAGTAGACTCCAGTTGCAATTAACTAATGCAATTAATCATGTAGCGGAACCCATAAAAATCGCCCTAGCTTTTCCAGAATTACGCTGTACCTTTGGTGGACGTTCCACTGTACCAGATGTTGCAGTATTTGCGTGGCCAAGAATTCCTGTAGATGACAAAGGCAATATTGCCAATGCGTTTAATACATATCCAGATTGGACAATTGAAATTTTATTTCCTGAACAAAGTACAGCCAAAGTCACCAAAAATCTTTTACATTGTTTAAATCATGGTACTAGCTTAGGTTGGTTAATCGATCCAGAGGAATATTGTGTTTTAGTTTATCCGCCTCGCCAGCAAGTAATATATTTAGAAAACGAACAAGATATATTGCCAGTACCCGATTTAGTCAGTGATTTACATTTGACATTAGGGCAATTATTTGCTTGGTTAAAATTATAGATAATTCCTCAACCCAAATCATGACTCTACCTAACTGGATTACTTTTTCTCGTCTTCTGGGTGTACCATTTTTGCTATACGGTTTGTACAACCCTACCTCTCAGGCTAGGTGGATATGTTTGGCGATTTTTCTTGTCGCCGCATTGACTGATTGGTTAGATGGTTACTTAGCGCGGAAACTCAACCAAGTCAGTGATTTAGGTAAGTTTCTCGATCCCTTGGTGGATAAATTTTTAGTCCTTGCGCCGTTAATGGTGTTGATTGAACTGGGAAAAGTGCCAGCTTGGGGAGTGTTTTTGATTTTAGCGCGGGAATTAGCGATCGCTGGTTGGCGGGTAAATCAAACGACAATTACCGGGGCGAATATTTGGGGTAAACTCAAAACTGTTAGTCAAATAGTGGCGATCGCACTTTTAATTGCGCCACTACCTGAAGCCTGGAAAATTGCATCTTTGATTGCCTTTTGGATTTCTGTTGCTTTGACATTAATATCTGGCGGTATTTATCTATTGCCACAAAAAGCTAGCACTGAAGAGGAATGAAACTGCAATATAGTATTATAATTCAGTGGTCGGTGGAAGATAAAAAGTACATTGTCAGCCTACCTGAGTTTGGCCCTTATGCACACACTCACGGAGATACCTACGCTGATGCTCTCAATAATGGTGAAGAAGTGCTAAAACTTTTGATTGAAGATTACCAAGCACAAGGAAAATCACTACCAGAGCCTTTGACTGCAAACGTTTCCTTTCGGTTTGCGTAATCCTCTCTAATTATCAGTGCCTTAACTTTAATTACTAGAGCAATTTATCTTTTGCCAGATAAATTAAAGATTACAGAATAAGATGTATAGTTTTATAAACTTGTGAAAATTTTACCTACACTGTTTCAGAATTTAAGTGTTAACTCTATCTAATTTTTGGGAATAATATAAATATTAACCAGCTAGCTAAAGATTTATTGATGGCTACAGGAGATCATATTTTTATTTGGGGTGGTAACCCTATTGTTCCTACCTTTACCCATCACGGTATCGATTGTGGCAATGATAGAGTTATACATTTTACAGGTCTTAATAATAAAATTAAGCCTGTTATTCAACAGACTTCTTTAGTTACATTTGCATCTAACAATGTGAAAGGTAAAAAATAAGTATATGCTTTAGACTATGATGTTCTTGGAATTCCTTATGATGCACCAACTATTGTTATTCAAAGGGCTAAAAGCTTTATAGGGTAAGGCAAATACAATCTTTTTGAAAACAATTGTGAACACTTTGCTTTCTTTTGTAAAACAGGCATTAAGAAGAGTTATCAAATAGAAAAACTAATCGAAGATGGTTTACATGGAAGGGTAGCATCTTCGTTATACATATGGTCTATAGGTAGTTTAATCAACCATTTTTTTGGAAATCAGCAACGAAAATATAGAAGGATTCGAGTTCAATAATTAAGTTAATTATGAGTGCTGATAAGTATGCCATCATAATTATTTTTAGGATAAATAAAGCAATAGCTAAACCCATGATCATTCTCTGTGAAGGTTGGGTTGAACAAAGTAAAACCCAACTTACTAGCTATAATCACGAATTAGTATTAATTACCCCTGAAAAGTATATGCAGGTAATCCACTAACATCAGTCTGGAGAGCAAACAAATCACCTGAGTAGAAACTATTATCAATCTCAGCTTGGCTGAGTCCAACTGAACCAGTGGTGATGTAGAGTGTTTGCAAATCTTCGTCGCCAAAGGTGCAACTCGTTACGAGTGGAACGGATAGATTAATCCGCAATATTTCTTCACCCTTGGGATTGAAACGAATCACACACCATCCATTCCACATAGCTGACCAAATATTTCCTTGGCTATCTATCGTCAACCCATCTGGGTAGAAATATTCATGAGTTAAATCAACAAAAATCCGGCGATTATTAATATTGCCTGTTACGGAATTAAAGTCATAAGCATATATTTTTTGTTTAGGAGAATCAGCCAAATAAAAAGTTTCTTGATTCGGACTCCAACCCAAGCCATTAGAGATAGTCAATCCTGTTTCCATTACATGTAATGAACCATCAGTATCGTAACGATAAAGGCTAGCGTCGGGCTTTTCTACAGAAGACATTGAGCCGAACCAAAAGCGACCTTGGGAATCACATTTACCATCGTTGAGACGATTACTTGGCAGATTTCCTTCAATTTCCAAAATGGGGGTAACTTCACCTGTTTGGGTGTTGAGGAATGCCAAGTGATGACGCAGTGCCATAATTAATCTATCTGTACCAGCTGTGGCGATCGCACCTACCACATCTCCCACATCAAAAAAGCGATTTTTTCCCGTTACCCGGTCAAATTGATGCACTCGATGGTTATAAATATCTATCCAGTAAAGCACTTTTTTAGTCGAATCCCAAATTAGTCCTTCACCCAAGCGGGCACGGGCTTCTAAAACATTGTGGAGTGGATATTGCAAAACCTGGCTCATTTTATCAACCAACAATAGTATTTACAGACACTAATTTCACTAAAATTGAGGCAATTATCAAAAAAGTTTGCCTGACTAATAGAGAAAATTTTCGTTCCTGTTCCAATAAAAACTAAAGACGCGATAAATTGCGTCTTTCTCAGGTATAAAAAAATATTTTTCTTTTGGCCAATTATTCCTTGATGGTACAGAACAAGCGGATTTATCCGTAGAAAAAACCGAAAATCCAAAATCCAAAATTGTCTGACTTTAGCCAAACATTTACGCTAATCCGTTAACTTAAAATTGTACCAATTTAAAAATTGATTGCTAGACACAGATTCCAAAACCCAGACACAACAAAGCGATTTCCAATCTAAAATCTAAAATTTAAAATCCAAAATAGTAGTAGTCGCTCAGAATTCTCCTTATGTATCAAACAGACCCTCCGCGCCCTCCAAAAGAAACCCTACCCACCATGTACGATCTTCCCAGTGAATACCCTGAGGATCCTGGTTTGCCTGACGAATTTCACCTTTTTCAACCGCAACTTTTAAGTGATACCTTCTCGCCTCCCAACTATCCAGCAGATGAAGTATTTGTTGGCAGTGATTTAAACCTTTACTATGACCTGCGGCATACACTGTGGTACAAACGCCCGGACTGGTTTGCTACTGTGGGAGTTTCGCGTCTCTATGAACGCCGAAACTTGCGCCTAAGTTATGTCATCTGGCAAGAAGGGGTTGCTCCTTTTGTAGTGGTAGAATTGCTTTCTCCTGGCACTGAAAAAGAAGACTTAGGACAAACTCTGCGGGAAATTAACCAACCGCCAACCAAGTGGGAAGTTTATGAACGGATTTTGCGAGTTCCTTACTACATAGTATTTGACCGCTACACTGACAAACTCCAAGCATTTCAACTAGTTGCAGATAGTTACCACGAAATCGATGTAACTACTTCTAGAGTCTGGATGCCAGGAATACAGCTAGGTTTGGGGCTTTGGCAAGGCACTTACGAAGGTATCGATCGCTTGTGGTTACGTTGGTACGATGAAACAGGAAATTGGATTTCTACGCAGCTAGAACAGGAAACGCGACGAGCCGAACAGGAAAGACAACGAGCCGATAAATTAGCGGCGAAGTTGCGAGAATTGGGCATTAATCCTGATGAAGAGTAATAGGTAATTGGTTTTTCCCATTACCCATGACCGAATAATTCGTAATTATTCGGTCAACAAATCTCACAATTAAACAGCTTGTAAAATCTCCTCATCTACAGAAAAATCAACCTCAGCTTTATCCCGGCCAGAAGGGAGATAATCATTTTCCAAAGAATCTTGTAATCCAGAAATCAAATCATATTCAGGATGCCAGTTTAATTCTGTTTGGGCTTTGTTCACCGAAGCAAAGAAATGTTGCACCCGCATGGGAAAAGCCTTACGCTTGCCGAAATCAAACTTCTTCGGGTCATAATGCACAATTTTCACAGCATCAGGTGATTTACCAGCCGCCACGGCACTAGCACGGGCCAAACCATCAAAAGTGACAAAGCGATCGCCAGAAATGTTATAAATCTCTCCTACAGCTTGTTGATTACCCAAAACTTGGGTCATTGCCTTTGCTAAATCTTTGACATGACCTAACTGAGTGATATGCAACCCATTTCCGGGGATAGGAATGGGGCGATCGCGCACAATTCTGTCAAAAAACCAGCTTTCCAAGTCATTATAATTACGTGGCCCGTAAATATAAGTAGGACGAATGGAAGTAAAGGGCAATCCCAATTGGGTGAGATAAGCTTCAGTTTCATGCTTACCCAAGTGGCGACTTTTCGGATCTACTGCATCGCCTTCGATATGGGGGAGTTGGTCAGATTTGAGATACACCCCCGCCGAACTCATGTATACAAAATGTTGCACCCGGTCTTGAAAAATCTCTCCAAGTGGTTGAGTATCACTAAGTTCTCGTCCATTATTGTCAAAAATGACATCAAAATTTTCTTGTGATAATTTTGCTTTTAATTGGGTAGCATCAGTGCGATCGCCTATAATTTGTCCTACTCCCTGTAAAGAAGGCGCTGGTCTATTTCCACGATTAAACAGCACCACTTCATGTCCTTGTTCCACTAATAGTTGAGTCAAATAGACACCAATGAACCGAGTACCACCCATAATTAGAATTCGCATAGCTTCTCATTCCTATATCAGTTTTCGTCAAGGGAGTAGGGAGTAGGGAGTGGAGGATGAGGAAGCAGGGGAGGCAGGGGGAGAAATAACCAATGCCCAATGCCCCATGCCCTATTCCCTATTCCCCATTCCCCATTCCCCACTCCCCACTCCCCAATCTGACATTATCAGGTTGCAGCATCCATCTGGAACCTCTAAGCGAAAGATTGCGTCTTGCCGTTAATCTGGGGCGCTTCCCATTAATTAATCACAAGGGGAAACTTTTCAGTTAACCTCATAATTTGCCTAACTATTTTCCATTCATTACAAGTTAGCTGTGCCCTTGAAATATGCTCTGGTTCATGAGTGGTTGACACCCGAAGCCACAGGTGGTTCAGAACTCGTTGTACGGGAAATTTTGAATCACATTGATGCTGATTTATATGCCCTCATCGATTTTGAATCCAGTAACCCTGAAAGTTATCTATACAAACGTCAGATTGGCAAGACGTTTCTTCAGCATTTTCCCTATGCCCGCAACGGTATACAAAAGTACTTGCCTTTGTGGCCTTTGGCAATTGAACAAATGGACTTGCGGTACTATGACGTAATTCTGTCTTCGTCCCATGCTGTTGCCAAGGGAATCCTTACCACTCCAGATCAGTTGCATATTTGCTACTGTCACAGCCCCATGCGCTATGCTTGGGACTTGACCTTTGATTATCTGCGCCAGAGCAAGCTGGGTAATGGTTTACCTGGGTGGGTAACGCGATATTTATTACATCATTTGCGCCAGTGGGATGTATTGAGTGCCAATCGTGTTGATTACTTCATTGCCAACTCGCAGCATACAGCTCGGCGGATTTGGCGCTGCTATCGGCGAGAAGCAACAGTCATTTACCCACCTGTGAATATTGGGGAATTTCCATTTTTTCAGGAAAAAGACGATTTTTATCTCACAGTTTCCCGACTAGTGAGTTACAAACAAGTATCGTTGATTGTCAAAGCTTTTAATCAACTAAAACGACCGTTAGTAGTAATTGGTACAGGAGATGAAATGCAAAAAATTCGTCAGATGGCAAATTCAAATATAGAAATACTCGGATGGCAACCCGATAATGTGGTAAAAAAATATATGGCTAGGGCTAAGGCGTTTGTGTATGCAGCTTGTGAAGATTTTGGTATTGCCTTAGTGGAGGCACAAGCCTGTGGTACGCCAGTAATCGCCTATGGTGCTGGGGGTGCTTTAGAAACAGTGCGAGATATTCGCTCTGGCGTGGATACAGGGACAGGTATATTCTTCAGGACACAAACAGAGGCGGCTTTAGTGGAGGCAGTAGAAAAGTTTGAAATATATCAGGGTTCGTTTAATTCCGAGTATATGCGATCGCACGCCGCGCAGTTTTCACCGCAAGTCTTTGCAGATCGTTATCTAGATTTTGTAAATAAGTGCAACGAAAAAAGACCTTTTTGGAATAATGGTTTTGGTCAATAGGACTTATTTTTTTAGGCTTTTGGCAATTTACCCCCAGAAGCATCTCATTTTGGCTTTAAGATTGGGACTATGTGTGGTGTGGATTATTAAGGAGTATGATGACTGCCCAGAGCTCACTCCTCTCCGGCAAGCGAGGTGTACGGCAAGACACTAGAGGATCTTGGCGTACTCTCCTAAAGCGCGGTCAAAAAACAAAGACGCCTAGAGTTAAACCTCAAGGTTTATCTTTTCAGGGTTTAAACGGAGAGTTTGCCAAGCGACTATTCGATATAGTGTTTTCGCTGTCAGTGTTGATTTTATTCTTTCCTGTCTATTTAATCTTGGCCTTGTTGATTGCTTTGAGTTCAGAAGGCCCAATTTTTTATATTCAGGAACGGGTGGGGAAAAATTACAAACCTTTTAACTGTATTAAATTCCGAACAATGGTCAGCAATGCGGACGAAATCCTCGTGCAAATGATGGAAACATCGCCCCAGTTGCGACAAGAATTTGAGAGTAGTTTTAAGCTCAAACAAGACCCACGGATTACTAAAATTGGTCGATTTTTGCGAATTACTAGTCTAGACGAATTTCCCCAATTTTGGAACGTTTTAAAAGGGGATATGAGTGTAGTCGGCCCTCGCCCATTAGTAGCAGAAGAACTACCAAAATACGGTTGTCACATTGATGAGATTTTAACAATCCGTCCAGGAATTACTGGTTTGTGGCAGGTGTCTGGGCGTAATGATATTCCCTACCCTCGCCGAGTCCAAATAGACCTGCATTATGTAAAATCTAGGAATTTGTGGCTTGATTTATGGATCATCTTAAAAACTGTTGACGTGGTAATTTTACCTAAAAATAACGGTGCATACTGAGTAATTACTGAGGGCTGATTCTGTGGGGCAATCAATGCCCCTAAGTATATTCTTTAGTGTAAAATACCGCAGATTCAACGTATCTTCATTGGTCACCTTGAAAGAGCTAGTCCTAAACATCACCAAAAAAGTGCTGAATAATGAGTGCTGTTACGGCACTCATTACTCAGCACCACTGAAAAGACTGGGCAGCAAAAGTTTATTGAGTCTTCACAAAAATCAGAGATCCATACAAACTTTGACAAATTACAATGATGATAAAATTACTATTAATAATTATTAAAAAACGTTGAATTTATCAAGTTAATTCTTACTGGTTCAACAACTTGTTCTTAAGTATATTTATTTACTTAAAAGTTACACGATTGATTAGAACTGGTAGGTTTACTATTAGGCAATTCAGCAATTACCTGCTAGGTTGTATCATATCGTCTGTAACATTTTAATCAAAGACAATAAGGGATAGTTGAGCATGACGCAAAAAAAACGAGCGTTAATAACTGGTATTACGGGTCAAGATGGTTCATATCTGAGTGAGTATTTGCTAGAACAAGGTTATGAAGTTCATGGGATAATTCGCCGGACTTCCACCTTCAACACAGACCGTATCGATCACATCTACGAAGATCCGCACAAACAAGGAGTGCAGTTGTTTCTTCACTACGGAGATTTGACCGATGGAACAACACTGCGACGTATCTTAGAAGAAGTAAAACCAGTAGAAATTTACAACCTCGGCGCTCAATCCCATGTCAGAGTCAGCTTTGACTCCCCAGAATACACTGTAGATTCAGTGGGAATGGGGACACTGCGTTTGTTAGAAGCAATTCGAGACTATCAACACCGTACCGGAATACAAGTGCGGTTTTACCAAGCGGGTTCTTCTGAAATGTACGGATTAGTGCAAGCAATACCCCAAAGTGAAACAACACCATTTTATCCGCGCAGTCCCTATGCTTGCGCCAAAGTATATGCCCACTGGCAAACAATAAATTATCGTGAATCTTACAATTTGTTTGCTTGTAACGGCATACTTTTTAACCACGAATCACCACGGCGCGGTGAAACCTTTGTCACCCGTAAAATTACGATGGCAGTAGCCAACATCGTTGCCAAAAAACAGAAAAAAATTTACATGGGAAATCTCGACTCCAAACGAGATTGGGGCTATGCCAAAGATTACGTCAAAGCAATGTGGTCAATGTTGCAGCAAGACCAACCAGACGATTATGTAATTGCAACTGGCGAAACCCACTCAGTACGGGAGTTTCTCGAATTGGCATTTAATTATGTCAATCTCAATTGGCAAGATTATGTCGAGTTTGACGAACGCTATCTGCGTCCTGCGGAGGTAGAGTTGTTGATTGGAGATTCTAGCAAAGCACGGCAGAAGTTAGGCTGGACACCATCGGTAACCTTTGAGCAACTAGTTTCCTTAATGGTAGAAGCAGACCTGCAAGCCTTGGGTTACACTTCACCCAATGGAAATGGTTCGCAGTTTCCACATGATATTGCGACTCTTCGTCAAGAACTAGGCGCTTTGCATTTCTGATTGTGACTACAGAGGATAAAAATATGACCGCCTTAGAACTCAAAAATAAACGCATTCTCGTCACTGGTGGGTCAGGCTTTCTCGGTCGTCAGGTGATCGATCAGTTGTGTCAAGCAGGGGCTGATGGTGAGAAGATTACAGTAGTGCGATCGCGTGATTGCGATCTGCGAGTTTGGGAAAATTGCCAGCGTGCAGTTGACCAGCAAGACATCATTATCCATTTAGCAGCTCATGTTGGTGGTATCGGTCTCAACCAGCAAAAACCCGCAGAGTTATTCTACGATAACTTGATCATGGGAACCCAGCTAATCCATGCTGCATATCAAGGGGGAGTGGAAAAATTTGTCTGTGTTGGTACTATCTGTGCCTATCCGAAATTCACCCCAGTACCATTCAAAGAAGATGACTTGTGGAATGGCTACCCAGAGGAAACCAATGCCCCTTACGGAATTGCTAAAAAAGCACTTTTAGTGCAATTGCAAGCTTATCGCCAGCAGTATGGTTTTAATGGTATTTACTTACTGCCAGTGAATTTGTACGGGCCGGAAGATAATTTTGACCCCGGAAGTTCTCATGTGATTCCGGCGTTAATTCGCAAGGTTCACGAAGCCCAAATTCAAGGAGAAAAGCAACTACTAGTTTGGGGTGATGGTAGTCCCACCCGCGAGTTTCTGTATTCACAAGATGCAGCGCGGGGGATTGTGATGGGCACTCAATTCTACAACGAATCAGAACCAGTGAATTTAGGAACGGGTGATGAAATTTCGATTCTTGATTTAGTGACTCTGATTTGCCAATTAATGGAGTTTAAGGGTGAGATTGTTTGGCAAACTGATAAGCCAAATGGCCAACCTAGACGCCGTTTAGATACTGAACGCGCGAAGCTTGCCTTTAATTTCACTGCTCAAATCAGCTTTGAGCAAGGGCTGAAGAATACCATTGAGTGGTATCGTCAACACGCTGCATAATCTTAGGGTGGGTAGTGCCCACCCTAGCTTTTTTGAGTAAATTTTAAATGTGGACACAGTTAATCATCAACTAAATAAAGCAAAACTACGTCGTACTTTACTCAAAACACGCCAATCAATGTCCGTCTGGGAGTGGAGAGAAAAAAGCGATCGCATTTGCTCTCATTTAGAAAACTCTACTTTGTTCGCCCAAGCAAAAACAATACTTGCTTATTTTAGTTTTCGCCAAGAACCCGATCTCACTCCACTATTTACAAACACCAAATACTGTTGGGGATTTCCTCGCTGCGTTCATAAATCCCTATCTTGGCATATTTGGACACCTGAAGATTCTGTGCAAAGTGGGGCTTATGGCATTACTGAACCCCATCCCGATGCCCCAACCTTAGACCCGACGGAAGTAGATTTGATTCTTATTCCCAGTGTAGCTTGCGACGATCGAGGATATCGCCTGGGTTATGGCGGAGGATATTACGATCGCCTACTCAGTTCACCGGAGTGGTTGACAAAGCCCACTGTGGGAATTGTGTTTGATTTTGCGTATTTACCCCAGCTACCTATCGAACCTTGGGATAAACCCTTAACAAGTATCTTAACCGAAACTGGGTTGACTCAGAAAGACTGAAGGGTTGAGGATGATGAAGAAACATCATTAAATATCTTTCATGAGTAATCCAGTATCATCTACCACTGACCAGTCAGCAATGATTGATGAGATTGTAGCAACTAGCCTCCAAGCTCAACAACAAACAGGTCCAGATCTGCGGCAAATTCATAGTAAAAGTCATGGACTGCTTTGGGCAGAGTTTATTATTGAACCCAATCTTCCTGAAGACTTGAGAGTAGGTTTGTTCAAAACCCCCCAAACCTATCCTGCTTGGATTCGTTTCTCTAGCGGTGGTGCGCCTGAAAAGCGTGGAAAATTCCGCTCCGATACCGAACCTGATGTTTGCGGTATTGGCATTAAGGTGATGAATGTAGACGGGCAAAAAGTGCTGGATGATGAAGAAAAAACTCAAGACTTTGTACTCAACAGTTATCCTACTTTCTTTACCAAAGACATTCGTGATTACGCTGATATCTTTAAAGCAGGTAGCGGACAACTTACTCCAGAACGGATAGAGGAACTTGGTTATGCCTTTGCTTTGTTACAAAAAATTACTAGTAAGAAGGTGGGCAATCCACTTTTGATTCAATATTGGAGCATGGCTCCGTTTAAATTTGGCGATAAAATTGTCAAGTTGTCTGTCAAATCTCAACAGATTCAACAGCCTCCAGAAACACTTCCAGAATCCGAAAATTATCTCCGGGAAGCAATAGTTAAGCATTTAACAGTAGAAGGTCAAGAAGCATCTTTTGACTTTCTGATTCAGTTTTATGTAGATGATGACAAAACCCCAATTGAAGACCACGTTAAAGAATGGCAAGAAGCAGATTCACCGTTTATTAAAGTTGCAACTGTCCGCATTCCCAGTCAGAAATTTGACTTTGAAGAACGCAAACGTTTAGATGAAGGTACATTGTTTAGCCCTTGGCATACATTACTTGAGCATGAACCTGTTGGCAGTGTGAATCTTTCTCGCAAAAAGCTTTATAGCGAACTTGCAAAGTATCGACGAGAACAAATTGCCAAACGTCTACGGGAACCACAACCTTATGCAGAGGTTGAAGATTTAGCACTATAATTTGATTTCAAACTGTAGAATGATACAGCAGAATTCAGGAGTCAGAATTCAGAATTTAGAAGGAATTGGAGATGTAGTTGTTGCGCGGCGCAACGCACCTTGAATTGTTGACGGTGCGTTATGCCGTAGGCTAACGCACGCTACTAACTTTTTATTTTTATTCAACCAGATTTTTGATGATAGGTTACGATAAAATTAATCAAACTTTTAATTAAATCCATGTCTGACTCAGTTCAATATGTTACTAATGCAGAGGGAGAAAAAATTGGTGTACTGTTAGATTTAGAAACTTACCAACAGCTAACCAATTTATCTATAGATTCTGAATTATTGATTGGTTTAAGTAAAGAAGAGTTGCAAGCTTTAGCAGAAAGTTCCTTATTTCCCAAAGTTCAGATCCAATTACAAGACTTATTAAATAAAAATTATGAAAATCATTTATCAAACGAAGAAACTGAGATTTTAGACAGATTATTGGCACAGGTTGACCAGTTAAATATTCTGAAAACTAGAGCCAGATACACATTAAATATTTTTCAAAATAAGCAACAAGTCACGTGAGTGTTTACATTCCTATTGAATTACAAAGGAAAATTCGTAATTATTTTTCTGATTGTTGTGCTTACTGTCGCACTGCTGAAGCTTTAACAGTCACTAATTTTGAATTTGAGCATATCATTCCCTTATCTGCTGGTGGAGAAACTGTATTTGAAAATCTCTGCTTGGCTTGTCCATCTTGCAATCGTTATAAAGGAACTCGTCAAACAGCAATCCCAATACTCAGGATGAAGTTAAATTATTTAATCCACAACAGCAATTGTGGACAGACAATTTTACTTGGAGTGAAGACGCTACAGAAATTCTAGGACTTACAAGTATTGGGAGAGCAACAATTTATGCTTTAAAAATGAATCGTCTGCAATTAACTCGTGTGCGTAAAATGTGGGTGAAAATGGGTGAGCATCCACCAAATATTTGAGCAAGTGCAAAATATTTAAAAATTCAGAAAGTTATTAATCAAATGTTGAACTCGAAAAAATCACGATCGCAAATTCTGCTAATGTATACCGTATTGGGAGCGATCGCACTGGTGATGCTCTTTCCTTTGCTGTGGCTAATCAGTACAGCCCTAAAATCACCTACAGAAAATATTTTGCAGTCGCCGCCACAGTTGTTGCCCGCGTCGCCTACACTGGATAACTTTTCTAGTGTTTGGCAATCTTTACCTTTTGGACAATATTTATATAACAGCACCTTGGTGTCAGTGCTGACTGTTGGCTTAAATCTCCTGTTTTGCGCTTTAGCTGCCTATCCCTTGGCAAGGTTATCATTTGTGGGGCGAGACTGGATTTTTGTGGCTATTGTCTCTACGATTATGATTCCCTTCCAGATTGTGATGATTCCTCTTTATATTTTGACAGTCCAGTTGGGTTTGAGAAATACTTATTTAGGGATGATTTTTCCCAGCTTAGCTTCTGCATTTGGGATTTTTCTCTTGCGCCAAGCCTTCATGAGCGTTCCCAAAGAAATAGAAGAAGCTGCCCGTATGGATGGCAGCTCCGAGTTAGGTTTGTGGTGGCATGTGATGTTACCAGCAATTCGCCCAGCCTTAGTAACTTTAGCTATTTTTGTATTTATCGGTGCTTGGAGTGACTTTTTGTGGCCTTTAATTGTCATCCAAGACGAAAATTTATACACTCTTCCCTTGGGAGTCGCCAAGCTAGCAGGTACATTTTCCCTTGATTGGCGCTTGGTAGCAGCCGGTTCTGTAATTGCGATCGCCCCAGTATTATTACTGTTTTTATTTGTACAACGTTACATTGTACCCACGGAAACTGGTAGCGGCGTGAAGGGGTGAAGAAGACGCAGGGACGCGGAGAATAATCAATGACAAATGACAAATGACCAATAACCAATGACTAATGACAAATTTAATAAGCACTAGTCTTTTTCAAAACTACCCAAATTGTTTTCATAATCAGACTCAAGTCGTAAGTTACAGACCACTTACGTTGATAATCTATATCCATCTTGACAATAGTTTCAAAGTCTGTAATGCTTGAGCGGCCATTAGCTTGCCATTCTCCAGTAATGCCTGGCTTGACTCGCAATCTATCCCAATGGTGTGCATCGTAATCCTTGACTTCATCAAGAGTTGGTGGACGAGTACCGACTAAACTCATGTCCCCTAGCAAAACATTCCAAAATTGTGGAAATTCGTCTAAGCTAGTACGCCGCAAAAATTTACCCACAGGAGTAATTCGAGGATCGTCAACAGATTTAAAGATGTGACCTTTGGCTTGATTTTCAACTAAATGCTTGAGTTTATCGGCATCCATAACCATAGAACGGAATTTCCATATCCGGAAAGGTTTTCCATTCAAACCGCAGCGAATTTGAGAATAAAATATTGGATTTGGATCGGAAATCAAGGTAACAACTGCTACGGGAATCGCTACAACAAATGTAATAATCAGCCCGACAATGGCTCCAACAATGTCAATTAATCGTTTTGCCAAGCTTACAGTTGAGGGATGTGAGGGCTGTTGCGAGCAATCAAGGGAATAAAAATAAATCACAAGAGTTAGCCGATCTACAACAGGAATTTTTACATCAGTAGTGCAGACATCGACATAATCTTTATAGGACTTCTAATGTTTTTGTCACCTCTACTGAGTGTTAATATACACAAAATGATGATTAAGAAAAAACCGAAGACCTAAAGTTTACAGAATCTTTCAATTAACTAGGCATATTGTAAATTTCCAGTATTTTTCTGTAAAATACCAGAAATAATGCTATGATATTGGACTAAAAAACTTTGTGAGTAAACCATAGTTTTACTCACAATGTGGCTGCTTTTGATTTTTGCGTAGCGGCAGTAACCTTAATTATGAACCTCTAGGGCAAAATTTACCGTGTATGGTTCCTCCAGTGATTGCTGATTGCTAGCCTTAATTGCATCGAGATAGCGACGCAAAGACAAAAGTTGTTGGGAATTGGGACGATAGGTGAGACTGCCTTGTTTTTCAAAAAGTGGTGCTGTGGCGATCGCCTGATAGTCAGGATTTTCTTGGGAACCCTGAGTGAGCCAGGTTGAGTCTATGACCGAAGGTATCAAACCGGAAGGTAATTCACCTTCCAAAAAAGCTAACAGGCGTTGCTGACAACTGCGGGTATTGATTCCACGACCCTCAAATAGCTGGATAACTTCACCGAAAGATAAGGGTCGTTCTGGTAGCAGGCGCAGCAATTCTGTAAACAGGAAATAATCAGTGTATTGTTGTTTGGGTATATCTAATATCTGGGGATGCAAAGGTAGCATCGCCAAACCATAGGCAACTCGACTGCAATTAGGAGCGCCGTTTTCGCCGAGATATAAATCTTGAATAATTTTCGCGCTGGGGAGTTTTTGCCGTAGCCAACGGTTCACCGTCCCGATACAAGCTACTCCACCAGTGAGGATAGCTTGATTAATTGCTTCTGTGGGAATACCACGAGCTACCAATAATTTGTTGAGTTCGCGGTTCAAACGGCGGACAAATGGGATAAATACTTGGCTTTCTAAGTCTCGTCGCCGTAAAATCCATCGCTGATCGGCTAATTCCAAGGTAAAAGTGTCTTGGTGTTGTAAAATCAGCTTCAGAGCCAATGCTGCATCTAATACCGCCTGTCCCAGCAAGGAGCTTTCTAGACGTTGCTGGAGATGAATTCGAGCGGTAATATCCGGTTCGCCAACTCTGGGTAGTTCTAATTCTTCCAATCCCAAACTCTGCCAATGCATTTGGTCTAAACCGGGAATTGACGGTTGCCATTGCCAGGGATTAGTGGTGGCAGTTTTACTCTCGCTTTCGGTTTCTAAACGTGACTGGCGAGATTTCGGTGGCAAAAGTAGCTGACAGATAATGTCTTGTTCAATTCCCTTGCCAGCATAAGCAAAACTGTGCAGCATGAAATCATTGTATGTCAATTGCGCTAGGGTTTCTGGTACATCGACTAGCAACATTTCTGTAGCAGCTGCGCCAATATTAATGACAAGGGTGTTGCCCACAAGGGAATTTTCGCTGGTTTTTGCAGGATGAGAATCTTCATCTTGGTTTAATTTTAATTTTATTTGCTCACCGTTAGCAGCATCAAGTTCTGGAAGTAGACTAGCGATCGCTTCTTCGACAAAAAAGACTTGCTGGGGATGTTGGATCAGCTTGCTAGTGAGTACAGCTTCTCTGACGTTGAAGCGATATTGTTCTGACCAACTAGATGGACAAGTGCAAATTACACCAGCAATATTATTAATAATCTGAGGAAAATTTTGTTCGCTAATCCCAACAGCAGCAGCCATTAAACTAGGAGTGGTACTAGCCCGATCGCGCTTGAGAGTTAACAGCAGCTTAGAGAGCGATCGCACAACCCAAATTAAAGGTCCTGCCGAAAATTCATTTAATTGCAAAACAGGTTCCCATTTTTGGCGTTCACTCTTGTAAGGAATGGCTACTTGTAAATAAGGTTTCAACTGTGCTGAATAAAGATTGTTTGTTGAATCTGCTGTGGAGTTGGGTGGTGCAGGATTCTTATCTTGGGCAACAGCGGCAGGTGTTGTCTGCTCATGTGCTTCGATACTTTCATTTTCACCGTGGGGTACAGAAGCTGTGGGGAGATAAACCTCTGTTGGTAAACGAAACGATTGCCCAAAAGAACTTGTTCCCGGTGGGTTTTCTGCTGACCAGTAGATAGGATGTACAACCAAAGAAGAACTATTTAACAATGCAGCGGAAATTCCTGTTGTACCCAAATCAATTGCTAAATACCAGACTGATTCCAGAACCTTGGATGCAACTTCTATATTGTTTATCGAGTTGGAATTTGGAGGTAAGTAACTTTCCGAAACAGGAGTTGTCTCTTGCTTTTTTTTTTCAGTTTTTGGTTCTAAATCTAAGTTAGTTTCTACCTGGGGAACTGCCAGATTGTTTGTTGCTCTTTGGAGATTTTCTAGCCCTTGTTCAGGGGAAATTGTCGGGATTGTGTCTTGGATTTTAGCAACAGATTCCTGAGAAATATCTAAGTTACTAGCTGGTTGCAATTCAGAATTCAGCTGTCGATCGAAATTAGCCAAATCCAGGTCTAATTGCTGCAACTGTTCTTCATCTAAGGAAATATCAGGAATGACTGGAGTCTGATTTGACTCTAAAGAAAGTAGGTTTTCTTGTGGCGAAGCTGGAATATAGTTATCTAAAGAGGGTTCAAGGCGATCGCTTGTAGCATCTGTGGCGATCGCAATTTCTGGTATTTCTGGAGTGACTGGTGCTGTCGCTATGGCATTATTCACAGCTGATGGCATTTCCAGAAGTTGCTGTTCATTACCTACATCAGGTAATAAATCAGTTAAGGTGCTAATTGTATCAGCAACTTCTGGCTGAGTGCTGAGTTCCACAGACAAACTCTCTGCTGCGGAAATTACTGGTGGCAAGGCTAAGTCAGTATCCTCTGCAAAAAATAGTCCTTCCTCTGAATCTGTAGTTTCTACAGCATCCTGAGCATTGCTGAGATCGAAAAAATCTGTGTCTGACTTTTCCAAAGATGTATCAGGTGTCACAACCCCAGAATCAACAGTCGGGGGGACAACAAATGTCTCCTCAGGGGTATTCAAAGTTGATGGGGGAGTTGTAACAGAACTTGATGAATCACTACCAGTACCAAACAAGCTGGCATAAAGTTGGTCTACTTCATCAGCAATTAACGCAGAAATATCTTCTGGTAATTCAGCTGGAGTTTCGGAAGATTCAGACGAGTCTAAGCCAAGCTGCAACAGCACTGCATCTAAATCTTCTGTCAGGGTAGTAGTTTGTTGCTCAGGATTAATTGATGAAGTTTCTGGCTGTATCAGTTCTAGAAGTGGAAATTCAGCATCGATATCAGTTTGGTAAGCTAGTGATGCAGGTGGTGTTTCAGCTTCTCCCTCCAGAAAAGATGACTGGGAACTGGGGGATTGTTGCTGCAAATACTGGGTTAAATTGTTGAGAAAGCTGGCCATCAGCTGTTCGCCCTGCATTCCCTTGCTATGCATTCTTGCCAGTGCTTGGGATAAAGACTCGTAATAAGTGTTAATGTTGCGCTGTAATGCCTCAAAAACAACATTCACCGTTCCATCTAGCGATAGTAGGCGTCGATCTAATTCCTGAGCCAGCTGTGTTAACTGCTCTACACGCTCTGGGGATTCTAAAAAAGGTTGAGTTCCAAAAGATACTGATTGTGAATTTGGGCGATCGATTCCTGCTGAAGAACTGGGGGAATTTGCTGAAGTTTGTCCTAACAATGGCGTTAAAGTTGGCACAAGGCGACTCATGAGTACCTGTAAAAAGTCGGTAATCATCTGCTCTTGGTTTGTCAACTGCTGCGCCAGGGAGTAGTTTTGCAATCGCTTTTGTTCTAACTGCCGAATTTCTTGGACGAGAGTGGCTCGTTCTTGTAATAGTCCTTCTAATTCGGCTCGTAATGGCTGTATCAATTTGGAAAATTCAGTTTTTAATTCCCCTGCCTCAACGGTACTGTGTTCTTGAGTGGGTTCGGATGGTGGTAATAAAAGCTGGTTATGGCTTTGATCGGTAAATTTTGTTAATAAAGGCGATCGAGGTTCTCTCAAAGATTGATTTTGGATACCGCCTTCTAATGCTTCTTTTTCTTGTAGCCTCACCAAAAAGTCCCGAATTCGTTCTAAAACCTCTTTGGGTTCTTGTCCCTGACCAGGGAAAAACCTAGACAGGCGCTTACCACCACTGGCAAGTAAGTTGTCAATGTCTGCAATCAGCTTTTGAATTTCATCTGCACTGGAAGTCACTTTTATATACCTTAACTAGAACTTTATGTCAACTAATGTGACAATTACTTTACAGTCACCGTGCCCCTACGGGGAAGCAAGCTACGCACAGCGTCTCCCATAAGAGAAGTTTTGAGTGGCAGGAGCCGCTACTTGGACAAGTGACTGTCATTATGTTATGGATTACTGGGAGGAGTGGCAATCGTCAGTCAGTGTTTGTTTAACAAGCTTAGCTTGATTGCTCAAAACCGCTAAAATATGTGAGCAATAATTTACTAGCTTGAGTATGATGAATGTTGTTTGCCTATATTTTTAAGTAACCAAGAGTAATCAAGTTTACAGCACAGGTAGTCTCTAAGTCATACTTCAACAGCCTGTAACTAGTTTTTGCAAAACTTTTACCCTATTTAACCCATAGGTAAAAATTGTTTAGAAAAACGCTCTTATCGCTTTTCTTGTGTAGCATAGGTTATTTTTATTGTTAAAAGGTGGCTGTGCTTTGATAGCTTAGGCTTAAAAGAATGCTCTTGTATGTCGTGTGTATATAGCAGCTTGAATAAAAATGCCCTAATGGAAGACCGATATGTGCCCTGCTTTTTTGAGGGTTTGCCAGAAGCAATTGTGGAAACAGCCCTTACCCATCTTGTAACCCGCACTCACCCAGCTAATCAAGTGATCGTACTAGAAAATGACTGGGGTGGCGCTGTATATTTTATCAGAGAAGGATGGGTAAAAATTCGTACTTATAATTTAGAAGGGAAAGAGGTAACACTGAATATTCTTGGCAAAGAGGAATTGTTTGGTGAAATGGCGGTTCTAAGTGAAAAACGTCGAACTACTGATGTGATTACCCTGACCCCAACGGTAATTGGCAGTATGCCTGCTTCAGATTTTAGCAATTTACTTAAAATGGAACCCTTGGCAGGACTCCGATTAGCAACACTAATGGCAGAGCGCTTACAGCAAGTGAATCGGCGATTACGTTTGCGGGAATCTCATAGTCAGTCACGGGTAGCAGATACATTGCTGTTTTTGGCAGAAGGACAGGGAAAAAAAGGACAAACAGGAACTGAAATCCCCAATTTACCTCATCGGGAATTGAGTAGTTTGAGCGGACTGGCACGGGAAACGGTGACGCGGGTATTGACAAAACTAGAAAGAAAAGGCTTGATTAAACGGGATCAAGACATTATCTGTATTCCCGATATGTCAGCCTTGGAAAGGATGATAGTTTAAAACTTGTCAAAATATGAGCATTTTAAATTCTCTGCCGGATGAGCCAGAGGACGAACCATCACCAGAATCTCAAACTGCTGGCGATCGCTGCTTAGACAAACAAGAGTTAAGCCGTCCTCACCTCAAGGCTGATATCCCCTTGAGGATGGTGGAAACAGCCTTTTTAGCCAGTACTGCGAGCCTAATTTGGTTTATTAATTTTTACTTTCCTTTAGGTCCAGTTTTGCGGATATTTTTTCCAGTACCGATCGCTCTAGTTTATCTTCGTTGGGACAGACGAGCAGCATGGATGGCAGCACTCACTTCTGGGTTACTGCTGACAGTACTGATGGGGCCAGCCCGCAGTTTGCTATTTGTCATGCCCTACGGGTTTATGGGCGTGCTTTTGGGTGCGACGTGGTATCGTCGTCGTGTTCCCTGGATAATTTCCATCACCTTGGGTACCCTGCTGGGCACTTTGGGAGTCTTTTTTCGGTTGTGGTTATTATCTGTGTTATCAGGTGAAGACCTCTGGGTTTATGTGATTACCCAGGTGACTGAGTTTATCGAGTGGGTATTTCTAAAGTTGAGTTTATTGGCGAGTCCCAGTGTGTTTTTGATTCAAATAGGCGCGATCGCTTTGATTCTACTCAACAACTTTATCTACCTGTTTGTAGTACACCTAGCTGCATGGCTGCTTTTTGACCGCCTGGGCAATCCCATTCCCCGCCCACCACACTGGGTACAAGTACTCATGGATTATGAAGGATAGTCATTGGTCATTAGTCATTAGTCATTAGTCATTAGTCATTGGTTATTTCTCCCTCATCTCCCAATCTCCCCATCTCCCCATCTCCCTCATCTCCCTCATCTCCCCATCTCCCCATGCCCCATGCCCCATGCCCCATGCCCCATGCCCAATTCCCAAATTCGTATTTATACCCAAAAAGAACAGGGTGAAGAATGGCTGCGACGGTATCGTGGTTATCTACCCGTATTTGCTTGTGTTTTAGGATTTACTGAAACCGGTTTGATTCCAGGGATTTCAGCAGCCGGTCGTACTCCAGAGGATCGGAAATATACTGCTTGTGCTGATGCCGAGTTTTTGTATTATGGCGCAGAACATAAACCCCAATATCCCTTACCACCGTTAGCGGCTGGCGCTTCGCCTGTGTTGATTTCTCGCGCTGTCTTTGAGTCACTAAAAATACCAGTGCATTTATTTAATGCTGGCTTACCTCAGGCTCCTGCTGTACCAGTAATTGATTTGGGTGGCACTCCTGCTAAATGTTTAAGTGGAGGGAATGCTATGGAAATCACAACGGTACACCACTTACTGGAACAAGGGCTACTTTGGGGAGAACGCCTTGCTGCCAATATCCAACAGGGATATTTGATTATCGGTGAATGCGTCGTTGGAGGCACTACAACTGCTCTGGCAATTTTAACTGGTTTAGGCATAGAAGCTGCCGGAAAAGTTAACAGTAGCCATCCTGTTTGTAACCACGCCCAAAAGTGGGCACTAGTACAAGCTGGGCTGGAGAGGATGAGCAGAAGCAGAGAACAGGGGGAAATAAACTTCCAATTTCCAATCCAAAATCCAAAATCTAAAATCCCAAATTCTCTAGATCCTCTAAAACTCGTCGCCGCAGTGGGCGATCCGATGCAAGTGGTGGTGGCTGGAATGGCGATCGCTGCTAGTCGTAGTTGTGGTGTATTATTGGCTGGAGGGACGCAAATGCTCGCGGTTTATGCGCTGATAAGTGCGATCGCTCAAGCTTACGGTTTATCATGGCAACCAGAAGAAGTAGTTGTGGGTACAACTCGCTGGGTGGCAGAAGATCCTACTGGCGCTACTGTTGACTTAGCCTTGAGCATAGGTAAAAGCAGTTCAACTCAGATTACAGAAACTCCTCCTCTGTTAGCAACTGCTCTCAACTTTACTGATTCTCGTTATCCCCAACTGAGAGCTTATGAGCAGGGCTTTGTCAAAGAAGGTATGGGTGCTGGAGCAGCTTGCATAGCTGCTCATCTCAGCCAAGATTGGCAGCAACACCAACTTTTAACGGCCATTGAAGCCCAACTTGAAAGGCTGAGCTTGGTTAATTACCAATACTAAAACCGGAAACTTATAAAGCTCCGGTTAATATTTGAACTCAGGAATATTGACTAAATTAACAAGAAAGAATTCAGGAGTTAATAGTCAGAAAAATAAAACAGGAGTCAGAATACAGAATTCAGAATTCAGAATACTCTACCCATAAAGGGATAGAGTTTTAAGGCGAGAATATTTTTATTTTTTTCGCCCACCAGGGGCGTTAGCGCAGCGGGACGAAGTCCGGTTTTAACCAATATTCGTCACCCACTCGTACAGAATTCATACTGAATTCTGACTCCTGAGTTCTGAATTCTTCTTATAAATTGAATTGGAGTACAACTGGTGAATGTAGCTTGCTTCCACGTAGAAGTATAAACGGTAAAACACCACACCAAATTTTCAACTGTGGCGTTTCCAGGCAATCGCTCAAAATCCCTCACTTCAAGCATTGCTAAATTCTGTTAGCGCAGCGGGACGTAGCCCATTCTGAATTCTGACTTCTCTTTTAATGAATTCTTTCTCTAAGTAATTGTTCTTCCAAGGCAGCAATGCGATTGTATGCTGCTGTTAATTGCGCTGTTAGTCGTTGTATTTGAATTTCTGGTGTTAAGTTGTTATCTCCACCTTGACGGTGCATGTCTAAATAAATGCCATCTGTTAATACATCCTTGTGTTCCATTGCCGAATTTGAACTGATACGTCCTTTTAACTGGTTGCCTCCAGTACCACTATATTCCTGATAATTATCCTTTGCTTGTGTATTCGCTAAGGAACACTCTGAAAAAGCTTGAGCTACTTTAATGTCAAGCTGCTCAATTACTTGGCAGAGGGCATCCAGTTTTTGGCTCAAAATCAGGATTTGCTTTTGTAATGGCTCCATTCAATACTCTCATTGGCACATTAGATTCTATGTTATTCAATTTACTGAGAATCTTAACGATACTTATGAATTATTTAAGTATTCATATTTTTTGTGGCAATGTGACATTTAAATCATTACTTCTAAATATTAAGTAATGATTTAGCATAAGTACGACTCAGGAAAATTATTGAGAAAAATTAATCTTGAGGTAGTGATTGGCATAAAAGCTCGCTAATTTGAGTCAAATGCTCAAATTTATCGTTATTACCAACAAAAAATGCTGAAAATTTTATAACTCTACTTTTGAGACACTCACTGTCTGTGAATCTCTGCTTAATATAGGTATAATCGGAAATCTCAAATCCAAAATCAATGGATCGACGGTCTTTTTTGCTAGGTACTGGTACACTGACAATTTCACAACTGCTTTTTGGCTGTAGTGGAAACAACCAGACTCAATTCAAAGTACAGTTATTAAAAGGTTCGATACCGGGTCAGGTGGTTAATCAATTCCACAAAGGTTTGCAGCAACAAGTGGAGTTGAAGTTTGCTCCTGTGGAGCAGATACGGGATTTATTTGGGCAATTACAAAATTGGCAGCAGAAACCAAAAGCCACTGATGAGCAAGGATGGAGTCGTTTTATACCTTTTAGGCAAGATCAAAAAACTCCTCCAGCTGACCTAGTGACATTAGGAGATTATTGGCTAAAAGCAGCTATTGAGCAAAAATTGATTCAACCACTCCAACAGTTAGAAGGAAACCAATTAAAGCAGTGGTCTACTTTGGATGAAAAGTGGAAAAAATTGGTAACGCGCAATGACCAAGGTAATCTAGATGCTCAAGGAAAGGTATGGGGTGCGCCTTATCGCTGGGGTAGCACGGTGATTGTTTATAACCGCGACAAGTTGCGAAAATTGGGATGGACGCCCAAAGATTGGAGTGATTTGTGGCGAGATGGCTTGCAGCAGCGTATTTCCTTACTTAATCAACCACGAGAAGTTATTGGTTTAGTTTTAAAGAAACTAGGAAAATCTTACAATACAGAAAATCTTGACCAAGTGCCAGACTTGGAAAAGGAATTACAGACATTAAACCAACAAGTGAAGTTCTATGGTTCTATTAACTACTTAGAACCTCTAATTATGGGAGACACTTGGCTAGCAGTTGGTTGGTCAAGCGATGTGCTACCTATTCTGGGACCTTATCCGCAACTTGTGGCGATTGTTCCCCAGTCAGGAACGGCAATTTGGTCAGATTTATGGGTACGTCCCGCAGGTATTGCTACAAATACTTTATCAGATCAATGGATTGATTTTTGTTGGCAACCAAACACCGCTAAGCAAATTTCTCTACTAACCAAAAGTAATTCGCCAATTTCTACAAATATTACGGCTTCTGATATTCAGAAACCATTAAGGAGTTTATTACAAAGCAATCCCTCTGTTTTAGATAGAAGCGAATTTTTACTTCCGTTATCTGCATCAGCAACCAAACAATACGAATCTTTATTCGCCAAAATTAAGGTTTAATTGGAATGGGGAATGGGGCATAGGGCATTGGTTATTCTTTCTCCCCCTGCCTCCCCTGCTCCCCCTGCTCCCCCTGCTCCCTCATCTCCCCACTCCCTTTTCTACAAAGAACGCCCTAACCCTATCTTGTTCTGATTACCCATCTGGATACTGCATAAAGCTGGACTGATACTAAAGTTACAAGTGTAGGTTCCTAAGGATTCTTTTTGATAATTAAATACCCGCACATTGTAACTAAAATTTCGTGCAGTGCTACCTAAACGATTCACAAAATCATACCGTTGTACATAGTCTAATAAGCTCCAAATTTGCTGATTGACTATCAAATCTACTCGCGCAGGTTCTTTATCAAAAGCTGGATATGCTATCCAATTATCCAATAGCTTTTTCTCAGCATTTTGTTGCGCCCACCATAAACTGGGAACCGTTAATCGTGCTGGGTTAATGGTGTTAGCTGTGATGATATAGTCTTTTGGCTTGGTCAATAAATCTAGTTCTAAAGGCGCACTAGAAGGCGACGGTATTGGGGGTGTTTGGGCTAGTGAAGGCGGGACTAGTAAAGCTGTGAGGCCAATGGTTAGTAGTAATGAAAATGATGTCTGCCGTTCGCACAATTTGGGTATATGCATAGCTGATACTAATTTTTAATTAAGACATCAGTCTAAATTCGCACAATCTAAATTTTAATGGCAACGATGTGAATTCTTCGATAGTCTGCCGTCCAAGTTCCTTGTTGATACAGTGTTGGCTTAAGATATTCCTCCACGACGCGAATTGCAGAAAAGAATGGGAGGATGAAAGCCCACGGTTTCTAATGGTGGGATGAAAGCCGACTCAGGCACTTTTAAGTGCCGTTTGCTTCTGGTATAATCGAACGAAGGAGCGCAGGGTAAAACCTCGGAGTAACACTGAACCACGACAACAAGGTATGCAGTTCCAAAACTGAATCGTGTTTTGGGTAAAACTTTGTACGTAATGGATTGAACATACTTTTCGGTTGCGATTTGTACTTGTTCAAAAATGGGCAGGGTGTTGTCCATTGTCGGAGGCACTGTAAGACGGACTTGTTCTGCTTGTGCTGTTGATGGCACAATCTCAGGCAGTCGCTTGTGGGAGAATCCCACTGGCAAGAGCCGTGGGAGTACGTCAACCTATCTAGTCTCCTAAATAAATACCCATACCACGGGCGGTTTTAACTAAAGTACCGTTGGGATCGACGGCGCTATATTGAGCGATCGCTTCTGTAATTGGTACGCTTAATACTTGGCGATTTTGCCACGTTACCATGCGATCGTATTTACCCTCTGCAATCAGATTAACTGCTGCTACGCCAAAGGCTGTTGCAACTAATCTATCTAGGGGGGAAGCAGTTCCACCGCGTTGAATGTGTCCTAAAACGGTGACTCGTGTTTCTACACCAATGTGCTGAATAATTTCATCGGCTAAATATTCACCAATTCCACCGTATCGAGATTGACCTAAGCGATTTGTAATCGTTACGTTTTCCCCATCTTGGGTGCGAACTGCTTCGGAAACGATAATCAAACAATAGTTTTTGCCTTTTTCTTGGCGTTCTTTGATTTTGTGGCAAATGTGTCCAACTGTATAGGGAATTTCTGGAATTAAAATTACATTTGCTCCCCCTGCAATTCCCGCAGCTATGGCTATGTGTCCTGCATCACGCCCCATCACTTCCAAAATCATGACTCGGCTATGACTTGCAGCGGTAAAATGCAACCGATCTAATGCTTCTGTGGCAATATTGACTGCTGTATCAAAACCAATGGCATGTTCAGTAACGCCAATATCATTATCAATGGTTTTGGGAATTCCAACTAAGTTAATACCGCCTTGTTGTGCAAGGCGGCGGAGAATTGCCAAACTACCATCGCCGCCAATACCAATCAAAGCGTCTAAACCTAGTTCATGGTAACCTGCAATGATTTCTTCGGAGCGATCGCATAAACTTCCATCCGCCATTGGAAAAGCAAAAGGATCGCCTTTATTGGTTGTCCCCAACATTGTGCCACCGGCAGTTAACAGCGAATCAACTTGATCGATTTCCAAATTCGTGAATTGTGGCGGACGCGCCATCAATCCGAGAGTCGCTTGGCGAATTCCCAAAACCTCCCAGCCATAAGTATTTACCGCACAACTTACTACAGCCCTAATCACAGCATTTAAGCCAGAACAATCTCCTCCACTTGTAAGAATTCCAATGCGTTTGGGTTCTCCCATATCTTTTCTTGACATTTTGATCCAAATATATTTAGTAGTCGATTAAACTTCAGCCTGAGTTAGTAATAGATTAAACCCAAGCAAAAGCTCTCCCTGTAAATGCCAAGGTAATTTTATGTTGGTTTTGTATCTAAAAACAAAACTATGTTTAAGAATTCAGAATTCAGAATTCAGAATTCAGAATTTTGAAGTCAGAATCTAGAATAGGTGAATTTTTTATAAAACTTGGAAACCCCAACTTCATAATTTGACGAAAATCAAGTATTGTTACAATCCTTGATTTTCAACTCATTCTGATGCCTTGCTTGCAAAGTCTCCGGCTTTGCTCCTATAGCGGTTCCCGCATGAGTGAGGTACAGAAAAAATATATCTTCGTAGGGTGGCACAGCGGTGCTGCCCTACCCATGTACCTTATTCAAATGAGAATCGCTATAAATTCTGAATTCTGACTCCTGAATTCTGACTCCTGAATTCTGACTCCTGAATTCTGACTCCTGAATTCTGACTCCTGACTTCCCCGAAGAAGCTGACCCCAGCTGTAAAATATGAGTGTGGAGCTAGTAGTAGATTAAACCTCAAAAAAGCAATCCCCGAAAATGCTAGGCTGATTCTATGTTTGTTTTCAGCTCAAGAAAAAACCAAGTTATTCCGACTCTAAAATATGAAGGTGGAGCAAAAGGTGACTAGTATTGATAATTACACCTTCTCTTTTTCAGGAGAAGTAACAATCCCTCAGGCTCCTCCTGGATTTAAATCAGGTTTTATCGGCATTATTGGTCGCCCGAATGTCGGTAAATCTACCTTGATGAATGAATTAGTAGGACAAAAAATTGCCATCACATCACCAGTAGCACAAACTACGCGTAACCGTTTGCGCGGCATTTTAACTACACCAGAGGCGCAGTTAATATTTGTAGATACGCCAGGAATTCATAAACCCCATCATCAATTAGGGGAAGTATTGGTGCAAAATGCCAAAATAGCCATTGAATCGGTAGATGTAGTGCTATTTGTGGTAGATGGAGCAGTGGCTTGTGGAGCAGGCGATCGCTTTATTGCCGATTTACTCAGTCGCACCAAAACACCAGTAATTCTGGGTTTGAACAAAATCGACCAACAACCCGCTGATTCCCAGTTTCTAGATGATAGTTACGCCCAAATGGCCAAGTCCCATGAATGGGAAATCGTG
Source organism: Desmonostoc geniculatum HA4340-LM1 (assembly GCA_019359545.1). GTDB lineage: Bacteria > Cyanobacteriota > Cyanobacteriia > Cyanobacteriales > Nostocaceae > Nostoc > Nostoc geniculatum. Next base: position 55,577 of record JAHHHB010000014.1, on the reverse strand, counting down.
AAATTTTCTGCCAAAACGAGCGCAGGATTACCACAACTGCAAGAATTATTAATACAACATTTAGAAATTGGGCCGTTATATTATCCGCCGGACTTGGTAACCGACCAGCCAGAACGCTTTATTATGGGAGAATTGATCCGAGAACAAATTATACTTTTGACTCGTGAAGAAGTGCCCCATTCAGTAGCGATCGCCATTGACCAAGTAGAAGAAAGTCCTAACATTACCCGTGTACTCGCTACCATCAACGTCGAGCGCGATTCCCAAAAAGGCATACTCATTGGTAAGGGTGGATCGATGCTCAAATCAATTGGTAGCGAAGCCCGCGAACAAATCCAAAAATTAATCGCTGGCAAAGTTTACCTAGAACTGTTTGTGAAAGTCCAGCCAAAATGGCGACAATCACGGGTGAGTTTAGCCGAGTTAGGTTATCGCGTGGAAGAATAAAAAATTGTCATTGGTCATTGGTCATTGGTCATTGGTCAAAGAACGAACAACAAAGGACAAAAGACAACGGACAAATGACAAATGACAAACTTATGTTAAAAGTATTAATTGTCGAAGACGATCCAATGATGCAACTTGGGCTAGAGCAATCGTTAATGGCTCATCCCGATTTGGAGATTGTTGGACAAGCCGAAGATGGCTATCTGGGCGTGCAAGCTGCACTGCGACTAAAACCAGATGTGGTGGTTATGGATATTGGGTTACCGCGATTAGATGGTATTGCGGCGACACAGCAAATTAAGGCAGCCCTACCAGCAACTCATGTGGTGATGCTGACATCCCATCAAACGGAGACAGAAATTATTGCTGCACTGTCTAGCGGTGCTGATGCATATTGCATTAAGGGTGCAAGTGTGGAACGATTGTTAAATGCGATCGCTGCCGCAGTGGATGGTGCAGCTTATCTCGATCCGCAAATTGCCCGACGAGTAATCGATCATCTCAAACCACCCTCACCTACCAACAACACCGCCAACTTATCTGCGCGTGAATTAGAAGTATTGAAACTTATGGTAGACGGCTTGAGTAATCCAGAGATTGCACAAAAACTCTATCTCAGTCCCAACACCGTCAAAACTCACGTCCGAGGGATTATGAATAAATTAGCAGTAGACGATCGCGTGCAAGCAGCGGTAGTTGCATTGCGTTCAGGTTTGGTTTGATTAATAAAATCTGTGCGTTGTAGATTACCATTTGAACTGGTAATTCTGGTTCATGACTAACTAAACTCTGGTTTTTTGATGTCAGAATAAATTCAAACCTTGAGTACTGAATATTTAGATAGATCGGTGCGCCTATCTAAACATCACTCAGATCTTGTGCCTCGGTCTCAAGTTTACGAGATTGATTTAAGCCTAAGAAGACTGAAGAATTTAAACTAATCATCGTGTAAACACAAAAAATAATCTCCCACCACCTCTGAATATGTTGGAAATTGGTGAAACGATAATCTGTCCAGCCTAGCTCCTGTTATTCAGAATACCCGGAAAGTGACAGAAGAGGGGTAATAGTGAACCTTGGGACGAGCAATGGACTTTTTTAAATTTTGGATTTTGTTTCAATCCAAAATCCAAAATTTAAAATCTAAAATTCGCTGATTTATCAGGCTATTCATCTATTGATTCAGTTTTGATGTCCGTCTTCAACGTCTTGTGGCGCTGAAACTTCGGGTAGATACTCAGCATCTACCTGTTGTGTTTGCGACACCTCTTTGACTTTTCCTTCCCATGAGTAGTTGCAAATTTTAGTACTAAGTATTAAACCTAGTGTCTTGTTAATCGTGAAGGCAAAGGTATCGATAAAAATAAAGTCTATAGTTCGACTAATCATAAATTTCTTTTCAGCTTTATAGCATCAACTAACATTTTTCTACACATGAGATAATGCAGTTTCCAGAAATTTACTGTCTCAAAACTTGTAAATTGATAATTCATGCAAACAAAAACTGCTGTGATATATCTATATCTTTAGATATAGATATACGGGTGTATCATCCTTTAAACATGTTATAATTGATTCATATATTAGCGAAATTTGTCAACAAGACATAATTTTTAGTGCTTGATATATCACTTAAGATTTTTAATACATCTCTAAGAGTAGACAAAAGTTTTGTAGCAACTACTAACACACACCAAATGTGGCAAAATACAGAGACAAACTTCAGCAAAAGTCAAGATACTGGTATATCTAAAGTCAACAATGAATTCCCCACTTTCTGTCCCAATAGCCGCGAAGAATGGCGGCAATGGTTAGAAACAAACCATCACACATCTTCTGGTGTCTGGCTCATCTACTACAAAGTAAAAAGTGGTAAACCAAGTGTTCGATATAGCGAAGCGGTAAAAGAAGCGTTATGTTTTGGATGGATTGATAGTAAAGTCAAATCATTAGATGAAGAACGTTATATGCAAATTTTTACACCGCGAAAGTTGAAAAGTGTATGGTCAAAATTAAATAAACAATATATTGAAGAACTCATTGAACAAGGTTTGATTGCTAAAGCTGGTCTGGAAAAAATTGCAGTTGCAAAACAAAATGGATCGTGGAATTCATTAGATGCGATCGAAGCATTAATTATTCCCTTAGATTTAAGCCAGGGATTAGAAGCAAACAAAACTGCCAGAGATTATTTTGAGGCCTTTAACAACTCATCTAAAAAGAATATCCTTTTTTGGATTCAGAGTGCTAAACGTCCAGAAACAAGGTTGAAAAGAATTGAACAAACCGTTAATTCAGCAGTCCAAAACAAAAGCCCATTGGTACGCTAAGAGGACGTTTGAAAAGTCATGATTGAGGTATAAAATATTTTTTACCCCACCCTAACCCTCCCCTTATAAATGGGAGGGAACTAGATTATTTTCCGGTTTTTCTCCAATACATCGGGGAGATTAAGGGGGATAATCATTCTCTTAAAATCACAAAATACCACTTTTCAAACAACCTCTATTGGCTTTAAAATTAACATCAATCTTTAATAGTATTTATAAATAAAGGCGTACACAAGTACGCCTGCATAGTTGGTTAGTATGTTGTATTTTTTTTTGAAAAATGATGAACCTAAATGCATTTTAGTTAAACGAATTTGAGAAATTATTAGGATCTAAATCAGTAGGAAATACTAAAATTTCCTTACCTTATAGTTTGGCTTTGTGGTATAACAAAATTGCCTTTTGCAAAAAACAATATTTAATTGGAACCCACCCGTTGCTATAAAAGTAGACAGTCACTCGGCTCATTGCATACTCTTTCAACGGCAGTGGAAGATACCAGGACGAGTCCACAATTTGAGCCTCACCTGTCGAGTCCATGCTTTGAACCTCAATTACTAAGTATATTTACCCTCAACCATTACTCCCACTACTTTCGCTCATCCAGATGAGTCTTAGTAACTATCATAGGTAATAAACAAATTTGTCTTCAAGTCGTAACTTGAAGACATCAAAAGCAATGTAAATATCAAAATAGAGTTTGTCAAACCTATATTAATCAGACGCGATTAATCGCGTCTCCACATAAGTGGGGAATCATGCTTTTTGAGTTGAGGACGAGTTTTTTAAGCAATCAAATAGGACTCCCATAGCAAGACGGGTTAGGGACGTATCGCTGTGCTATTCTACGAAAGACTTGTATGGCAATATTCTTCCGTCCTTAGGAATCACCCGTAAAAGTTTTTAGTGTTGATGCACACGCTCCAGCAACCATAAGGAAGCGACAGTACCCACATAATGAGCAGCAATTCCGGTGATATCTGCCACAGCCACAAAAACATCCATCGGTCGAATAATCCTGTAGGGGTCGGTGATTGCGACTCCTGGAGTTTGGGATATAGATTTTGCCAGTAGCACTAACACAGTTGAACCAGCACCCAAGAGAGTTAATAATATTCCCACTAAACCCACAATTATCCCTAGACGAAGGATTCTAGTTGTATCTGGCTTACTCGGATGTGAAACTAAATGGGGATTTTCTAGAGCTTTGCCGATGCGAGTGTAACGAAAATCCCAATAAAGACTGAATAACAACACTAAAATTCCGCATACAGCCCAAAATATGCCAATTGCAAGACCAGTATTTTGCTGCTGAACCAAGCCACGACCAGTCAAGGCGAACAGCAAAGCTAAGACAGAAACCACTCCAATTGCCGATTGTAGCCAGAAAGTAATCCAGCCTGTTAGGCGAATAGTATTACCAATTCCTCGAGTTTCTGGTGCTAGCGAACGCATTTCTGATTCACTTTGCATATGAATTACCGTTGAGTTTAATTTCCTTATCCCCCTATTGCTCAGAATATTTCCCTGGTTTACCCTATACCCCTATCTTTAGAGAGAATCGGCTGGTAGTCTTGGGGAATAAATGGGAGGTGGGGAGATGAGGGAGCAGGGGAGCAGGGGAGCAGGGGAGCTTTAGGTTTTCCCTCTGCCCCTCTGCTCCTCTGCCCCTCTGCCCAATGCCCCATGCCCAAAATTTAAAGTCCTGCCAAACGATGAGAAGCGATCGCACTCAAGGATGATGAGTAATTAGCAACTAAATTGACAAAATAACACTATAAAGAGTGATATTTAAGCGATAGATAGCGCTTGTAAAGGATAAGGGGCATGATTAAATCTTGGATGGTGATTGGGGGTGTGGCTTTCTTAGTTGCGCTAGCAGCTAACGTGATTACGCCTGGCGATCGCCAGTGGTTTAAGCGCTTACAACGACCGAGATGGCTCACTTTTGAAGGCGCGATTCCAATTATTTGGACTGTAATATTTATTTGCGGTGCTTGGTCGGCTTATATTATCTGGGAAAAAGACCCAGGAACCACTCCAACCTGGTTAATCATGGGTTTATATTTGCTATTAGAAATTGTCACCATTGCCTATACGCCTGTAATGTTTAGACTTCGTAGCCTAAAAGTAGGCACAATTCTCGGTGGCACAGGTTTTCTCATTGGGGCTTTGTTGATGCTTGCAGTCTTAGGTATTTCTGGTTGGGCTGCACTGTTACTAATTCCTTATTTGCTCTGGAGTCCCATCGGAACTTATACCACTTGGCAGATGATTAACCTCAATCCTCAAGATGCCTAGTAGCGCAAGGCGGAATTCGTAATTCGTAATGACGCTCCTGCGTCGCTAACGCTGCGCTAACGTAATTCGTAATTACCTGTTCATAAGGGTTTGAGACATTTCAAATGGTTGGTTTATTTACGCTGTGCTGTACTAGTTTTAGATTTTAGATTGTTCAATCCAAAATCTAAAATTTAAAATCTAAAATCTATACAAGACGCCCGTAACGTGCGGTGACGGGATTGGTTGGATTGGATTGATTATTCAGCCAAGCCCACATTTGATCGCCAAAGGAAAAATGCCACCATTCTCTAGGATTGCGTTGAAAGCCGGCTTTTAACATTACATCTCGCAATAGCTGACGGTGAGCATGATATTTCAGTGCTTCTGGACGATCGCTATTGGCATAATAATCGGGATGCGATCGCTCTGACATTTCATCGATGGGCGAACCCATATCCACTATTTCCCCAGTCTCATCTACTAGCGTCACATCCACCGCAGCGCCAGTACTGTGAGGCGGGGGAGTTTTTTCATCCAAACTCGGTACAGCCCAAATTTCATAAACAGCTTGCCAAATTTCTTGGCGTTGGTTTGGTGATAATTCTGCCTCAGTCAGTCCTCTTTCTTGTACTGCTTGCGCGAAGCTGTAATTTACCATAAACTGTTGGACTGCGATCGGGCGATAGGCATCAAATATTTGAATTCGCCACTGGGGATGCAACAACTCCAGGTAATTTTGTGCTGCAATCAAATTTTCAATGGCGCTTTGACGGAGATAATAAGGAGAGCGATCGCCATAAGTAGCACCTAACTTTTCATAAGGATGGGGAAATTCCACCGCAAACAATTCCAAAGGAATCTCCAGCAACGGTTCACCACACTCAAAAATCGGGATTTGATGATAAGGTCTCATCTAGTCAGCTACACAGAACTTACGGATCTTAACGCCAGCATAACATTGTGCGTAACGATTCTCTTCCTTCTCTGCGTCCAATATCAATTTTTATTAAATTAATCGTGCCCGAAAAATGCAACAATACCATATAAGCTCTTAGACATTCAACTTGCATATTACTTAAGATTAAAACTCTTGTGGGGTGGGCATCTTGCCCGCCCTGATTATGTAAATTAAAAATGTATTAGCTTACCTTATTCTCATTATTTAGAAATACCCTTGCACGAAAAATTAACAGAAAAAAATCAAGTATGGCAGATAGAACCAAAATTATTTCCTTTGAACTTTCTGACGGCAGAATAATTAAAGTAGAGGTTACCCCTATAGGCGAACAACCTGTTTCTGATGAGAGGCTATTTATAAAGTAAATCTAAAGGTGACTAATCAAATGAAATGAGACGATAAGATACTTTTGAGACAGTGCATTTACGTAGCGTCCAATGACTCGAAAGGCTTATTCTACCGACCTGAGTGACTCAGAATGGGCTATTCTAGCTCCCTTAATCCCACCAGCTAAATCTGGGGGACATCCAAGGACTACTGATATGAGAGAAGTATGCAACGCAATATACTATCACTTGAAAACGGGATGTCAATGGGACATGCTACCAGGAGACTTTCCACCAAGTTCAACGGTTTACAGCTATTATCGCAAATGGCAAAAATACGGAATTTGGGAAGAATTAAACCATACACTACGTGACAAACTGAGGGAAAAACTAGGTAGGTCAACACAACCAACAGCCCTGCGGCAGATAGTCAGTCGGTAAAAACGACTGAAAAAAGGGGAGCCAGTGCGTTGGGCGGGCAATGCCCGACTTGAAGCAACTGGCGTGGATGTGTACGGCTTTGATGGTGGCAAGTTAGTCAAAGGAAGAAAACGCCAAACAATCGTTGATAGCCTTGGGCTATTGCTCAAAGTGATTTTGAGCGAAGGAAATGCTCCTGAAAGAGTGCTTGCAGCGTATGCCTTAATGGAACTGGTGGAAGAACGGCCAGAGTTATTAGAAAAAGTTGAAGTCATCTGGGTTGACTCAGGCTATGACGGTGATAAGTTTGCGCTGGCTGTTTGGTTGATGATTCAAGCTCATGTTGAAGTCATGCGCCGTACTAATAAAGAGTTTGAAGTTTTACCCAAGCGTTGGGTAGTAGAAAGAACATTTGGCTGGTTTACAGCGTATTTCAGGTAAATGAAGTACACGGGTAGGGGCACAGCCATGTTCGCTACCGATTCTCGTTTGGATGCAATACGCTGTAGGGGCGCTAAGCTTGGCGCCCCTACGAACGGGCGTATTTTACCCAAGTGAGAATCGCTATAGTATCCAAAAGTTTAACTTTTTTCATTAATCCAAAATCGATTGACGGTTTGTTTTTTCAAAAATGCTCAATCAAGACCAAACACCCTTATTAGACGCCTTAAAAGCCAATGCAGCCCGTCCCCACGCTCCTTTTTACACCCCAGGACACAAACAAGGCAAAGGTATCTCTCAACCCTTAGCTGATTTACTTGGTAAAGCCGTCTTTGGCGCTGACTTAACCGAATTAGCAGATTTAGATAATCTTTTTGCACCCCAAGGCGTAATTCAAAAAGCACAACAACTAGCAGCTGAAGCATTTGGCGCTTCACAAACATGGTTTCTTGTCAACGGTTCTACCTGTGGAGTTGAGGCGGCAATTCTCGCTACCTGTGGCACTGGCGATAAAATCATTTTGCCTCGGAATGTGCATTCTTCGGCGATCGCCGCCTTAATTCTCTCCGGTGCCATCCCAATTTTCCTCAATCCTGAATACGATTCAGTTTTAGATATTGCCCATAGCATCACGCCTAATGCTGTAGAATCTGCACTCCAACAACATCCTGACGCTAAAGCAGTGTTGACAGTGTACCCAACATATTACGGTGTTTGCGGAGATTTAAGAGCGATCGCCAATATTACACATCAATATAATATTCCTCTACTCGTAGATGAAGCACACGGCGCACACTTTAGCTTTCATCCCGAATTACCCACTCCGGCTTTAGCCGCAGATGCCGATTTAACTGTACAATCCATCCACAAAGTACTCGGTGCCATGACACAGGCATCAATGCTGCACATCCAAGGTAATAGGATAGATAGCGATCGCATTAGTAAAGCTTTGCAACTTCTACAGTCTACCAGTCCTAGTTATATACTTTTAGCTTCTCTAGATGCAGCGCGTCAGCAAATGGCACTCCACGGAAAAATGCTGATGTCTCAAACTTTGCAACTTGCTCAGGAAGCTAGAACCAAAATCAGCCAAATTCCTGGATTATCAGTTTTGGAAATGTCTCAATTGGGCGGATCTCCGGGCTTTATGGCTTTAGATAAAACGCGATTAACTGTCACTGTTTCTAATTTAGGTTTAACCGGATTTGCCGCAGATGAAATTCTAGATGAAAAATTTGCCGTTACTGCTGAATTTCCCTCCCAGCAGCACCTTACTTTTATTATTAGTCTGGGCAATACCGCAGCTGATATCGAACAATTAGTGCAAGGTTTTACTACTATTGCCAAAGAATATCGCCGAACCAACGCTACTGTTAAAAACTATATTTTGCAGGATTTTTTCACAACATTCGGTACTAATTTATATTTGTCTCCCCGTGAAGCTTTTTTTGCTCCTAGTGAAACATTACCTTTAGCAAAGACTTGCGATCGCATTTGTACCGAAATCGTCTGTCCCTATCCTCCGGGAATTCCCGTATTAATGCCAGGGGAAGTCATCACCAAACCCGTTCTTGACTTCTTGCAACAAATCCAGGCGATGGGAGGATTTATCAGCGGTTGCAATCATACTACCCTCAAAACGTTGAAAGTCGTTAAATAGCGTGCTAATTTCGTAGTTTTAGGACTTCTATAGTACAAAACTAGTCACAAAAGCTGCTATTTATGTCGCAAAAGCTGCTACTTATGTCGCAAAAGCTGCTATTTATGTCGCAAAAGCTGCTATTCATGTCACAAAAGCTGCTATTCATGTCACAAAAGCTGCTATTCATGTCACAAAAGCTGCTATTCATGTCGCAAAAGCTGCTATTTATGTCACAAAAGTTAGTTTACGAGTTCAAAAGCTGCTTTTAGAGTCGCAAAGTTATAGTATTTGGTATATTTCGCCACAAACGCAATCGAACAACTTGCTTAAAATAATCCCAAATTTTTGGCAGCATAGCGCATGAAGCGAACTTATTTACATATTTTCGCTCATGCGCTATTTCCTTGTCCCCACCTTCTACAATAAAAATAGATTTATTGAGATTTGTATAGTTGGGGAAAAGCTGTCATGGCTCCCGCCGTTTTAATTCAAAATTTGCAAAAGTCCTACGGCACGGTAGTTGCCGTTAAGGATGTTTCTTTTCAGGTAGAGTCAGGAGAAATCTTTGGTTTACTTGGCCCCAACGGTGCTGGCAAAACTACCACCTTGCGTGCCTTGTGTACCCTCACCACGCCTGATGCTGGCAAAATCGAAGTATCCGGGATTTCTGTCTTAGATAATCCGAGAGTTGCAAGACAAAAACTAGGCTATGTAGCTCAGGAAGTCGCTATAGATAAAGTGTTGACTGGACGAGAACTGCTGCAATTGCAAGCAGCACTTTATCATCTAAAAGGCGCAGTAGCCAAACAACGTATTGAAACTGTATTGGATTTACTCGGTTTACAAGAATACGCCAATAAAAAAACCGGAACCTACTCCGGCGGTTTACGCAAGCGCCTTGACTTAGCTGCTGGCTTACTCCACGCACCGGATGTTTTAGTCTTAGACGAGCCAACTGTAGGACTTGACATAGAAAGCCGATTCGTGGTATGGGAGTTTTTGAGAAAATTACGCGCCTCTGGGACGACGGTAGTAATTACCAGTCATTATTTAGAAGAGATTGACGCCCTAGCCGATCGCGTGGCAATAATCGATCGCGGCGTTATCATAGCCGTTGGCACACCTTCACAATTGAAAGATCGAGTAGGGGGCGATCGCATCACCTTGCGAATTCAGGAATTTTCCCCCATTGAAGAAGCAGAAAAAGCTAAAAATCTCCTTCAATCTTTGCCCTTCGTCCAAGAAGTCATCATCAACAGCGCCCAAGGTAATTCTCTCAACTTGGTGGTGACACCCCAAAATGATGTTCTCATTAACATACAGCAAACCCTAAATACCGCTGGCTTGCCCATATTTGGCATCGCCCAATCTCGCCCCAGTCTTGATGATGTTTACCTCGCCGCCACAGGACGCACACTGATGGATGCAGAACTAGCAGCCGTTGCCACTCGCGATCCCAAAGCTGAGAAAAAGCAGAATATGAGGTAGGGAATGGGGAATGGGGCATGGGGAGATGGGCAGATGGGCAGATGGGGAGATGGGGAGCAGGGAGCAGGGAGCAGGGGAGAAAATCTTCCCCTCTGCCCCCCGCCGCCTGCCCCCCTGCTTCTTCCCAATGCCCAACCTCCAATCTAAAATCCAAAATCCAAAATCCAAAATTCTTATGAGTGTTACTCCTAAATCCGATATCAATTGGCAACCGCTAGCGTCGCTACAAGCAGATGCTAATCCTGCTTCTAATTTTTTCGGTGACTTGGTACAAGAGACGCTGGCTTTAACTCGTCGCTTGTTTATTCAGTTGCAACGCCGTCCCTCAACATTAGTCGCTGGGATTATTCAGCCAGTCATGTGGTTGGTGCTGTTTGGCGCTTTATTCCAAAATGCACCCAAGGGCTTGTTTGGCAGTACGACAAATTACGGACAATTTTTGGCTGCTGGAGTAATTGTATTTACAGCCTTCGCTGGAGCGCTAAATGCTGGTTTGCCCGTGATGTTTGACCGCGAGTTCGGCTTTTTGAATCGTTTGCTGGTAGCACCTCTAGCATCACGGTTTTCCATTGTCTTTGCTTCGGCAATTTTCATCATCAGCCAAAGTTTACTCCAAGCAGCAGTAATTGTAGGAGCAGCGGCGTTTTTAGGTGCGGGACTACCTGATGCAGCTGGTTTGGGTGCGATCGCTTTAATTGTTTTTCTCTTAGCTTTGGGTGTGACAGCCATTTCCCTGGGCTTGGCTTTTGCCTTACCCGGTCACATTGAATTAATTGCGGTAATTTTTGTTACTAACCTACCATTATTATTCGCTAGTACTGCTTTGGCTCCTCTATCGTTTATGCCGCAGTGGTTACAGGTTGTGGCTACCCTAAATCCCCTTAGTTATGCGATCGAACCCATTCGCTATCTCTATCTCCACAATAGTTGGGCTTTGGATAGTGTAGTCATCCAGGCTCCTTGGGGTGATGTTACCTTTGGGGGGGCGTTGTTGGTGTTGTTTGGCTTTGCCCTTGTCGCTTTAGTTAGCATTCAGCCCCAACTGCGACGGACTCTTGCTTAAGATAAGATAGAGCAATTTTCGAGTCAAAATCCATGAAAAAACCATTTTTACAAATTGCTAGACTCTTCTTGGCTACCGCAGCAGGAATTAGTTTTGCTCCTTTACTGATGGCTGAACCTAGTTTGGCTCAGATCAGCAGCCCAGCGGATACTTTTCCTAGTAATAGTACAACAGACCAAAATACCGATCCGTTCTCCCGCTCGAACTCAGATAATTTCAACATGTTCGATCTGATTCATCGGGCAAACTTCGGAACTCTCAACTGGAATTCTCAACAACAGAACGAACAACTAGATTCAAGCGCAGCAGCCTTTAGAGCCAGACAACAACAATTACTCCAATGTCGTCAACAAGCGCAGCCAACAACCCCACCATCGACGTCGGCGACATCATCAACTCAACCAGCAACAGCTGAGCCTTTGAAAGCAAGTCAACAACAAACACTCCAATGCCAACAAGCACGGCAAACAACCCCACAGTTACCATCGTTTAAATTACCATCGGGTAACTGAATTCAAATTAATAACCCCAACCCCAAAGGTTTGGGGTTGGGGTTAGACTTTTCAAAAATCGTTAGTTATCAGGCAAAAAATTACAGCCCAAGTGCAGCTAAAACATCCTGGGCATGGGTGGTGGTATTTACACTTGCGTCAACATGGGTAATTTTGCCGTCAGGGCCAATTATGTAGGTGACGCGCTTGGCGTAACCGCCGCCATCCACATCGAAAGCTTTGATGAGGGATTTGTCGGTGTCAGCCAGTAAAGGAAAATTCAAATTATATTTTTGGGTGAATGCCTGATGAGAGACTTCATCATCTGCACTGACTCCCAGCACTACCAGATCTTTACCTTGATATTCAGATTGGGCGTCCCGAAAACTACAGGCTTGTTTGGTGCAGCCTGGAGTGTCATCTTTGGGGTAAAAATACAAAACAACTGTCTTGCCAGCAAAATCAGATAAAGAGACTGTGTTGCCGTTTGTATCTTTGGCGGTAAATGCAGGTGCATCCGTACCAACTGCTAGAGGCATAATTAACCTTTCCTGTTTCAGATTGTTGATGCACTTGAAATTTTACATTAATTTATAATGATTAAATATATTTACTAAAAAATAACATAACTATATTTTAGGTAATTAAATTCTGCTTAGATCAGGTAACTGGTGCAAAAGAATATATTCTGAAATTAATTTTTATTCAAAGAAAAATTTCTCCCCATACACAATGCCTCCTGTTGATTCCCAAAACCCAAAAACTTTTGTCTATCCTCCCAGCACAATAGAAAGAGCGGAGCGATCGCTAATATGTTCGCCCTTTAATCCATCGTTATTTGAAGTCATGCGACACCAGAGTGTATCATTGAATGCGATCGCCTTAGAAAATGGATTTAATCAGGGCTATACTCAGCGCCCTTTATCAGAATTAGCATGTGACGACGCTTTGGGCTGGCTAATTCAAGTCGGTGTATTGCGGCGAGAAGTCGATGGACAGGGAATTACAGATAGTTTTCGCCTCACTCCCTTGGGACGCCAGTTGATAGAAAAATATCAGGGAAAAAGTTGGCGTAATCCTTCATGGCGCGATCGTTTATACGATGCGATCGTTCGCTGGTTGCGGTTACCCTTTTAGAACAGAAAACTCAAGAGTTAGCATTAGCGAATCAAAGGGAACAATAAATATACGGAAACATGACACCCATTCATGAAGTCTTTACAATGTGGTGAGGTATTGGGCATTGGGCATTGCGTATGGGGCATGGGGCATGGGGCATTGGCTCGAGTTTTTTCCCTTGTCTCCCTCATCTCCCTCATCTCCCATGCCCCTAAAATTTCACCCTATACCTTAAAAATCTAATAGTGACTATGAAATCAATTATGGTGGTGGGGACAACATCCCACGCAGGAAAATCACTCTTAACTACAGCTATTTGTCGAATTTTGTCGCGGCGTGGCTGGCGAGTGGCTCCCTTTAAAGGTCAAAATATGGCTTTAAATGCTTATGTCACTGCCAGTGGTGGAGAAATTGGCTACGCCCAAGCAGTACAAGCTTGGGCTGCGGGAGTCGTACCTTGGGTAGAAATGAACCCAATTTTACTCAAACCCCAAGGAGATATGACTTCCCAAGTAATTATCAAAGGTAGACCTGTGGGCAAAGTGGATGCCGCAGATTACTACGAGCAATATTTTGAACTGGGGTGGCGGACAATTGAAGAATCTCTACAGCATTTAGGAACAGAATTTGACTTGTTGGTTTGTGAAGGTGCCGGTAGTCCAGCAGAAATTAACCTCAAGCACCGCGATTTAACTAACATGCGGGTGGCAAAATATTTAAATGCGCCAACGATACTAGTAGTTGATATTGACCGGGGTGGTGCTTTTGCCCATGTAGTAGGCACTCTAGAGTTATTGGAACCAGATGAACGCGCTTTAATTAAAGGTGTAGTAATTAATAAGTTCCGGGGACAGCGATCGCTCCTAGAACCAGGAATAAAATGGTTAGAAGAACGCACAGGTATTCCTGTTGTTGGCGTTATACCCTACTTACAAGAAGTATTTCCCGCCGAAGATTCCCTTGATTTACTAGAACGTCAATCAAGCAAAGCCCATACTGACCTCAATATTGCCGTTATCCGCTTACCCAGAATTGCCAATTTCACTGACTTTGACCCACTAGAATCAGAAAGCACAGTTTCTGTAAAATTTCTTAGTCCTAAGCAAGATTTAGGACATCCAGACGCAGTAATTATCCCAGGTACAAAGACCACAATTGCTGATTTGCTCCTGCTGCAAAAAAGCGGTATGGCAGAAGCTATCCAACATTATGCTGCTTCTGGGGGAACGGTTTTAGGCATCTGCGGTGGATATCAAATGCTGGGACAAATCATAGCCGACCCAGAAGGGATAGAGGGACAAGCTGGCAGATATCAGGGGTTAAATCTTTTACCAATCAGAACTGTAATTACAGGACAGAAAATCGCTCGCCAGCGGCAAGTTAGCTCAAATTATCCCCAAGTAGGCTTGCCAGTCAATGGCTTTGAGATCCATCAAGGGCGATCGCGCATTGAACAGCAAGGAATAGATAGCCAATCCTACCATGCGCTATTTGACGATATTAACTTAGGGTTAGTTGATAGTTGTCAATCAGTTTGGGGTACTTACCTCCACGGCATTTTTGACAACGGTCCTTGGCGACGGGCTTGGTTAAATCGCCTCCGTCAACAACGGGGTTTAAAATCTTTGCCCACTGGTGTCGCTAACTACCGCGAACACAGAGAGCAGATTTTGGATTCCCTAGCCACTGAAGTTGAAAACCATTTAGACTTAACTCCGTTTTTGTCTTAAGGTAAAATGCTTTGAAATGTCATTAGTCATTGGTCAAAAAACGAAAGACAAACGACAAATGACAAATGACAAAGAACAATACTAAATTAAATGCGTAAGATTGATGATTGTTCGTGTCCGCTTTTTACCAGATGATGTCACAGTAGACGCCGAAGTGGGAGAAGCCCTTTTGGATGTAGCAGACCGGGCTGGAGTATTTATTCCCACCGGTTGTCTGATGGGGTCTTGTTACGCTTGCACTGTGGAATTAGAAGATGGAGAGAACATCCGCGCCTGTATCACAGCGATACCACCACGTGAGGAATTAACGATTAATTTGTTTAGTGACCCAACTTGGTAATGTCGCCCCTGCATTGAAATATAGCTGCTAGCGTTGATAGCAACAAATTAACTGCATCAGGTAGCTTCAATTTTGCTGGTATTCTAATACTTAAAGGAACAAAGAATCAAAGAAAAGCAACAATAACGCTCAAGAAAGGAAAAAATGGATTATATTTCGTCAGTATTATGGGTAGCTTTTATCTGTTAAGTCAAGAGTTGACCTCACTTAGTATCTGCGATAATAATGGAATTTTGAAAATTTTAGGGATAAAAATTATTAGTAACCGCAGCCATACTAAAGTAAAAAATCGGTGATGTAAAAACTGTATAGCTTGTTTGGGACTTTTAGGATAGGACTTAGAGGATGTTTTAAAAGTCATGATTGATGTATCAAATATTTTTTTACCCCACCCTAACCCTCCCCTTATAAAGGGGAGGGAACCGGATTTTATTGTTTCCCCCCTTTATAAAGGGGAGGGAACCGGATTTTATTGTTTCCCCCCTTTATAAGGGGGGATTAAGGGGGGTAATAATTCGATTAAAATCACAACATACCACTTTTCAAACAACATCAATTAGCTTTAACATTCAGCGCGTATTGTTTAAACCTTTCCAAATCAGCTTGAATTGTGGATTCAACTATCCGTCCCAAGAATAAGTTATCCATAATTTTGCCAATAATCCCAGGGGTGGCATAGGAAATGGTCATTTTGACGATAGTACTACTATGGCGATCGTAAAAGCGAATCGCTCCCTGATTCGGTAAACCATCAATGGATTCCCATTGAATAATTTGGTTAGGAATAACTTTAATAATTCGGGATTTCCAAGTAAATTCTAGACCATTACTACTCAATTTCCAAAGAGATATATCCGGATTATCTGGCTGAATCTTTACTGAATTAATCCACTTCATCCATCGGGGCATTTGCTCCAAATCAGACCAGAGACCCCATACTAAATCTATGGGAGCTTCTACTTCTATTTGTACAGTATGCTCTAACCAATCTGACATTATTTTTTCTTCCTTGGCGCCTACTCTTTGACAAAAGTCACTGGGTGTCTTTGTCAATTTTTCAAACTTTCCAAAATCGCTTTTGCTGCACGCCGTCCAGAAATAGTAGCCCCTTCCATGCTGTCAATGTAGTCTTGCTGAGTGTAACTCCCTGCAAGGAAGAAATTAGGCACTGGTGTCTTTTGGTTGGGACGATACACATCCATTCCTGGCGCTTCTCGATAGAGAGACTGAGCAAGTTTTACTACACTGTGCCAAGTCATATTTAACTCCCGCGAGGAGGGAAACAGTTCATGGACTTGCTTGAGGACATGTTGAGCGATCGCTTCATTACTTTGTGCAATAAAGGGATCTCCCGGCGTCAGCACTAGCTGTAGTAAAGATCCCTGTCCTGGGCGATAATAATCAGCAGGGCTAGTTAACGCTAAATCGGCAAAACAAGAAAAATCAGCATCTGCTGTGTAAAGTAAATTATCTATTCCAGCCGCGTGATTTAGCTGTTTACGCTGTTGGGCATCGTTGAGTTCTGTCACCCAACCATCGAAGCGTAATTGCACTGTTGCTACTGGCACTGCATCTAGTTTATAAATATTGTCAAATTCTGACCACTTACGCCATTGTTGGGGTAAGATTCGCTGAATACCTGGAACATCACAAGCAAAAACATAGGCATCAGCAGTGATAGTTTCTACTGTATCACCTTGGGCAACTATAATGCCTGTAACGCGGGTTTGTTCGTCTGTTTCTGTATACTGAATTTCCCGGACTTGGCGACGGGTGTAAACTTTGGTGCCCCTAGCTTCCAGATATTCCAGAATCGGCTTGTGCAAATACTCATTGGGAGAACCTTCCAGCATTCGCAGGACTGAAGCTTCAGTTCTGGCTGCAAAGAACTGGAATATTGTTAACATGCAACGGGCAGAAATGTTTTCGCAATCGATAAACCCCAGTGCGTAGGCGATGGGGTTCCACATACGTTTGATGCTACCATTACTGCCACCGTGGCTGCGGAACCAGTCGGCAAAGCTGATTTTATCTAAATTGCGGATGGTTTTCATCGCCCCGTTAAAGTCCACTAAGCCGCGAACTATCGGACTAGTACCCAAGGCGATCGCATTTTGCAATTTATCCTGCAATGATAATTGAGAAGTAGTGAAAAATGCTTTTAAGCCATTAAAAGGCGCACCTGTAATAAAGCGAAAATCTAAAGCACCAGTCCGGCCTCCTTTGTTAATAAAAGTGTGGGTATGTTGTTTGAGGCGTAAGTTTTCTAACACCCCCACTTTCTTCATCAAGTCAAATAATTGGTAGTAGCACCCAAAAAATACATGCAACCCCATTTCTAGATGGTTGCCATCTCCATCAACCCAACTGCCAACTTTACCACCCACAAACGGACGAGACTCAAAAATCTGTACTTCGCAACCAGCATCAGCTAGGTCTACTGCGGTTGCTAGCCCAGCCAGTCCCGCACCTACAATTGCAACACGCATTCCGTCGTTCCTTTTCAGTTTCTTTACAGATTGTAACTGGGTTAGCGTCGGAATTTGCTACTTAATATCAACTCACCAGCATATTCAGGCCAGGCAATGTCAATACTAAAATGTCTTTGATTTACTCCTTTTAGTCCCAGCAAATGACCAGACGCGAGAATAACGCGCCTGTATCGATTAGACAAACTCTTGTCCATTGCAGTGGACTCAAAAAAGTATCACAGCGATTCTTTAGCGGTCAAGCAGTTATGTGGTAAGTCGTGAAAGCATTTTCTTACCTATTTACATCTTTGCCGTCGTCAGACACAGGCAAACTTCTAATCAGTTCACGGATGACATCAGTTGCGGGTCTACCTGTTTGTTGACAATATTTTTCTAGTTTTTCCGCTTCCTGTGTTGCGAGGTTGACAGTTATACGTTTTACGGCCCATTTTTTATTTGTCATTATCATGCTATTTGCTGTATATTTACATCATCGAAAAAGGTCTAACTAAAGAGGAAAACGATAACATTATCAGAGTTTGTGTCAGGAAACAAGTAATACCATTAATATTAAGATTGTTCGTTTTGTCAAAGGATTCATCATTGTCTAAAAAAATCAAAAAACTACACTTTTTGTTACCATTGTGACAGCATAAAAAGCACATACTTGCTTTGGAAAATAATAACCTTAGTAACAGCATGAGTAAAGCCTGACGGTTAAATTGTCTCAATGAATTTGAGACACCTAGTGTTGACTCAATCAAGATTTCCAAAAATATTTTCCAAGGAAAGCATTTGAGCTTCTGTTTTAGCCAAGTTTACCCAATGTTCTTGGAGAGAACATCTGGTATGACACCTAAAAGTCAAGCTTGAGAATCATTTTTTTACCTGAATGCTCACCCTGAGGCAGGTTTGAATGGTATATATAACTAGTGAACACTTACTTAAAAGTAAGTAAATAAGCGATCGCTCTAGACCAA
Source organism: Desmonostoc geniculatum HA4340-LM1 (assembly GCA_019359545.1). Lineage (GTDB taxonomy): Bacteria > Cyanobacteriota > Cyanobacteriia > Cyanobacteriales > Nostocaceae > Nostoc > Nostoc geniculatum. Next base: position 37,048 of record JAHHHB010000014.1, on the reverse strand, counting down.
GCACACATCTACACGTATTACTGCAACCAATCAGCGAAAAATTACTTGAACGGTCATAACCTTTGGCTTTTTTTGATTGAACTGATTCACTTCTCCTGTTAATCTTTTACTCAAAAAAACTGGGGTGTAAATATCCAAGATTTGTTGGTAAATTTTAACAACATTATCTGTAATATTACACAGATTAACGCACCGAAAAACGTGATGTTACTTGGCTGTTGCCTATAAGAATATTTTAGTTTTATTTCATGGTTTTAGACTAACTCCCCGTAAAGATACGATGAATTTTTGGATATTTTTTCTCTTCCCTCTAACGATATAATTTGTTGTCAAGTCAACAAATTATTTTTCTCTTCATTGTCTTCATCTATCTGGAGATGATAGAAATTATTTTTAGGTAATTATCGTCTTGCATATTCGAGACTAAAAATTTGGATTGGGTCTAAACTAAAATAGAAATGATTGCCAAAAAAGATTTGAAATTCAATCATTGTTTAGTGGTAATTATACTTATAAATAATGATTATATATTTCAATATTTTTAGGAATTGTGTTCATTATAGCCATTATCTACGCACTTTAAATAATCTTTATTTAGACAAAAAAAGTCTATTTTTCGCTCTTTATAAAAAACTTACAAAGCAAAAGATATGCTTTTGAGCTTTTGCTTAATAATATTGATACACAACAAGATACTAAGCCACAAAAGCTATTAAAAAGAATATTTTGATATTTCAGTGCATCGGTTAAGTTTGATTAAAAGACGATTTATAAATAATGTTGATTATAATGTGATTATTTATACCTAAAAATGTATAAATTAAAATACTAAGAAATTTGAGAATATAAGTACTTCATGAAATTTGGGTAAAGTCAACTTCTAATCAGCAGTAGGGTTGATTTTTGGCATAGACATCATACAAACTAATCTGCTAATACAATTTGACGAAAATCTTGATACATATATACTTTGGGTAGGGTAGCACCGCTGTCATCTGTGTCAACTTAACGTAAAAACCTTGTAATGACGTTATATAAAACTTACTCAATTACCAATCAATCCCGAGTCACCCCACCCCGGCTTTGCTGACGCAAAACCTCCCCGATGCTTTGGGGAGGGGAGCGTTTGCTTTACTCAAATGCGGGGTGGGGTTCTTTATTTTTGATTTATGCAAGAGGTCTAATAGAAAAGGGTAAAGCCTTAGCCATTTTGCTTTTTTCGCCCCTTTTTTGACAGAGATAAACTTAATTTCTGATAGCCGCAATCTGACATTGAGGATTACGACGATGAGTGCAACTATTCAAATTTAAGTTGGGGCATGAGTTGGAGAGTACCAATGCCTAAATCTTTAGGTGAGAGCGATCGCCCTTCAAACAAAGCCATCATATCTCGTAACTGGGGATTACCGCGCGAAGCTCCAGTAAGTCCTTTGGCAATGATTAAACCACAGTAGCCTTTAGTATTTTTACACCGCTGATTCCATTTTTTCCGGGCTTCTACATGAATTGGATCTTCATCTAAAAATTCACCAAAGAGGAACAATTCGCCATTTTGAGTTTGCAATAAACCGAGGTCATAGCGATCGCCATCAAAGGGGTCAGCACCTGGATTAAAGCAAATTGCTTTGAGTCCCCCTGCTGCTTCAATCCTTTCAATTACAGTTTTAGCCTTAGGCCGGGAAGTTTGAATTAAAATCACCGGTAAACCGTCACCCACTGCTTTGATTTCACCAGCCTTATGGTAATTGACGCCTTTTCGTAGATACTCCAACATTTCCCAAGACACCACACCCAAACTGAGGAAAGAATCTTCTGGTATCAAGTCATCTTGTAATGAGCGAAAAGTCCCAGATTCAAGGTCGCCAATCTCCTCATCCTCAACACCAAAGCCAGCCATTTCCTCTAATTCTGCTGCTAACTGCGGCATGGTAGAGACTGTTACAGCCACAGATTTAGTTGATTCTTCAGACTGTGGGGGAGAAATGCGATAGCGACGGCTGAGGGTGGGGAAGATTTCAGAATGCAGCTGACGCCGGTGGTCGCGGAGAAAGCGGCTCAAGCTTTCGATGGCAACAAAAATTACCAGTGCTTCCTCGTCATACAAAACAGAACGCAGTCCTTCTAAGGGGTGGATATTACCGAAAGTCGGGTCAATATCTGAAACTGGTAAATCTGCCAAATCATCCATATCATCCTCATCTTCGTCGGTTTCATCAGCACTCTCGAAAGTGAGAAACAGACAATCTTGCTTGAGGAAGGCTTCTTCTAAACGTTCTTGTGATTCTTCATCTCTTAAAACTGCGGCGCGAAACCGCTTAAGAGACTCTTCTGAACGATAAAACAAAATGCCATACTCCATTCCGAGCATTCCCATAATGGAGGCGTAGAGAGTACCAACATCCCACTTGTTAATTTCTATTGACAAAATTTGCTGTTCTTCCAAAAATTCCCAAGGTGCCGCTTGCCAAATTCCAAATGCCTTCTCTCGCAAAATTTGTGCGTACTGTGGGGGTAAGTCGGGGGTTTGACTATCGAGGATGTCAGCAAACCCGCGAAACAATTCGTCAATTAAAGGTAGTTCTGGTGCGTAGTCAATGGCGATATCCAAATCTTGCAGCACCCCTCGCAGGTAAAATTGGATTTCGCGGTCTTTGACTACAATTCTTTGGGGTCTGGCAGGTTTTGCTGGACTGTGGGGATGTTCCATTGCTCGCATTAAGGTGCGAACTATTGCTTCTGGACCGATATCTGAAGCTACCACATCCATACCTCGGACAATACCTTGGGAGAAATCTACCCAAAGAATGCATTCTCCCTTAGCCTCTGAGTCTGAATGCTGGCTTGGTGATGACAACGGACGACGATCGCCCTCCCATACAGAAGGAATTTGAGTTAATTTCTTCAACCGACGACTGGTAGAGCGATTAAAACTTGTCATAGAGTAACTTAATCAAAAGAAGCAATTTTAGGAACTAAACTTTTGGGGATGGCTAGCCTGGGATAAAATTTTCATGGCTGCACCAGAAAAGTGGTTGTATCTGTGGCTGCCAAAAGGCTCGAACTCCAAAATATGAATCTATAAAATACAGTGAGTCTCTCAATTCTAGAATAAAAATCTTTGGGCGCTTTTGACAGAGTGTTTACAATTTGGCATCTAGCGGCATCTATGTCGCTAGAATGAATACAAAAACACCAACGGGCAACCTAGAGGCAACAACAAGCCTACACGGGGTAACCCTTAGACTAGTTAAGGAGTTGAAAAAGCACATGACACAAGCAATTCAGCCTCAACAACGCGGAATTCTGTTGAGCGAAGCCGCATTGCGCCAGGTAAAATCCCTCCAGGAAAGGCAAGGCACAGATTTATGCTTGCGGGTAGGAGTACGTCAGGGTGGCTGCTCTGGGATGTCTTACATGATGGACTTTGAAGACGCCAGCAAGATCGGTCCTCAGGACGAAGTTTTCGACTACGACGGCTTCAAAATTGTTAGCGATCGCAAGAGCCTATTATATCTCTATGGCTTAATGCTCGATTACAGCGATGCCATGATTGGCGGTGGCTTCCAATTTACTAACCCCAACGCTAGCCAAACTTGCGGTTGCGGTAAGTCATTTGGAGTGTAATATTGTCATTTGTTAGTTGTCATTTGTCCTTTGTCACTTGTCATTCGTCCAAAGCAAATGACCAATGACTAATGATTAATGACCAATGACCAATGACCAATAACCAATCACTAATGACTATTGACTAATTTAGTATGACTCAAACAGTTGAATCCCTGTTTGACACAGGTTTAGAACGTTATAAAGCTGGAGAACCAGTAGATTCTTTAATCCCTGTGTTTAAAGAAGTGTGCGATCGCGCCCCTAGAACTAGTTCAGCTTGGATATGTTTAGCGTGGTTATATCTACTCGATAACAAACCCAACTTGGCTTACAAAGCTGCAAATAAAGCAGTCAAGTTAAATCCACAAGACCCACAGGGGAGAATCAATCTCGCCCTAGCTATGCTGGAAACAGGTCAAAAAGGTTTGCGGGAACACATTGACTTTGCACAACAGTTAATTTTTGTCAACCCAGAATGGGCAGATGAAATAAAAAATAGTATTGAAGACGGTTTAACTAGGAAACCAGATTGGCAGAGTTTGATAAAAGTGAAAAAATGGCTGTTTGAAGAGTAGGGAGTGGGTGCTGAGTGCTGAGTGCTGAGTGAGGAGTGAGGAGTTAAGAGTTATTATTCTTCATCTGCCCCCATGCCCCATGCCCCATGCCCCATGCCCCATGCCCCATGCCCCATCCCAATCATGAAAGATAAGTTGTTAAATTGGCTAAACCTGTTTTTAGTCGCAGATGTATTTTTGGTTTTGTTTGGCTTCGGTTGGTTAGCGATCGCAGCCGTTGGCGATGCTGTAGGAGTAAACTTGGGTTTGGATTTGTGGCATCAATTGTGGCAACCCTTATTTAACCCAGCAATTGGTATCCTGATGGGCGGTGCTATTCTCAGCGGTATTATCAGTTGGGTTTCCAAAAAATTTTTCTCTAGTCAATGATCGCAAGATTGGGCATGGGGCATGGGGCATGGGGCATGGGGCATGGGGCATTGGGCATTGGGCATTGGGCATTGGGCATTGATTATTTCTCCCCCTGCCTCCCCTGCCTCCCCTGCCTCCCCTTGCTCTCTTATCTCCCTCATCCCCCTCATCCCAACTCCCCACTCCCCACTCCCCACTCCCAAACTCTATCTGAGAATTTCTTTTAGTGCTGCTTGCAAATTAGGATAACGGTACTCAAAGCCTGTTTCCACAGTGCGCTTGGGTAGGACTTTTTGACCTTCTAGAACTACTATTGCTCCGTCTCCTAAAAGGGCTTCGATCGCAAAACCAGGGACGGGTAACCAAGAAGGACGATGCATCACTTCTCCTAAAGTATGACTTAAATCTGCCATCCGCACTGGGTTAGGAGCAGTAGCATTATATACGCCTTCGATTTCTGGTTTCGTTAACGCTTGCAGAATCAGGTTAACTAAGTCGTCTACGTGAATCCAAGAGAACCACTGACGACCACTGCCAATGGGTCCACCAGCAAAGAGTTTAAATGGTGGAATCATTTTAGCCAAAGCACCGCCGTTGCCTAAAACAATACCGAAACGCAGAATTACTAGCCGCACACCAGCGTCTTTGACTTTTGTAGCTTCTGTTTCCCAGGCTTGGCAGACTTGGGCGAGAAAATCCTTACCAGATGAACTTGTTTCATCAAAGGTAGCTGTTTCACTGGTGCCGTAGTAGCCAATAGCCGAAGCGTTGACTAACACTGTTGGCTTAGGGTTAGCATTGACTATCGCTTCCACGATTTTTTGTGTGCCTAACTTTCGACTATTGAGGATTTCTTGCTTGCGTTCTGGTGTCCAGCGTCCCTCACCAATGGGTTCTCCTGCCAAGTTAACTACCGCATCAGAAAGTGCGATCGCACTTTGCCAAGAACCCGATTTAGTGGGTGTATAGGCAACAATTTCAAGATTAGGGAAAGCCCCAGATGGAAAAACTTTTTGAGCAAAAGTAACATTCCGAGTTAACACCAGTATTCTATGGCCTTCCCGGTGGAGTCTTTGTACCAAAAGACTACCAACAAACCCCGTTGCTCCAGTGACTGCTACTTTCATTTTTTACCTCTACCAAAGCCTTATTTTAAAGTTTTTTATAGCGTTGAAAGCTGAAAACCCAGTGGCCTCGATTGCTTGGAATCAGTGTAAGAGTATGTCACATGCTTCGGTATCATAGGATGGACGGAGTGTTGCAAGGCGTGGGGCTATTATGGGTCGCTATACCTGTTCATTTCTTGTTTCTGTTCCTAGTGACCATCTCCAGCCGTTACTGGTAGAACTTCTACAGGACTGTCAGTTAGATATTCAATACCAGACGGGCGACTACATTATCGCTCGTGAGTTTCCTGGTAATGTTTCTTTTTCTAAATTAGTCACACTGGAAGTACTAATTGATAAATCAAAAAGTACTGAAACAGAAACCCGGATGAGTATTGTGATTAAAAATGAAGAACTGCCACTGCAAGTGGATAATTACTGCCGACAAATGTTTGAATTCATCAAGCAGGCGATCGAAAGTAGCCGTCATTGGCATTTGATTGAAATTCTTGCAGGATAGCTGTCAACTACCCACACTTCCCTAAGGGGTCAGTATGGGCTTGAAAGAGCCAGATTTCAACGCAAGAGATGACTAGCCTATGAGACTTGTTTTGCTAGGGGCTTCCGAATATTTCCCTAGTTCGGATTATCTCCAAGCCTACTGGCTGTAGGCGCTTGCACAAAGATCTAGTTGATAATAAGGCAGAGGTGCTTCAGGGGCAAAGGAAAAAAATTATTTTCGGTACAAGTCCTGCCCCTTGTGGGCCGAATCTTCTCTTATTGGAGGAGGTTCATGGCCGGCTCCTTGTGGGCGGTATTCTTTCCCCTCTGCTCCCCTGCTCCCCTGCTCCCCTAGCTCTTTTTGATGCTCCCACAGCTAGCTTTGGGCTGTGGGATTCCCAGACTTTTATGGGTGGGCTGTCCACTTTAGTGGTTCTAATTCAGTCTCCTAAATCCTCTAAATCCTCGGTCATTCCGGGGTTTATTAATGTAATATCGTACTCACTTGAATCCGTTTGCCCCAAACGCTGAGAGTTTCTTAAGAGGTAATAAATGGCACGTACTTGAGGACCAAAAACGATCTCGTCTTCATTTTTTAGATCGTGGGCTGGCATCTTACGTCCATTAATCATCAAACCGTTGGAACTAGGCTTTCCTTTGGCATCGCCATCTACTATTCGGTAATAGTAGCTATGACTATTATGCTCTCGTGGCAATCTCACTAATGTGGCATGACGGCGGGAGACAAACTGCGACATCAAACGGATATTACATTCGCGGTCTCTACCAATAGAATAGACGGGCTGCTCTAAAGAAAATTCCTTGCGACCTTGATCGTCTTCAAGAATCAGTAGATGGTTTTCATTGATTTCTGCTGCCATTGACAAATCGTTGCTAAAATCGGTGGAACTTTGATTAATCAAGATTTGTTTAGTATCGTATCTTGCCATTCTCACGCACCATAGTTTCTGGTGGCGATTTAAATCAGGTTTAAAACTGCATAATACCTTGAAAGAGTAGAACATGGCCGTTCTACTCGTCATTTGTCATTAGTCCTTTGTCATTAATCCTTTGTCATTAGTCCTCTTTTACAAAGTCTCGATCTAACGAAGGCTGAGCTTTTGACTTTGCGCTTTGTCCTTTGTTAGTTCAGAATAACGAATAACCAATGACTAATGACTAATGACTAATGACGACAACCTCCACGACTAAATAAGCAACTTAAATGCGTAACAGTTTAGAAATAAGCAAGATTTGTGCTTGAAAATCCTGCTTGAGAATATTCTACGGGTGATGAGCCAAACGCCGTAATAATATTGAGTTTGTGACGACGCTAACAGAGCTAAAAGCCATTAACGCAGCAGCACCGGATGGGTTAAGAACAAAACCGAGACTAGGCAACAAAACACCTGCTGCTAAAGGAATACCAACTGTATTATATGCAAAAGCCCAGAATAGATTTTGGCGAATTTTGTTGAAGGTGGCGCGACTGAGTTGAATAGATTCGACGACATCGTTTAAGCGATCGCGCATTAGAACAATTTCAGCAGTTTCCATAGCCACATCTGTCCCTGAGTATAAAGCAATTCCGACATCGGCTTGGGATAAAGCTGGGGCATCGTTGATACCATCACCAACCATTGCAACAAAGGATTGGGGATTGGGGAGTGAGGAGTTTTCTTCATATCTTTGTCCCCGCGTCCCCGCGTCCCCACGTCCCCGCGTCCCTTCTTGGAGGGCTTGTATTGCAGCCGCTTTTTTAGCCGGGGGGACACCTGCGATCGCATCAGTGCTATCTAATCCTAATTCTTTGGCTATGGCGTTGGCTGCTTCTGGGCGATCGCCACTGAGGAGCATTACCCGTAAGCCCATGTGACGTAGCTTGTCTACGGTGGTTTTAGCATCTGGCCTCAGGGGATCGCAAACACCAATCAGTCCGGCTAAAGTTCCGCCAACTGCCACGAAAACCACAGTTTTACCAGCTGTTGCCCAATCCTGTGCTACCTGTTGTGCAGTTTCGCTCATGGTAATTCCATGCCAACTTAACCAGTCCGCATTACCCAATAGCACGATTGTGCCTTCTACTACAGCGGACACTCCCAGTCCTGGTTCCGTGTGAAAGTCCACAGCCTCTGGAATCGATAACTCCTGCTGCTGTGCTTCTTGCTGAATCGCTTTTGCTAGGGGATGGTGAGTACCGCTTTCTACGGCTGCGGCTAGTTGTATTAGGGATTGGGAATTCTCAGTCCCTAGTCCCCAGTCCCTAGTCCCCAGTCCCTCAATTAGCAAACAATCTGTGACGATAGGGTTACCTGTGGTCAAGGTGCCGGTTTTATCAAAAACTACGGTGTTTAGCTTGTGTACTTTTTCTAAAACATCGCCACCTTTGATTAACAGACCCCGTTCTGCGCCCATACCAGTGCCGACAAGAATAGCTGTTGGTGTGGCAAGTCCCAAAGCACAGGGACAGGCGACTACCATGACGGCGATCGCTAACTTTAAGCTAATTAATAGGGGAGAGTGGGTAGAGACGGGATTAATCGCGTCTGTACTGAGTGGGGAGTGGTGAGCCATTTCCATGCCGCTAGACATGGTGACATCAGTCCAGATGTGAGTGCCAAAAAAGTACCAAAAGATAAATGTTAATACAGATGCTGCCAATACCCCGTAGGTAAAGTAACCTGCCACTGTATCTGCTAATTTTTGTACTGGGGCTTTGCGGGTTTGGGCGGCTTCTACTAAGGCAACAATTTGAGCTAAAGTTGTATCGCTGCCGACACGCGTTGCTTGAATGGCGATCGCCCCTGAGTAGTTTAGTGTCCCAGCTGTCACCAGATCTCCCGGTTGCTTGCTCACTGGTACTGCTTCCCCAGTTAACATCGACTCATCGACTGTTGTTTGACCAGCTATCACTTCACCATCAACGGGGATTTTATCACCTGGCAGCACTTGTAAGCATTCTCCAACCCGCACCTGTTCAGCGGGAATCTCTACACTAGAAGACCCGATTGCTGCTTCCTCTGGGTTGGCAATCAACCGCGCTAAGAGTGGCTGGAGTGCCAGCAATTGCCGAAATGCAGCGGCGGCGCGACCTCTAGCTTGTTGCTCTAATGTTCTTCCTAAGAGAATAAAGCCCAGCATCATTACTGGTTCGTCAAAGAAGCACTCCCAACCCATTTGGGGAAACAGCAGCGCTACTAAACTAGCAATGTAGGCTGTGAGGGTTCCCAATCCCACCAAGGTGTTCATATTAGGTACGTTTCGCCGCCAACCCAGCCAACCATCTACAAAAATCGGGCGGCCAGGAATTAGGATGGCGATCGTTGCCAGTCCACAGTGGAACCAGATATTATCCAATATTGGCAGCACTGAACTGCCAATATTACCAAAATGTCCACTTGCCGACAATACCAGCAACAGGGCAGCGATCGCCAACTGCCTGAGTGAAGAGTGCATTTGTTGGCGTTGCCGTTCTGCTGGGTCTGGTAAGTTAGATATCTCCCCTGCTACTGTACCACTGGCTTTTCGGGGTTGAGTCGGAAATCCAACGGCTGTTAATTGCTTTGCCAGTGCATCTGCATCTACCACACCCGCTTGTGACTCTACAACTGCTACCTCTGTTGCCAGGTTCACACAGGCGCTTTTGACTCCTGGATGCTGGGTTAGCTGTCGCTCTACAGCCTTCACACACCCAGCGCACTTCATACCTCCAACATCTAGAATAATTTTCTCTAGGATTGGGGTAAATTCTCGGTCTACCTTAGTTTTGGGAACAAGTTGCATGGCAAGTGTTTAGATTCGCTACGAAAATTCAACGCCTGACTAAAAGCGTCTCTAATTCGAGCGTAGGCGAAATCTGGAACTACGACTGAATGTCAAGCATATTAAATTTATTAATTTATCCTACCGCGCCGAGCGTCAATTACCACTCCAGCCTAGATACAGCAGATTTCAAGTTGCTGAAGTACACAAGCTTACCCTGTTACCCTGTCTTACTTCCCAATTCTAGATTCTGAATTCTGAATTCTGCTGTAAGTCACATAAATAATAGCTGCAACCTGCATTGGCATCAGGACAATGAGGCTTTTCCAAAAATTGTCAATTTCCAAATGAGACATGACGTTGAAATACCCTATGCCCAAGAAGAAAAACATGACCCAGTTCAGGTGTTTAGGTTTGAGAATGACCATATCAATAGGAATAAATGTAAAACTGCTGCTATCAATCACCCTAGTACAGTACAGCGTCAAACCAGCTACCATCGCTTAACAGACAAGGGGCTTTAGGGCGTGTTTTCAAACTGCTCGTTTAGCCCCCTCAATTGTTAGATCCCCCTAAATCCACGCCAGTTGCTCATGGGGGAAACCCCCAGACGCTCGCGCACTCGCTCTAAGCGAAGCCATGCAGTTCGCGTAGCGTCTCGTAGAGAAGGCTTTACGCTGCGCTATCGCCCTTAGCGTCTCCCCTTGGGAGAAGACCGCACTAGCTCCCCTTCAAAAGGGGGACTTTAATAGACTCTGAGCAAGCCTTTTTAAGGGGGATTGGGGGGATCTAAGACTTTGAAAACGCGCCCTAGTACAGCACGGCGGAAATAAACAGACCATTCAAAATGGCGCAAAAGCCGAAAATATAATTCTTTTGACTTTTGACTTTTGACTTTTGACTTCCGCGCAGCGGTACTAGCCCCTTGTTCAATGTAGGCAAACTTCCGCCACGGTGTACTAGAACCAACCCTGCTTATTCACAAAGTAGGTATTCACAAATTCTTCAGGGGACTTATTCAAGTAGATCATGCCTTCAATTAAACCTACAAGTTGCATAACCAATAAGGCAACGCCGTAGGTGAAAGAACCCCCGACTACGGAGATTACCAACATGATAAAGCCTTCTGGGGCATATCCCAGAATCAACTTATGAACGCCAAATCCTCCAAGGATAATGCCACAGTAACCAGCTAAAAGTTGTTTAGTAGGATGACTGGGGTTGAGATTTGCCATATGAGTGCTGCTCCTTAAGAAGTGAGGTATAAAAATAAAGTCTTTATTGTAATAAGAGCGACTAAATATATTTGGTAAACAAATATATTTTTAATTTTTTTAGTGTGAGTAAATGCCAGGATCGAGAACTAAAATCAGCGTGCTTTTAGTCTAGAGGAGATGCTGGCAAAATTTAGACATCAAATGTCTTTCAACATAGCCCGAAAATTTGTAGCTCGTTGACGGCTTTTGCTGGATTTGATTGCAAATCCTGGTGCAGCAATTGTACTGATTTTCAGACAAGAGATTTATCTTGAAAAGAATCAACCTCAGTCATCAGTAATAATTGCTATGCATACCACTTTTTACAAGTCCATCAGTATTATTTCCGGAGTTTTTGGCGATCGCAGCAATAACGAGTATTGGTTGTTTGGGTAGTAAAAATGTGTAATTCTAACTTCTTTCTTAGTTATCAATAACTATTTGCGCTAGTGCAAACTGGATTTGCAATCCAATTAATTACGACAAAAATAACTTGGTAAGGCAATTAACATCTCGAAAATAGCTAAAATTACCCTAATTAAGAATAAATGCTTAGCTGGATAGTTTGTTGTCTATGTTCAGAGCATTATTTAATTTGCTTTTGCCGTTGTTTGGCTTTTAGCGAGTATTTATGCTTACAACCAATTATGACTAGTAAATTGTTGCTATCTATGGAGATAAAATCAGATATTTCCATTTTTAGCAACAGTATTTAAATTGTATTAATTATTACCAAGTATAAACAGGCTTAATAAAGTACCACTATTCCAGAGGCTGTGGAGGAGGATAGGAGCGAGGAGATTGCGCGATCGCGTGTAGACTACCCCCAATACAATGCCTAATGCGGTGAGTGGTAGAATTTCCGACAAGCTCAGGTGAGCGATGGCAAACAGCGAGCTACTGACAAGAATTGATGCCCATACGGGTAAATAACGAGTGAGAGAGGGTAACAAAAAGCCGCGAAATAAAAGTTCTTCAAAAAATGGAGCTGCGATCGCCGCTGTAAAGAAAAACATCCCAAGTGCTACACCATCTTGGCTTTCGAGGGCTAGTTGCAACAGGGGATTGCTACCACCTTGTCCTTGCCAGAGTTGTTGATTGATTAAAGATACTACTACAACTATGGGTAAAGCAGCGCAATAGCCCCCCAGTCCCCAGAAAAACCAGTTATCTTGAAAACGGAAGCGAAACCAGAACTCTGGTAATGGAAAAAAGCGTTTAATAGAGAAATACAGCACTGACAACGCCCCGGATGCTACTAGTATGTAACTAACTAAAACAGAAAAAGCTTGAAGTCGGACATCAGTGACGGGACGCGGTATAGGGAGCAGTGATAGTAGTACGGGCACAAAAAGTTGTCCCATGAAGAAAAAGCCGACGACAAAAACCTGCAAAACCGTTTCCACATCCCAAGGCGTTGACCAAGCTAAATCAGCATTTTGACCTAATAAAGAGACTTTTCCTTTGAGTAAACGTTGAGCAAATAAGAAAACCAACAGTATTAGACCAATTAATGCTGCCAAAGTCGGAATAGTACCAATAATTGCTAATTTCAACACTGCACCAGCAGCAGCTTCTTGTTGTGCAGTTTTCACTGCTGATAGGGCTTGTTGTCGCTGATCGAGTTGATATAGCTGAACCAAAGCAGTAGAGCGAAACCAACCTTCTAAATTCTTTTGAATAGGTTGTTGAGCATCGGGGAGCAAGCGGGGAGGATTACTCCACAGTCCACTCAATACAGCAGCAGTTTGCCCAAATTCTGGATTGATATCTGAGCGTTTCTGTAATTCGCTCCAAGTTTTGAGGGCTGCATCCGTCTGTCCTTGCTGTGCTTGTAAAATTCCCAGCCGCAAGTCTAATTCAGCTAGTAATTTTTGTAGTTCCTTAAAAGACTTCTGTAACTGTTGCTGCTGTGATTGTTGGGCAGTTTTAGTAGTAGGAGAAACATCTGGTAGAGGTTTAGGAGGTGTGGGAGTTATTTCAGGTTGAGAACCCAACTGTGCAAGTTTGTAGTTAACTTTGTCCAAATTAGTTTGAACAGATTGACGCGCTTCCTGATACTGCTTGGTAGCGCTTTCTAGGGGTTGCTCGCCCAGTATCGCTTCTCGAATCGCCTGGAGATTGTCATCGCTGCTATCTTGTGATTGCCAAGCTTGGGCTTGTAGAGCAATATTAATTTGGTACAGTTCTAAGCGGCTTTGAAACTGAGGTTCTTGCCAACTACCGAATAAAGACAAAACTGCCAACAGAACTGCTATTGGCGTCATAATAAAAATTAAAATCAACCGCTTGAGTGTCATTTATCCCCCTTTTATCTGACTCAGTGCTGAGTGGGGAGTAGGGAGTAGTGAGTGGGGAGTTAGGAGTTAGGAGTTAGGAGTTATTCTCCCCCTGCTCCCCCTGCTCCCCCTTCTCCCTCATCCCCCTGATCCCCCTTGGGAATTATCGCAAGAAAAAGTCAGAGGTGGATAGATATTATCGATATTATGAGTCTGCGATGTCTACGACGGGCTACGCCTACGCACCTGCTATGTTAAATTACAACCCATTGCATTGCTTTCCCTCCACCGAGTATTTTATTTGGTTTATACCATTTGACTTTAATAATGATACAAATACGTGGGTAAGGGTTTAGCACTGCTAAACCCCTACGAAAAATCTGTGTGTATCAGTATTTTTGTGAAATGGTATTAGCTAACAAGTTTCTCTCCTTTAAGCATCCGTGATGCAGCTTCAAGTAACGCTTCTTCGAGATAAGGCTTGGTAAAGTAGCCACTTGCACCGAGTTGAACTGCCATTTGTCTGTGCTTGTCAGCACCCCGTGAGGTGAGCATTGCGATAGGTAGGTGGTTGAGGTTAGAGTCTTTCTGGATGCGAGAGAGTAACTCTAGACCATCGCAACGGGGCATTTCGATGTCGCAAAATACGATATCACAAGGCAGACCGGAGCGGAGTTTATCCCAAGCTTCCTGACCGTCACGTGCTTGTTCTACTCGATAACCTGCTTTGTTGAATGTCAGAGAGAGCAATTCTCGGACTGTGATTGAGTCATCAACAATCAGCACTGTCGGGTCAATCTTGGTAGCGGGTATGTCTGTAGGAGTAGATTTTTGTTGCCAAGAACTGCCACCAATTTGTGTGGAAATTCGTCCCTGGAAGATGTCGATGATTTCTAGTACGTCAGCGATGGGCATAATGCGACCATCACCCAGAACTGTAGCACCAGCTACACCAATGGGTTTGGGTGCTGGCCCTTCAAATTGCTTAATTACAATTTCTTGTTCGCTCAACACCAAGTCAATCTGTAGGGCAATCAGAGTATTTGCCGATCGCACCACAACCACAGAAACCATATCATCATCTCGGGTGCCGCCATAGACATTACCGCGACTAATTTGGCGATTGAAGGTTAAAAGTTCCTTCAAAGGTCGGAATGGCAGCAAGGTATCACGCCAAGAAATAAATGATTGTCCATTGGCGTTATGCTGAATATTTTTGAGTGGGATATCGAGGGTATCTTCTACACCGTCCATCGGGAAGGCAACTCTGGCTCTATCGGAGACACAACACAGAGCTTTACAAATACTGAGAGTTAGTGGCAAACGAATTGTGAAAGTGGTTCCCTTGCCGATGGCAGAATCGGTGTTCACTGTGCCCCGAATTTCGCTAATGGCAGAACGTACTACGTCCATACCCACACCGCGACCAGAAATTTCGTCTGCCTGGTCTTTGATGCTAAAACCAGAGTGGAAAAGTAGATCGTAGACTTCTAGGCGAGATATGGTTTTTGCCTGAGCTTCCGTAATCATGCCAATTTTGACTGCCTTAGCCTTAACCCGTGCGGGATCGATACCTGCACCGTCATCGCCTACAGAAATCACAGTTTGGTTACCTTGGTGGAAGGCACGAATAGTAATGATTCCCACAGGTGGCTTACCAGCAGCTTGCCTTTGTTCTGGCGTTTCAATACCATGAGCGATCGCATTATTCAGCATGTGCGTTAGCGGATCGCTGAGATGATCTAAAATCATCTTGTCAATTAAGGTATCGCCGCCTTCAATTACCAACTCCACTTGTTTGCCACATTTGATGGCGTTGTCCCGCACACCTCGCCGCCAGCGATCGATAGTTTGGGCAAAGGGCACCATTCGCGCTCTTGTTAGTCCTTCTTGTAGCTGGGTGGTTACCTGGCGGAATTGCCGTGCTACTCGTTCAGTTTCTTCGGTGACAAAATCAATGTCACTAGCTGACTCACGCACTCGGACAATGCGCTCAATCATTTGCTGAGAGAGTGTATGGAAGGGAGTAAAGCGATCCATTTCTAGCTCGCTAAAGCCTCTATCGGAATTCGAGTCTTCGGAATGGAAGCCAGAGTCTTTGGTTTTGCGTCCGGCTAACAGAGAAGCTTCCAAAAGCGATCGCTCGTACAACTCTTGCATCCTCGCTCCCACATCTGAGAGTTGTTGTACCTGAATCAGCAAGTTATCTAATGATTGCCGTAGTCGTTCGTGATCCTGCTCTAAGGTGTTGCGATTTACCACCAACTCCCCAACCAAATTACTCATATCGTCCAGTTGCTTAACTGGAACCTTCATCGTTTCTTCAAATCTCGCAGCACGACGAGTAGAGGGGCGTGCAGTTTTACTTGTGTTCGATTTTGCCAGCGCTGAGTGTGATATTGTTTGATCTGCTTCTGCCAGCAACTTTTCCAAGTCGCTAAATTCATCTATGCGCGGTGGAGGGGAAATTTTCGGTGGGATTGGTTGAGTTAAGGGCTGGCGGCTAGATACAGCAGCCTCATTCTTATCTGTACCTAGCAATTCTTCCAGGGCAGCAAAATCTAGTTCTGGTATCTGCTTTGCTTTAGGAACAGGTGCTAATTCCTCTCCTGTTTCTAAAGTCGATAGTTCATCCACCACATCATCTGTAATCTCCATCTGAATATAGGTGGAATTGTCAACAACTCCATCCTCAAACAGCAGTTGCGGATTTTCATCAAAGGAGCCGAACAAATCACCTGGCTGTGCTTGGGATAATTCTGAAGTTTCTAAAGTCGATAGTTCACCCACCACATCATCTGTAATCTCCATCTGAATATAGGTGGAATTATCAACTGCTACATCCTCAAACAACTCTTGTGGATTTTCGTCAAAGGAGCTAAAGGAATTAAATTCTAAATCGGAAGATGTTTGAGGAGAATCAACAGCAGATATCTCTGGGGGCTGATTAGTAAATTCTGGGATGAAATCTACAGTTTCTGGTTGTTGTGATAAGCTATGAATTTCTTCTACTACAGGATGCAGTGTGAACGACGGTGCTGATTCTTCTAATGTCGCTAGTTCATTAATTTCAGAAAAAATCGTTGAATTACTCGGTGCTAATTCTTCAAATAAATCATCTCCAGTATCCGCTGATAATATCAGATCTAGTTCTTCTTCGTCCTGGAAATTCAGACCAAAATTTTCTATATCCAAACTGTCTTTAGGAGAAGATGTGGACTGCTGATTTTCAGCAAAAATATCATCAGTGTTGGCAGTAAATAGATTTTCTTCTAATACTTTCTCTACATTTTTTTCAGCTAAATAATTTGATTTTTCTGTATTTTCTTGGTTCCAGAAGTTATTCAAATCATTTTCTGCCGGAGAAACATTCGATGTATCTATCGAGGATATATCAAATAAATCACCAGGTTTAGAATTGTTTATAGGTAGTGTTAAATGTTCTTCTGTTTCACCAAATAGATTATCTAAAGACAAATCTGTTGGCTGAGATAATTCTATGTAATCATTAGGGGTAATTTCTTGTACCCAATTTTTATTTTCAGTTTCTAAAAATAAGTTATCAAGACTGTTTTCTTGGTTGCTCGATAGTTCTACACTAGCAAAAACATCATTTTCTGGTTGAGTTACTTCGCCTGTAATCAACAGTTCATTATCATCATCTAGTGTCAGTGCCAATAAATCTGCAACTACATCGTTTTCATCCAGATTATTTGCGACAACCTCTTCAATTGGTTGTTCCGGAAATTCTGGTAAAATTGCCTCAGAATCAGCATCTAAATTTAAATCGAGTTCGTTGATATCACTAAAGTCTAAATTCGTAGCAGAAATTTGTTGATTTCGCGGTTCTGAGTTTTCTTTTTCTAGGAAGTTGTCGCCAAATAACAGAGATAAATCTTCTGTCTTAGTGGTGGTTTTGGTCTGTTGTTCATTGCTGGCATCATCATCAAAGGAAAGTAAATCTGATAAATCGCCATCAGTATCTTCAGTTTCATTGCTACTAAGATCAATTCCCAATTCATCGGTAGCAGTAATATCTAAAGTTTCTTCTTGTTGCCAAGGTTCATCTAAATCAGGAGTCTCGCCTTCAAATAAATCGGCAAGGGTATTTAACTCAGCTATTCCTACTTCTGGACCATTGGGGTCATGATTCCTACTGATTGGATGCGCTTCTTCATGTGGAATGAAAGTAAAGCTATTTCCAGTTGCAGCGTTTGACGACGTTTTTTGTAACTCAAAAAAAGCGTGTTCACTAGTATCTTCTTCTAAATTCAGTTCTTCAATTGGCTCAGATAAATTATTTATGATTAACTGTTCGGCGTCCTCAGTTTCTTGAGCAATTGACTCTGCTGGAGACTGTCCGTCAAATAAATCAGAGGGAATTTCTAACAACTCAATTTCTGCAAAATTCAACAGTGCTTCTAGTTGTTGACTTATTGCAATTTCGGCTTCCTTACCTTGGAGAACTAATTCTTGAGCTTGCTTGATTTCAGTAATAACAATTTTAGCTAAAGTTAGATAAGTATTTTCGGGATTGGCGATCGCACTTGCTGCCGCTTGACACAAACCGCACCACTTGGACAAATTCCAAGTTTCACCAAGTTTGACTAACTGATGACAGCATTCCTGGAGGTTTTGCCGAGTTGAAGATGTTGTTGTTTGCTTAAACAATTGCAACATTTCCCGCAGGATTTGTAGCACCTGGGTTTGAAACTCGCTCCAATCATGATTTTCTTTGGCGCTGGCTGAGGATGACACCTCCTGAGGTGCTACAGCGAACGATATTTCTGTCGATTCCTGATGCCCGTCTTCTGCCAAACTGGGAATATCTCGCCGCAGGAAAAGTTCTGTGAGTGTGGAGACATTATCTACAGAACCTGTAAGTTCCGTTCCAGAGGAAGTACCTACTCCACTGTTTCCTCGTTCTACAAGCTGTTCTAGATGCTCATTCAGCCACTGAAAAACAGGCTCAGTTTCTGACATCAATGTATTAGCTGTCTCTTCAGAAAGACCATATGGGCCGCTCAAATGCTCTAACAGCGCTTTCAGGGTATCAGATACACCAAGAAATAAAGACTCTAACTTTTGGTCAATCTGAACCGGATGTTCTTTAAGAACTTTGAAACAATCTTCCAGACGGTGGGATGTATGCTGGATACTAGTCAATCCAAGCATCGCCGCTCCTCCTTTAATGGAGTGAGCCGCCCGGAAGACCTCACCGATCATTTCCGGGTCGTTCAGGGTACCCTCTAGATTCAGCAACCCCTGTTCAATGGTGTTCAGGTGGTCTCTGGCTTCTTCAATAAAGTAACCCAAAATCCGCTGTTGTTGTTCCGGCAGCATAGTTTTTTAGTCAAGAGTCATTAGTCATTAGTTATTGGTCATTGGTCATTAGTCATTGGTCATTGGTCATTAGCAAATAACGAAGGACAAATGACAAATGACAATTTATCTAGTTTCAAGGGTTTCTACTCGGAAACGTTCCACGGAGGCGATCAAGTCACGGGATACACCTACTAGGTGTTGTAGGGCACCTGAAACTCGCTGTGCTTCCTGGGAAGTTTCTTGGGCTGTGAGTTCTACTGATTGCATTACGTGAGCAACGGCGCGGGAGGTTTCCGTTTGTTCTACAGTGTCGCTAGTGATAGAACGCACCAGAATATCGATGCGATTCGCCACTTGAATAATGTTTTCGAGCGATCGCTTGGCTTCTTCTGCCAATTTTGTGCCTTTAATTACTTGTTGTGTGCCTTCTTCCATCGCGGTCATTACGGAGCCTGTTTCGCTTTGGATTTGCATCACAATTTGTTCAATTTCTTTCAAGGATTTGGCAGATTTATCTGCTAACTGGCGCACTTCATCTGCTACAATAGCAAACCCCCGTCCAGCTTCTCCCGCCCTTGCGGCCTCAATACTCGCATTGAGTGCCAGCAAGTTAGTTCTGGAAGCAATCTGAGAAATCAACGCCACAATTTTAGAAATTTCTTGGGAAGATTCCGCCAGCCGCTTCACTTTTCGAGTTGTTTCGGCAACGGTTTCGCGAATTTCCAAAATCCCCGCCACAGTATTTTCTACTGCTTCGCCACCCTTGAGAGCGATCGTACTTGCATCGCGGGCGACGGTTTCGGCTTCCCGCGCCGCTTCTGCTACCCGCTGAATCGAGTCGGTCATCACCTGTACAGAATTCAGCGTCACTGCCAACTCTTCTGCTTGCCGCAAAGCATCACTAGATAAGGCTCTAGCAAAGGTTTCGGAGTTGGTTGCACCTTTTGTCACTTCCTTGGCTGCTACTTTTACCTGTTGGACAATATCCCGCAGGTTTTGAATTGTCAGGTTAAAAGCGTCAGCTACGGCTCCCAGTACGTCGGCTGTGACTTCAGCTTGCACTGTTAAATCGCCTCTAGCAGCTCCTTCCACATCGTCCAACAGGCGAATCACCTGGCGTTGCAGATTTTCTTTGGCTTCCTCTTGTTCATCGGCTTTGCGTTGGGCTTCATTTGTGGTTGTGAAAATGACTCGCGCCATTTCATTAAAACCACTGGCTAAATGCCCCAATTCATCTTCGGAATACACCGTAGCTTGAGCATTCAGATTTCCCTGGCGTACAGCCTCAAACTGAGTCTCCAAATCCTTGGTTGTGCGGCGAATTTGCTTGAGTGTGATATTCCCCATGAAGCCTGCGGTAGCAAAACCCGTCAGTCCGGCAGCCAGTGCCATTGCCCAACCTGTATTTCGGACACTTTCCCTTTGTTGGGGTGGAGAAAATGTTGTGGCGAGAAAGCTGACTGTGGCTACAACCAGCGCCGAGGCAATACCTACACTCCCACCAATTAACCATTGCTTCCTTTCTATGGGGGCATTTTCTAATGGTGCTAACCAGCCTTGCTCAACGCTGACATTGGGTTCTACCTTGGAGACATCTGCTTGGTTAAAGGCTGGAACTGGTTCGTGTGAACCAGTAATCGTGAATAGTTCTTCTTCACGATCTGCTGCATTACTTGAAAAAGCCTGCACAACTTGAGAGCGTCCAGTACCATTGGTTTCTGCTGCGGCAGAATGCATTGCGATGTCAGCGAAGTCAGAATCTCCTTCGATCAGGTCAAACCCTGGAATATTCCCTAAATCATCAAATTCTTCAAAGTCATCTAAAAATTCTATATTGCTCTTAGAATTTTCTCGATGCATTACATTGTTTGACTCTTCATCAGAGGCTAAGCTCTCTGAACCAAAGGCAGACTCAAATGCTTCCAGATCAAAACTTTCATCCTCATAAAAGCTATTTTTTTCTGAGAATTGAAGTGATTGAAACTGCTTTTTATCCGAAATAAAATTTTTGTTCAAAGATGAAGAATCATCCGAAAAATTTGGTTGGAATTCTTCTTCAGCTTCTACTTCTCTTTTCCCCAACCAACTCTTAGGTTGAGTTTCCGACAAATTTTCTTGACTATTGTATTCTAAGTTATTGGTTGCAAACCTATTGCTCGGTTCTTTCTCAGCAATCAGTACAGTTTCATCTGCAAAATGATGCTGTGGAAGTTCTAAACTTTCAACACTGAAATCTTGAGGCTCTGACTCACTCAACAAATCAGCAAAATTATTGTTACTATTACCAGTTTGTGAATTAGAAGCTGAAGAGTAGTTATTATTGTGAATATCTGAATTTTCATTAGTAGAATTTATTTCATTGTCTGCAAAATGATTATTCACTAATGATTCTTCCAGACTCTCTTCGGAGCTATCTTCTTGCCAAAAAGCAGGTAATTCTAATTCTGCGTTTTCCTCCCAACGGCTGCTATTGGAATCTTGTTCGTCTAATTCTTCATTTAAGGCAAAAGGATCTTCACCAAAATTTATAGAAGAATCTGATATGTTTTCTGTTTCAATACTGCCTTCTGTGGCTATATTAAATGGATTGTTTGAAGATAGTTCTTCAACTGTATTCACAGTTTGTTGTTCCTCTTC
The DNA here is from genome assembly GCA_019359545.1 of Desmonostoc geniculatum HA4340-LM1. GTDB lineage: Bacteria > Cyanobacteriota > Cyanobacteriia > Cyanobacteriales > Nostocaceae > Nostoc > Nostoc geniculatum. Next base: position 15,650 of record JAHHHB010000014.1, on the reverse strand, counting down.
AAAAAAGTTCAAATCCAGGTTTTTGCTGTCAAATTCCTCACTAGCAGGCAAATCTTCCAATTCTTCTTCGCTATATGCCAGCGCATCAGACATCTCTAGGGAATTTATTTGCTCTTGACTTGCTGATGTATCAATCTGACCACCAAACGACTCTAGATATTGATTAATATTCTCAATTCCATTATTGGCAAAAGCAATAATTTCTGGGTCTTTAGTCAAGTCTAATACCTGTTGATATTCTTGTTTTGCAACATCATACTGTTGCAAAACGTAGTAGATATGACCCCTTAATAAATGAGAATTTGGATCATTTGGTAAATTTTGCACCACTTGGTCAACTAAAGTGGCGGCAACGTCATAATTTCTTTGAACATAGGCGGTCATCGCCTGTTGATATGTTGGCTCGTAACCATCAATACTTGCTGCCATTTCCTCCTCCAATTTCATCCTGCCCATCGCGCACTCCGTATAATTGCCATTTGATCGAGCAGTCGTAGACACTGATTATTTTTAGCACCTAATACCCACTCTCCACGTAAAAAAGGAGCCATAGTATCTGGAACACTAGTTGGTGGCATGAGATTTTGGACATCCAGCCAGTCCATACCACCGATTTCTTCTACTGCTAAACCCACGATTGTGTCTTGTTCTTCAATGGCAATCACCGGAATTTCAGCTTTATCTGTGTTTAATGCACTTGGTTCCCCCAGAAATTGACCCAAATCAGCCACCCAAATAACTCGACCTCGTAAATTTAGAGTACCCAAAAGTAAAGGAGAAGCATTAGGAATCGGGGTGATTCTATCAGGACTTAGTTCAATTACTTCCCGGATGCCAGTTGCTTGTAGTGCAAACTCCTGATGCGAGGGAATGTAAAACCTCAAATGTAACTCACCTTCAGGACTTTCTACTTGTAATTCTGGTCGGAAATGATCTTGACCACTGCCACTTAAAAAGTCCGGTTTGCTGACCATATTGCTTTTATCCTTATCCTCGCAGCAGTTGTTTGACTGTTCCTACCAACTCAGTTGGTTGAAAGGGTTTGGCGATGTAGGCGTCTGCACCTTGCTTCATGCCCCAGTAGCGATCGAATTCTTCACCTTTGGAAGAACACATAACTACAGGAACATTTTGGGTTTTCGGATCGGATTTTAACCGCCGACAAACTTCGTAGCCGTTCATCCGGGGCATGACAATATCCAATACCACTAAATCGGGAGGTGCTACTTGAATTGCCTCCAATGCTTCTAATCCGTCACTGGCATGGGTGACTGTTAGTCCAGTTGCTTTCAGGAGATCTGTAATCATCTCCCTTTGCGCGATACTGTCTTCTACAATCAGAACTGTACTCATAAGTGTCTATCTACCTCCTGATGTAACGTTCCTATTTGGAACATTCCCTGATTCCCCCGCAAGTATTAACTGTATAAATTAAATTTAGTTTTTCGCTAATTTCCTGGATAGTGAGGTTTCACTGGGTTGGCTCATTCTGTGATAACATCTTTTACCTCATCTTTTAGTAGATCCACAAGTATTGAATCTGTTTATATTTTGGATTTTGGATTTTAGATTTTAGATTGTTCAATCCAAAATCTGTCTTGAAAAGCTTTGATGCCTCTGTCTTGCCGCCCTCTAAACCTCTACGCCGGAAGCCCTAGCTATTTTGGATTTTAGATTTTAGATTGTTCAAGCCAAAATCCGTCTTGAAAAGCTTTGATGCTTCTGTCTTGCTGCCCTCTGGGCTTCTACGCCGAAAGCGCTAGCTGAAACTTTTGTCTGCGGCACGCACTCGCGTTCGCAAAATCCAAAATCCAAAATCTAAAATCTAAAATTTTTCTGCCCCATTTTCATTAGTTATTGATATATTTCCCTACGAGCATGAGTAATTCATTGTCTGTAAATGGTTTTGTTAGATAATCTGTTGCGCCGACCATGCTAGCTTTGACTCGATCGATAAATCCATCTTTACCAGTAAGCATGATAATCGGTGTGAGCCGAAATGCCGTTGAGTGTCGCAGCATGGCGCAAACTTCGTATCCCTCTAATTCCGACATGGCAATGTCACATAAAATTAAATCCGGTTTGAGTTGAAAAACCAGACTGATTGCCTCTAGGGGGTTGGTGAGGACGATCGCTTCATAACCTTGTGTTTGTAAGATGGAATTTACAGTCTCACCGATGGCGATCGCATCGTCAATACATACTATCCGCCCCCTGTTTTTTTTATTCAATTCCCAGTTCTCAGTGTGAATCTCCGGTTTATTTGTCGCTGAATATACTAACTGTAGCCAACTCTGTTGCACATATGGATATATTGCCTTAGCGACTGTCAAAATATCTCGGTTGAGATAACGAGCCAGTTGACGCAGGGATGTTTTACCATCAGCCCAATGTTGTAGTTTATTGACGGTTGCTGCTGGTAGCGATGAGTGTGTCTGAACTTTGTCAGATAGCACCAGTAATTGTTCGGGAGACTGAATGTGTGGATAAAGTTGCTTCCACTCTTGTACCTGCTTAGTAATTTTTGTCACAAAGCGGCTAATCTCAAAGGTGTTTAATTGCGGGGCAAGTGCCGCGCCTTGACGGAAAATAAAATTACCTTGATGTAAGCTCAGCAGCTCAAACAGGCTTTCATGTACCAAACCCTGGATAATACTAGCAGCTATCTTGGGGTTGATGATATTCTGTTCCAGTAGTGCCCAAAGGTACGCATATTCTGGTGCGTCGGTTGATGATAAGGAGGCAATTTGTTTGTCGACAAGTCGCATTTCAACTCGGTAATGACGTAAATAATCGCTAATCCTGGATAAGCTACTTTCTCCTTGTTGGCAATAGATGATTTGACCATTGAGGAAAAAAACGAACCAAGACCGTTGTTTTGAGAGATATTTACTAGCTCCGTCTTCACCAGCTTTGTTGTTGTGGTAAGAGCTATGAGCTTCTACCCATAGTTGCCCTGTTCGTTGTCCCAACTCAATTAATTGCAGAATACTGCAAATATCAATTTCATTTAAATTTCCCTGCATTGAGCTAAAAAGTACTCCTTATGATGGCGTTTATATTATTTGTTAATTACGTCAGGTAGTTTAATTTAGGAGTTAGGAGTTATTTCTCTTACCCTGCTTTACCCGCTTCAACTATTGGTGAATTCACCAATTCTAAATTCTGACTTTTTGTTTACAGCAGATTTCAAGGAAAGTGAAACACGCAAACTTAGCCTCAAAGCTACTTCTAAACCCTGTTTTACTTCTGTTAGCGCAGCTTGGCGTAGCCCATTCTGAATTTTGAATTCTGAATTCTGCTGTAAGTATCGATCGCAGGGAATTGGAAAGATTGTGACCTTATCCCTTGTTCTCATCAAGTCAGAAATTAAGCTATAAACCTTAATTTTTCGTAATACACTTTCACAAAGCTAGTGTTAACACGGAAGTCATCATCCCTGTCATCAGTACAAAATATAAAGGCGTGGTCAAGTCGCTTCTATAAGTATCAAGACGTAGCATCTCGCGTCTATAAATAGTTTTGTCTGTTTTGTTCTGCTCAACTCCGGTTCAGTGAGACAAGTGAACAGAATTATCTCAGGTATATCTCAAAACACTAACTTTAAGTGCATCAATAAGGACTAACAGTGTGCTGTATTTAGCAGAAGTACAAAAACAGAAAGGTGGTTTACTCAGTGGTGGTGGCAAAACCGAACTGAAACTACTAGCTTGTCAGCGAACTGACCAGAATTGGAGTACTGTGTCGGAAGAAGTGATTGCCGCTGAGGACGCAAGTAAATTAAATGATGGCGCCTTGGTACTGGTTGAACTGAATCCGAATCGTCAAGTACAACGGATTCAAGAAGCAGGGCGGCCGCTAGTCAATATTTTGCAGAATTTTTCCCGCCAATTGGAAAAATTTAAGCTCAAGGAAGATGAGATCGATCAGTGGAAACAGTCGCTGACGTTTCAGGCGCAAGAGTTGAATCGCCGTGAAATGGAAATGGAAGCACGCCTGGAACAGTTGCAACAGATGGAGGATGAGTCGCAACAACTGGAGCAGCAAAAACAGGAAGTTGATACATCCCGTGGGGAAATTGAACGTTTACAAGCAGAAATTGAGCGCAATCGTCAGGAATTGGAAGGTGCTTGGGAGCATTTGCGCGGTGAGCAGCGTCGCCTAGAGGAGCGTCAAGCAGATTTTAAACAAGGAACGGTTTTGGATGAGGAGCAAAGTCGGGCGATGAGTGAGTTACTCGATCGCTTATCAAGTCGCATTTCTCCCACAGAAACACTAACAGAACACGTTCATCTTGGCTTTGAATTGGTAGAAAATCAGCAAGCTATTCTGACTTCACACTGGGAACAACTCCAGCAGCAAAAAACTGCGATCGCTCAACAACAGGAAGAAGTTGAGCGCTTGTCACAAATATTGGGCGATCGCCAAAACGCATGGCAACAAGGACAAAATTCTCTAGCCCAACAAACAGCCCAATTGCAGGTCAGTACAGCCGAGCTTAACAACAAGCAAGAGTATATTAAGTTACTTAAAGAACAGTTACGCAATCAAGAAGATTTATATCAACAAATTCACACCTTGGCTGCAACATCTGGTGATGTAGTTCTGGGGCAGCAAGTTGATGTCGAAGCTTTACAAAAAATGCCTCTAGAGGAACTACAAAAAATAGTCCAAGACTTACAGCATAAGTTAGAAATAGACGCTAGCTTTGTTCACGATCAAGAACAAGAACTTAAATATAAGCAAGAAGCTATAGAAGAACTAGAAAATAAATTAAACCAAGCATCTGACCAGGATCACATTAATTTAGAACTGGAACTAACAGATGAAAAAGACCTTTATCAGATGCTAAACTCCAGTTTGGTGGGACAACGCCGCAACATGTTACAGCATGAGAAGTTTCTCAAGCAACATCAAAATGTATTGCTGCGGCGGCAAGGACATACTGTTGCTGATGAAGAAGAGGGTAATCAAATTAATTTAGGGCCGGTTCTGTTACAAATTGAAACCCAGCGACAACAATATTCACAGGAAATCCAAAAATTAGAACGTGAGATTGAGCAGATGCGTGCTGGTATCGATCTAGCTCAAGGAATGATTGACAATCAAACCCACGATTTGGAGGAGAAGCAGCAAGAACTCAAAGCGATCGAAGAAAACTTGCTGTCTCTAAGAACAGCAACTGCTCAATGTCGTGGTCGAGTCAATCTCTATGAAGAAGCACTACAACCAGTTCAGGATTGTCTAGACGGCTTACGGCAAAAGCTTCAAGGAATCGGAGAATCTTTGGAGCGATTCCAGGAAACTGGCGATTCTCAACTCCAAGCGATCGCTCAGATGCGCCAAACTCTCCAAAGTTTGATATCTCAACCGGAATTGTTAGCGTCTTAAAAAGTTAGGAGTTAGGAGTGATGAGTTATGAATTCAAGAAAATTTTTAACTCATAACTTTTAACTCCTAACTATTTCAAACAGATCCAATCGCCTTGTACTTGAGCGATCGCACCACCAGGAAATGGATCGGTTTGCGATCGATTTGGTGCTGTAATTAAAGCCGTTAATTTTTCAATATGTTCAAAACTAGGTGCGTCAGTCAGTATTTGCTGCAATACTTGACGCATCACCCGACGTTGCAGCGCCAACGGTGCTTTCTGCAACACCCGACGATTTAATTTTAAGGGAACGAAATTTTCTTCATACCCAATGCCCCATATCATCGCCTCTTCCCGCAGCTGCTGGGCAGCTTTTTCCAAATATTCCACTTCTGCTTGTAGAAGTTCTGCTGTTTGGGCTAAGGCTGATTCTACTTGGGGGTTGAAATTTTCTTGTAAATATGGTAGTGTTTCTTGGCGAATGCGATTCCGGGCATATTTTAAATCTTGATTAGTAGAATCTTCCCAAATTGGTAATTGAAAATCTTGGCAAAATTGCTGTGTTTGTGTGCGAGTAATTTCTAAAAGTGGACGCACTAGCATAATGCCCGTAGTTAGGGGGCGTTGCCAAGTCAGGGCTTGTAAGCCATCAGCACCACTACCGCGAATTAAGTTGTAGAGGAGAGTTTCGGCCCGATCGCTTGCCGTATGTCCTGTAACTATATATTGATAATTATTTGCTTTGGCGATCGCACTTAAAGCTTCATACCGCCAATCGCGTGCAGCAGCTTCACTATTTATCGGTTCGTTGGCTGTTTCTAAATAAAAAGATATACCCCAAGTTTTAGCTAAGTTTTCTACGTGATGAGCATTAGCTTGGGAATCAGAACGCCAGCGATGATCGCAGTGGGCAATACCTAAATCCCATCCCCATTTGGATTGTAAATCTAAAAGTAATTTTATTAAACACAGAGAATCTTGTCCGCCGGAGACAGCGACTAATAGCCGTTGGTTGCGCTCAAATAAATGGCGCGATCGCATTGTGCGATGGATTTTTGCGTGTAGAGGAGTCCATACCATTTTTAGAACTTCTCATAGTTTTTGGATTTGACTTGCAGCAACAACTTGTTTAACAGTTAACGCTAGTTCGGGGAAAGTAGTAGAGAGAATACGGTCATAGCCCGTAAACTTTTGAACCTGGTATTCACCCTCAACCAACTGATAAACAAAAATCGTGGGGAGTTTGGGATTACCGAGATAAGCGCGAGAAGCGATCGCCAGATAATCTACAATCCAATACTCAGGAATACCCAGTCGTTGATACTCATCTAGCTTGTCAACATAATCATCATCCCAGTTTGTTGAGGTAACTTCTACAGCAAGTTGAATCGGCTCAATCAGCGCCCCGTAGGCTAAAACATTGCTGTTCCACAGTGATGCACTAACTACGCTTACATCTGGATTTCTGCCTTGTTCTTGCCCAGCATCAGTAAACGTCCTGATGATGATATCTTTGTCAGCAATATATTCAAGTCCCAACCGTCTAATTTCATCATTGAAGGCAAACATTAAAAACCTTGCTACATTCTTGTGCGCTCTGGTTGCCTCCACTGGTATAATCTCTCCATCTATCAGTTCGTAAATGCCACCATCAGGGTATTGTTCTAGAAACTCTTCAAAAGTTAGTTTTTTAACTGGAGTCTGAACCATATTGTTCACCTGCTAAAAGAACAATTCGCAATTCGCAATTGTGGATAAAATAATGTAATTCGTAATTTTTGAAACTTAGATTCAATCTGGGTTTCCAGGTTTGGGTCTGTTGCCTTATCTTAGACAATCGTTACAACACAAAGTAAATAATTTCAAAATCCTTTCCTCTTTGCGCCTTTGCGCCTTTGCGTGAGATAAAAATCCTGTATAAATTCCCAGATAACTTTATGGCACAAATTCAAATCGGAATCGAAGGCGAAGACGCACCAACAGCAGCCGCCGCAGCGCACCTCTACGGCAAGTTGGCAGCCGGATATCAATTAGCCCAAGCACTCGCTAGCACTTACCAGCAGTTGTTTAAACAGAATGTGCGTGACTGGCATTTGTTGCGGTTAATTGATACAGAATTGCAGAAGCTCGCCAAAAAAGCAGCAGATGGAAATCCTCGGCTGTTGGAATGGTTAGATAAGATTTTGCAAAATTCCCCGAAGTCGCCAGAAGCCGAGAGGGGAGTTGAGATGATTCTGCAAAAGATGGCAGATAAGGAAGAACAAGCTTTAAATCTTTGTCCCGCAGAAGAAGAAGGAGAATTAGCATCAATTTATCATCATTTTGGGATACTGAAAGCCAACAAAGGGGAAGTGGATGAAGCGATCGCACTTTTCAATCAGTCTTTGAAAATATTTGAACGCACTGGTAATGTCCAAGGTAAAGCGGCGACGTTGCACCAACTGGGAATGATCTACACCGACAAAGGGGAAGTGGATGAAGCGATCGTACTCTACAGTCAGTCTTTGGAAATAAGAAAACGCATTGGTGATGTCCAAGGAAAAGCAATGACTCTGTGGAGGTTAGGAGATTTGGCAGAACAGCTGGGTGAATACACTATAGCGATATCCTATTTGCAACCAGCTTTAGAGATTTTGCAGCGATTGAAGTCACAGGATGCTGAAAGTGTGAGTGCAAGTCTTGATAGGGTAATGCGTAATTCGTAAAATGCCCAAGGCAAAGCGGCGACGTTGCACCAACTGGGAATTGTCTACGCTAACAAAGGGGAAGTGGAGCAAGCGATCGCTCTCTACAATCAGTCTTTGGAAATAACTGAACGCATTGGTGATGTCCAAACCAAAGCGGCGACGTTGCACAATCTGGGACGTATCTACGCCAACAAAGGGGAAGTGGAGCAAGCGATCGCATTCTACAATCAGTCTTTGGAAATAGATAAACGCATTGGAAATGTCCAAGGCATAGCAGGGACGTTGCACGAACTGGGAATTCTCTATGCCAAGAAAGGGGAAGTGGATTAAGCGATCGCACTCTACAAGGAGTCTTTGGAAATAAATGAACGCATTGGTAATGTCCAAACCAAAGCGGCGACGTTGCACAATCTGGGAAATATCTACGCCAATAAAGGGGAAGTGGATCAAGCGATCGCTCTTTTCAATCAGTCTTTGGAAATATTTGAACGCATTGGTGATGTCCAAGGCATAGCAATACGCATTAATAAATTGAATAAACAATGCAGTATCTTAATTAATGAACCAATTTTCTATGTTTATACCATCAAAATCTTGAAAATATGCTACATTATTCGTTACTAAAATCAAGTTATTTTTAACTGCAATACTCGCAATTTGCCCATCAATAAATCCAGGATTTTTACCAATTTTCTCGATTTTAGATTAAATCAGGATCTATGCCGAGCGATCGCAACTGCTCTGCTAATAATTGAGCTTTTTGTTCTGCAAGTTGAGCTTTTTGTTCTGCAAGTTGAGCTTTTTGTTCTGCAAGTTTTTCCTTTTCTTCTGGTGTTAAAAACCGTTGTCCTTGCTGGTTATACCAATACATCCACTCTCGCGGAATGCCTACATAAGTTCCCTGCTCTATGCCAATTCCTAAACCTATCTCTGGCAACCAAACGGGATTACCATCTTGTAATGCATAGCCATTATTAACTAATTTGTAAACTTCTAAACGTGGCTTACGGCGACGAAATGGGTTGTAAACTACATAATACAAAATCCCCAATCTTGCATATTCTGCCTTCTTGGTTGAGTACTCACCACGGTATGTTTTAGATACCACCTCCAACACTAATATCGGTAATTTCTTCTCTTCCCAAAGCACATAACTGGGGCGGAGGTTTTGATCGTAAAATCGCTCTACGCCCAAACTCAAAAATCCATCTGGGACTATCGCTGGTAAATCTGGGTCATGATAAATCCCCATATCTATACCAAAAAACCAATCCATGCGTTCTGCCCAAACCATCGCTAAGATAACTTTGAGTAAACCTGGAATTATATTTTGTAATTCGTTATCCACTGGGGTATCGTCAGAGTCTGGCAGTTCCTCTGATGAGGGCAAACAAGCTAATGGATCGTACTTTAGCATGATGGGTTTACTCTTCCTCAGTTATTAGTACATCTTTATTTTATAAATGAATCTTGATGGTAATTTAGATAAAAGAATCTGGATCTACGCCAAGCGATCGCAACCGTTGTGCTAATAATTCAGCACGTCGTCGTGCTTGCTGCGCTTCTTGTTTTGCTTGCTGGGTTTTCTGTTTAGCGAGTTTTGCGTCTTCTTCTGGTGTTAAAAGCTTTTCCCCTTGCTGGTTATACCAATACAACCACTGGCGAGGAATGCCTAGATAAGTTCCCCGTTCCATGCCAATTCCTAAACCGTAATTCATTATCAAGAGGCAAAGAACCCCGATTTATTTAATAAATCAGGGTTCTTTTGCTAATTGGATATTAATTTTCTACTTGTTTAAGTTTTTGAAAAATTTCATCAAGTGGTGATTCAGACCCCTCAGGACAAAATTCTAAAGCAAGTCTAACTTTTCCTTTTTTCCATCCCTGAGTACTAAATTGCAAAACTTCACAATTTAATCCTTGGGTATACAAATTTACTTCATCTGTTTCATCTGCTCCAATATACTCCTTAATTGCTGTAATCAAATCGCGGACTTTAAAAGTTTTAGCAATATTTAGCTTATTAAAAGTGTCTGGTTCTATAGACACAACTTCATCGTGATTTAGTCTCTCAAATCCATCTTCCATAAACATCTCCTGTCACTAAATCTATCCTTTCCACAGATTTAGCAGTTCATCCGAAATAAAATAATGATTTTATGGATTTAGTGGCTGTAATTGCCTTTGATTTGTGAATTAAGTTGTGTAGGTAGGGAGTGGGGAGTAGGGAATAGGGAATAAGGCTTTTCGACTTGATGGCAAGTTTTTTCACGCAATCAAATAGGAGTCCTATATAGAGCAAATCTCAAGTTACTGAATTACACATCGAGGTCTGGTAGCGAGGCATAGAGCCTATTCTAATTCTGAATTATGACTCCTGAATTCTGAATTCTGAATTCTGCTCTAAGTGCTAAGTGATGAGTAAAAAATACTTAACACTTAGCACTATTTTGATGAGGTTTTTAGAAAAACCAACCGTAAGAATGCAAACCTTTACCCAAAAGATTTACACCGAGATAGCAAACCCAGACAACGACAAAGCCGGTGGCAGCTAAAATTGCCGGACGGCGCCCTTGCCAACTGCGAGTAATTCTGGCATGAAGGTAAGCTGCGAACACTAACCAGGTGATTAACGCCCAAGTTTCTTTGGGGTCCCAACTCCAATAGGAACCCCAAGCTTCGTTAGCCCAAACGCCACCGGCAATAATCCCAATTGTCAGCAGGGGAAATCCTAATCCGATGATGCGATAGCTGATGTTGTCGAGAGTTTCGGCAAGGCTAAGGCGCTGGGGTGAAAGAGGTTCCGAATTTTGGATTTCGGATTTTGGATTTTGGATTGGGGTTGTTGTGACTAAACCCAAAACAGCGGTGTTAGCGTTACCGTTGCCGTTGCTACTAGTTTCAAAACGGGCAAAGCCGTTATTTTCGGCAGAGGGGGCTGGTGATTCAGAAATAAGTTCTGTTGCTTTGTGCAAGCGATAGCCGTTGCTACGATAGCCACCAGTACCAACAGAACTGCCTTGTAGTTGGATATCTTGACCGCGAGTGACAATTAGAAAAGCGATCGCCAATAGCGAACCCACCATCAAAGCAGAATAACTCAACATCATGACGCTGACATGCATCATCAACCAATTTGACTTCAAGGCAGGTACTAGGGGTTCCGACAGTTGCATCTGAGATGGTAATGTCAGGGTAGCAAAAGCGGCGATCGCCATTGCCACTGGAGCTGTAGCAACTCCAACTAAGCGGCTACGGCTGCTGTTTTCAGCAATTAGATGAACTGTAGTAATTCCCCAAGTTAAGAAAAACAGAGATTCATACAAATTGCTCAGGGGAAAATAACCAGCTTCTATCCATCGTGCCCCTAATAGTGTAGCTATACACAAATTAGCGATCGCCATCCCAGCTGTCCCCAAAGCGGCTAGATAAGGCAGATTCGGAAAAGCCGCTCCTCCCCAATACACCAGCATTGTCAGGAATAATACGGCAAAGGAAGCATTGTCCAGCCAATTCTGGAGTACAACCAGATTCATAAAGTCTTCTCTCCGTGGATTCTTTAAAATATCGATTCTGACTGTTCTGATCCTATCTGGTTATAGGGGAATGGGGAATGGGGAATGGGGAATGGGGAATAGGGAATGGGGCATTGGGCACAAGAGGCACAAGAGGCAGAGGGGCAGAGGGGCAGAGGGGAAAAACTTACTGCTCCCCTGCTCCCCTGCTCCCCCTGCTTCCCCTGCTTCCCCTGCTCGCACTCCCCACTCCCCACTCCCCTATTTACTAACTTTTTTGAGTGTTATAAAAATGTCGTAACGGTTACTACGATTGTCGCTGACAGCAGATGTCATACCAATTGAGCGCGTTGCACTTAGTAAGGTTTGTTGATTGGGAATCAGAGTTGGTAAGGGAAAGTTTTTCACGGTTCGTTCCACATCCAGGAAAAATTGACCATTTGTCGGATTGGGTTCTGTAGGAACTGTTTGCTGGAAGGGAAGAGTGCTAGCTAGTGTGGTGTTTGGTTTGGGAAGAATTTTATCAGTGATGGGAGCGCCCACTACCAGGAAAGCAACATCTCCATCTAACCAGCCGTGGGTGGCGGTTAACGTACCATAAGGTGATACCCAGTTAACAACGGGTTGACCTGCGACTTTCCCCGGTTGGACTTGGAATTGGTATTGATTTGTCATCACTTCATCAAGCTGAGTGATAGACGCTTGGGCTGATTTGCGATTGCTTGTCTGTACCATGAACAACAAACCCGCACGAAAATTATCTGGTGAACCTTCTTTTGGCGTATTAGGAATCACTGATAAGGAAAATTCGCCTTTCATCCAACTGAGTAAATCTTTATCTAAATCGAGATCGGTAAGAGATTTTACACCACCTCGCAGTTGTTCTGGTGCGATCGGTGAGAGGGGATTTCCCTGAGATGTTAAAACATATTCTCCCCACAACCGCTGTAAATTACCGCCTGAGAGCATCATTAAGGTTTCTGCTGGTACGCGGCTTTGCATTTTCCCGGCTTTGTTTTCCACCGCCAGCACGCGTTGACTATTAGGATTGAGCCAAGAAACACCTTTTAAGCGGATTCCTTCTGATTCTAAGGTCATTGTTGCCGCTAAACCTTGGTTATTTTGCAGTTGAGCTAAAACTTGAGCAGGTAAAGGGCGATTTGGAGAAGCAGCGGCTATTTTAGCTGCTGTTGGTACATTGACGTAAAAGTGGGCAAAGGGTTGATTATTGGCGATTTTTGGCAAATTTTCGGCAAAGCCCCCTGTTGTAGCGAGGGATGTTTGATTTTTGTAGGCATCAATCGCTCGTTCTGTGGCTTTGGGACTATCAGTTATCACTAAGAAACGCCCATCTAGCAAGGCTGCGGAAAAGTTTTCGCCTGGTTGTCCCTGATTTTGTTTGATGGCAATTCCTTGATAAGTGCGGTCAACCCATTTGCCTTGTTTGAGGGTTTTGGGTTGCGCGAAGATGTTTTTGGCTATTTCTCGGTTTTTTACTGGCAAGACCATTATTATCGACTGCTGATCAAGAGTCACATCTTCATTGGTGGTAACTGGTTTGGGTACAGATTTATTTGCTGTTGTTGGTGCGAGAATCGCAATTGTAACGTTATTGCCTACCCAAGGAGCAATATCTTTCTGGAAGTCGTAACCATTATTAGTCAGAAAGCGATCGCGTAACTGTACTAAATTTTTATCTAGTTCTGCTTGGGTTTCTTTTGTCCCAAACTCCCGTAATTTCTGCCATTGCTGGGGATCTGTTGTTAAGGAAACCGCAAATAGAGCATCACCAGGAATAATATTTGCACCTACTAGCAAATCGTTCCAAGATGGTTGTCTTTGGGTTAACAACCAATATGCTGCACTCCCCGCAGTAATTAATAATCCAGCAGACGACAGCGCCAGCACCAGAGACGGTTTCTTATTTTTCTTCATGGAAACAGACACAAGAGGCGGTGCCATTGAAACCTAATACCTCATACTTGCAAACTCATTACTTGCTTGATTGCTTCAGTCAATCAATTTTAAATTTTGGATTTTGGATTTTGGATTAACCCTGATTACTGGCTTGATAGCGCAGCGTCAAGCCTTCTCTTCTCCTTCTCCTGTGGTCGCCGCTGCGCGTAGCTTGCTTCCCCGGAGGGGTACAAAGACGCTAATGCGAAGGAAAGGCAACGCCTTCTCTTTCAGAGACGCTAACGCGAACGGCATAGCTTTGCTTAGAGTAAGTCAGACGCTCCTACGTAGCTAATGCAACGCTTACGAGCGTCGGATTTGAAATTTTGGATTTGTTCGGCACAGGAGGGGCGGGACATGTAGCTTGCTTCTTTGTTCGCGTAGCCTTCCGTAGGAAAGGAGTACCGAAATAATCTAAAATCTAAATCTAAAATCGGCACGGTAAACCAAAAAGTTTCTCGTTATTTAGGGCTGCTAACTCCATAAATTTCTCCACCTAGATATTGATGATATTTCCGTAATCAATTTTCCAACTGTTTCAAAAGCGCTGTTTTAGTGTTTAGTTACCTTTTTTAACACGCTTTGTTAAATTTCGCAGGACACTTCCTTTAAACGGATGCCTCTGCGGAAAGTTTTCGATAGTTTAATCGGTTATTTCAAGCACTTCGAGGATATAACTAAGTTGACAAAGCTGCAAGTCATCAGATGAAAATAGGGATTAGGGATTAGGGATTAGGGACTGAGCAAGAATATTTATAATATCTAATACCCAGTATCCAGTCGCCAATTTTCAGTCTATTGTCCCCAGTTTATATACCAAATCACATATATTGTTGAATTATAAATTTTGATAGTTTGTATCATAATGATACCAACCAGTTGTTATTTTTGCTGATAAGCCGCTGCTAATTTTGTAAATGAAAAATTCAATAATTAAGATTTAATATGATTTTTCAGGTTAAATAATCTCTTAATTGGCAATATGTAGTAGAGACACAAAATTTTGCGTTTCTACTATACCTGCCCCGATCCTTGCTTTTTCGTAACTATGCCTCAGTATTCACTCCACTCAGCTGCATAGACCCCAAATATTTGGTTAAATAAGGCGAGAAAACCTCATAAATCAAGGTAAGTGGCTGTCCATGATGCCAAAATAGGTAGTGGCGACCCCAAAAAGGCCCGGTTACATTAAAACCTGACTGTAGCGCGGGAGAGTAACCGTAATAAATTCCTCGCACATCCCGATACAACTCTGTACGAAGACGAGCTAAACTCGCCCAAATTGGTAATGAGCGATTTTGCAAATATTCATCTACGTGGCTGGCTTCCCACCAAGAAGTAGCATAGGCTAATCGCTGACCAGAAGCGGTACGCAGCCACACTTGTCGCCGTAGTCGCGGTCCTGGGACAGCTTGGATTAAGTCAGGGGCATTATCCAAGTCCATGCCAATTAATGACATATCAATGACATCTACTTCTATCGGCTCACCTGTAAGCAATTCTAAGTGACGTGTTGGCGAACCGTCGCCCAAAAGCAGCAGTTGCCAAGCCGGTGCAAGCTGAGTGTGAGGCAAACTTTTTTGAATTACTTCCTCTCCTCCTTGCCAAATCGGAGTCAGGCGATGCCAAGCCGCTGGCAGTGTTAAGTTGTTCGTTGGCGTAAAAGTAATAGTCAATGTTTTTTACAAAACTTCACCTATCTCTATAAAAGCACAAAAAATCAACGCTTGTAGCTGCATTGCCACTAAAAAACCTCGCTGTGCTGATTTACCCACTCCTAAACGGCAGCACAATCGCAATTTTCAACTATGTACGTATTGTTGCTGAACATATCCATCGCCGATTGAAAATTTTTCGCATCCTCAACAATATCGTTAGGACTTATACATCGTACACAAGTACTACATATTATCGTCAATTTGTACAGTGCATAAGTTCTAATCGTAACCGCAGAAAACGTTTTGGATTACTTTGCAACTTGATTGCTGGACTTCTATTACATTTGAATTGGCGACGATTTATTTTTAATAAAACAGTTTTTTCACTCCAAGGTAAATCATGAATCGTTCGCCAATGATTTTGATGTATACTTTGAGTGATTCTTCCACAGTTCGGACAAAT